>NZ_JARACS010000001.1:0-847175 GCF_028765525.1 Aliivibrio sp. S2TY2 | reverse complement strand
ATTCGTTGTACCTAGGTCGATACCAATGATTTTACCCATAATAATTTTTCCTTTGAATTCGCATTAGTTATTTTAATGCAAATATTTTAAATTAGATGTTTTTTGTAAGCGTAAACCGAGTATGAAGATATAGGTTTACGCTATTCTCAATGAAATATATTGCTATTTGTTGATGGCAATCTTACGTGCTTGGACGGCTTCTGGTACTTCTCGAACAAGGTCAATATGAAGTAATCCATTTTCCATGCTTGCTGCAGATACGGTTACATAATCAGCAAGTTGAAATTTTCTTTCAAAGTTGCGCTCTGCAATGCCTTGATAAACGTAAGTTGGTTTTATTTCAGATGAAGTAATGTCACCTGACACAATCAGCATATGTTCGTCTTGAGAAATTGTTAACGAATCTTCAGAGAAACCAGCAACAGCCATGGTAATACGGTAGTTGTTCTCGTCTTTCTGTTCGATGTTATAGGGTGGGTAACCATTTTGAGATGGTTTGTTAGCGCTGTTTTCTACAAGATTAAACAGGCGATCAAAACCAATGGCGTGACGGTATAGGGGAGAGAAATCGATATTACGCATAATACTATCCTTTAAAATAAGCAATAGTTCTCGACGCACTAAGCGAGGAGAAAGAACACATATTCAGAGCCAATATAGACTCATTAATGACATATGGTTCAAGATTAAATATTAGAAACAACGCTACTATTCTTAAATAAGTAATCAGTAGAGCCGCTTCATTGTGATAACGTTTTGTTCCCTATAATAAGGCGAACCAGTTATCAATGAACTCCAAATGGCAATTCATGTAATCAATATATGCTTCCGAAACTTTGCTGTCAACACTTTGATTAGAAAATTTAATGATTATTTTTTGATTTGTATTTTTAATGCAGATATTCGCTTTCAATGATGATTGATCCTTTAAGTGTTATAATCGAGAAATACTTTATTCTTTTCCATTAGTTGGAATGATATGTTCGACCAAATCAAAGCATTCATAAATCCAAATAAAAACCCTGATTTAACTCAAGCTCACGAGTTTCAGCGCAAGCATTTACCTACCTTATGGCTACTCGGTAAAACAGGTGCGGGTAAATCTTCTTTCATTCAGACGTTAACAGGGCTTTCATCTGTGGAAGTGGGTAATGGTTTTGCTCCTTGCACCATGACCGCCGAGGCGTATGAGTTTCCGCAAGATAAGCCAATTATGCGCTTTTTAGATACCAGAGGGTTAGGTGAGGCAGATTACGATCCAAAGGGCGATCTTGAAGAAATAGGTCAATCAGGTCATGCGCTTGTCGTTGTCATGAAGGCCGATGAACCAGAACAATCTTCAGTCATAGCGGCACTAAAACAGATCAAGAAGAAAAAGAAAATTAAGCATTTGTTGTTGATTCATACCGCGGTACTTCTTAGTGAAAAGGCAAATCGTGATCGTCAAACGACCTTTAACGAACAGCAGGTTAAAGAGGTATGGGGTAAAAAAGTTGAGGCAATCTCGGTTGATTTCGAAACCAGCGACGGCACAGTATATAACTATGATGAGTTAATAGAAGAACTCACTAAGATATTACCTGTCATCGGCATGATGGTGGATGATAAAGATCACGCCACTGTTGAAGAAGCAAACTTTGATAAAGTTGAGAACGAAGTGCTTTGGTATTCAGGCAGTGCCGGCGCTAGTGATTTAATTCCAGGGGTAGGGTTAGTCTCTGTTCCTGCCATTCAAGCTAAAATGTTACACAGCTTAGCCAATCAATACGGCGTTGAATGGAATAAGAAAACTTTTAGTGAACTGATAGGTACGCTTGGCAGCAGTTTTGCTTTGCAATATGGAGTAAAGCTCGGTGCAAGGCAATTGGTTAAATTTATCCCCGTTTATGGTCAAACCGTGGGTGCGGTTGCCGCTGCTGCAATGAGTTTTGGAACCACTTACGGATTAGGCAGAGCCGCTTGTTTCTACTTTTATCATAAGAGTAAAGGCGAAGAAGTATCAACTCTGGACATGCAAGATCTCTATAAAGACTCTTTGAAAAAAGGTAAGGAAGTGTCAGGTTATGCACAAGATTAAACGCCTATATCGTCTATTATCGGATCTCTCTGGTGGACGCTGGGGGATAGTCATTATTTCCTCAGTGCTTCCTGTCATCATTATGATGTGTTTCGCTCTGTTTTTTGCAGTTAAATATGGCCACCTATTAGAGCTGTCAATTACCATTGCTATCAGCACGTTGGCGGTCAGTATTCCTTTATTTATTCTAAGCCGCACCGCAGATAAACCAGTTAAAGCCGTAACAGAAGAAACCAAAATTGAGATTAAAGAGGGTCTGGTTAAAGCCTCTGAAGAGTGGTCTCATAATGAAGTCGCCATATGGAAGCAATCACAGCACTATTCACGAGAGTTACTCAAAGACAATGTTGAGTGGGGAAACCTTGACGAAATAGGGTTGGACGTTCTTGAATTTGTGGCAACTAAGTTTGATAAAAAAGCGTTAGATTTCTCAATTCCTGAAGGCTTAAAACTGTTTGAAGAGATCAGCCAGCGATACAAAGTCGTGGTGCAAGAACATATTCCCGGTATTGAGTATTTAAAGCTCTCGTATATTAAAGCGGGATATGACGCTTATGATAAATATGGCGATGTGGGTCAAAAGATAGTAAAAGCCGCGATCTGGGCGAATCATGCAAAAAATCTTTATTATAATCCGCTAAAAGTCGTATCTGATCTCAGTCGAGAGCAAGCTATCTCATCAATGACCAGAGGGGTGGTGTCTGATATGCAGCAAACCGCAAAAGAAGCGTTACTAGATGAAGTCGCTGCGGTTGCCATTGATTTATACAGTGGTCGTTTTAGTTTGGAAGAGGGTGACTTACAAGCATCAAAGATTTCAAAGCAAGATGAAAAGAGAGTAGCGACAGAGTTAGAGCCGATCCGAATTGTGATGGTCGGTCAAACCAGCTCGGGTAAGTCATCGATTATAAATACATTAAAAGAAGAATTTGTCGCAGAGGTCGATGTACTGCCATCTACCGATAACGTGACGGTTTATAGTGCACTCGTCAATGAAGCCGAAGTGAATGTGGTTGATTTACAAGGACTAGACGGTAACGAAAAAACTGAAAAACAGATGTTAAAAGAGATGACCCAAGCGGATTTAGTGTTGTGGGTATTAAAAGCCAATCAATCGGCTCGTGATCTTGATAAGCAACTGAATGAAAAATTCGAGCGCTATTATGCCGATCCAAAAAATATCTCTCGTAAAAAACCAACCGTTATTTCAGTGGTAAACCAAGTCGATAGATTAAATCCGGCTTGGGAGTGGGAGCCACCTTACGATCTAGAACAGCCAACAGCAGCAAAAGCAAAAGTGATTAAACAAGCGATGGAATACAACAAAAAATTACTGTGTTCCGATCTTGTTTTACCGTTATCAATTTCAATAGATAAGACGCATTTTGGTGTTGAAGAGTTAAAACAGACGTTAGTCGATAAGATCACCGAGGCTTATAACGTACAGCGCAATCGTCAGCGAAAAGAGGCGATGGAGAGAGGTGCATCATTGAAAAAACAACTGGGACGCGCAGTTAACGTCGGTAAGAAGGTAGCGCCAAGTGCCCTAAAAGCCGCCGCACCAAAACTGGCTGAAATGGCAATAAAGAAAACAATAAAATAGTTTTTTGTGTTAACTCGCCACCTTTAATAATAGAGGTGGCAAGTTATTTATCTCGAGCTAGTAATCATTATTTACATAGACCGTTTTCCCATCTTTAATCGTTTCTAAAACAACGATGTCTTTTATCTTCATTGGGTCAATCTCAAGTAGGTTCTCATTTAAAATCACCAAGTCGGCACGTTTTCCAATCTCAATTGAGCCTTTACTTTTCTCTTCAAAGTTCTGATACGCGGCATTAATGGTTATTGCTTCTAACGCTTGATATGGCGTGATTTTATGGTGCTCACCTAAGGTTTGATTACTGCGTGTAACACGATTTACTGCACTCCACATATTAGTCATCATGTCTGGGAATAACACAGGGGCGTCCATGTGAATAGTAAACATCAACTCATTTGAATTTGCCCAACCCATAGGCGAGATATTAGATGCACGCCAAGGGCCTAACACGGAATCACGATGCCAATCCCCCCAGAAGAAGGTGTGAGCAGGGAAGAAAGAAGGGATCATCTCATTTTTCTTCATGCGTTTTATTTGGTCTAAACGTGTGGTTTGAGCGTGGATCACCACTGTTCGACGATCTTCTTTGCCATATTTGGCATCAGCCAGCTCAACCGCATTTAATAGGATATCTGCCGACGCATCGCCGTTACTGTGGCTTAGGATCTGAGCATTCATTTGATACGCGGTATCTACCCATTGATTCATCTCATCTTGAGTTAACACTGGGTAGCCGTGATAATCATAAGCGTGGCTGTGTGGGGGTACAAAATATGGCGTTGAGAGATAAGCGGTTTTACCTTGTGGAGAGCCGTCACCCACCATTTTCACGCCTGCTAACGTTAAACCATTAATGGATGATTTCATCGGCATGACTTTTACTGCTTCTTTTAAATCTACCCATTTTGCATAAGCAAGTAGGTCAATTTTTAATAAATCTTGCTCTGCCATGGTTTTCATCGCATTAAGTGCCGGAAGTGTTGCTAAGCCTTCTTGTGTGGTGGTAATGCCATAACCGGCGTATAAATCCTGAACCTTACCAAAACGGCGGATAGCATCTTCTTGAGTCATTTCAGGAAGGTTTCCTAAAATCGGATAAATTGCAGACTCTTCTAAAACGCCAGTGAGTTCACCATTATTATCACGACGCAATACGCCACCATCTGGGTTCGTGCTTTGCTTAGTGAATCCAATGAAATCAAGCCCTTTGCTGTTACAACTCGCAAGGTGTCCTGATATATGCACAGCACAGAAAGGGTACTCTTTACTAAAGGAATCAAAAAATTGTTTAGTAGGATGTTGCTTCTCTTTTAGCTCGGCATCGTCATAACCAAAAGCCACATGAAGGCTGTTGGTATCAAGATTTGGTTGATTAAAGTAGTCCGCCATTCTCTGTTTAATGTCATCAAACGAGTTCACCTCTCCCATTGGTGCAGGATAAAGGAACGGGCTTTCAATTAAAGGAAGATATTGAGCAAAATGCCCATGACTGTCGATAAATCCTGGCGCAAGAGTTTTGCCTTTTAAATCTTTGATTTGGGTATTGGTGCCTTTTTGCTTAAGGATCTCTTGGTTATTACCAACAGCGACAATGATGCCATCTTTTATCGCAACGGCTTCAGCGCGATCAGATTCACCGGTCACCGTAATTATGTCACCATTGGTAAAAATCAGATCAGGTGAAGCCAATACAAAAGGTGAAACAAGAAAGCCTGCAAGTAAACTCAATGGGAACGTCTTCATAATGTCCTCTCTGTTTTTGCCATAACTAAAATTAAGTAATATCTTTTCATGTAATACCAAAACAAAGAAGTCAGTTATGATAGGGTATACCTAACAAGCTGGGTGGAGATATAAAATCAAAGGAGTGATTGAATGCATACATTAGAACAAGTGAGCGCTTTTGTTGCCGTATATGAACAAGGCTCATACAGCAGCGCAGCAAGAAAGCTTAAAAAATCTCGAACTACAGTACGTGAACATGTGGTGGCCTATGAAGATCTGTTAGGTTATTCGCTGTTTGTGATTGAAGGCAGAAAAGCCATTCCAACAGAGAAAGCTGATCATTTGTATCACCGTGCTAAGTTAGTTGAAAAACAAAATCGCTCTCTGTTTGTGCAAAGCCAAGCCTTGTACGAATCTAACGTTCATACCGTTACGATCTATTATGATGTGATCACGCCTCTCAGTTTAATTACGCACATTGAAAAACGTGTGATGGATTACAACTCAGACATCGTTATAAATTGGAAGCATCGCACTCGGCAAGAAGCAATGGATAAATTGCAAGAAGGTGAATGCGATATCGCCATCATGCCATATCGTGGGCAGTTGTTTGCAGAGAAAGAAGTCACATGGAAGGCGATAAAACCGATCCAAGTTGGTTGTTATGCAGGCGTCAACTCACCTTTGGCATTAATTGATGATTTAAAGATCGAAAACTTAATGCTAGATACTCAATACGTCACAGAGAACTTCGTAACTTTAAAATTAAATTTTACCTCGGTTCAAGTTTCACCAAAAATGCACACCGTTAGTAATAACGATCTCCTATGTGAGTTAGTAAAACAGCATGGCTGGACAATTATGCCAAGGCATTACATGACGTCATACGTAGAGCGAGGAGAGGTGGTTGAATTGAAGCTAAAAGAGTTAGGAAGTAATGTGTCTTTTGGCCTCAATGCCTTTTATTGTTACGGCAAGGCAGAGGTAGAAGTGTTTGGACTTATTCTGGAGTGGATTGAAGAATGGGGTGAGGCGCTGGCGCGTTGTTGAGGGGATACATATCTGTTATTTTTCTCATTTATAGTAATTAAAGCTGGCTCTCAAGCAAAGCCACAGGTCAATTATCATCGATGGGCTTTACCATTGAAGCGATCGAACTGAAATAAAAAAGGATATTAACAATGATAACGATTCAAAAAATCGCAATGGGACTGGGCTCTGGCTTACTTGAGCTGTGATGTGGAAGCAAGGTTGGTAAGGGAAGTAAAGGGATGATTTTTATTATTTGCTCAGTCATGTCTATCGTCTATATGATGATAACCATTACTTATGTAGGATACATTAACTATTTTGAGTCGGCATCGAGCATTCTCTCATACGCATCATGGAGCTGTGCATTCATTTTGTTATTGTTTCTGATTTATAAGGGACGTCACAATCCAAACAATCTGAGCAAAATGAAGCGTTGCTCTGTGTTGTTTGTTTTTACGGTTGTGATAGCGGCGATATTTCGGATTGGCCCTATAGGGAGTATCGCACTGGTTTATCACATGGTCATGGGTGAAAAAGTAGCCTTAATAGCTAAAGTTACTCAAAGTCATGATCACTATTTGGTGAATAAAAGTTGTCGAGGACAATTGCAGGCTTTCGATCATACTAACCTAAGGGATGATAAATTATGCGGGATTGGTTTTGAAGATTGGAAAAGGATAGAGCCTAACACTCCGGTGCTTCTTATTGGCACTCAATCTTATTTTGGGGTTAACTTCGAGCGTTATGCGATTCCACCGTTAGACAGCAGAGAGGTTATATTAAATCAATTTACTGATCTGTCTAATTTTGTTTATATTAATGGTTCTGTTCAGGATATTAACATTCCAACGAAAAGACTTATCTACAAAAGTTTTGATTAGGTATGGCTAGGAACGTTATTGAGCGTTTTAAATTGAATGTGAGTCAAACCTAGAGCGAAGGGTGATGTTTGTTTATTCGCAATGAGAAAGCCAACTTGTTTGATATCGTCCGCTACAAGATCGGGAGCGTGACTAAGTAATTGCCCTCTAAAAACAGCTTGAAAATTGTGTAAGTGAAATGTCTTTTTCTGCTGTTTACATTTAGTGGTGGTAAAATCGTGTTTGTATTGAATGCGCTCACCATTCTTCCACGTGGTAAGTCTTAATTGATAGGTATGCCCATCGCCCGTGAACATAAATTCTATTGTGTTTACTTCTTTAGATAGAGGCTCAATATAGCGCTTTATAGAGCTAAAGCCTCCATTGTTTTCTAGTGATAATGCACCTAGAAATCGGCATGTTTTCCCATCGTAGTAAAGCTGGCCAATTGAAATGCCACCCATTACGTTGTCATTTACCACAGACCACCGTTGATACTCGTCGGGGTTTGTAAAATCAATAATTTCAAATTGTTGTTCACTCATCCTAACTTTCCTTAACACTATAATTTTCCGAGAGCACTGACAAACACTGGGTCGTGAAATCAGAATAGTTTGATGCGCGGTCAAATTCGATTTTGAGAGAGCCATGAAACATCAACGTGACGGTCACATCTTTATAGCCCAACCAACAGGTATATCCATCGTAATCGTGCCATGCACAGAGATCGCCCAATACATATTTGTCATTGAGAATATGTCCTGATGAGCGAACGCACTCAAATACTCTAAGAAACTCTTTAATGGTAAGTCTGTTTTCCATGAGAAACTCCTGACTTGTCTACGGGAGAGAGTAGTTTTTGTTACCTAGCTAACTACGATTGAGTGCCGTACCTAGATCACTCTGAATATAAATGAGTTGAAATAGTTGATTTTTTTGTGAACCACAAAGTGCTTTATTACGTAAATTTTAAGTAGTCAGATAATGAGGTTGAAGATGAAAAAAGCATTGTATTGGTTTAGTCATGATTTACGTTTGCAAGACAATTGCAGTTTGGCGTCATTATTAAAACTGGCGGATAAAATTGCCTTTGTCTATGTGGTCGATCCTAGATGGGTTAACTCTGATAATTACGGTCATAAGCAGGTAGGGTATCATCGTTGGCAACTGATATATCAATCGTTGCAACAGCTTAATTCACAGCTACGGGATCACGGGCATCAGTTGCATATTTTATATGGCCGTTCCGAGCAAGTGATAGTCTCTTTAGTGAAAGAGCAAAAAATTGATTTACTTGGTCATTCACAGCAAGTGGGTGTTTACGAGCAAAGCCATTGGCAAAAGGTTCAACAACAACTACCAGAGGTTCATTTTGTATCACATTGGGATTCAACCTTATTTTCACCAAACCAATTAACGTTATCTGAAAAAAATTTAGCGTCCTTTTCAAAATTTAGAAAATCAGTAGAAAAAGCGCCTATAGACCCTTATGAAATCACCGCTATTTCTCTTGAGTCGTTACCACAACCTCTGCAAATTATGGATGCAGCAACGGCTGAGGCGGGATGGGCAAAAGCCAACACTTTATCTGCCGACGTTTATGGCAAAACAGAACACCATGATGGGCCATTTATAGGCGGTGAATTATGCGCAATAGATCATGTCATCGCTTACTTTGAAACCGATAGACCAAGCAGTTACAAAACAACCAGAAATGCGTTAGATGGCTGGGATAATTCAACAAAAATGAGCCACTTTCTAGCCCTTGGTAACCTTTCAGCCAGACAAATCTGGCACCACTTAAAATACTATGAAGCACGTTACGGGGCGAACGAATCCACCTACTGGATTGGCTTTGAACTGCTCTGGCGTGAATACTTTCAATGGTTGGCCTTGCAGTTAGGTTCGCAATTATATCGCTTTCAAGGGGGTGCTGAACATGAGCCAGTAACACAGTATTGTGATGATCGTTTCATTCAATGGTGTGAGGGCAATACATCACACCCACTTGTGAATGCGTGCATGAAAGAGTTAAACAATACTGGATATATGTCTAACCGAGGGCGACAAATCGTAGCCAGTTGCCTAGTTAATGAATTAGGAATTGATTGGCGTTTTGGTGCAGCTTATTTTCAACAACAATTGATCGATCACGATGTCGCCTCTAATTGGGGAAATTGGCAATATATCGCAGGAGTAGGCGCAGATCCTCGTGGTGGACGTCACTTTAATATTGAAAAACAGACTCAGCAATATGATCCAGATGGTCACTACACTAACAAGTGGCAAGCCGAAGAATAAGGATTACTTATAAGGTCGAGCCCTGAGCTCAAAGACTAATGGGTTAGGGCGTTATCAAGACAGATTAGATCAGGCATAAAACGATGAAAAAATCACAGTTACCAGAGAAGATATGCGTTGTTTGTGAAAGGCCATTCAGTTGGAGAAAGAAATGGGAGCGAGATTGGCCTATGGTTAAATATTGCTCTAGGCGTTGTCGGTCTTTACGGCATCAAAGTGAATAATAAATCTACAAACAAAGGTTTAAAATAAAGGATGATTATGAACGATACAGCTGACCGATTACGACTTATTTTAGGCGACCAATTAAATGCCAGTCATTCATGGTTTCAACACCGCGATCCACAAACGATTTACGTGATAGCAGAAATGCATCAAGAAACCGCCTATGTAAAACACCATGTGCAAAAAGTGTGTGCTTTTTTTGCTGCGATGACCCAGTTTGCAACCGCATTAGAAAGTGCAGGGCATCGAGTGATGCACTTAACCTTGGACGATACAGAGCCATTTGAAAAAATAGACGATCTATTAAATCACCTTATTGCTAAACACCAAATTACCCATTTTGAGTATCAACTCCCTGACGAATACCGTTTACGCAGCACGCTAGAGCGCTATTGCTTGTCATTATCAATATCTTCTCAAGTTTATGAAAGTGAACACTTCTTTCTATCTGAAGCGCACATTGAAAAAGAGTTTAAGCCGAACCATCATCATCGCATGGAACCTTTTTATCGTAAGATGAGAAAGCGCTTTAATATACTGATGGAAGAGGGAGAACCTGTTGCAGGCAAATGGAACTTTGATAGTGCAAATCAAAACAAATTAAAGGCAAGTGAGTTTGATTGTGTGCCCACGCCATTATTATTCGCTAACGATGTCACTGATATTCTTAAGCGTCTGGAACGTCATAATGTGACGATGATTGGACAAGCGAATAACCAACTATTGTGGCCTGTAAATCGGCAGCAGGCGAGTGAGTTATTAGTGTTTTTCTGTCGTTATTGCTTACCCTTGTTTGGGAAGTTTCAAGATGCAATGACATGTAAACTTGATGATATGCTCACGCAGAAACAATGGAGTTTGTTTCATAGCCGTTTATCCTTTGCTCTCAATGCAAAAATACTCAGTCCTATGCAAGTGATTGATGCTGCTATTGCGGAGTTTAATCAACGCCCAGATGCCATAGATATTGCTCAGATAGAAGGTTTTGTTCGTCAAATCCTAGGGTGGAGAGAGTTTGTGCGTGGGATCTACTGGCGCAATATGCCTGATTATCAAAACTTAAATAAACTTGAAGCGTCATTATCATTACCAAGTTGGTTTTGGACAGGGAAAACAAAAATGAATTGTATGCATCATGCGATACAGCAGTCTCTTGATTTCGCCTACGCACACCATATTCAACGTTTGATGATCACGGGTAATTTTTGTCTATTAACCGGTATTAAACCTGACGAAGTAGATGAGTGGTATTTAGGGATTTATATTGACGCAATCGAGTGGGTTGAAATGCCAAATACTCGTGGCATGAGTCAGTTTGCAGACGGTGGAATTGTTGCTTCTAAGGCTTATGCAGCCAGTGGTAACTACGTGAATAAAATGAGTGATTATTGCTCTGATTGTCACTATAACGTGAAGCAAATAATTGAACCAAAGGCATGCCCACTAAATGCACTGTATTGGCACTTTATGCATACACATATTGAGCAGTTTAATAACAATCCACGCACCAGAATGGTCTATGCAAATTGGAAGAAAAAATCAGAAGAACAGCAGCAAGTTATCTTAGAGAGAGCAGAACTGTTGCTATTGAATATTGAGGAGTTATAGGTTTTTTTGATTAAAACTTTGAGTAATGTAATTTGTTTTTGCTGATTTCTTACTCATCTATATCTTATTAATCTTACTTTAAATTAAATTCATAATATTGAACTTTTATTCAAACAGCTACCATTGAGTATCAAAGTGTTATTTACATCATGATTTTTAATGAAAAAATCGAGTATGATCGCCCCAAAAATAGTCATAATTTAGACACTGATTGTTTCTATATAATTTAATACTTAAAATGGGAATTTAAAATTGATCAAGACTGATTGGGATATATTTAAAGCAAAATTTTCGACGAATCCACAAGACGCTTTTGAATGGATGTGTTATCTCCTTTTTTGCAATGAATTCCGAGTGAAAACTGGTATTTTTCGATATAAAAACCAATCGGCAATAGAAACCAATCCAATTTCCCAAGATGGAATTAATATTGGTTGGCAAGCTAAATTTTATGAAGCTGCACTATCTAGCCACAAAAATGACATCCTAGAAACGATTACAAAAGCGAAACGTGATTACCCTGATTTAAACAAAATAATTTTTTACACAAATTCAGAATGGGGTCAAAATAAAGGAAAGGAACCAAAAGGCAAAATAGAAGCAGAAAAAAAGGCAAAAGAAAACAACCTGGAAATTGAATGGAGATGCTGTAGCTTTTTCGAGTCTCCGTTTGTTGTGGATGATTGTCGCCGGATTACTTCGTATTTCTTCACTCAATCTGATAATTTATTTGGACTTTTGGACTCGTTTGAGTCTCATACGGATGCAATTCTAGACGATATTGAAACTACTATAACCTTTGGTGACGAAAACGTTTCAATTAATCGATTTAATATAATATCTGAAATTAAAAGCTCAGATGCTAGCGCGCTAATTATAAGTGGCGAAGGTGGCACAGGAAAAACAGCCTTGATAAAAGAGCTATACGAAGATAAAGGGGGGGATGATGCCTTTTATGTCCATAAAGCGACAGAGTTTTCTGTTAGCAGTTTGAATGAATTTTTGTCAGGTGTGTTTTTAAAGGATTTTATTGAGGCACATGAAGGGGTGGGCAATAAAACAGTTGTTATTGATTCTGCGGAGCATTTACTTGATCTAGAAAATACTGGTCCTATTAAAGAGTATCTATCCAACTTAATCAAAAATGGATGGAAGGTGTGGTTTACTACGAGAAATTCCTACCTAGATGATTTGATATTTCAGCTATATGAAGTGTACAAAATTAGCTTTAAGTCGATACACATAGAAAAGCTAAACGAAAATACATTGTTCGAGCTTGCTAAAAAGCATGGTTTTATTATTCCTAATGATAAAAAATTTAAATCGCTCATATTAACTCCATTTTATCTGAGAGAATACTTGAAGTATTATCAGGAAAATAAGGGCGCGAGCTACTTTGAATTCAAGGAGTCTCTGTGGCCGAGAGTCATTACAAAAAGAACCCCTCGAAGAGAGCAATTTTTTATTCGCCTTGCTGAAGAAAGAGCCAATACAGGAAAATTTTTTGTCATTCCTGACATTAGTTACTCCAATGAAAAAGTAGAAGAAGCTTTAGTTTCTGAAGGAATTATTAGTTATGAGCCTAATAGAGGATATTTTATTACTCATGATATTTATGAAGAGTGGGCTCTGGAAAAATTCGTTGAAGGTAGATTTTTATCCTCAGAAAATGCAGAAATATTTTTTGAAAAGATACAACAAACTTTGCCCATCAGAAGAGTTTTCAGACGGTGGCTATCAGAAAAACTTAGCGCCGAAAATGAAGAAGTTAGTCACCTTATTGCAGAAACCTTATCATCTCGTAATATACCGAATTTGTGGAAAGATGAAGCGTTAGTTTCTATGCTTCTGTCCGAATACTCTAATTACTTTTTTAACATTAGTAGAAAGTTACTATTAGAAGACAACTTCAGCCTTCTCAAGCGCATATGTTTATTGATAAGAATAGGGTGTAAGGAGATAGATAGTAGTCTTTTTGATAGGCTTGGAGTGCGAACTCCAGATATTTTATCAATGGATTATGCGGTAACCAGGTCAAAAGGAACCGGATGGAAGTCACTAATTAAGTTCATTAATGAAAATATCGAACATATCGGCGTAGATAATCTCAATTTTGCACTGCCCGTCCTGTACGACTGGAACAGTCACAATAAGTCTGGCGATGCAACTAAATATGCTAGCCTAATTGCTCTATCGTTTTACAAGTTGGTAATCGAAAAAGATACCTATAGTAGGGATGATGGTTTTTCCAAAAACTTGGTCCTAACTATTCTGTATGGAGCACGTGAAATTAAAAATGAACTGGAAGCTATAATTGATGAAGTAACTTTAAACAATTGGAATCGACATAACGACCCATACCACCTTTTGAGTAAATTCATTTTAACCAAAATGGAATGCTTCAATGTTACGATGGAGATTCCGGAAAAAGTAATAGCTCTAGCCAAGTGCTCCTGGATGTATGAAGCATCAGTAAGCGACGATTATTATAGTTCAAGACTAGAGAACGACCATGTATTTGGTGTTGAGACTAGGCACCAAGACTATTATCCAGCAAGTGCTTATCAGACCCCTATATACGCCTTGCTGATGACCGATTTAAAATTAGCACTAAACTTCATTATCGACCTAATAAATTATGCATCAAAAAAATATGCTGAATCTAGTCTTGATAAAGGCCAAGTTGAAACTGCAACATTGTTTCTAGATGATGGTAAAAATATTAGTCTACCTATTTCAACTCGTCTTTGGTGCATGTACCGAGGGACACAGGTAAGTCCTCACTTACTTGAATCAATATTAATGTCATTAGAACGTTTCTTTCTTGAAAGAGGAAAAAGTACTAAATCTGAAACACTTGAATATTATCTAAATTATATCCTAGCAAGAGCTGAATCTTCAGCGCTTGTGGGTGTTGTTGCAAGCATAGTATGTGCATTTTATGAGAAAACATTTAATGTTGCCAAAATTCTATTCAGGACGAAAGAGTTTTTCTTCTATGACTCTTCTCGAATGATACTGGATCAAACACATAAGACTCAACTTACTTCGCTAAAAAACTTTAGTTTCAACCGAATGAATGAACTTCATGAGAATGAAAGGATAAGTGCCTGCGACCAAAAACATAGGCAATATTCATTAGAAAGCATAGCACTTCAATATCAGTTCTTTAGAACTGAGGAAGTAAGTGAAGAGGAATCAGAAAAAAGGCTTCAGGAAATTTGGAAAATCCTGGATCATCATTACAAAAATTTACCAGCTAAGGAACATGAAAGTCATCAATATAAAACATGGCGTTTATATTTAGCTCGCATGGACAAAAGGAAAATGTCACCTGCAGCGAAAGAAGTAGAAAACGGTATAGCAATAGAATTCAATCCGGAAATTGAACCAGATCTTAAAGAATATAGTGAAACGTCTCAGCGCGAAGCAAACAAGCCTTTTACACATTTAGCTTTAAATACTTGGGCTGATAGCAGGCTCTATAATAGAGATAACTACAATAAATATGAGTCTTATGAAAATGATCCATTGATTGCTTTGGGTGAGGCAAAAGAAATATGGAATCAACTTTCAGAAGGCAGCATGACGGTGGAATTGCAGTTTGAGCGAGCCACACCATCGTATGTATGCGCTGTGCTGTTGCGGGACTTCAAAGGAAAATTAGGAAAAGCCGAGCTAGAATTTTGCAAGGAAGTCATATTTGAATATGCAAACATCGTTAACAATGATGATTACATACATCAGATTGGTGACGGCCTTGTTCCTGCGTTATTTGTTCTTCCAAGATTGATAGAAGACTTTCCAGACGAAAGACTTACTATCAAGCTTATCTTAATTAGAGCCTTAATGAGACATGACTCTATATCGATGATGGGAATGGATAGGATAAATTCAGTAGCTATTCAAGCTGTTCAGCACTTATGGAAAGATGAACCTGATTTCATGAAGTCGCTGTACATTGGGTATTTGGTAGTTGCTCAAAAATATAGAGATGTTCAGGATCGTTTAAGACAAGAGGCGTATAAACAGAAAAAGTATGACATTGATAAAAATGACTTTGAACAGGAGTTGTTTAAAGAACTAGAGAATGTAGTAAAGAGTATCGAAGATGAAACCATCAAGGAATCCGCAATAAACAATATTGAAAGCATAGATAACGACATATTGATAACTGCTTTTCAGCTTGCGCCATTAGATAACGCACTCAATAAACCTGTGCCATTTATTGAGGAAATTATCAGGATAATTTCACAACAATTACTCTCACGTGATAGAGAAGACCGTCTTGATTATGCTTTCAGACATGAGTTTTTAAAGCACTATGCTCGATTTGTTCTTCATCTAGGTAATGGCGAAAAGGATAGATACCTGAAATATTTTACCGATGACTTCACCTTGAGCGAAGGTATGGCTGATTTATTAAATGAATTTGTTAGCGCTGAAGACTCGCTGAATATACCGGACTCATTTTGGTTTGTATGGAACCGATTTAAAGGTTGCATTGTTGATTCAATTAGTAGTCAAGGTTGGCGGCATGATAAAGAGCGCATAATCGAATCATTTTTATTTGCAAGAGTCCCTTGGAAGGACGAAGCAATGGCATGGCATACATTTTCGCCAGAGAATAAATTTTTTTTTAATGACCTAAGCGGGAAGATAGGTGGTGAATATTCTTTTATCTATAGTATCAGCAAACTCCTTTGTGGCATTGGGAGTGAATTTTTAGATGACGGTATTTATTGGATCAGTAACGCAATAAAAACCTTTGACATCGACTTGTCGCACGACAAATCAGGAAATACACTATTTTGCTTGGAAAGATATATGAGAAGATATCTATTCAAAAATCATGATAGAGTGAGACAAACACCAAACTTAAAGGCGCAGTCAATGGTGGTGCTGGATTTCTTAGTCGAGCAATATTCCATTACAGGTTACCTTCTCAGAGAAGATATAGCCTAGCTAAAAAAACATTGTAGCCGAGGTAGCCGAGATATGAATTCTGGTGGACTAAGCTAAGTTCACCATAAGACTGCACCCATGCAGTATAACAAATGCTTAAGGTTTCAATATACTTTTGTAGTCAGTCAGAAATAGATTAGATCTATATATCTAAATCATTTCTGTCCAAAAACAAGTTACCCAACTAGAAAAATGGATTCAGTCAATATATGCATCCATTTTTTATCATTCAAAGCTATATATCTTTATTGAAGTGGATTTTATTTAATGTTATCAATGTATTACTGAATATGCTGTCAGAGATACTTTTGGGGGAATCGCTTGGTAATTCTGCTTCTAATTCCTTAATGGCATTAGGCATATTTATCGCAAATTCTTTCATTATCTCTTCCATTCTCGCAGTATCAAATCCAACCGCTTTAGCCGTATCAATAAAATGACGTGTGTATATTTTATCAATAGGGTATTTCTTTCCTTTTGAGGCGTTAATCCCTATGTCTCTATCATATTTGCGATATCCCCGAGCGGGGATAAAGTAGGTCTTATCCCTTGTCGGGGATAAAGTTATACTCAAAAATCAAATACAAAATGAATTCAGCTTAAGCTTATATATTTATTGAATAAATTAAGTGAAAAATACGATGGTAGCGACATATTTTAATTATTTCTTTTTAGAAGAAAGTAATGAATAGAGTATAACTGGAGTAAGAATATATAAAGGTAGTTGTCATGCGTGTTCCGTTTGGTTTAAAAAATAATAAAATCTATCACGTTCAGGATGTTCCTAACGGTTTAAATTGTGGCTGTGTCTGCCCAAATTGTCATCACCCTCTGATTGCTAAAAATCAAGGACAATATAAATGTGCGCATTTTTCGCATCATTCAGGAACAGAATGTTCGGACTATCAAGTTATGAGTTATCTTCATCGGTATGCTCAACAACTTATTGAATCAACAAAATATATTGTTCTACCAGAGTTCTCTTTCACTCCAGAGGTAATTCTTTTAGATAACTCTATGTTAAAAGGAAAAACAATATTTAAGCCAACAAGAAAAGTGAATTTAGATTTAGTTCAAAATGAATACGTATGGCAACGATATAGGATTGACTCTTTTGCAACATTGAAAAGTAGAGAATTGTTTATTGAAATAACCGTTACTCATGAAAATGATGAAGAAAAAGTTGAGGCTATACAAGCAGCTGATAAACCAGCAATAGAGATTATTCTTTCTGATTTACATAACAATATACAGTTATTTTCTGATGAAGAGATTAAAAAATCTGTCTTCAATCCTAATAATGTAAAGTGGATTCATCACCCTAGGGCAATGAATGAAGTTAACGCAGAATTAAATAAACTGAAAGAAGAGCAAATTAAAAAAAATAAATTAATTAAAGCTCAGCTAGATGCTGATGAACGCAAAAAATTGATTGAAACTAAACGAAAAGAATTACGGCTAGAAAACAGAGATAAAGCGAAACTGCGTTATAGAGAAGAGTTAAAAGAGGAGCTAGATTGGTTATCGAATGTTAATGCTAGCTGGATTAAGGCTTATGAATTACAAAAACGAGAGTTGAAACCATATTTCTTAAATTGGGTTAATTTGGACGAATGTCGTGAATTAATTGGATTTCCAGTTAAAGGAGATTGGATATTTGAATCTTGTTGTGAGCACTGGCAGGCTCTTTTAATTACTCGCTTGTTTCAATTTGATGTAAATGAAGGAATTAATGCTAATACATTAAAGAAATTTATTGAAAAGCATGCTCAATTAAATCCAAATATGCGACGTTTGAATATAGCCCAGTATAAAGCAAAAGAAAAATCCGTTAAGAATGGCTCAACCAAAAATTGGAAAGGAGCATGGTATTTAGATTGGGAAGAAAATAAAAAAATAGAGTCACCATATTCTCCTATTATTAAATACTTAGAGTTTTTAGAGATGAGCGATTTACTAGGTAGGGCCAATGATAAAAATGTTTTTTTCTTAAAGGATAACTCTCTTAAACAATACTTCTTGCGAATGAAAATTAAACAACAAGCATATGAAGAATTGAAGGAGCAAGAGAGAAAACGTGAACAAGATAGAATGGATTTAATTATCAGAAGGAATCAAATAACAAAAGACCAACAGAAGCAAAGGGCTGCAGAGATGATTAAAGCTGATGAATTTGTTTTTTATCATCATGAAGGAAAGGGTATTCGATGCCAAAATTGTTTTTTTATTACTCCTGAATTTGAGAACCATAAAAACGCTGAGTGCCCTACATGTGGTAAGTGTGCAGGATTTGTTGGAGAGATTATTACTCAAAACTTTATAGATAAAGCTGTTCATATATACCGATGTGATAATTCTCCTCGTAAGAGTTTATTAAACTTCCCAAAGAAATCTCGTTGAATGTTTGATAAACAAATCACTCCCCATCAACTTTTTTGCAAGCATCATAAAACATAGATAAACTGAGTTAACTATTCCTAATTTTCATAAGATAATGCGATGTTACTTGAAGGTATTGAAACGCTTTTAGTTTTAAGTAAAGAGAAGACAATGAGTCGTACAGGCAGCGTACTGTACCTTAGTCAATCTGCAGTGAGTAAGCGTATTACAAAACTAGAAAAGCGTTTAGGGAAAAAATTAATAGAGCCTAATGGCCGTTATGTCACGCTAACGGCTGATGCTAAATCGCTAATTGACAATATCGCTCCAACGTTTAGCGAACTTTGTGGGCGCATATATGAACAACAAGCTTTAGCGAATGATTCTTTACTTAGAATTGATTGCTCTGAAACGCTTGTGGCAGGGTATTTCAGCCAAGCGCTATCAACATGTTTTCATGATGACCCAAATTTGACCGTCACAACGAATCACACGCCACGAATTGTTGAAAATGTAAAATCAGGAAAAGCGACACTAGGCCTTTGTGCTGGGTATTTACCATCTGGACATGGGTTACTAAGCTTCCATCTTTTCGATGAACCATTTTATGTTGTTAGCAATAAACATTTGGATAAGCTACCTAATGAATTGATAACAACGGATCTGACAAACAGTGCGAATACTCATCAGTCGGTTATTTTAGAAGCCTTAACAGTGAACCCTATAATGGAGCTAGATTCATATACCGCAGCAGCCCATTTAGCATTACAAGGGACGGCTCCGGCACTGATCCCTTTTTCGGTAATAAAAGCATTAAATATAGAAGAGCGTTATTTATATCAATATAGCGAACTCAAACCGCTTTTTAGACCCATCTATATATGCACTAGACAAAATAATTATCGATTAGAGCGAGTTCAAAAAGTCATTACCGCACTTTCTGAGCACGTCAATATTAAGTTATGAGGCGTTATTCACATATAGCGATGCAATCGACTTCAATCTTTAATCCAAAGTGCAGTTCTCTGGTTGGTACTATGGTTCGCACCGGTTTATGATCCATAAAGTATTCTTTGCAAATATCATTAACCGTGTCCCACATATCAATGTCTGAAATGTAGATAACCAGTTTTAATACTTGTTGAAGATCGGTTCCTGCTTCTTCAAGAATTGTGTTCAAATTATCTAATACACGACGGGTCTGTTGGCTTATATCACCGTTTATTTTTTTCCCTGTGTTTGGGTTAATTGGTAATTGGCCTGATACGTAAATTAATCCATTATGTACTATCGCTTGAGAGTAATGTCCTGCTGCTTTTAATGAATTTTTAGTTTGAATATATTTCATTATTAACCTCTCGTATCATTGATTAAATGTTCAATTGAGTTTGTTGCTTTGAGTCCATTTCCGGTTACGACTCCAACGGTGATCTCGTCAGGTTTGATTTCTTGCGTTTTTATAAGCTGATCTATTCCTGCAAATGCCGTCGCTGATGTTGGTTCGATAAAGTATCCTTGTGCTCCCATTTCTTTTAATGCTGATTGAATTTGTTGGTCACTAACACTAATAAAATTTCCATTCGTTTTTTTGACAAATTGAACGATCTCATTCATTCGTGATGAACGCTTAATCTTAATACCCTCAGCAATGGTATTTTCTGATGTAATGTTAATTTCTTTATTATTAAAGGCTTGAACGAATGGCTGAATGCTTTCACTTTGAATACCAAAAAGGCGAGGGAGTTTGCTTATTTCTCCGCCTTTTAATAATTCAGAGAAACCGATATATGCTCCGGCGAGTAAACTTCCATTCCCTGCGGGAACAACAAAATTATCAGGAGCTTTATACCCACATTGTTCCCATATTTCATAAGCGATGGATTTGACGCCTTCGATAAATAGGGGATGCCAGTTATGCCCAACATAATGACTTCCATGAGTGACGCTGCTCTCTATTGCGGCTAGAGCAACATCTTCTCTTGTTCCTTCTATTTCAATACAGCTAGCGCCGTATAATCGCGTTTGTGTCGTCTTTCCTTTGGATGTTCCAGCAGGCACAAATATATTGCATTGTATTTTTCCTTTAGCGGCATAACCGGCATAAGCACTTCCTCCATTACCGCTTGAGTCTTCAGCAATGCTCGTTATTCCATGGTTGTTAAGGTAGTTGATTACAAGAGAGGCTCCTCGATCTTTAAATGAGCCTGTTGGTTGTAGCGAATCGAGTTTAACCAGTATTGGAGTTCCTGATATTTCAGCTTGGCAAAGAGGTGTGATGGTTTCATTGAAAGTGATGTTGATATCGTCTTTTTTTACTGGGAAAGCACTAGAATAGCGTCTAGGTGTGAATTCATTTTCTATGAGATCTTTTTTACTAAATGACGTTTGAGGTTTAACCCATAGGGCAGATCCACATTCACATTTTATGAGTTCAGGTTTCGGTGCGTATTCTTTATTACACGTCATGCAGATGTATTTCATGGATGATCACTTCTAAGTTTGATGAATTAGAAGAAATATTCTACGGGCGATTTTTTTATTTTATAAAGGAAAGCTTGGTATTCGTTCTATTCCCAAATGGAATAGGAGGAGAGAGCTATTCAAAGTAACTCTTATCTTGAATAACGCTTCAAAATTTGTTTAAGAGTATTATAGATTATCCTGACAAGGAGCGATGTGTTGTATACTTTGTGTAATATTAGTATGATGTACGGTGTGTGAGTTAAGAAAAGTATAAAGCTGAATTAACTATAACAGAACAAGATGATATCACTTGTTAGTAAGACACGGTGATAAGACGGTGGTGTAGGGTTATAACCAGGCTACTAAACTGATTAAAAAATGTAGGTGAAGAAATACGATATGTCAGGTTTAAATAAAACAATTATCTTACGAAATGTATATGCTCATAACTGTGTCGTATTATCTTCTTATGCAAGAAATCGTCTTGAAAAAGTGAATACTGAGCAAGAGTTATATTTTGCTTATGATGATATTAATCGTTTCATTAAAGATAATAAAAAAGAGCTAAATCTTAATAATGAGTTTGATAAGCTTAGAAAAGAACTATTGAACAAAGCCTACCAAACGAACAACCTTGATATATCAAAAGAAGTAAGAATATTAGTATCAGAGGTAAGTGATATTGGTGAGTTATTAGCAATCAAAGCCTATATTTTAAATCTTATACAAGATAAAGCATTTCTTAATGAGCTAAACAAATTAAAAAAGCAATTTTCAGAGAATAGAGAAGTTTCGGCATATTTATCAGAAATGGAGAAAAAGGGGATAAGTAATGACAATATTACAGAGATTTCCCAAAACATAAACTCGTTGCAAGAAGCATTAAACATTGATTTACCAGCGATTGATTACACGTTAAAAAAAGCTCTGCTAGGGCTTACTGAAGCTGAATTAAATGTAGTATTCAGTTGTTTAATGCATAAAAATTCTTATTCATCATACATGAAGGAAATTCCTGTAGGCAAAGTGAGTCTTAAATTTTTTGCTGCCCATCTTTCGAATGAAATTTGTTTATATGGTAATTCAACGCTTGATAATACATTAGGGAAATTTGCATTATATGACAACATCCGTTTTCAGAGTGCAATTCAACTTGGTTGGAAGAATAAGGAAAAAATAAGTGATTTTCTTATCGATTCAAAGAGACATAATCAGATAAAAAAAAGAGAGCAAATATTAAAAGGGATTAAAACGTTAGGCACAAGTACCTTTGACTCTGCAGATATTTTACTGAGTCACGTTGTACCAATTATTGAAAGATCTTATCAATACTCAAATATAGATATACATGGCGTTGATGCTATTTTAGAGAAAGATCTTAAGGTTGAAGAGACAGATCTTTTGATTGAAAGAATCTTACCTTATTTCAACCATGTTACTTACGAATGGGATTCAACTTTCGTTCGTAGGAATAAACTGCAGGAAGCGTGTAAAAAAAACTTATTTACGACAGAGCAAATGCATCAAGTTGAGTCGACATGGCAAGATTGCAGTAAAAACCCAAATAAACGCTATGTGGATGTAGCAGCTGCAATTATTGGAGTAGATAGTGGAGAAAAAATAGCAGACAAAGCGGTTGAGGAAATAAAGTTCTATCAAGAGTCTGTAGAAACATTAAGAAAACAAATTGCTGGAGAGCTCTGTGGAAATAGAGCTAAAGGTGGCGTTGATGCCGAGAGATATAAAGGCGATATATTTGAACGATTAAACGTAATATTCTTTAATAAAAATGCAAGATCAATGGGCTCTGATGTAAGAGCTTATACCACGGATGATTTAGGTTTAAAGAATCATCAAGTTATTGATATTATTGTTTTATCTGAGAAAGATAAGGCTTACTTTGATTCATTAAATAGTTTTGAAGATAAAAATGCGTTTATTTCATTACAAGACGATCATTGGCAAGCAAAGTGTAATAACAGCGCAGCAGAAAATATAAATAGCCTTAGTAAATATCAAGGGACAGGGTTTCTTGGAAGTCATAGTGAAAAGGATATTTTTTCTACATTGGGTAATAAATCTTCATGGTCAGAGAGACAAGTCGAAGCGTTTAGAGAAAACTACTCCGATACATTAAATGCCTACGGGATCAGTGGTGAAGCTTTTACTGTAGAAGAAACAATAGAGATAGCAAAGTGTTCACCAAGTGGACTATCTGATGAAGCTCAGTCAATTATTTTGAAGCGGATTGATGATGAACTAAAAGATGTTGGTAAGAATGTCGTTAATTCTGCGATTAATGCCGCTTTAATTGGTGGCGTTGTTTCTGCTTTTATTGAAGCAATTAGTTGTTATCAAGAAAAAGTGCCATTGAAAGTAGCTGCTAAGCGAGTGGCGAAACAAGCTGTCTTAGGTGCAACTAAATCAGCGGTTAGAGCCGCTCTAGTTACATTAGTCACAGCTTACGCAAAGAAATATGCGGCTCAAAAAGCGATGGGTGCAGTTGGAGCTAAAGCGCTCGGTAAAGGAGCGGGTATGGCTGCTGTGTTTGTTATTGAAACTGGTTGGGATTTATTTCAATATCAACGAGGAAAGATTGATGCAACGCAACTACAAGCAAATGTGGGTAATAATGCACTTGGTCTAGGAGCGGGAATAGGTATTGTAGTTATGATTGGTACTGGTGGCCTAGGTGCCGTGTTAGGTGTTGTCGCTGGAGGTACTATTAGCATATTGAATCCCGTTGGTCGATTTGTCGTAACTGATTATGAATCAATATTGAAATATGATCCTTATCGTGGAGATAAACTATCGAACTCTGTTGCTAGGTTTTCTCAGCAGGCTGAACAGGTAATGACATGATTGAAAACATAGAAAAACAGTTTGAAAGTGCGCTAGAACGTTTTGGTGAATCGGCCAAAACGGCAAAAGAAGTGGTGGAATCATCTAAAAGTATTGACCTCGGCATTGATGAAGAAAAGCTGGCAGGGTTATTAGATCTAGTCGATCAACGTATCAATAAAGTGGCGACTGATATTCGTAATGAAATGGCTGAAGAGCGAAAGCTAATCATCAAGCATGAAAAGAAATCCTTAATGATTAATATTGGTATTGCGACTATGGCTGTTGTAGCGTTTATTTTTAATAGAATGCTGGGGTAATAGATAACATGAGAGCTCAATTTTAAAGAGCAGTATGGTTTGTTTATCCATACTGCTTTAACTACATTTATTATAGATAACGCTTCTCTAGATGTGCTTTAAAGAAACTCGCATTTAGCACATCACCTGTTGCTTGCTTCACTAAATCATCGGTTGAGAATAGTGACGCCTTGCTCCAGATATTATCTGATAACCAAGTGAAAATAGGGCTTAAATCACCGCTTAGTGTGGCTTTCTCTACATCTACGGTTTGCTTCATTGCTGCCATAAACTGTGCTGCGTACATTGCGCCTAATGTGTAACTTGGGAAGTAACCAAAGCTGCCGTCTGTCCAGTGAATGTCTTGCATACAACCGTTTTTGTAATTGCCTTTGGTGGTTAAACCTAGGTACTGCTGCATTTTTGCATCCCACAGTTCAGGGATATCTTTATAGCTAATTTTACCGTTCATTAAATCACGCTCGATTTCATAACGTAAAATAACGTGGGCAGGGTATGTCGCTTCATCGGCATCTACACGGATAAAATCAGGGTTTACGCGTGTGTAGATCTTTTGCAGGTTATCTGTCTCAAAGATCTTCTGATCTGCGTTTATAAAGTTCTTTTGTACTAATGGCGAGAGCTGAGAGATAAATTCAGCACTGCGGCCTAGTTGCATCTCAAAAAACAGGCTTTGGGATTCATGAATACCCATTGAGCGAGCTTGTCCTACTGGCAGACCTGCAAACGCTTTTGGTAATCCTTGCTCGTAACGTGCGTGACCTGTTTCGTGCACGGTTCCCATTAATGATTGCACAAAATCGTTTTCATCATAACGCGTAGTGATACGAACATCTGTCGGTACGCCGCCACAGAAAGGGTGCATGCTCACATCAAGACGACCGTGATTAAAATCGAAGTTCAAAAACTTCATCACATCCAAACTCAGTTGGCGTTGTTGCTCTGTTGGGTAATTGCCCTCAGGTAAATAGATTGCTTCTGTTGCTTGTTTCTCTTGAATGTTTTGAATGAGCGTTGGTAGCCATGATTTTACGTCGTTAAATACTACATCCAGTTTTTCAGTGGTGGTTCCTGGTTCGTATAGATCAAGCATGGC
The DNA here is from genome assembly GCF_028765525.1 of Aliivibrio sp. S2TY2. Lineage (NCBI taxonomy): Bacteria > Pseudomonadati > Pseudomonadota > Gammaproteobacteria > Vibrionales > Vibrionaceae > Aliivibrio > Aliivibrio sp. S2TY2. The sequence continues at coordinate 821,680 of NZ_JARACS010000001.1, read as the reverse complement.
ATCGTAAGGGGTTAGGCCTGTGATCTCTGCGCGAATTTGTGCTTCTTCTTGAGATAGGGCAACCACTGCTGCAAAGTTTTTGCTGAAACCTTCCCAGTCATTTTCGCTACGTTGTGAGCGCCATGCATGCTCACACTTAGAGCCTGCAAGAGATTGCGCTTCTACTAAGCTTTCAGGCAGAGCCGTGGTTTGTTGCCATTGTGATTTCATTTCACGAAGGCTTGCTTGTTCATTAGTAGATAAAGATTCGGATTCTGCTTTATCAAACCATTCTGCTAGCTGCGGGGCATTACCAAGTTGATGCAAATGAACAGACAGCTCAGCCATGGCTTCTGAGCGAGCTTCGTTACCACCCGATGGCATTACGGCAGCTTGATCCCAACCACAAATAGCGGAAAGATGCTCAAAACGAGAGATTTTTAAATGGTGTTGAACGAGTTTTTGGTAATGGCTCATAGATATTCCTTCATTTTAATTATTCTGACTTTTAATGATTGTAACTCTATGTTTATCGCAAGGTAAAATATTTATAGTAATCAATGACATTAAACAGATAAAAAAATACCCCGCATTTAGCGAGGTATCAATTATCACAAACAGCGACAATAGGTTAACTGATTTTTACTGGCCAACCGTAAGATATGTATTCTTCAGCCAATTTCTCGGCAATATCGCGAGAAACGGTTGCTGAAATCCAGTTACCAAACCCCATTACTCGATATTCAAATTTTACGTGATTCATTTCTCATCTCCCCCTGAATTAATGCGTGTACTTTATCGGGCTTCGTACCAAATAACTTTCGAATTAAGGTCAAATAGATCTCTATATGGCCTAATTTATATATCCCTATTAAGTTTATTGAATGCAGGGAATGTATAGAGTTATTACTCAAATTTATAAATGCAACAATTAATGATAGTAAATTCGTGTTTAATCGTTATATTAACAATAATCTCAATCAAATATGGATATAAGCATGATAACGGATTTTTGGGCATTCTTTATTGCTATATTGTTACTAACAATGACTCCCGGGTTAGATACTGCACTGGTTATTCGTAACACTACTCGTGGTGGTTGGAAAGATGGAATAACGTGTAGTTTTGGTATCTGTTGTGGTTTGTTTGTGCATGCCACTATGTCTGCGGTTGGTTTATCCGTATTACTTGTAAGTTCTGCTGAATTGTTTACTGCGGTAAAAACCATAGGTGCTATTTACTTGATTTATTTAGGAATACAATCAATAAGAAGTACATTTAACCCGTATCAATCGCAGAACGTTAATAATGTGATAAACCGAGAGGGTCAGCCTTTAATGCTTTCATTTAAAGAGGGTTTTTTATCCAATATATTAAATCCAAAAACAGCGGTTTTTTATTTGGCTTTATTGCCACAATTTATTAACCCTGAATACAGTGCGTTTGCTCAATCGTTACTGATGGCGAGTATTCACTTTATTATTGCTATGTTTTGGCAGGGTGGAATTGCGCTACTGGTTGAAAAGGCGAAAGAGTTAATGTCTAGCGAGAAGGTAACGAAACGCATAGAAAGAGTGACTGGAGCCGTATTAGTTTTATTAGGTGCAAACTTATTGGTTTCAAAATAAAACTCGGATTAAATAAGAATGCTATACATGGATGTTGTTGATGTCATGAATAGCATTCTTTTTTTGCTAACTCTCTTTTGAACGAGCAGAATCTATCACGCTACCAATCTCTTCAGCTATTGTATTTTCTTCGTTTGGTTTTTTATCTTTCTTGGCAAAGTGTACGTGTATATCTTGCTGTGCAAAAGGGATCGAAATTCCTTCTTTATCAAAACGCAGTTTTACCTCGCGGGTAATATCCCAATACACATCCCAATAATCATCGGTTTTCACCCATGGGCGTACAATAAAATCGACGGATGAAGCCCCAAGTGTATGAACACGAATGTTCGGCTCTGGTTTTTTTAATGCGGCAGGGTGGGCATCTACTATTTCAGCAAGAATTTTCTCTGCGTGTTCGATGCTGTCGTCATAACCAATGCCAAATACCATATCGACACGGCGCAATCGTTCATGTGTGACGTTCTTAATTACGTCGCCCCAAATCTTACTGTTGGGTAAGATAATGATTTGGTTATCGAAAGTTTTGATCGTGGTGTTAACAAGGCTCATGGAGCTTACCTTGCCAGATACACCGCCAGCCTCAACAAAATCCCCGACATCGAATGGACGGTAGATGAGCAACATCATGCCTGACGCAAAGTTGGATAGGGTGTCTTGCAATGCAAAACCAATAATAATACCGGCAACACCAAAGCCAGTAAGAACGGGCGCGAGATCTAAACCAACTTTTGAGAACGCAATTAAAATACCAATAAAGTAAATGAGCTTACTCGACATGGAGACAAAAAAGTCTTGCATTAATTTGCTCATTCGTAAGTGTGGTTGTACAACGGCTTTTAGAACGACCCGTCTAGTGAGTCGAGCAACCATACGAGTTGCAAGTAATATTAATACAAAGACCAAAAACTTTAATAGCTGATCTGGAGCGTGCTTTAGAAGCCAATCAGTACCTGATGAAATCCAATTACTTAAGATAGCGGCGATAACAGGAACGTTGAGAATGTCTTCCGTTAAGTTTCCGGTAGTAAAAAACAACTGGCGCTTATAATCGGTGGTATTGATGTTTAACTGATCAGCAATAGCGATGAGTTTTCTTAGACCATAAGTTGAGTTTGTCACTTTTCGTTGAAAAATTAGATGTTCTAGGGTGAGAGCGGTTTTTTCTGAATCAGAAGATCGTTGAAGTTGATCTGAAAGCAATTGTTCTCGACTGGTATCAAAGCTTAAAGAGGCTGAAAGGAATTTGATTTTTTGATCGATGAACAGCGTAAATTCAGCCAATTTGTTATCTTCAGGACTGCCAAGTTGTGCGAGCCATTGATAGTTTTCAAGTTGATCGTTTAAAGCGAAGTAATAATAGTCTTTTGATTCTTTTAAGGTGTTTTGTAGTGCAAGTTTTTGTTCAATCGTTGCTTTATCTAGCTTTTCTTGTTTTTCTTTAATGCTTTTATCAAGATAAGCGATAGAACGATTGGCATAAGCGACTTGATTTTTTACTTCAGCAACCAGTAGAGGTGTGGTTGTTTCATCATGACGCTTAATTAAGTCAGCTAAAACGGCTCTTAGTTGGTTATTTTTACCAAGTTGCTGAACACGGATAACAGCAAGATCACTTCCTTTAAATGAGGCTGCTTCTTGTTTTAGTCGAGCGACTTCATTGTTTATTTTATCTAAATCAGCTAGATCTTGAGCTTCATTTGCAAAAGTAATTGTGCTGAAAAGTAAAAAGAATCCAATAAGATAGCGCATAGTGCCTCTACTGCTGTTGAAGTGGTATGAAATCTATTGTAATGAAATATATAGGAAAGTGGCAGAAGAACTTTATTAGAGAATGTCACAAAAATGAAAAAGCAGCCGTGAAAGCTGCTTTTGCTAGAGCATACTGAACAGATTATTAATCAAGCTCTTTGAACTCAGTGATAAGTGCTTTACAAAAGGAAAGAAAAAAACCAATTATCATCACTAATAAGACTGAGCCAAATATAAGAGTTAATATTTCCATATATCACCTCGATTTAAATACAAGGTGAGTATAGCAATTTATGTAGTATTTATCCTGCTTGCTCGTGAAGCAAATGTTGCAGTTTGTTTCTGCTTTGCTAATTATCGTTGCTTTTAACCGATTTTATACGTTGTTAAAAACGTTTGATTCTTTATTACTGCCTTGTTTATTAAAGAAAAGTTGCGTTTCTTCTATAATTATGTGGCGTAAGGCAATTAAACCGATTAAATTTGGGATCGCCATCAAACCATTAACAATATCTGCAATCACCCAAATGGTATCTAGGTGCATATAAGCACCGGAAGCCACTAAAGCAATAAAGATAATTTTATATGGAAGAACACCTTTAGTACCAAATAAATAGGTTACACAACGCTCCCCATAATAGTTCCAACCTAAAATGGTGGTAAAGGCAAAAAACATTAATCCAATCGATACAAGGTAAGGGCCTAGTTGTTCAGAGCCTAGACCAATAGCAAATGCTTGAGTTGTCATTAGTGCACCAGCAGAATCCCCTTGCCAAACACCAGTAACGACTAAGGTTAACCCTGTCATAGTACAAATGATCACGGTATCAAAGAAGGTACCTGTCATTGAAACAAGACCTTGTTTTACACAAGAATCCGTTTTTGCGGCAGCGGCAGCGATAGGAGCACTACCAAGACCTGATTCGTTTGAGAATACGCCACGCGCTACACCCGACTGAATAGCAAGCATGATAGACGCACCAATAAAGCCACCCGTTGCTGCTGTACCTGTAAAGGCGGATGAAATGACTAATTGAAAGGCAGCAGGCAGTGCTTCAGCTTGGAATAATAATACCGATGCACATGACACAACATAAATAACCGCCATGGTTGGAACGACTTTCTCTGCTACTTTCGCAATAGATTGAATACCACCAAGCGTTACAACGGCAACAAGGACAGTAAGGATGCCGCCGGTTAACCATGCAGGCGCGTTCATTGTGAGGTGAGCTGAATCTACAATCGCGTTAATTTGTGGGAAAGTACCAATCCCAAAACAGGCAACGCCTAAAGCAAATAGGGCAAACAATTTAGCGAGCCACTTATTACCCATACCGTACTCTATGTAGTACATAGGGCCGCCGATCATCTGGCCATTGCTGTCTGTTTTTCTGAATTTTACCGCTAATAAACACTCTGCGTACTTTGTAGCCATTCCAAATACGGCTGCAAGCCACATCCAAAATAGAGCACCAGGTCCCCCCATTTTTATTGCGGTGGCAACACCAACAATATTACCCGTACCAATAGTGGCAGATAGGGCGGTGCATAATGCAGCGAAACTAGATACATCACCTTTACCTGTACTTTGATTCTCTTCTTTTGAGAAGACCATTTTTAGTGCAGTCGGTAAGTGACGAAGTTGGAAAATACGAAGTCGGAACGTAAAGTAGATACCTGTACCCACTAATAAGATCAATAGAGGTGGACCCCAAATGAAGTTATCGATAGTAACAAGCGTGTTGTGAAAAGTGTTCATGGTTTCCCCTTAATAAAACATATAGAAAGGAGAAGAGAGAGTGGTGTACTAAAACTAAAAAAATAGGCAATAGTATAGAGCCGAGATTAATCGGATCACTTTCTCCTCTGTCCTTTTGCCTGAGAGTTTCACCGTTATCATTTTTCAGATAAGGGCTTGCTCCTTCGGCGGCCGATTTAACGGCTCTCTCCAGAGATTCCTCCAACTACAGTCCTCACCTTATTCATAAAAAATGAACTAGGCACCTGAAAGATTTACTTCTTCGGTGGGCGTTGCCAAAAATGGCGTTGCCGCTCTCCTGCAGTCTTCATCGGATCAACAAATTGTAAGCTACGTAGTAGCTAAGTTGAGTATGTTAGACAAGTCACATTTTTTTGTCATGCATTTTATTTACAAAATAGATAAAAATTGATCGAAAACGGTTTCTTTGTTCAAAATAACAACGATAACTCAAGTATTTAGAGTGTAAAAATGTGCTAAAGTATAAGAAAAGCGAGGTGTACTATGTTACGAGTTGCTGTCATTATTTTATTGTTTGCTCTTTCGGCACTGTTATTCAAATACAGAGCAAATGAAAAAATTCAAAAATCGGTGGTTTATACGTCAGTGATTGGTGTTGCTATTTATGTGGCATACATAATGATTTCAGAACTGATCCGATAAACTGTTTGTTACTTATAAAATGTGTAGAGAATGCATCTATACTATCTATTGTTTATATATGAATGCTTGAGGTTAATGCGTGAGTGTAGAAAATCAAACCAGAACGACTGACGATCATGACGAAGACGTTATCATTATTGAAGAAAAATCAAAAACAAGTCATTGGGTTGCTGGGGTTACCTTAATCATTGGTGCGATTACGGGTGGTCTCATTGGTTCGAGTCTGTCTGATAATAAATGGTCTGCGGCTTATACTCAGCTAGAAGCGAAAGCCAAGCAATATCAAACTGAATTAAAGCAAGCAAATGAGAAAAGTGCAGAGCTTGATATCCTGATCTCAAAAGAGAAGGAACAAGCGTTAGAAGCGCAGCAAAAAGAGCATGATGTTGAAAAAACGCAATTACTTACAACCGAAGCAGATAAGCGCTCGTCACTAAGTAAAAGTGTAGGGGCATTAACGTCTCAAAAAGCATCACTTGAAATGCAGGTAGAAGAGCAAGATAAGCAAATCACGACGTTGAGCAATCAAGTTGATTTGCAGCTTACGATGCTTTCTCGTGCAAAGCAGTTATTTCAGCGTCAGCTACAGTTAAAAGAAGAAGCGGGTGATCTAGAAGTAAAAATTGAAGTGACAGGGGCTAATGAGAAGCAACTTGCTAAAGATTGTGCTGTGTATTTGGAAGGCAAAAGTTGGGATGTGAAATCGGACGTATGTAAGCGTCAAGAAGAAGCAAAAAAACAGATTGCACAATATAATGATGAACTTCAATTATTACAGATGGACATTAAAGAGATCGATCGTATTAGCGAAGATTTAGGAATGTAAGTACTTTTCTCGAATAAAGAAACCACACATTGGTGTGGTTTTTTTATAGGCTTAAATTGTATTGAGAATTATTTCAGTAATTGGAGAAGATGAGTGAGTGATCAATCGGCGAAATTTGTTCAGGGCTCTACAATGCGTCATATATTGGTGATGTCGGGAACGGCTTCTATCGGATTAATGGCATTGTTTGTTGTTGATTTACTCGATATGTTTTTCATTAGTATGCTGGGGCAGGTTGAGTTAGCGGCGGCAATTGGGTTTGCTGGGACAATTATTTTCTTTTCTACTTCTGTTTCTATTGGCTCATCCATTGCAATGGGAGCTCTTGTTTCTAAGGCATTAGGAGCAAAAGAAAATGATAGAGCAAAACAGCTGGCTTCAAGTACTTTAGTTATCGCTTTTATTGTAAATAGTATTGTTACCATCATCATGTTCTGCTTTATTCCTGAGTTGCTTGCAATGATAGGGGCAAAAGGAGTAGTGGCAGAGAGAGCACAAGCGTACCTTTCTATTTTATTACCAAGTACGCCTATTATCGCGATAGCAATGGCTGCTGGGGCAGGCTTAAGAGCCGTTGGTGATGCGAAACGTTCTATGCTTGCAACGCTTTATGGCGGTCTTGTGAATGCGGTACTTGATCCTATCTTTATCTTTGGTTTTAACATGAATGTGGAAGGGGCTGCGATTGCTTCTGTTATTTCACGTTTGACGGTTTTAATTTTCTCACTCTATCCATTAATCGTGACTCATAAATTGGTCACACTACCTCAATGGAAAGACATCAAACATCATACGCCAGCCATATTTACTATTGCGATCCCGGCAATTATTACCAATACCGCAACGCCAATTGGAAATGCGATAGTGACCTCGACACTTGCACCATTTGGTGAGGATTTTGTGGCTGGTTTCGCCGTTATTGGCCGATTAATCCCTGTAACGTTCGCTGTGATTTTTGCTATGTCAGGTGCTGTTGGACCTATTATTGGACAAAATTACGGTGCTAAACGAGTCGATAGAGTAAAAGAGACGTTAAGAAATTCATTATTATTTTCATCGGTTTATTGTGTCTTCGTTTCTTTGATTTTGTACCTACTTCAAGATCAAATTATTGCTTGGTTTAGCTTGGTGGACGATGCTGCTCTTATTATGACGACATTCTGTACCGTGGTTGCTATTACTTTTATTTTTAATGGTGCCATGTTTGTTGCGAATACGTCTTTTAATAATTTAGGCAAGCCATTGTATTCAACGGCACTGAATTTAAGTAAAGCCACTATTGGTACCTTACCGTTCGTGTATTTTGGGGCGCAGTGGTATGGCGGTATTGGTGTTCTTTATGGACAAGCTCTAGGTAATATTGTGTTTGGTATTATCAGTATTTTGGTATTAAAAATTCATGTTTCTTATATGGTTAAAGAGCATTGCAAAGCCGTTTCGTCTGAGGATACTTTAGGGGATATTACGGTAACCATGACACCATTTTGTAATAATGATGCAGTGATTATGCAAAGTGGTGTTGAGAATAAGGAAAAGTTAGATAATCCCTCTCTGTCGGGATAAATAGACCATCTAATTAGTTACATTGATATTATAAAAGTTAACTCTAATAAAAAGGGTGCCGTTGTATAAATAAAATACAGTCGCCACCCTTTGTTATTTTAAGTCTTGGTACTATTTTTGTTTAGAGAGTTTTCTGCGTAAGAAACCAAACCCAAACAATGAAGCCAGCGCAAAAAAGTTAAATGATGCTGCTTTTTCATACTCGAGTGAAATAACGATAGGATCATGATCGGATGCTGAATACATGTCATTGTATTTCGCCATGTCCCCCGTGTATTTCGGACTGTATTCAAATAAATTACTTTCTGCTGCATTAATGTGCCAATCTTCAATTTCAGTAATACGTTCAACCAGTGATTCATTGGCTAAGGCGTGGTCAAGATTACCTAATTCACCAGAGTAGGTGTAAGAGAAGGTCTCTGTGCCATGTAGGTGTGTGTTTAGGTTGATATAACCATAACCTTGGGTTATTTGGCTGCCCGTTTCTTCATAAGGGAGTGGGTTACCTTCTTTATCAGTACCGAGTGTGGTGTAAGCTGCGGTAAAGATATCTCGGTTGTATTTCTCTTGGCTGTAATCGGTTAGTGTTAGTAGGGGATCTTCCATGCCATAGGCGTTCATATCACCTAGGATTAGAATATCGCCTTTAACGGTTTCAAGATCATCACCAATGGCTTTCGCTGCGGATACTCTAAAGCGGTTACAGTTACCTTGTAGGTCGGCTGGGTCGTTGTCTTCTTCAAAATTCTGCCATTGCTCGATACATTCTGAGCCTTTTGATTTTAGATGATTAACCACGACGGTTAATGGCTCTTTAGCTTCTTTAACCATGAATTCTTGCACTAGGCTATGACGTTGGTATTTGTCATAAGCAGGGTTAAATTCAATGGCGCCATTGTTGTCTCGAGTAATGGTGTTTTCGGCAATGTGTTGTTCTGGTGTTTTGATAACACGCGCTTTGCCTTTGAGTGTCACTTCACTTGGACGGTAAAGCAGGGCAACCATAATGGCATCTGAGCCTAAGTATTCGCCTTGGTACTTGTCTTTGTTTTTAATCTCAACGTATTTGTAGTGATCTTCTTCATCTTCAAATTGTGCATTTAATGCAGTGGTTAGATCATTAATCGCACTGTTTTCACCAAAGCCATTATTTTCAACTTCCATTAAACCAATAATATCGGCATCAATAGCAACGAGTGCCGATAAGATTTTTGCTTGTTGAACAGCAAAATCATCCGCATTAACGGCACCACGGTTTTGTCCTGTAGGGTTTGCATCACCGCCAGTCGCTACTGAGGTGAAGTAGTTTAATACGTTAAAGCTTGTGATGGTTAAATCTTCATCATCAATACTTGGTTCGTCTGTTCTCTCAACGTTAAATAGGGTTGAACCATCATCATTAAGTGCTTGAGTAATGATATTGTCTTGAGTGATTGTGTTTGAAGTAACTAAACGGTATTGACCGTAAGAGTAAGCAACAACACCTTCTAGGCCTTCAATACGTGCACCTAAGCGTAGATAGGAATCCGCACTACCGTCTTGGTCGATATCAGTACCAAAATCGGGGAAGTAAGGTACTTTTCCGTTCGCGGCTTTGTTATCAGATTCAATAGTAATTTGGCGTTTTGCATTTTCTTCTGCTAATGCAATGGCTTCAGAGCTTTCTGCAGCAAATAACTGTGTTGGTTTGAATAACGGTTCACCATGAGATAACACCATGTTGTTACGCTTGCTGCCATAATCAAAGCTAAAGTTTCGTGTAATACGCAGGTCTGAATGAGAAGTGAGTTGTACCTTCATTCCTTCATGGCGCTCTAATGCGTCTGCTAATGTTTCGCCTTCATTAATAACAAGTTTATTGACCTTAGCTGGAGATTCAGTCCTTTGAACTACGTAGTTATTGGTATCAGACTTTAGTTGTGTTTGGTTATAGTATTCTTGAACCTTGGCTTTTACGCACACAATTGCCCCTGGTTGGATCTCTTGTGATGGTGCACTGCCTGTGCTTACGAAGATACCTTCTGAGCTGTTGGGATCAAAGTCATCATTCAAACCCTGTAAATAAAAGCCTTTTAGCAAGCTTTCACCACGCGCAGTCACAATACCTTGAACGAAGTACTCTTCTTCAGAAATAAACCCACTGGTCACTAGAGGCGATTTATTGCCTGTTCCTTGAATTTGGTTTATTTCAGTAAAGGTTGGAGAGGAGCCTGATTCAGTTTCACAAGCAAATGGAGGAGGTGGCGTTACGCCTTCTTGATATTCACCAAGGCCTTCAATATTGTCTTTTGGTTTTTCAAGCCACATAGCAGCATCAAACGTTGTGCTAGGTGTTAAATCTGCTCGCACAAAACTCTTATCTTTGCCCCAATCTACATCGCCATCAATACCAATTCGATCATGCTCTACGCCATCTTTAAACAGCATATAAGTTTCGTCGCCATTGTGATTTACAATGCTTTCAGTACTGTTTGTTACGGTTAGGATTGAGTCAGATGATCTACTGTTTGAAATAACGTAAACGCTTTTTGCATCTAAGGTAATTGAGGATAAATCGAGATCATTTTTCCATTCGTTTAACCCATTGTATTTGGATTTAAGAACGTAACCAGAGAGTGATATAGCGTTGTCACCAGTATTACTAATTTCTAATGATTTATTGTAACTTCCGCCTTCAACATATTGAGAAATTATAATTTCTGCGTATGCATTACTAGAGAGGGCTAAGCCAACAGCCATAGCGATAGAGGTTTTTAATTGAGGTCTTTTCATTTCACTGCTTTCCGTAGTCATGTTATATGAATTGATGTTTCTTATTTGTTTTATCTATAATTTAAAGCTCTCATATTGATATGTTATAAACATTACTTTTACATGAATAATGTGAGACTAAGCAGTGTCGTTACGCTATTAATTTGGCAGAAGTCAATTTAATAACAAAAATAGTAATAGTGTATATACAAACAGGTCCTGTTGAGTGGATGCAAACAAATATGCATTACTTAAAGTAAGATTACATTGAATGTAGATATGGATCGTAGAGAAAGGGATAACTATGGAGTAGGTCTTTTTCTGTATAAATAATATGCAATGATGGTTCATCAATGAACAGTATTATTTATATATAGGAGATCATTAAATGAAAAAGGTCCAACTCTCAACACTTGTTGCTTTGGGAGTACTTTCTCAACCTGTTATTGCTTTAGATGAGCCAAACACAGCCACAATTGCGATTTCACTGGCGATGAATTACGAGAGTTCAGTTGATATTGATGCCTACTGGTTGAGTGAAAAACTCGATGGCATAAGGGCCTACTGGTCTGGTTCTGAGCTGTTAACTCGAAAAGGACACAAATTGCACGCGCCAGATTGGTTTACCGATCCTTTGCCTGATCATCCTATTGATGGGGAGTTATGGGCAGGTCGTGGTGGTTTTCAAAAGGTAGCGAGAACGGTACTTGATTCAGAGCCTGACGAAGCGTCTTGGAGAGACATTCGATTTATGATGTTTGACTTACCTAGCTCTGCGGGGATGTTTCCAAAACGGTACTATGAATTATCAACCATGATTAAAGCGCTTGATATTCCACATTTAAAATTAGTAGATCAACATCCGATAAGCTCTGAAGAAATGCTGTTTGATGTATTAGAAGATATTTCAGCACGAAAAGGGGAAGGGGTAATGTTGAGAAGAGTTGATGCTGTATACCGCCCAGGACGACATGATGATTTGATTAAACTGAAAAAACATCAGGATGCAGAAGCAATTGTTATTGGCTATACTGCAGGAAAAGGAAAGTATCGGGGTATGGTTGGGGCATTGATATTGAAAATGCCAGATGGAAAAGAATTTAAGATCGGCAGTGGGTTAACGCAAGCGTTAAGAGAAGAACCGCCTAAATTGGGGCAGCAAATTACTTACCGATATAATGGCTATACAGACAACGGGATACCTAAATTTGCACGATATCTTGCGGTGCGGGAAGGGTATTAACGATAGAGTGCTTATTTTAGATGCACTCTATCTTTGAGGGGGATTGTTGAAAAATGATTAAGCGATTATTGGCTTGACGCTATCACGCACGACTAAAGTAGGCTCAAGCTGTATTACATGATTAGTTTCTGATTTGGTTTGGATTTTTTCCAATAATGAATCAACGGCTTGCTGCCCTAATCGATGTTTTGGCTGATGGATAGTAGTTAATGATGGCGTAATGTATTTAGCCATTTTAATATCATCATAGCCCACAATAGAAAGATCATTAGGCACAGAAATACCTTTTTTATTAGCGCAATTAATCACACCCATTGCCATCATGTCATTACACACAAAGAGTGCGCTAGGTAACTTCCCTCGACTATGAAGCTCATTAAAAGCGGCCTCTCCACCTTCACATTCAAAGTCACCAGAGGCAATCCATTCTTTATTGATCGCTACTCCTGATTCCTCCATCGCTTGCACAAAACCACTTAAACGTTGTTGTGCTTGTAGCTTATTAAGAGGACCCGTTAAACAACCAATCTCAGTATGTCCTTGTTCAATTAAATGCTTTGTTGCTAGATAGCCACCGTGGTGCGAGTTGTCTTGAATTTTATCACTAGGAAAATCAATCAAGCCCCAATCCATTACCACTGTTGGTACAGCTTGGTATCGAGAGAATAATTCAAGTACTTGATTTTCAATTTCGGTGCACATTAGCAATAAGCCATCAACACGCTTTTGTAATAGGGTATCTAGGCTTGAGTGAACGCGCTTAGCATCGCCTTCGGTATTACATAGAATCAGGTTATAGCCCATTTCATAACAACGACGCTCAACGCCTTTTACGACTTCACCAAAGAAGGGGTTGGTAGAAGTCGTAACTAACATGCCAAAGGTTTTTGTATGATTGACTTTTAAGCTACGAGCGAGTGCAGAGGGGGCATAATTTAGCTCTGTGACTGCGGTCATTACTCGTTCAGAAATGTCTTCACTAACAAAGCGTGTTTTATTTAAAACATGACTTACTGTAGAGGTTGAGACACTTGCATGTTTGGCTACATCTTTGATTGTTGCCATAAATTCAATCCTTTATTTATGTCTTTATGAGCAAATCACAAAGGTATTTTGCTCATAAAGACATCAAAATCGGTATTAATGCTCTAGTAAAAAACGTTCTACTTCTGTAATAGAAGGAATAGAGGTTTGAGCACCCATTCGAGTTACTGAGATTGCCGCCGCAGCATGAGCAAATTTGATTGCATCGTCCAATTTACGGCCAGACTGTAATCCTGTTAAAAACGCGCCATTAAAAGTATCACCGGCACCTGTTGTGTCAGTTGCTTGAACTCTAAAGCCTTCAACTTGGCGACCAGAACCATTTTGGCTGATCCATACTCCTTTACTGCCAAGGGTGATCATTACCGTTTCAATACCCTTTGCATGAAGGGCGTCAGCAGCCAGTTGAGCACTTGCCATATCGGTTACTTCAATGCCTGTTAGTAATTCAGCTTCTGTCTCATTTGGAGTAATCATATCAACAAGTTGCAATAAGTCATCACTTAATTGATGCGCAGGGGCTGGGTTTAATACCACTTTAGTACCTGCGGCTTTGGCAACTTGTGCCGCTTTTTCGATGGTTTCAATAGGGGTTTCAAGCTGCATTAATAGGGTATCAGCCGCTTCAATTAATCCGTGATGAGGGGCAATACGCTCTGCTGTTAGTCGTGCGTTTGCTTCGGCGGAGATACAGATGCTGTTTTCACCCGTTGCAGCCACTTGGATCATTGCAATGCCTGTTGGGGTGTTTTCTTCTATCATTACGGCTTGGGTATTAATGCCATCGATTTTAAATGCTTCAATCATTTGGTGACCAAAGCTGTCGTCACCTACGCTTGCGATAAATGCGATATCAGCACCTAAACGAGCAGCAGCAACGGCTTGGTTTGCGCCTTTACCTCCAGGAATAACAGAATAGCTGTGACCGTGTAACGTCTCACCAGGGCGAGGGAAAGAAGCAACTTGAAGAACGTGGTCTGCGTTTACGCTACCTAAAACAACTAATTTATTCATAATGTGCCTTGTTTCTTATCTGTGACCGGAATGTGGTCTTAAAACCTATGGGTAAATGTTTTTTCTTTACTTCATTTAACGATACGTTTTATATCTATTTTTGCTCTTCTAAGAAGAGTGGAGCATCGATACAATGTAGTTGTGAGCGTATCAATGCTCCCGTTTTATTACTTTATGAGTTGATTACTTAGTAATAACTTTTAGGTCAACTGGGATGAATTTTTCAACAGTTTCGCCTTTAAGAACTTTAACCGCTGTTTCTACACCAAGTGCACCAATTAGGTCTGGTTGTTGTGCAATCGTTGCACCAAGTAGGCCACGGTTAACCGCTGCAATACCGTCTTCTGTGCCATCAAAACCAACGATTAATACGTCTTTACCTGATGCTTGAACAGCACGTAGAGCACCTAACGCCATTTCATCATTTTGAGCAAATACTGCTTGAACATCAGGGTTTGCTGCAATCATGTTTTCCATTACGTTAAGACCTTTAGTACGGTCAAAGTCAGCAGGTTGGCTACCAAGTAGGGTCAGATCGCCATTATCAACCGTTTTCATGAAGCCTTCACCACGCTCACGTGCTGCCGATGTTCCAGCGATACCTTCAAGTTGGATAACGCGTGCTTTTTCGCCCACTTTTTCCATGATGAATTTACCTGCCATCTCACCACCAGCAACGTTATCTGAGGCAATATGGCTTACTACGTCACCACGGCTTGCACCACGGTCAAGCGTTAATACAGGGATGCCAGAGCGGTTAGCCATACGAATCGCATTTGATACCGCATCAGAATCTGTTGGGTTAATTAGAATTGCTTTTACACCACGAACTGTAAGATCTTCAATGTTTGAAAGCTCTTTACTTGGATCATTTTGAGAATCCAGAACAATCAGTTTGTAGCCTAGGTCTTTTGCTTTTGCTTCAGCACCTTCTTTCATGGTCACGAAAAATGGGTTGTTCAATGTAGACACGACCATTGCCATTGTATCTTGAGCCGCAGCTGTCGATGCGAAAGAGGTAGAAAGTAGGGCTGCCGAGATTAGGGTTGCTAACTTTTTCATTCTATATTCCTTGTAGAGTGTAGGGCGGCACAATTCAAACAGGGTACGTCTGGTTGTGCCTATTTTTGTTTTAAACAGCAAACGAATGTATAGGGGTGAAATTTTTGTATTACGTTCTTATATAATTTAGTGCGTATTACTTGCTCTTGTTGTCCACTAATACTGCCAGTAGGATAACTACCGCTTTGGCAATCATTTGGTAGTAAGAAGAAACATCTAATAAGTTCAGTGCGTTGTTTAAGAAGCCGATAATCAGAGCACCAATTAGCGTACCCATGATGCGACCTTTACCACCAGCGAGGCTTGTACCACCAAGTACAACCGCTGCGATAGCATCTAGCTCATAACCCATACCTGCTGTTGGTTGAGCTGAAGAAAGACGAGACGTTACGATTAAGCCAGCCAGTGCAGCAAGTAGACCACAGATTGCGTAAACACCGATCTTTACGCGATCCACATTGATACCAGATAAGCGAGTTGCTGATTCGTTACCACCTAGAGCATAAACGTAGCGACCAAAGCGTGTGTGGTTTAGTAAGTACCATACAGATGCAAACACGATAACCATTAGCCAAATTGGAACAGGGATGCCAAGTGCGTAACCTGTACCGAACCATGCAAAGCTGTCTGCAACATCGGTAAAGCCAGTTGAAATAGGGCGACCTTCTGTGTAAACCATTGTCACACCACGTAATAACGTCATGGTTACTAGCGTTGCAATGAATGCTTGAACTTTACCTTTTGCGATAATAATACCGCTGATTGCACCTAGAGCAGCACCAGCAAGTAGCGCCGTTGGAACCGCAATCATTACTGGAATTTCAAGGCCAATCATGGTTGCAGCAAAGGCACCACAAAGGGCTAATACAGAACCAACGCTTAAGTCGATACCCGCAGTTAAGATAACCAACGTCATACCTACCGCGATAATCGCGTTAACTGAGGTTTGGCGCAGGATGTTTAAGATATTGTCGACAGTGAAAAAGTTGTCGTTTAAAAAGGAAACCACGACAATCAAAAGTAATAGCGCGATTAACGATTTTTGCTCAATCAGCCATTCTTTAGAAAACATGCCGCCTTTCTTTTGTTGCGTTTCAGATGAAGTCATTGATTTAGTGCTCATGCTATTACCTCGATGTTTTGCTCAACAGTTTTACCTACTGCACAAGCCAATAATTTTTCTTGGTCGGCATCTTTTGCCATGAATTCGCCACTGATACGGCCTTCATGCATAACTAAGATACGGTCGCTCATTCCTAATACTTCAGGCATTTCAGATGAGACTAAAATAATGCTCATGCCTTCGGCTTTAAATTGGTTAATTAATTGGTAGATCTCTTTTTTCGCACCAACATCAACGCCACGTGTTGGCTCATCTAAAATCAATACTTTAGGACGAGTCATAAGGCCTTTAGCAATCGCCACTTTTTGTTGATTACCGCCAGACAAGTTACCGATAATTTGGTCGCGAGTAGGGGTTTTAATATTGAATAAGCGAATGAAATCTTCTACTGCTGTGACTTCCGCGTAATGATCAATCTGGACACCTTTTGATAACTGATCTAACGAGCATAAAGACATGTTCTCTTTAACGGATAAACCAAGTACTAGGCCATCACCTTTACGATCTTCAGAGATATAAGCAATGCCGTTTGCCAAACCATCACGAGGAGAGATTGGGTTAATCATCTTGTTGTTCAGTTTAATCGCGCCACACGTCATTGGTGCTGCACCGTAGATAATTTTCATTAATTCAGTACGACCTGCACCCATTAAGCCTGATACGCCAAGGATCTCGCCGCGATCTAATGAGAAGCTAACATTGTGAACACCAGGGCCAGAAACATCGAACAGCTCTAATGATTTTTCATTGTGTTGAACATCAATACGAGGGTATTGCTCATCAAGACGACGGCCTACCATCATTTCAATTAGTGTGTCTTCATCGATATCTGCAACTACACGTTCGCCAATGAATTTTCCATCACGAAGGATAGTAATGTCATCACAGATCTCGAAGATCTCTTTTAGGCGGTGTGAGATATAAACAATGCCACAACCTTCATCACGAAGCTCATTGATCACTTTAAACAGAGATTCAGTTTCAGTATCTGTTAACGCATCTGTTGGCTCGTCCATGATGATAACTTTAGATTTGAACGACAGTGCTTTGGCAATCTCAACCATTTGTTGCTCACCTAAACTCAGTTCACCTAATAGCTGACGAGAGTGGTGTTTTACATTCAAACGTTTCAGTAGAGCATCTGCATCACTGTACATTTCAGCCCATTTGATGCCACCAAATGCATTGGTTTTCTCACGGCCTAAGAAGATGTTTTCAGCAATGGTCAGTTCAGGAATAAGGTTCAGCTCTTGGTGAATAATACTGATACCTGATTCTTGAGAGTGTTTAGGTCCATTAAAGTTAACCGCTTTGCCTTCATAGCGGATTTCGCCAGCATCCATTGCGTAGATGCCCGTTAGTGACTTCATCAAGGTTGATTTACCCGCGCCATTTTCACCCATCAGGGCCATGACTTTGCCGGGATAGACATTAAGACAAGCACCATCCAGAGCTTTCACGCCTGGAAAGGCTTTCTCAATGCCGTTTAATTCTAAGATAGCTTGAGTCATAACGTGTCCTATTTAAAATACAACGCCAGATTGGAAAATAACGTTAGCATAAGGAGTGCATTCACCTGTGCGAACAATCGCTTTGCTTTGCTGTGTGTGTACTTTAAATGCCTCGTGAGACACGTAAGAGATGGTAATTGATTTTCCACACAGCGCTTCTTCAGCAGCAATAAGTGTCATCAGCTCATCGTGTAGTTGTGGGCTAACGGTTTTGAACTCTTCAGCAACAATTACGCCTTCAATTTGCATTTCAGACAATGTCGCTTTTACGGTATCAATAAAGGTTGGTATTCCCTGAACTAATGCTAAATCGATTCGTTGTGATTCTTCAAAAATCGGCAGGCCAGCATCGCAAATAGTGACTTCATCAGTATGGCCAAGTGTGGCGATTACATACGATAACTCTGCGTTTAGTAGTGTATTTTTCTTCATGAGAATACCTTTAGTTAATTAATTATGAACACATACTGCTTGTTTAATGCCCATCGAAACGTTTGCGTAAACGTTTCGATGGTGAATTTAGAGCAATAAATAGCACTTTGCATCTAAGAATGTAACTAAGTGTGATCAAACGCAGGAATCTAATTGATGAAAGACTAAATAAGAGATCTTAGTCAAATTTTGGTGGTAGCTAAAGGATGGAAGGAGGGGGTACTTTTAAATGTGTAATCTCTAGGAACTAAAACATCAATTGAATATCGAATGACTACTTATACTTCAGTATAACGAATAGATTGGCGTTTATTATTTTAGATATTTAACATTGAGGTTGAATAATGCGTGTAACCAATTGTCTTTATTTAGGTTTTGTTTTATGTAATGCACCCTCAGCCATGGCTGAGTTAGAGACGACGGTGGTCGTTAAGGGAGATAAGTTCGTCTATGAAGGGGATATCTCTGATGACGCTAATGAAACGCTGTTGTCGTTATATAAAAATAATGGACAGATTAAAACATTAGAAATTAAGAGTTATGGTGGGGAAATTAACCTTGGGATGGATCTCGGTGAGTTTGTTTATAAAAATAACTTAACCGTTGAAGTGAACGATTATTGTTTTTCATCATGCGCAAATTATGTATTTCCAAGCGGAAAAAGAAAATTAATAAGTAACCGTGCTGTTATTGGTTTTCATGGCGGGGCAAGCAGTAACGAATTTGATGATAGTGAGTTTGAAAAAGAGTTAGCCAGTCTATCTATTCAGCAACGTGAAGAGACATTAAATGAAGCGGCTAACTATATGAAAGATTCGATAAAGCGTGAGGATGCGTTTTATTCCATGATTGGGGTTGATCAAAGGATCACGACATTGGGCCAAAGTGATGATTTCTCTCAGTTTGACGAAGGAGGTTATGATGGCTGGTACTACTCAATATCTGCTTTAAATAAATTAGGTGTTGATAACGTCTTTTTGATTGAACCTCCGGTGGAATATAAACCAATCAGAAGTGATTTAACGCTTTTTGAAATTGATGCGGATAAATTTTAATACACAAAGTTACTGAGAATTATTTGGTGTATTAAAAAATAGGTATTTATAATAGCTTTGTAATTTTGGCTAATATCTAGCTGTTTATTAAAGAGGGAGTAGATAGTGAACAATTATTTCGAAAGCCCTTTTATTGGTAAGTCATTAAAAGAGCAAGTAACTAACCCCAATATTATTGTTGGTGAGCACAGTTACTATTCTGGTTATTACCATAATCACAGCTTTGATGATTGTGCTCGCTATTTACTTTCTGATAGAACAGATATTGATAAGCTAATTATTGGTAGTTATTGTTCTATTGGGTCAGGCGCTGTTTTTATGATGGCAGGAAACCAAGGGCACCAACATAAATGGGCAAGTACCTTTCCATTTTTCTATCAAGATAACGATAACTTTGCTGATGCTAAAGATGGCTTTGAACGTGCTGGTGATACCGTTATTGGTAATGATGTTTGGATTGGTACAGAAGCAATGATCATGAGTGGTGTCACTGTGGGTGATGGTGCAATCATAGCAAGTCGTGCTGTGGTGACTAAAGATGTAGAACCATACTCCATTGTGGGTTCAAATCCGGCTAAACATATCCGCTATCGTTTTACAGAGACTGAGATTGCTCAGCTAGTAGAAATGAAGTGGTGGCAGTGGAGTGAAGAGAAAATTAAAGGTGCAATGGACTTACTGTGTTCGTCTGATATTAATGGCCTTTATGCGTATTGGAAAAAAACGATTTAATTAACCGTAGAGGGCATAAATAGGCTAAAATAACCGGCTATTATTTTAGCTTTGAGCCCTTTATATTCATGACCACGACGACAGCACCAGCCAACTTTGCAGAACTTGGCCTTATTTCACCATTGTTAGCACGATTAACAGAGCTGGAATATCAACAGCCAACGCCTATTCAAGCACAAGCTATCCCGAGTGTATTAGCCGGACGTGATTTAATTGCAGGGGCAAATACAGGCTCAGGTAAAACAGCAACGTTCGCATTGCCTATGTTGCAGCAAATTTTTGAGCAGCAGTCAGGGAAACCCCACAGCAATAAAGGCAATTATGTTACTGGCCTTATCTTAGTTCCTACTCGTGAGCTTGCACAACAAGTCGCTGATAGTATCAAATCATATTCCGCGCATTTTAATGGTGCGATTAAAACGGTGTCTGTGTTTGGTGGTGTATCTGTTAATAAACAAATGCTGAACCTTCGTGGTGGTTGCGATATTTTAGTTGCAACGCCAGGTCGATTACTAGATTTGATCTCAAGTAATGCCATTAAGTTAGACCAAGTAAAAACCTTAGTACTTGATGAAGCCGATAGAATGCTAAGTCTTGGTTTTACTGAAGAATTGTCTCAGCTATTAGCGTTAGCGCCAAAGCAAAAACAAACACTGTTATTTTCAGCAACGTTTCCAGAAGAAGTAGAAACGTTAACTCAGGCGTTACTCATTAACCCGGTAGAGTTGCAATTACAAAGTGCAGACGCAAGTACCTTAGTGCAGCGCGTATTTACCGTTAATAAAGGTGAAAAAACAGCCGTATTAGCGCATTTGATTCATCAACAGCAATGGCGACAAGCACTTATTTTTGTCAACGCTAAAAACGGTTGTAATCACCTAGCCGATAAACTGTCAAAGCGTGGAATTACTGCAGAGGTATTCCATGGTGATAAAGGTCAGGGCGCTCGTAGCCGTGTTCTTGAAGGTTTTAAAGCGGGTGAGATTGATGTACTGATTGCTACAGATATTGCCGCTCGTGGTTTAGATATTGAAAAACTGCCAGTGGTTATCAATTTTGATTTGCCAAGAAGCCCAGCAGATTACATGCACCGTATTGGTCGAAGTGGCCGTGCAGGTGAAGTGGGTCTAGCATTATCATTAATTGATTTTGAAGATTACCATCACTTTAAAATCATTGAGAAGAAAAACATGATCCGACTTGAGCGTGAGCAAGTAGAGGGTTTTGAAGTAGATGAAGAGATCACAGAGGCCTTATTAGAAGCGATTAAACCAGTCGCAAAACCAGAAGGCACAGGCAAGAAGAACAAAAGAAAATACCCAGATAACTGGTAATAAATAGATCATCTAATTAGTTACATTGGTATTATTAAAAACACTCGACACTTCATATTGTCGAGTGTTTTTCTATAGTTAAGAATTTTCCTAACTTGGGAGTGCTTGTGAGAAAATTTTATACAACGGAAGGAAATACGTCTTCCAAAAAACAAAAAGAAGCCTATCCTGTACTTGCACTGTGTGAAAATTGTGTGGGTCAATACACGGTCATTAGTGAAGGTGAGAGAACTTACGATGAATGTGTAAAGTGTGGCGCTGACGATTAACTACAGTGATCTAATTTACGGTTTAATCAATTATCAGATATAGAATGATAAAGTAAGGAAATAAAATGAGCGCAATTGGTAATTTAATTTGGTTCCTTTTTGGTGGCGTATTCATGGGTCTAGCATGGTGTTTTTTTGGTGTATTAGCCTTTATTAGTATCATTGGTATTCCATGGGGAAGAGCGTGTTTTGTTATTGCTGGTTTTTCTTTTTTCCCGTTTGGTAAAGAAGCGATTTATCGTGATGAATTAACCCGAAACGAAGACATAGGCACAGGTAGTCTTGGTTTTATTGGTAATGTTCTGTGGTTTATTTTTGCAGGTTTTTGGTTAGCGATTGGCCATGTAATGTCAGCGGTAGCTTGTTTTGTGACGATTATTGGTATTCCATTTGCCATTCAACACTTGAAGCTTGCTGTAATCTCAATTGCACCTATTGGACAAACAATTGTTGATAAAGAAGTTGCAGCGGCCGCTCGTCGTGCTAATGCAGACGCAGAAGTAAATAAGTGGCGTTAATAAAAGAGCAGGGCACAATTAATAAAATTTAGATTATTACTTGCCAGCGGCTAAATTTTCACTAAAATCGCGCAACATTTATTTGGTAGTGATTAATTAATGAAAACGCTAATAGCTAGCTCTATGTTAGCATCGTCAATGATATTAACAGGCTGCGTGACTTTCCCAACTCAAGAATCAGAAAAAGTAGATGTGATTTGGGATGAAGTTGAAGTAGTAAAAGATTGTCAACGTTTGGGGATTGTATTTGGCTCAGAAGGCCATTTTTACGATTACTGGCTGCACGCTGATAAGGATATGGTTTGGGGTACATTAAACCAAATGCGAATTAAAGCAGCAGCACTAGGCGCGGATACATTGTATTTATATCAGTCTTTAGATTTTTCAAGCTCTGTTACTATGTTTGGCAACGCTTATTTGTGTGAGCAACCAGAAGAGAATGTAAGCCAGACTAAATAGCTTTTTAGACGAAGAAAAGGGCATCCATAAATTATGGATGCTTTTTTATTTATTTTTCGGAAGGTTCTGATATTTGATAAAGTTTATGTTCATCGCAAGTTGTTTCACAATTACATACTTTATCTACGCCAACATTGTTTAATCCGCCGCAACTTCCTTGAATTTCCTTACGCCCAAAGATTACCCCTAAAGCCATCAGAAGAATGACTAATACAAAAACACCAAAGGTAATTAAAACGGTACTCATTATTTAAATCCTAATACAGTCAATTTGTGTTTTAGTTGTGATGGGGCACTTAACTTTGAAGTCGTCATACTGTGCTTTTTATTACAACAACCTTGTTTTGTATTTTTACAAGGACGACCTTGAGATGCACAAGTCAATTCAGGAAAGTCAGTGAATGTAGCGTCATTTAACGAGATATGACCTTGAGCGTGAAATACTCGAATATTTGACTCGAGTAAGTTACCAAGCATTTTTTGTCCAATATTACGAACAATAAGGGCATTAATCTGTTGGTTTTTTAATAGCGAGAGTAGTGATTTTTTGCCACCACAACCAGTGCTATTAAGTGCAGGATTTGGCACTGTTTCTGAATGTGTTTGGTCTGTAAAAAGAAACGATTCAGCTTTAGAAAAGTGTCCTGCAATACGGCCATTTTGATAAGGAATAGCAAATTTCATTATTCAGTCTCCGTTTGGAGCATTAAAGCCTGACCATTAACCAAGCAGCTGCTTACTTTAAATCTTGCTTGTTTAACTATGTTGCCGAAGGTTTGTCGAGAAACCATCATCTGGTCGGCTGCGTCTTGTTGACTTAATCCTTCAAAATCAGCCAATCGCAATGCTTCTAATTCTTCAGCAAGTAGTTGAACTTGCGGTAGTTCTGTTGTTGGTACGCCATTAGGTTTAAAGCAACTGTATGGTGCTCTACTACAAATACGACGACACTTTTTAGGTCTAGCCATCAATGCTCTCCATTAAATACAAGCAAAGTATAGGCTTGTTAATGGCATATGCCAATAATTATTTTTGGCATATGCTATTAACCGAGTTCGTTAAGATTAAAAAATAATCATGAAGAGTATTTTTTTTATTTAGATCAAGTGGTTTTTATTATGACTAACGACAAGGTGATATTTATTCGATATTATGCGCCTTTATTAGAATAATGAATTGGCAATAAATCTTATGAAAATTTCTGTTGATGGTGGTTCTTTTCAAGTTTCTGTTGAAACTGAATATGCAGGGTTGGTAGTTGAAGCAACAAAGATTTTTCACTCAACTCGTGAGCAAGCTGGATCAAACGATAAAGCGATTTTGCGTTTTCTACAAATTATCATTGAACACCGTGAAGATAATGATGCTATTGGGTATGCATCAATGGGGTTATTAGGTTGGTATAACGAAGTTATTTATGCTGTTGAAGATAAAGACATTACGCTAAATTTGCCTAAGATTTTGCCACATCTATTAAATCCATCGGGTGATCTTACGGCTACTAGCGCGACTGAAATGAACACGTTTAAGCATTAGTATTACCGATGAGCCAAGCTGAAATTCAAAAAGTGATTGCTAGTTTTACTTCAATAGAACAGGTTCTTAAACATTTTGATATTGAGTTTGACAGTAAGTTTATTAATGAATATCGAGTGCCATTAATGAAACGGATTAATGGCAACTTGCTGCTTGCGAAACCGGATGATTGGTTTTCGGCTCGTCGTGCATTAAGAAATGCCTATTGTAAGATTCAAAGAGGACGATTAGATCCCCACACTCGTTCAGCGTGTCGTGGTTGTACTACATGTATTCGTCGATAATTTCACAATAGTTATATACAAAAAGCCCTCAATGTTAATCCATCGAGGGCTTTCATTTATTAACTTAACGATTCAATTATTTCACGTTTAAGCTGTTCATTTGTTGTTGCAGTTTATCCAGTTGCTGCATTTTCCCTTTAAGTTGTAAGGATTCTGATGTGATTGTTGCAGGGTTCATAATTGTCCCATTTTGCATCGGGTAATCAGGCAGCGTTGAGAAGAAGTCACCTAATACGTCTTGAATAGGTACAAATAACCACATGTTATCTGCCATCCAGCGTAAGTACATTGCTGATTCATGTGGCGCTTTTTCAAATGGGTCAGCACGTAGGTGGATAATTTGAGGCCAGTTTGGTTCTAGACGAACTGCGTTAGAAATATTACCTTCCATTACCGCAAAGTTTAATTTCCAATCCTGCCAACGAACCGCGTTTAACTCACCATTTGCAGTGAAGTAGAGTAGGGATTCTCGAGGGCCTTTATCTGTTTTTCCTTCAAAGTACGGTTTGAAATCATAGCCATCAATATGAACTTTGAATTCTTTGCCGTTGGCTTTGTAGCCTTTAGCGAGCTTCTCTTTCACATTAGGAACACCCGCAGCATCAAGTAAGGTTGGAAGCCAATCTTGGTGTGCCATCATTTCATTGATTTTAGTGCCCGGTTCGATAGTTCCCGGCCAACGAACAAGTTGTGGAACGCGCATACCGCCTTCCCATGTTGTTCCTTTCTCGCCATGGAATGGAGTTGCACCACCATCTGGCCATGTTGCTGTTTCTGCACCGTTGTCGGTTGAATAAATAACAATGGTGTTATCGGCAATGCCAAGATCATCTAGTTTATCAAGTAAAATTCCGACATGGTCATCATGCTCAAGCATACCATCAGCGTAAATACTGATGCCTGACGCACCTTGGTATTTCTCTTGTAGACGAGTCCAAACGTGCATACGAGTGGTGTTATGCCAGATAAAGAAAGGCTTATCCGCTTTAACTGCTTTTTCCATGAATGCGAGCGTTGCATCTAAGAACTCTTCATCGGCGTGTTCCATACGTTTACGCGTCATCGGTCCTGTATCTTCAATCTTGCCATCGGCATACGACTTAATCACACCACGAGGGCCGTAGTTTTTACGGAATTCAGGATCTTTAGGGTAGTAGTAAGTTTCAGGCTCTTCTTCTGCGTTTAAGTGGTAAAGATTACCAAAGAACTCGTCAAAACCGTGGTTAGTTGGCAAATGTTTATCTTGATCACCAAGATGGTTTTTACCAAATTGAGCTGACATATAACCTTGATCTTTTAATAGATCCGCAATAGTTGGTGCCCAATCTGGAATACCGTGATCAGAGCCCGGCATGCCAACGGTCAATAACCCAGTTCGAAATGGTTCTTGGCCTGTAATGAAAGCAGAACGTCCAGCAGTACAAGATTGTTGACCATAGTGATCAGTAAAAAGGGCACCTTCGTTTGCAATACGGTCAATGTTTGGGGTTTCGTAACCCATCATGCCTTGGTTATAGGCACTGATGTTCCAGTAACCAACGTCATCACCAAAAATAGCGAGTATGTTTGGTTGAGATGCAGCCATCACTGTGCCTGAGGTGGCAAGTAGGCCAACGCCAACAGCAATCTTACTTAAATTATGTCCCATGAAGAACTCCAATTAGTTGCGATTAATTGTCTGTACTCTAAGTGAGAATTAATGATTCGTCGCTTTATAGCGGTTATAACCAATGGTTATTTTTAAATTAAGTGATTGAATTTAAATGATTATTTGTAAGGTGTGATTAAAGACTAATTGAGATATTGATCAGAAATACGATATTTATGTTTGAGTGATGAAGAAAAGGAATAGAGACAATTGGCATAAAATTGAATAAAAAACATCATTAAATTCGATTCTGCTTGTTTTATAGACTATATATTTAATCGTAACTGCTTATACATAAACAGGAGGTTATATGACGTTGAAACAAGGAACAAATCGTAGGTTAGGTATTTTAAGTGCGGTATTAATGGGAGCTTCTGGCTATACCCTTGCTGCCGAAAAGCCCAATATTTTAGTAATTTGGGGTGATGATATTGGTCAATCAAATATCAGTGCGTATACCTTTGGTTTGATGGGATACAAAACCCCAAACATTGATAGCATAGCAAAAGAAGGGATGATGTTTACCGACTATTACGCAGAGCAATCGTGTACTGCTGGTCGTTCAACGTTTATAACTGGTCAAAGTGTATTACGAACAGGTCTAAGTAAAGTCGGTTTGCCGGGTGCAGATATAGGTTTACAAGCCGAAGATGCAACCATTGCGGAAGTGTTAAAACCAATGGGCTACATGACAGGCCAATTTGGTAAAAACCACCTTGGTGATAAAGATGAGTTTCTTCCAACAGCGCATGGTTTTGATGAGTTTTTTGGTAATCTTTACCACTTAAATGCGGAAGAAGAACCGGAAAATATTGATTACCCTAAAGATCCTGAGTTTCGTAAAAAGTTTGGACCTCGTGGGGTAATTAAATCGTACGCTGATGGCAAGATTGAAGATACAGGCCCGCTTACACGTAAGCGTATGGAAACTGTCGATGACGAAACCGTTTCTGCGGCAATTGATTTTATGGGTCGTGCAGTGAAAGCTGATAAGCCATTTTTTGTGTGGTGGAATGCGACTCGAATGCACTTTAGAACTCACGTAAAACCGGAACTGCAAGGTTCAACAGGGATCAGTAATTACGCTGATGGTATGGTTGAGCACGATAATCACGTTGGGGAGCTGTTAAAAACGGTAGATAAATTGGGTATTAAAGATAATACGATTGTTTTCTACTCTACAGATAATGGGCCACATATGAACTCATGGCCTGATGCGGGTACAACGCCATTCCGAAGTGAGAAAAACACCAACTGGGAAGGGGCTTACCGAGTACCAGCCATGGTTCGTTGGCCGGGTAAAATTGAACCGGGCGTAGTATCTAATGAAATTATGCACCACATGGATTGGCTACCAACATTTGCAGCTATTGCCGGTAATGACGACATAAAAGATGAATTGAAAAAAGGAACCAAACTTGGAAATAAGAGCTTTAAAAACCATCTAGATGGATACAACTTCTTACCTTACTTAACCGGTAAAGAAGAGAAAGGCCGTCGTGATGAAATCTTTTACTTTACCGATGATGGTGATTTAGCCGCACTTCGTTATAACAAGTGGAAAGCAGTATTTATGGAGCAACGTGTTAATGGTACGCTTCAAATTTGGGCTGAACCATTTGTAACTCTACGTGTGCCTAAATTGTTTAACTTACGTATGGACCCATATGAAGTCGCAGATGTAACGTCTAATACATACTATGACTGGTTGCTAGACCATGCATATATGTTTGTTCCAGCACAGGCGTATGTAGGACAATATTTAGCAACCTTTGAGGAATTTCCTCCGCGTCAAAAAGCAGCAAGTTTCGGCCTTGATCAGGTAATGGAGAAGCTGCAACAGCCTCACAATAAATAGTAAAAATCAGATAACGCTAGGGCTCTTCGGGGCCCTTTTTTATTTCTGCTAGCATTCACATATTGATAAATCCTAATGGAAAAATCAGTAAATATACTCTATATCTAATGTATTGTTATCTTTAGGATTAGAGATAGAAAATGTATCAATACAAGGATGTATATGAGCAGTAAAATAATCACCTACGCACTTTGTGTGGTATGGATAAGCATTATTGGTTTTTCATCGAATACAGTTGCTGCCGATTTTGTCGGTAATGACACTTGCGTGGATTGCCATAAAGAAGAAGTCGAAGCATGGATTGGTTCTGATCATGACATGGCAATGAAGCATGCGGATAAAGACAGTGTGTTTGGTGATTTTAATGATGCGAGTTTTGAGTTTGAAGGAAAAACCAATCGCTTTTTTAGAAAAGGTAAAGAGTACTGGGTCAATATCGAAGGACCTGATGGAAAGTTCAACGATTACCAAATTAGCTACACGTTTGGGTTTGAGCCATTACAGCAATATATGGTGGAATTTGACGATGGACGTATCCAATTAATTCCATTCGCTTGGGATTCACGTAGTGCAGAAGAGGGTGGTCAACGTTGGTACCATCTTTATCCAAATATGAAAAAAACGGATGAATTTTATTGGACCAACTCAGGACAAAATTGGAACTTCATGTGCGCGG
This sequence comes from Aliivibrio sp. S2TY2, assembly GCF_028765525.1. NCBI lineage: Bacteria > Pseudomonadati > Pseudomonadota > Gammaproteobacteria > Vibrionales > Vibrionaceae > Aliivibrio > Aliivibrio sp. S2TY2. The sequence goes on along the minus strand of NZ_JARACS010000001.1, from coordinate 792,961 downwards.
ATTGTCATTCGACCGACGTTAAGAAAAATTACGATATAAAAACAGATACGTATAGCACCACATGGTCTGAGATTAATGTCAGCTGTGAGGCGTGTCATGGCCCTGCAAGTGAACACCTAATATGGAGTAATAACCAAGAAGGGGTTACTAATCAACACTATGGTTTTGAACGAGATTTAAGTAAGTCAGTCAAAGAATGGGTCTTTAAAGAAGGTCACACAACACTGCAACCAAAGCAAATCCAAGCCACTGCTCAAATTACTATGTGCGCGCAGTGCCATAGTCGCCGAACCCAATTAAATGAAGATCAGGCTCATATCAAAGGTGATTCAAAAACATTATTAGATAGCTACCTTCCAAGTTTAATCACTGCTGAGCTTTATCATAATGATGGCCAAATTTATGATGAAGATTATGTCTATGGGTCATTTATGCAATCGAAAATGGCAAAAAAAGGCGTTACATGCAGTAATTGTCACGATCCTCATACGACAAAATTAAGTATTCCTGAAGAAGCTATATGCAGCCAGTGTCATATAGCATCAGAATATACGCCAGAAAAGTACACGTTCCATGAGGCCAATACCGAAGCTTCGCAATGTACGACTTGCCATATGCCAGAGACGACTTACATGGGTGTAGATGCAAGGCGTGATCACAGCTGGCAAATACCAAGGCCAGATCTGAGTAAGAACATTGGTACTCCTAATGTTTGCACCCAATGCCATGAAGACAAAGATGACAGTTGGGCCGATAAGCAGGTTGCTCAATGGTTCCCTGATTCTCCATATCGAAATCAGCAACACTTTGCTGTGGCATTTTACGCATCAGACATTAATTATCGTGGGGCGGGAGATGCCCTGTCATATACAGCACAAGACGCAAAACAAGCGGGTATTATTCGAGGCTCAGCTCTGCAAAGGTTAAGTCGTTTTCCGAGCAAGAATACATTAGTGGCACTTGGTAGAGCGATAAAACATGATGATGAACTTATTCGTTTAGGAGCAGTGCAAGGCTCTGCAGGATATAGCGCTTATGACCGTTGGCAGATCCTTTCTCCATTATTAACCGACAACGTTTTAGCGATCCGCTCAGAAGCCGCAGGGGCATTAGCCGCGTATTGGTCTGATCTTAATCCATTACAAAAAGAGCAACTAACAGCACCATTAAATGAATACATTAACATTCAACTGTTTAATGCAGATCGAGGCTTCGGGCGAACTAACTTAGGCAATGTGTATCGCTCTCAAGGAAAGCTAGAAAAAGCAGAGCAGGCCTACTTAGGTGCGATTGAAATTGAACCCTATTTTATTAATAGCTATGTCAATTTAGCAGATATGTATCGTACGCAAGGTAAAGAAAACAAAGGACTTGAACTGTTAAAAGAAGGAATAAAAGCGCAGCCAAATTCAGGAGCTCTGCCTTACAGTGCGGGACTAGCGTTATTGCGATTAGAGCAGAAAAAAGAAGCTAGCCAGTACTTTAGAAAAGCCGCAGAGATCGAGAAACAAAACTCTCAATATTGGTATGTGTATGGATTATCGATGGAGCCTTTTGATGGAGCAGCTGCCGCGCAAGCCTTGAACCAAGCCTTTGAGCTCAGTGGCGATCCACAGCATCTGTTTGCTCAATGCGACATGCTATTAAAAAATCAGCTCAAAAAAGCAGCACAATGCATTACTCAATTGGAGCAGTATGCTCCGAAAAATGTCATTGATGCATTAAAACAACGCCTTTAATGATGAACGGTATAACCAATAGTTATAGAGCAAGTATTTACAATGAATAGATAAAATTTATCTCGTTAGGATAGGGAGCAAACATGAATCAAACCCAACAGGCAATAAATACATTGATAACACAGGTTGAACAGTCCGTTATTGGTCAGTCTCACGTGGTACGCTCGTTGGTTATTGGGTTATTAACTCAAGGTCATGTACTGCTTGAAGGCCTGCCGGGAACCGCTAAAACACGTTCCGTTAAATCATTAGCAGACAACTTACATACCTCGTTTGGGCGGATTCAATTTACACCAGATCTTCTTCCATCGGATGTCACGGGTACTGAGGTGTATCAAGAGTTAAACGGTAAACCACAACTGCATTTTCAACCAGGGCCTATTTTTAACAGCATAGTATTGGCGGATGAAATTAATCGAGCGCCAGCTAAAGTACAAGCGGCATTATTAGAAGCGATGGCGGAAGGAACGATCACCGTTGGCGATCAAACGCACACCTTACCTGAACTCTTCATGGTACTCGCCACACAAAACCCAGTAGAACAAGAGGGTACATATCCATTACCAGAAGCGCAAATGGATCGATTTATCATGAAGGTTTCTGTTGATTACCCTGATGATGAGGCAGAATTAGACATTATACGCCTTGTTCGTTGCGAAGAATCTTCTCAAAAGCAGACAGAGGAAAAAAAGGAGGATAAGTCAGAAAGCGCAGTTAATATTCAGCTTGATACTTCTGTCGTCATGCAAGCAAGAAGCGAGTTATCTCAAATTGAAGTCTCTGAGATCAGTGAGCGTTATATCGTCGCCTTAGTTATGGCGACACGTAAACCTGAGCGTTATAACGAGTCTAATTTATCTCGTTGGATTGAAATAGGCTCAAGCCCTCGAGCGTCAATTTCACTGGATAAATGTGCGCGAGCTTATGCGTGGTTGCAAGGTCGAGATTACGTAGAGCCAGATGATATACGAGCAATGGCTCATTCTGTGTTGGGGCATCGTGTAACCTTGAGCTACGACGCGTTGGCGGATGGCGTAACGCAAGAGCAAGTCATTAATGAGCTATTGGATCATGTTGTTATTGGGTAGGGCTTTTTATGAATGATAAAAGTACTGATCCACGAATACATTGTGATTACAGCAAGCTAATTAAACTGCAATCTCAAGCGAGGGCGTTCAGTTTATTACCAAATTTAAAATCAGGCACTGCGTTGTCTGGCCGCCATTCGTCTATTTTTCGGGGGCGAGGTTTAAATTTTGAAGAGCTAAGACATTACCAACTCGGTGATGATATTCGTAATCTGGATTGGAAAGTCACGATGCGAACCGGTAAGCCTCATGTTCGTTCCTATACTGAAGAGAAAGATCGTCATTTTATTATTTGTGTCGATCAACGCAGTAGCATGTACTTCTCATCTGTCGATACCATGAAATCGGTCGTTGCAGCAGAGCTTGCAGCATTAACGGCTTGGCGAATATTACAAGACAGTGATCGAGTGGGGTTTGTTCTTCAATCAACAGAGAAACTGCATTGGTTAACCGCAAAACGATCTCAAGGGGATTTACTCCATCGATTAAAGTTGTTAGCCAATACAAATCAGTCGTTAGATGTGATGAGTAAAGACAGTGATGCGGTGAGTTTCTCTCAATTTGTCACCTTATTAGGACGCCTAAAATTAAAAGAAACGACAATCATCATTCTTAGTGATTGGCATGGCACTACACCGGATGATATTACCCATTTAAAGCACCTTCAAAAGCATAACGACGTACTTGGTGTGCTTATCTCTGATCCTTTTGAATCCCATCTTCCAGCATTACATAACGACTGGGTTGTTGGCGATGGTTCATTGCAAATTAGTATTAATGAGGCAAAGAAGTTTGATTTAGCCAATAAAGGGTTAAGTGAACAGCAAAGTTTAAAAAGAGAACAATTGATCCAACTCATGGCTGCAAAAGGGTTGCCCGTTATCGAGACAGATACGTCAGGTGCTCATATCGAACAATTTAAACGTGCTGTAGGAGGTCGTCGATGAGCCTTCATACACCACCAAGCAGCTATATATTAAGAGATCTGAGTGAAGTGGTTACCCCTGAACATGTCAGCTGGTTTCCTCAAACGTTAGGGTGGAAAATAATCGCTATCACTTTGGCCGTTTTTAGTCTCTACAAAGCCATAAAGTGGGGAAAAAAGTGGTGGGGAAATCGCTATCGTCGTGAAGCTTTAATACTCGTTATTTCTATGAAGGTAAGGCTTGATGAGCAAGTGAAAATGTCGAATGAGTCGCAAGTGAGTCAGCAACTAACTCATGATCTATTTGAGGTGATGAAAGCTGCGGTTGTTTATCTGAATCCTCAACATGCTCCTGTTTTTGGTAATGATTTTCTTTGCGTAATCGACGGTTATTTTCCGCAAAGTTCGACCCCTTTTGATGATGACATTGGTGAAGGGTGGATGAAAGCGCTAGTTCAGAGTAAAAATCAATTAACGTTTCAAGAGTTACAGCAATTACTTACCATGTGTGAAGCGTGGCTACGTCATCATCAGGGGGAAGCGAATGTTAATTGATCAACTTGAATTTGCGAACCCGTATTGGTGGTGGGTACTGCCACTACCAATGGTTATTTATTGGTTCATTCCTGCTTATCGCACTCGTCAATCAGCCATAAAAGTTCCATTCTTTGATGTGGTTGCTAAAGCCTTAGATGAGACACCATCTGATGGGGCAGGTCAGCTGACTCCTAGTGTGTGGCAAAAAGCGATTTTGATTTTATCTTGGGGGCTATTGGTTTTAGCGTTAACCAAACCGACCATTTTAGGAGAGCCTCAAACCCGTGAGCAATTAGGACGAGATGTTATGGTTGTGGTCGATTTATCTGGCTCAATGGCTGAGCGAGACTTCGTTTCTTCTATTCGAACTGATAATGGTGAGCGCCAATCCATTTCACGTTTAGACGCTGCTAAAGAGGTATTATCCGATTTTGTGAAAACCAGAAAAGGCGATCGTTTAGGGCTCATTTTATTTGGCGATGCGGCTTTTGTTCAAACGCCATTTACCGCTGATCAAAAAGTTTGGCTTGAATTGCTTAATCAAACCGATGTGGCAATGGCTGGGCAAAGTACCCATTTAGGAGATGCTATTGGTTTAGCGATAAAAGTATTCGAGCAAAGTGGTGACGATGAAACGGCGGTAAAACTAGATAATACGATTGATATAAAACCAAGAGAAAAAGTTGCAATTGTACTAACCGATGGTAATGACACAGGCAGTTATGTTGAACCAATAGATGCCGCAAAAGTCGCTGCTGCGAAAGGGGTTCGTATTCATATGATAGCGATGGGGGACCCAAAAACCGTGGGTGAACAAGCGCTTGATATGGAAGTCATAAATCGCGTAGCTAAATTATCCGGTGGTAATGCATTTGAGGCGATGAACCGTGACGAATTAAGTTTGGCCTATGATGAAATTGGAAAATTAGAACCGCAATTGTATGAGAGTACAACTTATCGTCCAAAGCAATCAATACATTACTACCCAGTAATGTTGATCGTTATTATGTATTTATTGGCGTTTAGCTTAGTGACTGTTAAGCGTTATTTTAAAGCAGGAGAGGCGGATGTTTGATTCTCTTATGTGGCAACAAATCGTTGAGCAGTTTCATTTTATTCGACCTTGGTGGCTATTGGCTTTACTTCCTCTTGCATTATTAGTTTATTTACGTTGGAAGCAGGACAGTAAGAATGAATGGCAAGATGTATTACCCGAGCATTTGCGTTCAGCATTAACCATCAACGATATGGGGTGGAAAAAACAACTTCCGCTCAAGTTACTCAGTGTCTCTATGTTTATTGCTATTATCGTGTGTGCAGGGCCAACTTGGGAGCGTGAACCGTCCCCGTTTGGTGAAGATAAAGCGGCGTTGTTAATTGTATTAGACAACAGCCCATCGATGTTGCAAAAAGACTTAGCCCCGAGTCGATTAGAGCGGTCGAAACAGAAGATCCGAGATTTACTTAACGAGCGAAAAGGTGGAAAAACCGGGCTTGTCGTATTCTCCGGATCCGCACATTTAGCCATGCCATTAACCAAAGATAACTCCGTTTTTGCTCCATTTTTAGCCGCAATTAACCCAGATATTATGCCCGTTGAAGGGAAGAGTGCAGAGAGTGCACTAGCATTAATAGAACCACAACTTGGTGATAACAGCGCAGGAACCGTTTTACTGATCAGTGACGGCGTTAATCCTAAGACGATTCAAGCGTATGAAGAGTATTTTCAAAATAGCTCACATCAACTATTGGTGCTAGCGGCAGGTAATAAAGATAAAGTGAGTGATAACCCAATGGATTTATCTTCATTACAAACGCTAGCACGAAAAAGTAATGGTAGCGTGGTGGAAGTGACGGTTGATGATCGTGATATTCAATCACTCAACAATAAAATTCAGCGCCATATGCAGTTGAATAATGAGTCAGCGATGCCGTGGAAAGACATGGGTTACTATTTACTGTTCTTGGTCGCGTTATTGATGCTTTCATGGTTTAGAAAAGGTTGGTTAGTGAAATGGTGTTTAGTGGTATGTGTGGTTTTTCCAACCTTATATTCAACGCCAACCTACGCTGAAAACGTGAGTTTAAAAGCCAAAACTGAAGAGCCTGTGAGTACGGTGACATTATGGCAAAAAATCACTGATGGCTGGATGAACTTATGGATGACGGCGGATCAACAGGGGCAATGGTATTTCGAACAATCAGACTATTTAAAAGCGGCAAAGCAGTACCAAGATCCACTTAAAAAAGGAACGGCGTATTACTATGCGGGAGAATATCAATTAGCCCACAGCGCATTTTTACAAGTGAAGTCTAATTTAGGCCTGTTTAATGCGGCAAATGCGCTAGCAAGACAAAGAGAATATGTAGCAGCGCGGGATATTTTCCAGGGGTTATTAGCTGATGATATTGATTCAGAATTAAGAGAAAAAACGGAAAATAATTTGTCTGTAATGCAAGGTATTGTCGATGAAGTAAACCGTACCAGTGAAAGTCAAAAAGGCACAACCGATGGTCCAGAAGAGTCGTTTGAGTTAGCAGAAGATCAGCCTAAAACCGGTGATGGTGCCGATGAAGAGGTTGATGCCTCTTTAATGACAAAAGAGAGTCTCAATGCCAATGAGATTTTGGGCAGTCAAGAATTAGCCGATAAATGGTTACGTAGAGTTGAGGCTGATCCGAAATATTTCTTACGTGCTAAGTTTCAACTGCAACGATACGAACAAACTCGCAATCACGCAACAGATGCTGTGAAGGAGAAGTGAAGATGACCATTAGTAAACAAAGCACAACTCATCTAATGCTCTTCGTTATTATGATAGTAGCGGGTTTCAGCTTTCCAACGCACGCGACATCAATAAAAGAGTTAAATAAATCAGACCGAGTGGTAATAAAAACGTGGCTTAGTGAACCAGCTAATAAGGATACATCACTTAAAACGCCTCGCTACGCGGTCAATGAGCAAATCATTCTTTATATTGAAGTTGCAACACCAAGATGGTTTACCAGTGGCACTCGTATTGCCAATATTGAGATCCCGAATGTCGTGACTAAGCAGCGAAATACGTTAGCGACCAATTTTACGGAACGAAAAGATGGGATTACTTGGAGCCATCAACGTTGGGAAATTACCTTATACCCGCAAGAGAAAGGACGCTTTGTGGTACCTTCTACCGAAGTGAATATCGAGGTTTCCCGTGAGGGAGGCGGTAATGTATCAGGCACCTTATACAGTACACCACAGCAATTTACAGCAGCAATACCATCCGGGTTATTAACGGACGATCAAACTTGGGTATCTGGACGTAATCTAAGCATTGATCAGCAATGGAATCGCTCAAGTGAGGAGTTAAAAGTCGGAGATACAATAACTCGAACACTCACTATTAGAGGTGAAGATACCTTAGCGATGCTACTGCCTAATATAATAAATAGTTCTTCTAGTAATGAGTACCAAAGCTACCCGCAACCCAATCAACTTTCAGACTCTCAAACGCGCGGTGATTATTTTTCAGAACGTAAAGAGTCGAGTGTGTATGTGCTGCAGGCTGGAGGTGATCTCACTTTTCCTGCCTATCAATTAACATGGTGGGATTTGGATTCTCAGCAACTAAAAACCATTGAGGTAGCTGGAGAAACGGTTAAGGTCTCGCATACATTCCAGTCATGGTTAAAAGCCTATTGGACTTTTATTCTGGGGGGATCAGCCAGTGTTATTTTCATTGGTTTTGTTGTGGTACGCATAAGACATTATTATAAAACGCACCCTTTACCTGCGTGGTGGATCTATTCAAGGGCGGTTAAGCAGGGTCAATGGAGCCAGGTAAGAGTATTGCTTTATCGTGTGCTGCGACAACAGCATCAGCAACTTGAACTTAAAAAGCATTCTCAAGTTAATGAGTGGCAACAAGACTCGACAGATTTTCAAAGTGAAAAGGTGACAGTGTCACTATCGCGGGCGGTTTGGAAGAAGGTCAATGTTTTATCGAGTCCGTTAATCGCTTTATTTACTAGATTAACACCTAAAAGAGCACTTCCTCAGTTGGATAAATATCGAGAGCATTACCTTGCTAAAAACACCGATGTTCAAGAGAAATCACACAAAACTAAAGAATAGCGCTTGTGTCTATTTATCAATGATATACAGTGAAATCAGGATAAATAGACCATGACGGTTATTATGAAAAGTACTGAATTAAATTTGATCCCTATCTTTGTAGCTATTTATGAAGAAAGTAATCTATCAAAAGCTGCGGCCAGAATGGATATTAGCCAGCCAGCAGTAAGTAAAGCGCTAAAGCGGTTACGTGAAATTTACGATGATCCGCTTTTTCACCGCAGCACAACAGGGGTAGAGTCTACGGTCTTTGCCTCTGATATTTATCCTGCGATGTCGGCGGCACTCAAAAATTTCACTTCAACACTGTCAGCGTCAAGAGAGTTTGATCCTAAAACATCTAATCGTATCTTTTCTATTGCCGTTGTCTCTACGGTAACTCATTCTTTTATTCCAAGATTAGTGCGTCAAATTCGACAGGCTGCGCCTCATATTGCGTTAGAAATACATCCTCAATTTACCGAGGATCTTGAGGCTGATTTGCGCTTACAGCGATATGATTTAGTCATAGATATGGCTATCCGTGGCAGAACTATGCTGAAATCAGAAGTCGTATATTCTGAAAAACTGATGGTCGTGTGCAGCAAAGATCACCCAAGGATAGGAACGTCTATTTCACTTGAAGAGTTTTTAAAAGAAGAGCATGTGGCAGCTTCTCGTTGGCATAGCCGAAGCAGCTTACTTAATGGAGAAGACATTAAAGAGCTGGAAGCGCGTAATATCGTGATTAGAGCCTCTGGGGCATTAGAAATGATGCCCATTATTGGCTCAACAGAGATGATAGGATTGATGCCAAAATCTGCGGTGGATGGCTTGGGTAACTACTATAATTTAAAAGCGTTGGATTTACCGTTTGAGAAACAAGAGCACGATTTATGTACTATTTGGCACCCAAGTAGAACAACAGAAAGTGGACATCGTTGGTTGAGACAACAAATACAAAAAGTAGCCAAAGCCGAATTTAACGAAATTAAGTAAATTGATACAAAAGTAAAAAGCAGCCCAATAATAAGGCTGCTTTTTTGATGGCGGTATTTAATGTTGAGTCACTTCTTTCAAAACCTCACCAGTTGCGCCACTTGGTTGCGTGATACCTAAAACATTCGATAAGGTTGGTGCAATGTCGTAAGGGGTAATTTCGCGACTTACTTTTTCATCATCAATATTATATCCAGCAAAGATAACCGGAACATGAGTATCATAACGCCAAGGTGAACCATGAGTAGATGCAATGGTTAAACCGTCCATGTCATTAATGTAGTTTCTAGGGTTATAAACCACATAAACATCGCCTGATCGCATTGGATGATAGTTATTTTTCACCAGTTGCATGGTGTGAGTATTTGGCACTTGGTTTTTCTCAATATCTGAGCTTGTTACCGCATACGCAATGCCTTTCACTTTTAACAGTTCTTCTGCTATTACTTTTTGTACCTTATCTAACGCTATGCCTTTCTTTTTGATTACTTCATGATTTAGATAGACATAAGGTTGGGCATATAAACGAATAGCGTCTTTCTCTAAGCCAAATTCGCTTTTTAAACGCGCAAGTAACTCTGGGGAAATTAGGGTGTTTTGATTGAAATAAGCGGCTTGATTTGCCCCTAACGCATTAACCGTAGCAGGGGCTTCAGGCACACCGTGATCGGCTGACAGCACAATCAGTGTATTCTTCAACCCAACTTGCTTATCGACTTTTTTAAGTAAGTTGGCAATGGTTTTATCTAATCGAACTAAGTTGTCTTCTGTTTCTAAACTTGATGGGCCATACATATGAACCACATAGTCATTTGATGAGAAACTCACAGCAAGATAATCCGTAAACTTTCCTTTGCCTAAGTCTTCTTCTTTAAGCAGGGTTTCAGCAAAGTTCCCGGTGATTTCATCTCCTGCTGGGCTAAGTGTTAGCATGGTGCTGTAGTATTTATAGCTTGCAGGGCCATAAGGGTGAGGGAAGGTGCGTTTAAATCCTGCAAGGTCAACTTTGTAATCGGGATTGCCTTCTTTTAGAGTATATTTATCTTCAGGCAGTGATAATGCCCATTTTTTTCCTGAGTATTGGTTAGGTACTTTTTGTTGGTTCCATGCAGTAACCCATGCAGGGTACTCATCATAATAGTAATTACTGGTCACAAATTCTGATTGTGCTTTAGAGAACCAAAATGCTTTCCCTGAATGACCACCTAACGAAATAGCGCCACGGTCTTTTACTGATACCGAGAATATTTTTGATTCACCATTGCTTGCTATCGCGAGTTCGTCACTAAATGTGGTAGATAAAATTGGCTCAGGAGAACGACCATCTTGGGTTGCTACTTTTTGAGTCGGGTCGATCTCGGTTGATTTATTTACACCCGCACCGGAAGTAAGCATGCTGTAATTGCCATCTTCAACGTTATAGACCAAGCGTTCTTCGTTTCTGTCATACCACACATTACCAACCATGCCATGAACACTTGGTGGCGCTCCTGTAGCAAGGGAGACATGTCCAACAATCGTTTCGGTATTTCCGTGTTGGTAATGAGCATTGGTATAATAAGTACCATCTTCCATTAAGTAGCGAAAACCATCTTCGCCAAAGTTCGCCTTGTAGCGTTCTAACAAATCACCGCGAAGACCATCTACAGTAATTTGTAAGATGAGTTTAGGGTTGTGGTCATTCGCCAGAGTGGTTACTGGTGTCATCATTACTCCAGCGAGTGCGAGACAATATAATGCGTTGTTCTTCATGTTTTTATTCCTTGCCAAAAGAGTAAATTTTTATTGGTAATCTTAAGTGTTGATTACTTTGCATCTCTTACTAAGCGTAGCCCCATATCAGCCATGATGATGGATTGGCTTGCGAAATCTCGACGATAGTTTTCTGATTCATTTGCCTTATAAGAAAAACTGCTGCCTCGCACTGATTTGTGCGCTAAGCCACTTGCTTCGTCTCGTGCATTGTTTGGGTTATCGGTTGGTGAGAAACGATAAAAAGTATCGTCATAAGCATCACTGACAAACTCGCCAACATTGCCTGTCATATCATATAAGCCTAGTTCATTGGGTTGCTTCATTCCAACGGGATGAGCTTGATTATTGGCGTTATCGGCAAACCATGCGACATCATCAATGTTGTTTGATCCACTGTAAGTGTAGTTTTGGCTTAAATTTCCTCCACGAGCGGCATATTCCCATTCAGCTTCTGTTGGAAGACGGTACGTTTCACCTGTCAGTTCATTGAGCTTTTCAATAAAGTAATTGGCTTGCTGCCAGCTTAAGTTATTTACGGGAATGCCTGGGGACTGGAAATAACTGAGTGATGAGCCCATTACCGATTCAAATAATTCCTGAGTGACTTCAAATTTTGAAATATAGAAATCATTAACCGAGACAAGGTGAGCAGGCTTTTCTGCTTTTGTAGCCGATGGAGAGTCTGAACCCATAAAGTATTCGCCACCTTCAACATAGACCATCGTCTCTTCTATTTTTTGAGTGACAGGGTGTGGTGGCGCGGTTGCACATCCTGCTAGCACTGAACTAAGAAATAAGGTGGTAAATAATGTTTTAAAATTGGTTAAAAAAGAGATTCTAAACATGACATTCTCAACAGTAATGATTGAGTATTTATCATACAGTGAAAAGACTTTCCAAAATGGAATAACGTGTATAACTAATACCAATGTTCTTTTTGTTTATTATGGAGTCAGAACTTACTTAACAACTGGCTATAAAGGGTGGCTAATAGGTTTGTTAGGTAAGTTCTTTTTCTCAAATCAAACACTCACTACCAATAGGAATCAATATGATCATTACTCAAGGTCCTCAGTTTCAGGGTAAGGCTTCAAAACGATTACATGTCATGGCAAAACCCATTGGTGCTGTGTGTAATATTGATTGCACGTATTGCTATTATTTAAGTAAAGAGGACTTACTTGAATACAAAAAAGGCTGCTCACCACAAATGGATGACGAGACATTAGAAACGTATATTCGTCAATACATTGAAGGTCAAAACACCCCTGAAATCATCTTCTCTTGGCAAGGTGGAGAGCCAATATTACTAGGTTTAGATTACTTTAAGAAAATTGTAGAGTTTCAGAAGAAATATAAGCCTGAAGGGATCATGATCTCGAATGATTTACAGACAAACGGTACCTTATTAACCGATAAGTGGTGTGAATTTCTTGCAGAGCATAACTTCTTAGTGGGCTTGAGTATTGATGGCCCTGAAATGCTGCACAATGCGTATCGAACCAACAAAGCGGGGCGTGGTACGTTTAAGCAAGTGATGAACGCTGTTGAATTATTGCATAAACACAATGTGAGATTTGCGACCTTAACCTGTGTAAATAACTTAACGAGCCGAAATCCATTAGAAGTGTATCGATTCTTGCGTGATGTGGTGAAATCGCCACAAATGCAGTTTATTCCGATTGTTGAACAAAAAACCTTTAGAACGGTTGCGCCACAAACAGAACAACTGGCTGCACAACTGCGTCAAGGGGATAAGCGCCTTATTCCGGGAAACAAAGAATCAATAATGGAACCTTGGTGTGTTTCAGATGAAGCATGGGGTAATTTCCTAATTGCAGTATTTGATGAATGGGCCCAGCATGATTTAGGCAAAGTGTTCGTTCAATATTTTGAAGCCAGTGTTGAAACCTGGATGGGGCGTAAAAACCCATTATGTACTTTGGGTGAGATTTGCGGAAAAGGCTTAGCAATGGAGCATAATGGCGATGTTTTTGCGTGTGATCATTATGTTTATCCAGAATATAAAATTGGCAATATCCATACTCAAGAATTAGATGAACTAGCGTACAGTCGTAAACAGCAAGAGTTTGGCTTTGCTAAAGCGAAAACATTAACTACTCAATGCCAGCAATGTGATTATAAATTTGCCTGTCATGGCGAGTGCCCTAAAAATCGATTTATTAAAACATGTGATGGTGAGCCGGGGTTAAATTACCTGTGCGCTGGGTGGAAAAAGTTTTTTGCTCATGCGGATAAATCCATTGCGTATATCTTAAGAATGCTAGGCAATCCAGTTCAACATGGAAAATTTAGTGATGCGGCTCGACAGCAAGCGCAATCTTCTGCGTTTCCAACTAAGTTTTAATGGAGGGGAAGAGAATGAAACCATTACTGAAAAAATGCGCCGCACTAGGGCTTGCTAGTTTATTTGCCATTGCAACGCCAACCTATGCGACGGATTCACTGCAAAATATGACACCAGAGCAACAATTGGCTTATACGGCACAAAATAAAAATGAGAGTACAGAGAAGCGCGCAGAGGCGTTGCGTCAATTAGCGCGCTATCCTAATCAAAACAGTTTAGTTGCCGTAGCAAGAGGATTAAAAGATCCTGACCCCATGATCCGCGAAGCGGCAGTGATAGGATCTGATTTATACCAATTTAAACATCGCTGGCAGATAGTATCGCCGTTATTAACGGATTCTGAGTTAAGCGTTCGTATGGCAGCAACGGCAAATTTGCTTCGTGAATACAACCAGATGTCGGCATCTCAGCAAGATCAAATTGAAGCGCCATATCAAGAAGTAACCGTATATTTGGCAAAACAAAAAGACAGTGCTGATCAATTACTGTTAGCGGATGCCTATCGTTGGCATGGTGAGTGGTCTGAAGCCGATGATATTTATCAGAAACTTGTGAAGATAGAGCCTAACAATTCGCAAATATGGTTGAATTTATCGGACAATTACCGAGCACAGAACCAAGATGAGCAAGCTTTATTGGTATTAGATAAAGCGATTGTTCAATTACCAAAAGAGGCGAGTCTATATTACTCAAAAGCGTTAACTCAGGTACGTTTAGATCAAAAAACGCAAGCAGCGCAGTCGATTAAAACAGCAGCAGAACTGGCAGATAACAACAGTTATTATTGGTACCTAAATGGCGTGTTGCACGAAGATATTGACTTGAAAACCGCGACAGAATCGTTTGAGAAGGCGTATTTGATTTCAGGCTCACCGGAACAACTTTATGCGGTATGTGATATTTACGTGCGCTATGGAAATGAAAAGGCAGATGCCTGTTTAGTTGAGCTAGCAAAGGTTGCCCCTGACTATGTAATTACTCAACTAAAAGAAAAACAAAAATAATTAGTACTGTTAATAATAAAAAAGCCCGAGGAATTAATACCTCGGGCTTTGCTGTTTATACTTGTTTGAATTAGTGCACTATTTGCAGTTCATCCACTTCCATATTGATTTTAGTAGGGTTCTTTTGCAGCCAACGTAAACGTAAGCTTAATAAAATCGCAGAAGTCGTTAGACCGCCAATAAAGCCAAACCAGAAGCCATAAACACCCATCGGCTCAGTGATCCAATCTGTCATACCAAGAACGTAACCCGCAGGTAAACCTACAATCCAGTAAGAAACAAACGTACACTTAAAGATAGCCGTCATGTCTTTGTAGCCACGAAGTGCACCAGCGGCAACCACTTGAACAGCATCAGTACATTGGTAAATAGCAGCAAGAAGCATAAGGCTTACCGCCAATTCAATTACTTCTTTGTTGTCAGAATATAGATATGCGATCTGCTCACGGAACAATAAAGTTAATATCGCAGTGCAGCATGCCATTAGCAAACCAAAAGCCAATCCACAGAAGCTTGCAATCTTAGCGCCTTCAAGATCGTTTTCACCTAATTTATGACCAACGCGGATACTAACGGCAATCGCAATACTCATTGGCACCATGAAGATCAACGATGAGAAGTTAATCGCAACCTGGTGTGCAGCTACAACAATTGATCCTAATGGTGACACTAATAAGGCAACCGCTGCAAATAAAGTCACTTCAAAGAAGATAGACAGCGCAACAGGTAAACCTAATTTGAATAAACGGTAGATCTCTTTCGCTTGTGGTTTATTCCATGTTTCGTATAAATTCACACGACGTAATTTAGGTGCAATAAACGTATAAATCACCATCGTGATAAACATTAGCCAATAAACAATAGCAGTCGCAACACCACAACCCACACCGCCTAATGCTGGCGCACCCATCTCACCATACACAAACATCCAGTTTAACGGCACGTTAGCTGCTAGACCGATGAAGCCGATGATCATTGCTGGCGTGGTTAACGATAAGCCTTCACAGAAGCTACGTAGCGCTTGGAATAATAAAAATGCAGGAGCAGCCCATAGTACCGCATGTAAATACCCTTGAGTTTTTTCAAATAACTCAGGTTCTACATCCATAGCCGCAATAATAAAGCCAGCGTTATAAAGGATAAGCATAATAGGTACAGAAACGATTAACGCTAAGTAAATACCTTGATGGATCTCAAATGGAACTTTTTTAGATTTTCCTGAACCGTTCAATTGAGCAACAACAGGTACAAGCGCCATTAATAAGCCAACACCAAATAATACTGATGGAAGCCAAACACTTGCTGCAATTGCCACTGCTGCCATGTCAGTTGCGCTTACGCCACCAGCCATAACGGTATCAACAAAACCCATGCCTGTCTGAGCGACACTCGCAATTAGGACTGGTGTTGATAATTTAATTAATCGAACGATTTCTTTTTGGTATCTGTGCACTGATTCACCGTACAAATTTTTAGTATAAAAAGGGCATTAATGTATTAAAGAGCATAAATGCGAGTTCATTTTGCGCTAGTCGCTATCGCAAAAGAAAATGGGGTCTGATTGAGTGCTTTGAACAGAGGAAACTGTTAAAGGTAAGCAGAAAGTGGACAGTATATAGATTAAGAGAGACTTCACAAAATGAAATATTCAACGTATCGTAGATATTTTTAAAATAACCAAAGTTAAATAAATCGTTTTAATGTATTTGTTGGTATTGATAGGAGAGAGTGATGTTTACTGGGATTGTTGCGACAACTGCGAAAGTAATTGAAATAGTAAAGAAAGAGAAATTTCAAACCCATGTAATAGAAATTCCTGCACCGTATCATCAAGGTTTAGAAATTGGTGCTTCTGTTGCTCATAATGGCTGTTGTTTAACCGTAACCAACATTAATGGGCATCTTATTTCTTTTGATTTGATTGAAGAAACATTGCGTTTAACTAACCTTGGGTTATTAGAAGTAGGGCAATTTATTAACATCGAACGTGCAGCCCGCTTTGGTGATGAAATTGGCGGCCATTCAATGTCAGGTCATATTGTTGATGTGATGACAGTGAGAGAGATTAACCAGACCACAGAAAATTGCCAAATTTGGTTTGATGTCGCGCCGCAGTGGACAAAATATATTTTACATAAAGGCTATATTGGCGTTGATGGAATCAGTTTAACGATTGGTGATGTTGATGAAAAAGGCTTTAACGTTAATTTGATCCCTGAAACGTTAGAAAGAACCAATTTAAGTGGTCGTGCTATTGGCGATAAAATTAACTTAGAAATTGATCCGCAAACACAAGCAATCGTAGATACCGTAGAGCGAGTGTTAGCGAATCAATAATGAGTTAAAGAAGTAACTTAAAACAGTCCATCTTCCTCATTACTCGTCGTCAGATTTACAGATTGATTTTGAGGATTTATCTCCATCGTGAATTCAATTGCTCGATGACAAGATGGGCAATCATCATAGATTTTTTTATTTGACTGTTTTTGGTCAATCACCATATCAATGGAATGATGACAATTTGGACATTGGATATTCTGGTTAGTGTAATTATTCACAACAAACTCCTTCTACTGTTCTGCAATTACGATATATGGGTTGACTATTGGTTGCTCGTTAATAGTAGAAAACAGAGTTGGTTTTTGTAGTGAATTAAGTGCAAAAGTTGATAGCTTCGATGTTTTTTCATTAAGATGAGTAAAAAATGAGATGGTAAGTACCATCTCATGATTTTATATGGTTATTTTTTATTCAGGTTAAGTTTTTCAATGAGTTGTTGAGCATGAAACATGTATTCTCCACCAAACATGATGCAATGGTTAAGAATGTAATACAGGTTATATAGGTGCTGTCGAGTTTCAAACCCATTAGAAATAGGTGTGATGGATTGGTATCCGTCAAAAAAGCTATCTTGAAAACCACCAAATAACTCTGCCATTGCTAAATCACATTCTGGATCACCCCAATAAGAGGCAGGATCATAGCTGATAGGTCCTTTGACACTTAACGCGATATTGCCATGCCAAAAGTCGCCATGTAAGAGTGCTGGTTTGGGTTGATGGTTGTGTAAGATATTTTTAGTGTTCTTGACTAATGTTTCAATATCACCAAATTCCATTCCTTTCTCATGCAATAATTGCAATTGCCAGCCAATACGTTGCTCAGCAAAGAAACAGGCCCATTTACGATGCCAAGTATTTACTTGTAGAACATTGCCAAGATAGTTATCACAATCAAAGCCATATTCAACTTGGTCACCCCATAAATGGTGGTTTGCTAAGCTTACACCAAGTTCAAAAGAGGTTTGCTTATCCATGGGTTTAGTGGGTAAGAAATTTAAGACTAAAAAAGCGTGGTCTTTAGTGGTTCCAACATGAAGTGGAGAGGGAACGAAGATGTGATCGGATTGATCAAGTTGATTTAAACTTTCTATTTCTGTTTCAAAAATCGGAAGCTCAGCTCGTTCATTTATTTTAACGAAATAACGCTGAGAGCCATCACTGATCATATAGCAATCATTAATTTCTCCACCAGTGATGATCTCACGTTCAGAAATAGTGAAGGGACGTCCTGTTACGTCAGAGATTTGCTTTGCTATAGCCTGCCACATAATTGCCTCTCTTGATTATCTGAAAAACCACACCATTAAGGATAGTGTATTCCTAATAAATATCTGTGAAGTATGGCAGATAATACCAATACAATTAATTAGATAAACGGTAATGCATAAAAATCACACTTATAATTGCTTATGTTGTCAATAGAAACGGAAAGGATTTGAGTGTTATTCTCTATTTTGATAAATTGTGACAAAACATATTAAAAATAAGTTTATAAGCCTTTAATCTTTTAAGCGCTATGAACCATAACAAGTGGATAAATTATGATTGTCAATACTGAAGGCTACCATTCATTAATTGAATACCTTACAGAGAATTTAGCTATTTTTGCTAATCAGCAAGGGGATACTGGAGAAGAAACTGTGGAAGACATTGTGACTGATCTAGTGGCTTCTAATTTAATGACGGTATTTGCTCAAAATCCAGAGCTAGAATCGGAAATGAGATTCACCTTATTGCGAGAAGCCGATGCTGTGGTGGCGGATTTAGGTGAAGTATTAGCAAGTGCTTGGGTTCAAAAAGCGACAAATGAGCAAGTAATGTTCTTAGATGACTACATAGGCTTGATTAAAAACCTATTTGATAGCGCATTCCGATAATTAGTAGAATTGCTATTAAAGCCAAGTACATTGAAGGTTATTCAATTTACTTGGCTTTTTTATGTTCCTTTATAGTACTCGCCTAACCTGCCAAAATGCCTTCTTCCAATAAGGATTATCTAGGCTTGAAATGATCACACCTTTTGATGTTGAAGCATGCATAAATTCTCTATTTCCAATATACACCCCAACATGCCTAACTTTTACACTTGTTTTAAAGAAAATTAAATCGCCTTTTTGCGCATTTTCTAGTGGTATTAGCTGGCCTATTACGACTTGATACTGAGTCGTCCTAGGTAAAGAGAGTTGGTGTAAGTTGTATAAAGCATCTTGAGTAAATGCAGAGCAATCAACCCCACGTTTCGTTGTGCCACCATATTTATAAGGTACGCCTTGCCATTCTTGAAAGTAATCTTGATACGCATCAGACGTTGATAACTGAGGATGCTGAATACGAATTTCTTCTTTCGTTAATTGAGGTTCAGGAGAAGAGGCGCAGCCAAATAGAGTGAGTAGAGTAAAAGCTAAAATAAAATGGCGAATCATGTGTCATCCTAGATAAAAAGCAACCTCACTATTTTGACTTATTTTCATAGTTTAACGCAATATTAATAATAATCTTATGTATTCTCTATGATCTTTGTGAATTAATTTGATTAATTGTTGGTCAAAGGTGTGGTATTTGTTTGGTGAGTTGGGTTAATAATCTACAAATGAAATGTTTTGTGACATTTAGTGCTTTCCTTGTTTTTTACAATCATGTAACCTTTGCGTGAATTTTGGAAGTACTTACTTTTAACTAAAATACTCATAATTTAACCATTTGGTACGAAGTGTTGTGTTTTATTTGAAGAGCTAAGTCAAAAACAAGGAGTTACAGATGAGTTCGTCTGCATCGCAACAACAGAATCAACAGCAGCCAAAAAGGCCGTTGTTCACACGTTTTCTTGATTCAGTAGAATATTTAGGAAATCTATTACCACACCCAATTACTCTGTTTGCAATCTTTTGTGTGGCAATTTTAGTTTCATCAGGCATTGCTGGCTACTTTGAACTATCAGTAATGGACCCTCGCCCAGAAGGGGCAAAAGGCCGAGCCGCTGATGGTATGATCCACGTGGTTAGCCTTTTCAATGCTGAAGGTTTACAGCTTATCGTTACTAACCTAGTGAAAAACTTTGTCGGTTTTGCACCATTAGGTACCGTTCTTGTTGCAATGCTTGGTGTTGCAATCGCTGAGCATTCAGGCATGTTATCTGCTGCAATGCGCGGCATGGTAATGGGCGCGTCTAAACGTATGGTTACAGTAACGGTTGTATTTGCAGGTATTATTTCAAATACAGCATCTGAGCTTGGTTACGTAGTACTTATTCCTCTAGCTGCAATGCTTTTCCATTCATTAGGTCGTCACCCGTTAGCAGGCCTTGCGGCTGCGTTCGCTGGTGTGTCTGGTGGTTACTCAGCAAACCTTTTAATCGGTACGGTTGATCCACTGCTTTCTGGTATTACAGAAACAGCAGCACAAATGATTGATCCAACTTATACGGTTGGCCCTGAAGCGAACTGGTACTTCATGTTTGTATCAACCTTCTTTATCTCAATTACTGGTGCTTTTGTTACTGAGAAAATTGTTGAACCAAAATTGGGTAAATACAATGATGAAGAAGCGTCTGAAGATTTATCAAACGATAAAATGGGTAAGCTAACTGCTATTGAGAAGAAAGGTCTTAAATTTGCAGGTGTGGCTGTTCTTGTTGTGAGTGCATTACTTGCATGGACGATTGTTCCTGAAGATGGTGTATTACGTTCAGCAACTGGTACGGTTGCAGGCTCTCCATTCTTGAAGAGTATTGTGGCATTTATCTTTATATTCTTTGCTATTCCAGGCTTTGTTTACGGTAAAGTTACAGGTTCAATGAAAAATGACCGTGATGTGATCAATGCAATGGCAACATCAATGTCTTCAATGGGCATGTATATTGTTCTTGTATTCTTTGCTGCACAGTTTGTTGCTTTCTTTAAGTGGACTAACTTTGGTCAAGTGATAGCAGTAGGTGGGGCGAGTTTCCTACAAGATATCGGCCTTACTGGTCCTATGTTGTTTTTCGCATTTATCTTAATGTGTGGCTTCATTAACTTAATGATCGGCTCTGCATCTGCGCAGTGGGCAGTAACCGCACCAATCTTTGTTCCAATGCTAATGCTAGTAGGTTACGCACCAGAGACAATTCAAGCGGCTTACCGTATCGGTGATTCAACAACGAACATCATCACTCCAATGATGAGCTACTTCGGTCTTATCCTTGCGGTAGCGACACGTTACATGAAGAACCTAGGTATCGGTACACTGATTGCAACCATGCTTCCATACTCAATGGTGTTCATGTTTGGTTGGAGTATCTTGTTCTACCTATGGGTATTCGTATTCGGTTTACCAGTAGGTCCGGGTGCAGCAACGTTCTACACACCATAACGGTTAATAGAATAAACGTTTAGCTCTGAGTATGTAATTAGCCCTAAGCATATAAATAAAAAGGCGATCTTCGGATCGCCTTTTTTGAACGCTCGTTTTTGTAATACGATTGCTTATTTGAATAGAACAAGGATAATGACGTTATGATGAGTGGTAATGTGTGGTTCTATGCGTCTTGATAAGTTTATTTGTAAAAGTACAGAATTAACGAAAACCCAAGCGGTTGAGTTGATTCTTGAGGGAAGGGTAAAAATAAACAGTGACGTTGTCACACTTGAGTCAACCCAAGTTCATGAAAATAATCAAGTTACGCTGAATGGGAAAGAGTTAGTCGCTCGACCTTTTCGTTATATATTAATGAATAAACCTGCGAATACGATTTGCTCTAATGTTGATGAAGCTTATCCTTCTTTATTTAACTATATAAAAGAGGGAAATAATGAAGAGTTGCATATTGCAGGGCGGTTGGATGCAGATACGACAGGGTTAGTGTTAATTACTGATGATGGACATTGGTCATACAATATAATTACACCAAATAAAAAATGCGAAAAAGTGTATCGAGTGGGTTTACGTAAACCAATAGCAGAAGATGCAGAGAAACAATTTGCAACCGGAGTACAGTTACAAGGTGAATTACAACTTACGCGTCCTGCCAAGCTTGATATTATTACGCCCCAAGAGGTTCTACTTACTATTACAGAAGGTAAGTTTCATCAAGTAAAACGAATGTTTTCAGCGATTGGCAATAAAGTCGTCTCTTTACACCGTGAGAAGATTGGATCGATTAGTCTTGATGTAAACGAAGGTCAATGGCGTTACTTAACGGAAGAAGAAGTAAACTCATTTAGTAAATAGTAATGAGGTGCTGTGAACACCTCATTACTATATTTTATTTATTTCTAAATGGTTGCGTCAGCATTTTATCTAAGCGTTGTTCTTTTTCTTTTCTGAAAAAACCAAGCCCGATTTTCATCTCTTTATGCCCATCTATTGGTTTTACTAAATAGGTTTTACTAATGCGATCCCAAATAGATAAAAAGAAACCATAATTATTATGCATTTCAGAGATATGAACAGAATGATGAACCCGGTGGAAGTCAGGCGTCACCAATAACACTCGAATATAGCGATCTAACCACGTTGGGATAAACAGATTGCTGTGGTTAAACATCGCACTGACGTTTAAAGTAATTTCAAACAGAATAACCGCTTCAACTGGAATACCAAGTAAACCAATAGCCGCTATTTTTACCAACATAGAGATAATGATCTCGATAGGGTGAAAACGCGTCCCTGTGGTGACATCAATGTCTTGATCTGAATGATGCATTCGATGCAAGCGCCATAATAAAGGAACACGATGAAAGGCGCGATGTTGCCAATAGATTAACCAATCCAATAACAAGATAGAAAGAAGCCCTGTTAAAAATGATGGCGTGTTTAAATAATTAAATAATCCCCATTGTTCTTGTTGTGCAATAAAAGCAGCATCAATGGCTAATAAAGGCAGAGTGAGACGAAGAATTAAGCTATTAAAAAAGACTAAACCTATGTTACTAGCCCAACGTGTAGATTTTTTTTGCGTTAAGACTTTACGTGGCCATTGGTATTCAGCTAAAGCAAAAATGATGAATGCAACGATAAAGAAGCCCAAGCGTAGAGGGTCATTGTATTCAATCCAGTTAATTTCCATTCGGAATTCTCTTATTAAACTTGTTATTACTCATACTGTAAGTAAAATGCGCTTTTTTTTCCATATAAATAGCTTGGTTATTGCAAATGCGTATTCACAAAGTCCACCAATTACATAAAGAAAGATTAGCACGTTCTACAAAACCCTTTAATGCGCGTGGTGCTAATGTTAACCGTTGTGAGTACTGCCAAGTACATAAAGACTACTGCATTTGTGAGCATCAACCAGACGTTCAATCTAACGCGGCTTTTTTGTTAATAATGTTTGATACTGAAGTTTTAAAACCAAGCAACACAGGCAAACTTATTGCAGACTTAATTCCTGAGACTCATGCTTATCTGTGGTCTCGCACTGAGCCAAATCCAGAGATGCTTGCTTTATTGCAAGATGACTCGTATCAACCGTTTGTTATTTTCCCTGAAGAGCAGATTGAAAATAAAGCGCTAGTCACTAATGATATTGTAGTTGCAGAGGGCAAAACGCCTTTATTTATTTTACTTGATGGCAGCTGGCGTGAAGCAGGCCGTATGTATCGTAAAAGTGTTTACCTACATCAATTGCCTGTGTTGTCATTTAATAGTGAGCACCTGTCTAGCTACATTATGCGTAAAGCATCAAAAGATCATCAGCTTGCTACGGCAGAAGTAGCAAGTTTGGTATTGGATTTATTTGGTGAAAAAGAAAATGCGAAGCATCTAGAGTGTTGGTTTGAGCTATTTCGAGAGCACTACCTTTACAGTAAGCGACCAGTGAAGGGAGCAGAAAGAGGGATGGGGTTAAAACGTTTGGTTGATTTTCGTACAGAACTGAAAGAAAGCAACCAAATCTAATGGGGATTTGAGGTACATTTCACACAAAATAGAAGGTAATTCCGCCTAGGTCACAGTCTGTATTTATATAAATTAGGTAAGATAACACCATAAAAAATTTAAAATAGATTAGGACAAGGATACCTTATGTACTACGGTTTTGATGTAGGCGGCACAAAGATTGAATTTGGCGCGTTTAATGAAAAATTAGAGCGCGTTGCCACTGAACGAATTCCAACACAAACAGAAGATTACGCATTATTGGTTGATGACATTGCTGGCTTAATTGCAAAATATGATGCTGAATTTGGCGTTGAAGGTAAAGTCGGTTTAGGGATCCCTGGAATGGAAGATGCCGAGACAGGGGCGCTATTAACAAGTAATGTTCCTGCTGCTAAAGGCCAATTTTTACGTAAAGACTTAGAAGCAAAAATTGGTCGTTCAGTAAAAATTGATAACGATGCAAACTGTTTTGCACTATCAGAGGCGTGGGACGAAGAATTAAAAGACTCTCCATCAGTTATGGGCCTAATTTTAGGCACTGGTTTTGGTGGTGGTTTAATTTTTGATGGTAAAGCATTCTCTGGTTACAGCCATGTAGCAGGGGAGTTAGGCCACTCTCGTTTACCAATCGATGCATGGTTCCACCTTGGTGAAAACGCGCCGTTATTAGGCTGTGGTTGTGGTAATAAAGGCTGCTTAGATAGCTATCTTTCTGGTCGTGGTTTTGAACTACTTTATGCGCATTATTATGGCGAACAAAAGAAAGCGATTGATATCATTAAAGCCCATGCCGAAGGTGATGTGAATGCGGTAGAGCATGTTGAGCGCTTTATGGAGCTGTTAGCTATTTGCTTTGCTAACCTGTTTACCTGTTTTGACCCACACGTGGTTGCATTAGGCGGTGGTTTATCAAACTTTGAATTGATTTATGAAGAGTTGCCGAAACGTCTTCCAAAGCACTTATTATCAGTAGGTCGCGTGCCTCGTATTATCAAAGCAAAACACGGTGATTCTGGCGGCGTTCGTGGTGCAGCATTCTTAAATATTAAAGACTAATCTTGACTCAATATTTAGAATAGAAAATGCAGATACAAAAAGAGCCTCATGTTGTTTGTTATTACTAACAGATAAACAGAGGCTCTTTTTTTTAAATACAATCAGCTGTTTAGCTAAAAGTTAAATAACGGAGTCGTTATTAAGCACAGCATTTTTTGTATTTTTTACCACTACCACAAGAACAAGGTTCGTTGCGGTTAGGTGTTTTTTCAAAGCGAGTTGTTTTTGGCTTGTTTAAAACGCCTTCAAGCTCAAGAATATTTTCTTCTTTCTCAGCATTCACTTCGATGTTTGCGAATAAGTTGTGCTCAGTAAGCTGCGCTTCAATTTCAACTTTACGCTCTTCTGTTTGAACAACTAAAGTTAGTGGTGCTTCTTCAGTACCTAACTTAACGTCACGCTTGGTGTTAAAACCAGAAAGAACGTGATTTTGACGAGTTTCGATACGACCTTTGAAGAACATTTTAGACATCTTGGAGCCTTATAATTTTTGAACACAGTATTTTAGGCACTTTATACCATCAAAGTGCCTAGCAATAAACTAGAATAAAGCTCTAAATATAATTAAGACAGAGTCTGGTGTCAGTATTCATACTTTCCTTGCTGCTCGAGGATTAGCCGACGATCCTTTTCTAACTGTTGGCGTAACTCTTCTTCAGTTGGTAGTTCTGTTATATATTTAGAAGCGAAGAGTTGTTCACTCTCATTGAGGACTGAATATTTTGCTACTGTTTTATTGTTTTCAGTACACAGTATTAAGCCAATAGTAGGGTTGTCATCACTGCGTCGCTTTTTTTCTTCATACATTCTTACATACATATCCATCTGACCTACATCCTGATGAGTCAATTTATGCATTTTTAGATCAATCAGTAAAAAGCATTTTAGATGAAAATTATAGAAGACGAGGTCGATGTAATAGTCACCATCATCTGTTGTAATGCGTTGTTGACGTTCAACAAAAGCAAAACCTTTTCCTAATTCAAGTAGAAATTTTTTGAGGTTATCAATGAGCCCTTGCTCATTTTCTTGAAGAGAGTCGTTCGGTAAACCAAGAAAATCAAAAATGTAAGGATCTCGTAGATAGTTTTTTGCTGATACAGCAAGAGCATCAGTGTGTTGCTTGGCTTCATCTAAAACAGGTTTAATCGCTTTATTATCAGTTTGGCTAGCCAGTAAGCGTTCATAATAGAGAGTACCAATTTGACGTTCTAGGGCTCGAGCAGACCAAGATTGCTCAATAGATTCTTGCATATACCATTGACGGGCCTTATTGTTTTCTATGCGAGTAAGGATACGGTAATGAGTCCAACTCAATTCGAGACGCAGTGAGTCTCGAATTGGAAAATATAAAAATAGAGCTCTCATTTTTCTAAGATTTGTAACATCAAATCCTTTTCCAAACTCTTTAGTTAAAGAAAGTGATAATGCTTTTAGAGTCCCTTTGCCGTATTCAGCTCGGCTTTGTCCTTGTTGTTCATCTTCTACGATCAAATGTCCTATCCGCCAATATGTTTGAACCATCGTTGAATTAACAGCTTGAGCAACGTGTTTATGGCTGCGGTTTAATACATCTCGAATACTGTCTAGTAATACGTTTGATTGTGGTATTAATGGCTTAGTTATAATGTCCTCGTAGCTTTGAAATAATAATTTTGGTAATTACTAGCACATTCTTTTTGATTAAATCATTTAATTGCATTGGGATAATGAAGGATTGCTCTTGAAAATATATAAGCTTCTCTTTTGATTGTTTTAGAAAAAAGCAAAAACGAGACTGAAGTCAGAAAAGATAAGAAATAGAATGATAAAAAAGCCCCACAAACGTGAGGCTAGATTCGATATTGTTTAAGAAAGATACACAGTGTTATACACGTGAGTTTAACGGAATAATTGTCACTTTCTGACCAATATCTACCGACTCAACCTCAGGTTGCACTTCAATTAAGCAGTTGGCTTCACTCATTGAACGTAAGATGCCCGATCCTTGCTTACCTGTGGTTACCACTTCCATTTGACCATTTTGGTTAATCGAGTAAATACCACGGCTGTATTCAGTTCGGCCAGTACGAGAACGAATAAACTCTTTAGCAATTGCCGTAAAAGTCTCAGGTTTCCAGTCATCTTCGCCTTGAAGTTTACGTAATGCAGGCTCAACAAACTGTAAGAACGCCACCATTACCGCAACAGGGTTACCCGGTAAACCAAAGAAAGGGCTATCACCAATATGACCAAAGGCAAGAGGGCGACCCGGACGCATATTGATACGCCAGAAATTAATATTGCCTAGTTTATCTAAAATCGTTTTGATGTAGTCCGCATCACCAACCGACACACCACCAGAAGATAAGATCATATCCGCTTGTTGTGATGCTTGAGAAAGCGTTGATTCTAAAGCAGCTTCACTGTCTTCAATGATACCGAAATCAATCACTTCACAGCCGATTTTCTGTAATAACGCAGTCAGCGTAAAGCGGTTAGAGTCGTAAATAGAGTTGGCTTTTTGTGCTTCACCCGGCGCTTGAACTTCATCACCTGTCGAGAAGATAGCCACTTTTGTTTTAACGATAACAGGGACAGAAGCAATGCCTAAAGAAGCAAGCATACCGACTTCAGGAGCCGTAATGCGTGAGCCTCTTGCTACACAGATTTGGTTTATAGCAAGGTCTTCACCAGCTAAACGAACATTTTGCCCTTTACGAATGCCTGATTTACCCGCGTCGAAACGTACTTGGTCAGCTTCTTGAATCGCTTGTTCACGCATGATCACCGTATTACCATTTTCAGGCACAGGCGCACCCGTCATAATTTTTGCGGCTTCACCATGCTGAAGAGGGCGATCATAGCTGTGACCTGCCATGATTTCAGCAACGACCGTATAGCTTTCACGCTCTAAATCATCACCACAAATCACATAGCCATCCATTGCTGAATTGTTATGTTGAGGAACATTAATCGGCGATAAAATATCTTGAGCAGCTAATGCATTAATCGACTCAACTAAAGACACATTACTTTGTGAATTTAGAGGTGTGATTGCTTCTAAAATCTTAGCTCTTCCTTGGCTAACAGATAAAAGCGCAGGAGATAACTCGTCGCAGTTAGCGGATAGGTCACTTTGTTGTTTATGCTGATGCTGTTTTACGTAGTCAACAATGAACGCAGTGATAGCATCGGTATCATTGATATCCATTTGCGGTAGTTCTGATTCGGCTTTGGAATCAGAGGCAATCGCAATAATGTTGTTATCTTCAGGGAAAATCCAAGGCTTGCCGATTTCATCACGATGTAATTCAATCTTGGTGTATGGCAGCTGTTTAAAGCCTTCAATAAGAATCAAATCAAGTTCAGTTTGATCTAACTTATTGATGAGTTGTTGGCAGGTCGTTTCTTCATCAGGCGTTTCAGTAATCAACGCATTACGAAAACGAGAGCTAATCAACATTTGGCTTGCACCCGCTTTACGTAAGCGGTAGCTGTCTTTACCTTCTTGGTCGATATCAAAATTATGATGAGCGTGTTTAATGACTGCGACTTTTAGTCCCATATCAGTCAATTTTGGTAATAGCTTTTCTAATAATGTCGTTTTACCTGTGCCGCTATAAGCAGCAAAACCCAATAAAGGGATAGACGCAGTCGTTAAGCTCATAATAAAGATCCAAATTGTTCGAGTTCTTGAGGGCTATTCAAATTGATAAAAGCATTAGGGTAGTCAGAGAAATCAGCAAATACGGTATTACACTCTTTGTATAATAGGATGATTTTTCTGTCACCGCGCGCTAAGAAGGCATCAATTTTAGGAATAATGCGTTTGTGCATTAAAGTGACGACAGGTTGCATGTACTCACCATCGTGAGCAACAACAATATCAGTGTCTTCTTTTACCGCATCGCAAAGCAATGAAACTAAATTGCTCGGAAGGTTAGGGGAATCACAAGGAATAAATCCAACCCAGTCAGAATTCATATTTATTAGGCCAGAATGCATTCCTGCCAATGGACCAGGGTATTCACTAAACTGATCTGGAAAGGTGACCGCGTAACGTGAATATTCTTCAGTACTGCGGTTAGCATTGATGGCAATCTGGTCAGTTTGAGGTGTTAATGTATCTAAAGCGTGCTCAATTAACGGTTTATCTTGAAATAGAACAAACCCTTTATCTTTACCGCCCATACGACGAGCTTGTCCACCCGCTAAAATTACCCAACTAGTTTGCTTTGGCTGGAGCATATTTATCCTTGCTAACGATCACTTTTAATGGGGTTGATTCTATCAGCTTTGCGTCTGAAATGGTCCATTGACGATGACAAATTTCAGTTAATGCGTTGGTTTGGTGACTGGTGACAACAATGCTAGAGCCACGTTCAAGGAGATCTTTCGCCATAATAACCAATAAATCGATGGATTCTTGATCAACACTGGCACTTGGCTCGTCCATTAGCAGTATAGAAGGTTTTAGCACCCAAGCTCGTGCCATAGCGACACGTTGTTTTTCACCACCAGATAAAACAGAAATATGCTCGTCAGCTAACGTTTCAAGACCAACCATGCGTAGCGCATTGATCACCATATTGCGTTTTTCAAGTTTATTCATGGTGGTGTATTTCATGCCATAAATAACGTTATCGAAAACGGTACCATCAAATAAAAATGGGTTTTGATGAAGGTACACAATTTGGTTATTGCCTGAGCGACCAAATAAGCGTGCAGTCCAATGGGGTTGGTTCAGATTAAGCTTGCCAGTCGTTGGGTTTTGTAATCCAGATAAAATCTTAAGTAGTGTTGTTTTACCTACACCATTAGCGCCACGTAAATAGACAGACTCTTTTGGTCCTAATGATAAATGTGGGATATGGAAAAGCACACGATCATTAAATCGCATCGATAGATTATCGGCAGTAATTCTTATTGTCATTTTTTATGCCTACTAAGTACGTAAATACCCTTTACCACGAGTGATAGAGAGTAAAAAATTTAATACCAAAGCTAAAATTAATAGCACCATACCAAGGGCAACCCCTTGAGCAAACGCACCTTTTTGGCTTTCCATAGCGATTGCGGTTGGAATGTTTCGTGTTGCATTAAAGATGTTACCGCCGACCATCATCGAGCAGCCGACTTCAGTAATAATTCGAGAAAACCCAGCAATAACGGCGGCTAGGATAGGGAATCGCGTTTCCCAAATTAAACTACCAAAAGCACGTGGTAATGAAGCGCCGAGGGTAAATGCGGTTTCCCATACACGTCGGTCACTGTGTTGAAATGCGCCGTGCATCATGGCAACCATGATAGGAAAACAGATGAACATTTGACCGATGATCATCGCTTCTTGAGTAAAAAGTAATTGCCAATCGCCAAGAGGTCCAGATCGAGAAAGAACCATATACAGCAATAAGCCAATTACCACAGTAGGTACAGATTGTAACGTGTTAATAATAGAGAGCAGTAGCCACCGCCCAGGAAACGAGCCATACGCAAGCGCAAACGCCAACAAGAGTGCTGGCAATAACACAACCGCCATTGCAAATAGTGAGACAGAGAATGAAACACCAACGATGCTCCATAATGCAGCATCACCGCTAAACAGTAATTGAATGGCTTCGTGAGAGGTGGCTAAGATAGTCATGGATTATTTAGCGTCCGCAGTGAACAGTTTTTTACCATTAAGAGTAAAGCTATCGATCATTGCTTGGCCTTTATCACTAATTAACCAATCACTGAATGCTTGAGCGCCTTTCGTATTTAAGTTCTTGTAACGCTCAGGGTTAATCAGAATCACTTGGTAAGGGTTAAATAGACGCTTGTCGCCCTCAACCATGATCTCAAGATCAAGTTTGTTTTGGTAAGCTAGCCAAGTACCACGGTCTGTTAATGTGTAGGCTTGTAGTTCAGAAGTCATGTTCAATGTTGGTCCCATACCTTGGCCAACGGCTTTGTAGCCACCAAAGTTTGGTTCAATCTTAGCTTGAGACCATAAAATCAATTCTTTTTTGTTTGTGCCAGAGTCGTCACCGCGAGAAACGAAAGTAACGTCTGATTCCGCCATGTTCTTGAATGCCGCAGTCACGTCTTTCATGCCGTGAATGTGTGCAGGATCGGCTTTAGGACCAACTAGAACAAAATCGTTATACATTAATGCTTTTGGATCAACGCCATAACCTTTTTCAACAAAGTTTGCTTCCGCTTTAGGGGCGTGAGTCATTACTAAATCAACATCACCATTTTCGCCCATTTTTAGCGCTTTACCTGTGCCCGCTGCCAATACTTGAACTTCGTAGCCAGAATCTTTTTTAAATTCAGGCAATAGGTAATCAAGTAAACCAGAGTGGTAAGTACTTGTTGTCGTTGCAAGACGAACGATACTAGCATCATCTGCATATACGTTCGTTGCAGAAAAAGAACCAAGAGCCAGTGTAGCCATCACTGTAAACGTACTGATTTTATTGTTCATGTTATATCCATGTAGTGTTATTAAAATTACTGCAAGTGCAATAAATGAATAGACTCATCGCCATTAAAGCAATCACTATGCCAGAAATAATATTGATAGTATCATCTTTAACTTAATGATATTTAAGCGATTGATGGGTATTCTGACATAAAAGCCCTACAAAAAATGTGACTAGGACAAAATGTCTCATACGAAAGGATACATTTTGTAGAATACAGGGTAGAATAATTAGGACATTTTGACCCACATATCTTGTTAAAGCGTATAAATTAGGAAACTCTATGGTCTCGAAATTAGATTGGAATGCATTTTCAGTGCTTGTTGTTGATGATGAAGTAGGTATGCAAACCATACTAAAAAAAGCATTAAGCAAACAATTTGGACAGGTTCATACTGTTGGAACCATTGAAGATGCCGAAGCCATTCGCCAATCTCACCATCTTGATTTGATTATTCTTGATATTAATTTACCGGGCCAAACTGGACTAGAATGGCAAGAGAGCATAGCTTCTGACTCTCGAAACTACGACGTCATATTTATGACCGGATACGCAGAGTTAGACACTGCAATTCAGGCATTGCGATTAGGGGCTGCTGATTTTATTTTAAAACCGTTTAATCTCGAAAATATGCTGCAAGCGGTGAAGCGTTGTATGGATCGTCGTTTAGTTGAACGCACTAATTTTGCACTGCAACGAGAAGTGGAAAAAAATAACCCAATTGAAATGATCGGTAATGCGGAAAAAACCATAGAGCTAAAACAGATGGTTGCTCAACTGGCACCATCAAATGCCGCAGTTCTTATTGAAGGTGAATCAGGTACAGGTAAAGAGCTTGTGGCTCGTGGTTTACACCAATTAAGTCACCGTAAGGGGCCGTTTGTTCCTCTTAACTGTGGTGCTATTGCGCCTGATCTTCTTGAAAGTGAATTGTTTGGTCATACATCAGGTGCCTTTACTGGAGCTAAAAAAGGACGTGAGGGATTATTTAGAGTCGCTAACGGTGGAACTCTATTTTTAGATGAGATTGGTGAAATGCCAATAGGGATGCAATCGTCTCTTTTACGTGCTTTAGAGCAAAAAGCCATTCGACCAGTGGGTTCTGAAAAAGAAATTCCAGTTGATGTTCGTATTGTAGCTGCAACCAACCGTAATTTATTAGAAGAAGTTGAAAAGGGTAATTTCAGAAAAGATCTCTTTTATCGCTTAAATGTTCTGACGGTATCTTTACCCGCTCTGCGTGAACGTAAAGCGGATTTGGCCTGCTTAACAGAACATTTTTCACACATGATAGCGAAAGAAATGGGATTAAAACCAATTCATTGGGCGCATGAAGATATCGTTGCGATGGCTCAATATGATTGGCCCGGGAATATTCGTGAGCTGAAAAATATGATTGAGCGTTGTATTTTACTCGGTAAACCGCCAGTAGATCATTGGGCTAGTCTTCAAGGTGATGTGCCATTGCAGCAACCATCATCTAGCCAAGAGCAAGTTTTAGATAAAGAACCAACGGAATGTACGTGTATGCCAGAAATGGATGAATACCCTGAGCAGTGGACATTAAAAGAAGTTGAAAAGAAGCACATCATCACGGTGGTAGAGCTGCATGATGGAAATAAATCTGCTGCTGCAAGGCAACTTGGTGTTGCTCGTAAAACATTAGAAAGAAAATTTAAAGAGTGGAGTGAAGAAATCGCATGATGCTGTCTTTGTCGTTATGGAAGCGACGTGTTCAAACCATGGTGAGATATCGATTACTGTGGCTAAACTCGGTCCCACTGTTTTTAACACTATTAGCGCTTGTTGTGATTACCGCATTTTGGTCGGTACATTATACCTGGCAAAATGCACTTAATGATGTAGGAAGTAAACTTTCTGTTGCCAATAATAGCATTGTTTTTTTACAGAAAGAGCAAGGAGCAGAGCTTCGCGGTTTTGTTGAGTCTTATCAATTTCAAATTAAACTAAAAGAGAGAGATTCTGACTTTACAAACTGGGTAAGAGATCAAGCAGGGAAATACAATTCAGATTATATAGCGCTTCATCCCATTAGTTATGTTGATCAGTTACCTGCAACTATTGTAAAAGCATTGTCACTGGGGATCTCTCGGACATTTTTCCAAGTCATGGAACAAGATGATTTGAATAATATTTCACCTGTATTGGCCTCTAAAGCTTATGTTGTCAATAAAGAGGACAACAGCATAGAAAAGCGAGGACTAATCAGCCGTACTTTAATTCCTATTTTTAATGAGCATGGCCATTTAGAGTGGATTGTAGATAGCGGTATTCTTTTAAATAACAGCACCTTCTTAGTTGATCGCATTCGAGACTTAATTTATCCAGAGGGCGATCTAGCCGCTGATAATTACGGGACGGTCACGTTATTTCTAGATAATTTGCGTATTAGTACTAACGTGCCATTACATAATGATTTTGCGAATAAATCACTTAATCAAGGCCGTGCTATCGGAACGACGGTATCTGCGAAAGTAAAAAACAACGTAATAGAAAACGGAGAGCGCTGGGTTAATAGGGCTTATGTATATAACGACTGGTATATTTCCGCTTATCAACCAATTAGAGACATGAATGATAAGGTGATCGGAATGCTCTATACCGGCTACCTTGAGTGGCCACTGTTAAAACAATATTTACAAAATTTAGTTGAGGCAGGAGTAACAATATTAATTACTCTTTTATTATCGACTATTTTTGTGCACCGAGGTGCCAGGGATCTCTTTCAGCCAATAGAAAAAATCCATTATGTTGTTAAATCAGTACAGATGGGAAAAGACGTTCGTATTGGTGATTTAGGTCTTAATAATCATCATGAACTTGCAAGTTTAGCTCAGCAGTTTGACAATATGCTCGATCAACTTCAGCAACGAAACTTGGAGATTCAACGGGCCTCAAAAGATCTTGAGTCAAAAGTGGAATCAAGAACCGCCAGTTTGCATGAAAAAACCATTGAGTTAGAACAATACATTAAGTTGCTCAAACAAGCTCAAGATAAGTTAATCATGAGTGAGAAGTTGGCCTCTTTAGGGGAGCTTACCGCAGGTATTGCGCACGAGATCAATAACCCAACCGCCGTAATCTTAGGTAACACTGAGTTGATTAAGTATGAGCTTGGGGAGGGCGCGGAGGTTATTTCAGAAGAGCTTGATGCGATAATGGAGCAGATAGATCGAATTCGTAATATCACGCGCAGTTTGTTGCAATATAGCAGACAAGGTGGGATTCAAGATCAAGTTACTTGGCAATACATAAATCCTATTATTGAAGAAAGTGTCACTTTAGTTCGAACCGGGGCACATAAGCGAGATATCGAGGTGGAGTTTGACTTTGAACAGCCACCACGAGTAGAAGTGAATCGCCATCATCTGCTACAAGTATTGGTTAATTTACAGATGAATGGTATTCATGCCATGAACAGTAAAGGGAAGTTGATCATTCGAAGCCGTACATGGTGTGAAGAAGGCGAAGAACGTGGTGCTATTATTGAGGTGGAAGACTTTGGTAGTGGAATGACTTCAGAGCAATTAAGTCGGATCTTTGACCCATTTTATACCACCAAACGAGAGGGTACTGGGCTTGGTCTTTCTGTCTCTCAGAGTTTACTCAGCCAAACGGATGGGGAAATTAAAGTTCGCTCGCAACTTGGAAAAGGCTCGGTATTTACGGTTTATTTGCCAACAAAGTCTAATCAGCAACAATACGATAATTTGGTTGGTTAATCGTAATCCTAAGATACGGTGGGTAAGTGAGTAAGAACGACGAGAAAAGAAATGTTATCTGACTCACAAATTTATGCACTAAGGTCTCAAATTGGTTTTTTTTTAAGCGGAGTGTTTATAAAAAGTCTTGAAATTTAATTAGTGATATTAGATAGTTAGCACGTCCGGTTATGACCCCGAACAGTTCCAAATTAAGCCACATTTTGAGACGTGTGGCTTTCCTTTTCTTCTCTTTTCAATATTTTTCACCCTCTTAAACAAGTCTGTTTTTTTGTCTGTTTACTCATTCTTGAGATTTATACCTATGTAATAAATAGGTCAGATAATTAATGGAATTGGTATTATTCGTATATATGAATTGAACATGAACAAACCACTCATGCTTTGTTAAGCCATTGCTTTGTATTATTTATTCCAAGTTACTTTTATAGCGAATAAATGGAGAATATAAAGATGAGCCCACTAAGTATTGTAATCATCACCCTAAATGAAGAAAAACGCATTGGTCGTTTATTGGAAGATTTAACAAAACAAACAAATCAAAACTTTGAAGTGATCATTGTTGATTCAAACAGCGAAGATGCCACATGTGAAGTTGCTCAGGCCTTTGAAGCGAGCATTCCTGATCTAACGATTCACAAAATGGATAAACGTGGTGTTAGCCTAGGTCGTAATACTGGCGCATCACTCGCTAAGCATGAACGCTTACTATTTTTAGATGCCGACGTAAGCCTAAAAGCAGATTTTCTTGAGAGAGCAGCAACACAATTAGCTGAGAAAAAATTAGAAGTTGCTGGTGTGTATATGGGCTCTAAAGGGCTTCCTATTGCTCATAGAGTAGGCTACGCCTTATTTAACTTAGGTTTATTTGCTACTCAATTCACTTTTCCAACCGCCGTTGGTGCGTGTATTTTCTCAACAAAGCGTGCGCATAAAGATCTTCAAGGTTTTGATGAAAACATCACTTTATGTGAAGACTGTGATTATGTGAAACGAGCAAGTCAAACATGGCGATTCCGCTTTTTGTCAATGACGTTTGAGTTTGATCCACGTCGATTAGATCAAGATGGTTTATTTACGATGGGATCTACGTATTTAAAAGCCAATGTCCGTCGTTTTTTCTTTGGTGAAATGCGCAATAACGAGATGGAATATAAATTCGGTCATTATTCTGAGCAAAAGTAACCAGCATAGGTAAGCGTGCTTATGTATGATTCTATGGCATTATTTACGGGCGCATTATTGGATGCGCTCATAGGGCCAAATTTATTTGTTCCGGGTGAACCGTTCTTAGTTGCAGCCGGTTTTCAGCTTCATCAAGGCGTTTGGGCTGGCGTTATTGCGGTATTGCTTGGTGGTCTTATTGGTGATCAACTCAGTTATTGGATTGGACGTCGCTTTGGCCGAAAGGCTCAGACACGATTAATTAACTGGCAACCAAAAACTCGCCGTCCCATTGCTCGCTGTCGCTTGTTACTTCAAAGAAAAGGTAATTCGGTCTTACTGTTTGCTCGCTTATTAGGACCAGTGGCTTGGATCGTTCCTTTTATCGCTGGTGTAAATAATATCGAGTGGCGACGATTTTCATTGTTTGCATCTATTGGATTACTACTTGGCGTGGGTCAATTTGTCTTATGGGGGTATTTACTCTCTTATGGGATTGATGCCTTTCCATGGATGAGTGATATGACACTATTTGTCACCGAGCATAAACAATCAATAGTTACCTTGTTACTGATAGTTATTTTTTTCGTGATGGCAAAGAAGTTTCAATGGAAAGATATTCGTCATTGGATCATCACAGAGTTTACTCATCGCAAATAATTAGGGTCGTTTGACCCTAATTTAGATTGTCAGAATACGATGTTTAATAAAGCAGAAAAACGATTATTCTTTTACTAGTGGGAAGGTTAGGGTGGCTTTTAGTCCTCCCATTGCACTCTTTGATAACTCAAGCGAGCCGCGATAACTGTGTGCCATTTCACTCACGATATTTAGCCCAAGACCTGTTCCTGGAGTAGTTTCATCCAAACGGATACCGCGTTTAATGACTTGCTCAAACTCTGATTCAGGAATACCCTCACCATTATCCTCAATCATGATACGAATTTGATTTGCTTCAACTTGCTCAGAATGAACACGGATCATTGAATGCGCCCATTTATACCCATTTTCAAGTAGATTCCCTAGCATTTCATCGAGATCGGTCTTATCGACGGCGATATGATCTTCACTGTCTAACTCATTTATTAATATCACTTCACGTTCAGCATAGACTTTATCAAACGCCATTGAGATCGCATCTACTCGTTCAGAGGGTGAGGTAGCCACTGAGAGGATATTCATTGAACCTGCCATGCGAGCACGACTAAGGTGATAATCAATATGTGCTTGCAGTTGAGCAATAGGGGCAGACAGACGATTTTTATCTTCAACGCTCAAATATTCTAATTCATTTTTAAGTACCGATAGAGGCGTCTTTAATGAATGAGATAAATTACCTGCATGATGACGAGCACGTTCAAGTAACTCTTGGTAATGAAATAATAGTGCGTTGAGATCAGAAACTAATGGCGCGATTTCTTGAGGATAATGCTGACTTAATGCCTGTTGTTCACCTTTACGCAGCATAACTAACTCAGATTGCATTTTAGCTAGAGGGCGAAGTGACCAACTGACTTGAATACCGATAAGAAATAAAACCCCACTAAATAATAAGCCAAGAATGATCCAGAGCTGGCCTGTAAGTTGATGTAAGGTTTTTTCTAATGGATCTTCATCAAGACCAACAGTGATGGTTATTGGCTGTTTAATTTCAGGAAGGTAAATATTTTTTTGTATATAAATAAGTTCTTCGTTATTAGCGCCTTTCACTTTTGGGTTAATAGATAAATTATCTTCTTTGAATGTGAGCTTTTTATCCCACAAAGATCGCGAACGAAGATCATCACCTTTAGTTGATGCGCTCCAATAAAGGCCACTGTAAGGCTGACTAAAGCGAGGATCAGATAAACGCGATGGCATGATGAGATTACCTTCGCTATTCACTTCGATATTAGCGGTGATCTCATCCATTGAAAGCGATAACTGACTTTTTACATCTTGGACTAGATAATCGTTTACTAATTTAGGGATACCAATTCCCGCAGCAAATATCATGGCAGATAGCCAAAAAGCCGCAGCAAGAAGCAAGCGGCTTTTTAGACTCAATTTTTTGAAGGTATCTTTGAATTGTCTCGGTGATGTATTCACAGTAGACCTTTTATATTTTAAGGGTTTAGTTGGTAGCCAAGACCACGAACCGTTTTAATAATTTGTGGTGCTATTTTTTTACGAATTCGACCGATAAATACTTCAACCGTGTTTGAGTCACGATCAAAATCTTGTTTATAAATGTGTTCAACTAAGGTAGTTCTTGAAATAACCTTATCGGGATTATGCATAAAGTAGGCAACAACTTTGTACTCTAGTGCCGTTAAACTCACGGCTTGATCTTGCCAAAGTACTTTTGAGCTGCGTGTATCTAAACTTAATTCCCCAATTTTTAAAATAGGAGAAGCGTTACCAGAAGCGCGACGTAATTGAGCACGAATACGAGCGATCAATTCAACCATTTCAAAAGGTTTGGTTAAATAATCATCGGCCCCTGCATTTAACCCTTCAACACGCTGAGATAGGGTATCGCGAGCACTTAGAATAATGACGGGTGTATTGATGTTTTCATCTCGAATACTTTTCAATACGGTTAGCCCATTTAACTTAGGGAGCCCGAGATCGAGAACAATCGCATCCCACTCTTCTGTTGTTGCGCGATATAAAGCATCGACACCATCTTGAGATAATTCTGGAACCCAATCAGCACTTTCTAAGGTTTCTACAATTTGTTCACCTAAGCGTGGGTCATCTTCTACGACTAAAATTTTCATTATTATTCTCTTAGTGATTATCTTTTTTGTTGTTATTTAAGAGCTGCGCGAATATCGCGGCCTTTAATCTCTGTAATTGCTAACGTTGCTGCATCATATTCAACTTTGATTATATTGTTTTCATGTACCAGTTTTAATTCGTAGGTCCATTCATTGTCGTCTTCATCCAGCTCTACTTTAATTATTCGGCCATGAAAGTCTTTCTCAACCATAGCGTAAAGCTCAGAAAATGGCTTTACTAAACCGGCTTGAACCGCGTCATAAACTTCATCTTGATCTTCATCGATATCTATTTTAACGCCATTTTGATGAACATCTTGAATGAGCTGATGTCCATCAGGGTGAGCATTCGCAAAAGCACTTTGTGATAATGGGAAAAAAGTGAATAGGGCAGCAAGGTATAAGGCTGATTTTTTTAGCATGATGCTTCCTAATTAAGTCAATACAACATCAGTATAAAACAGCGAAGATGAATAGAACATGAATTTTATTCTGAAGATAGTCGGATAAGAAAAGTTCAATATTCTCTAATCACAATGAGTTATTTTGATAAATGTGTAAATTATTATAGGTTGTTGTGGTGTTTTATGGTGTATTTTGTAGGTTGTTGATTTTATGGCTTAAATTTTAAATTTAGTGATTAAAATCATAAATATTTGACTGTTTTTTTGCCATTTTTAAAAATATTTCACTGGTTTTACGTTTTTTAAGCTGTTAGAGTCCCATCCCTCACGCATCAAGTGGGATACCCATGTTTAAAAATAGCAATGAAAATAGCGATAAACTAGTTCCAACACTTACTATAGGATTTATCCTTTTATTCCTTCTCTTTGCTCTTGTTGATCTCTCAACATTTACAGCAACGATTCAAACCTTATTTATGTCAGCATCGACCATGTTTGGGTTATGGTGGCAGTGGTTAATGATCATCACATTTGTTATAGCTCTTATCATAGCGATGAGCAGTTATGGCAAAATTAAGATGGGTGGTGAAGAAAAACCAACGTTCGGTACGTTCAAATGGGTCGCAATGATCATGTGTACCTTACTTGCAGGCGGTGGCGTTTTCTGGTCAGCTGCTGAACCAATCTTTCACTTCATTACACCTTCTCCAACTTTCTCTGATGTTAAAACTGGCACCCTTGCAGCCGTAGCGCCTGCGTTAAGCCAAAGTTTTTTGCATTGGGGCTTTCTAGCATGGGCTGTATTAGGCACATTAAGTACGATTGTACTAATGTACGCACATTATAATTGTGGTGTTAAATTGCGTCCCCGTGCTTTGCTATATCCAATTTTAGGCAACAAACTTGAAAATCATTGGTTAGGCTCATTGATTGATGCCTGTTCAATTATTGCGGTTGCTGCCGGTACAATTGGCCCAATTGGTTTCTTAGCAACGCAACTTAGTTACAGCTTAACGGTACTGACAGGACTTGAAAGTTCACTGATGAGTCAAATCGGTCTTTTATCTATGATTGTGGCAATTTATTCAGTTTCAGCCTTTACGGGGATGGACAAGGGCTTACAGTGGTTAAGCCGAATGAATGTTATTGGCGCTGTCACTTTATTAGTAGCCATTTTGGTACTAGGCCCAACAAGCTTTATCTTTACTGAGTTTGGTCTTGCATTTGGTAACTATATTCAACACCTACCAGAAATGAGCTTAAGTACCGCAGATCCTGCATGGAACTCGTGGTGGACTTGGTTCTTCTGGGGATGGTTTATTGGTTTTGCACCAATGATGGCTATCTTTATTGCGCGAATTTCTAAAGGTCGTAGCGTTCGTGAGTTAGTGATTACCGTGGCAATTATTGCTCCTATTGCGACAAACTTTTGGTTCTCGGCACTAGGTGGTACAGGGATCTTCCTTGAGTTACAAACCCCAGGTAGCATCTCTGGACCATTACAAGAAGCGGGTTTACCTGCAGTACTGTTAGCGTCATTAGAGCAATTACCACTAAGCTGGTTATTAATTCCTGCATTTTTAGTGCTTACGACGACGTTTGTTGCTACAACAGGTGACTCAATGGCATATTCAATTGCAATGGCTGTTGAGGGAACTGATAAGCCATCACGTTTCCAGCGTCTATTTTGGGCGTTAATGATGGGTATTGTTGCTGGCGTATTATTGATTGCAGGGGATGGTGGATTAAACGCTCTACAATCTTTTATTGTGATCACAGCGGTTCCAGTTTCAATCTTACTTGGCTTTACGTTTATTTCAGCGCCTATTGCTGTATTAAAAATGAAAAAAGTTGAGCAAGCAAGCAAATCGTCAGTAGACTGCACTAAGAGCGTTACTGTGTAGTCATTGATTACGTTTTGATTGAATGGGAGGCTTATCGCAGACATTGCGGTAAGCCTTTTTTATTATGGGGATTCGATTATTTCAGGAGTTAATGTATGCAAACTAAGAAAGCCGTGCTGCAGCAGTTATTTTTGCGAGAAGTAAACGGGGATCCAATTACTGAACGTAATGAATTATCTCATTGCACCATAATAGAAACAGAGTTCGCTATGTGGGAGAGAGAGAAGAGGGATTTTTCATTTGATGAGGTCTTTGAATCTCACTGGATAAAAACCTGTACTGCTGGTTATATTACTGAATTGATCTTTAAAGCAGATGGAAGTTTAACTGAATTTACCTTGTTTGATAGATTAAAAACGGTGGGCCATTGGGTGTTAGATGAAGGCTTGTTGTATGTATCAATATTTAAAGGTGAAAACCAATACGATTTTGTGATTGTGGCAAACTCTAGCGTTAACATTCACTCTGCGATTGAATACAAAAATGACGAGTTGCATTCTTACCTTAAATTAGCTCAGACGAGGGTATAAATAAAAGATGGGCCGTTAATAACGACCCACCGTAATATTTTCTATTAATCATTTATATCGAAAATATTATTGCTTTCTCCAAACTCCCCATTCACCAGAAGCTTCAGGGTTATTACCTTGAGTCCACCACTGAGCTTGATACGTAACACCATTAACGGTTACTTGGTCACCCGTATTATAAGTGGCTGTTGCATCCCATGTAGATGATGGATCTGTTGGTTCAGTAGGAGGTGTTGGCTCTACCGGTGCTGGTGGCGTCGGCTCTACTGGAGTAGGGTCAACAGGCGTTGGCGGTGTAGGCTCTACAGGTGCAGGGTCGACAGGTGTTGTTGGAGTCCCACTGATCACTTCCCAAACACCTGTTGTGCTCGTTGCAGGGTTATCACCTTGGTTCCACCATTTAGCTTGGTAAGTTACACCATTTACAACCACTTGGTCGCCAGTGTTATAAACCTTGCCTGCATCCCACGTGTTTGTTGGATCCGTCGGGTCAGTTGGCTCTGATGGATCCGTTGGAAGCGTTTCAACAACACGAGTTACAGGCCAGTTAGCGTGAGACTCATAGAAGTTAGTGACACATTTTTCATAGTCACCAGGAACAAGTGCAGAATATGCAGTTTGAAAGCCGACTAATTCACATTCAAAAGAAGCGCCTTCTGGACGATCAGGGTAGTATTTCCAGTTACCATCCCAGTTAGTGTAAAGTACATCGGTCGCACCATTTAGATTCAAACTGCCATAAGGGGTTTGTTGCCAACACGTATTTGCTTCATCTGCTTCAACTGGGATTTCGTAATGTTGTGCTAACCCTTCCCAATAGCGAATACGGTTAACTGGCTGGCCTTTGTCTTTGTTCTGCTCTCCACATTCAATACCGCCATTAATGACATTAATTGTTGTACCAAACCCATAACCAATGCCTGCATCAGTTTCTCGTTGAGAAGGGGTCCAAGTACGGTCAATAACATGCAGCATGGCAGGTTTTGGTGCTTGAGGCGTTAAGAAGAACCAAACGGCTGATGCTAGGTTTAGCCAAGAATCAGCAACTAGCCCAGGATTATTGAGCAACACAGTAGCATCGCCATCGAACATGACTTCAGAGAAAGCGCCGTAGTTAAAGTGGTAAGATAATTGTTTTGCACCACGGCCAAAATAGCCTTCACCAGCCGCACATGGCCAACGTTTATTTTGCCAGTCATTTTGGCCACACCCTGTGGTATAGCCTTCTTGACCTTCAGACCATCCCATTTCACGAACATGGACTAAGGCTTGTTGCCATTCTTCAAGCGCAAGAGGGTTATCTGACACGTTATCAATGGCAATATGCCCACCAGTCTCTTGAGAGAAATGCGCGAATGCCGTTACGATTGATTTTTTACAAATAGCATCAGCGTCGCGTCCATCCGTATAGTCACCACAAAAAGCAGGGAACTTACCAATAGCACGCAAGAAACGTGTATACGTATATTCAGGCGCTGCCATTTGAGTTAAGAAGAACCATTCAGATTGTGGGAAAACTCGTTCAACACGCTTTACGTTAGCTGGGTTGGTTGCAACACCGGTATCAATGGCTTCTACTGCAGCATTTGGCAATGTTTCTAGCGCTTTAGCCCATACGTCGTACATAGGGTCTAATGTTTTCGCATCTTCAGCAGCCTTAATTTCAGCTTTAGATACAACATAACCTGTTGGGTTTTCAGGATCTGGTTGAGGGTTCATTGTGAAACTATTGGCTGCAAAACTGCAGGCAAGTAACGAAGGGAGTATAGCGAGTTTAAACATGGATAACTTTCCTTGTCGTTATTTATAGAATAAAAATAAGTTAGAATAACTATAGAAGTTTTTATAAGGTTCGGTTATCTAGAAACATGAATCAGTTTTAACTATGCGAGTTGTTTCAAAGAGTATAAATTATAAGCGAAAGCATATTCGCAATGTGATTAGCGCTACAGTCAGGGAAATATATTAATGGTAAGTGTCAGAGCAGCAGAGAAAATTGATTTAAAGAAAGTTTATGAAATAGAAACAGAAGCGTTTGGTACGCATGGATATCCTTCTTTTTTTATTCGACAAGCCTTTGACTGTTGGTCTGATGGTTTACTTGTGGCTAAAAAAGCAGGTGAGGTTGCAGGGTATGTGTTGCAAGTGCCATCGAGTGCAACTAAAGGAGATGCTTGGGTATTATCGTTGGCAGTATCAAAGAGCGCACAAGGCTGTGGCTTAGGTAAAAAATTATTAGAAACAGCGATTGAGAAT
Organism: Aliivibrio sp. S2TY2; assembly: GCF_028765525.1. Taxonomy (NCBI): domain Bacteria; kingdom Pseudomonadati; phylum Pseudomonadota; class Gammaproteobacteria; order Vibrionales; family Vibrionaceae; genus Aliivibrio; species Aliivibrio sp. S2TY2. The sequence goes on along the minus strand of NZ_JARACS010000001.1, from coordinate 748,981 downwards.
GCCAAACAATATAAGCGATTATTATTGACGGTGTGCCCTAAAAACACAGGAGCGTATACCTTATATCAATCATATGGCTTTTACTTAGTAGAAGAAGAGCAAGACTATTTTGATATTGGTGAAGATCGTTTAGTTCTTGCCCTAGATATTGTTGAATAACTTGTTATTGTGTCTTTAAAGAATTAACAAGATTGAGACGGAGAGAATATGGAAATCGATTATAAAGTAAATGAACCGATTAGTGCTGAGCAGTTTATAACCTTGCTAAAGAAAACGTCTTTAGGTGTACGTCGCCCCATTGATAATATTGAAAAAATACAAGCTATGTTAGATAACTCAAATTTGATTGTTACGGCATGGGGAGATGGCGAACTCATTGGTATTGCTCGTTCAGTGACAGATTTTAATTTCTGTTGTTATTTATCTGATTTAGCTGTTGATGAGAGCATTCAATCAATGGGTGTAGGTAAGTACCTTATTTTAGTGACAAAAGAAGAAGTATCTTCTGACTGTAAGTTGATTTTGTTAGCTGCCCCACAAGCAGAAGGTTATTACCCAAAAATTGGTTTTGAAGCGCACAACAGTGCATGGGTTTTATCCGATGAAAGTCAGTTGAAGCTGTTCTAAGGAAAAGTCATGACATCAATCAGTGTATTAGGGTGTGGCTGGTTAGGCTTACCGTTAGCAAAACATTTAGTTACTAATGGCTTTGCTGTTAAAGGCTCTGTTCGCAGTGAAGAAAAAATAGAATCTTTGGAAGCTATTTCTGTTACTCCATATGTTTTGGATATTGATGGTGAGATAACAGAGCAATCATGGGGAGCATTTCTAGATTCAGATATTCTAGTTATTGCGATCCCATCTAAGAATCAAACTGGCTTTAGTGCTTTGATCCGTGTCTTAGAGTCTTCATCTATTAAGCATGTGGTTTTTGTTAGCTCAACTTCGGTATATGCGGATAATAATGGAGTGGTTACTGAAGATATTGCTGCATCTGAATCTTCTGCATTATTTCAAATTGAATCGTTGTTTTACCAATCATCGGTATTTACAACAACGGTGATCCGCTTTAGTGGTTTAGTGGGATATCAACGAAATCCAGGGCGATTTTTTCAAAAAAGTGGTCGTTCTGTGAATAACCCTGATGCTGCTGTAAATATGATCCACCAAGATGATTGTGTGGAGCTAATTACGCAGATCATCAAACAAGAAAAATGGAACGACCTATTTAATGCATGTGCTGATAGCCACCCAAGTAAACGCGAGTTTTATACTCAAGCAACTCAGCGAATAGGAGTGAGTACACCTGAGTTTATTGAAGCAGACACTCAAACGTTTAAAATCATCAGTAATGAAAAAATTAAAAAGGCATTGGGTTATGAGTTCATTTACCCTGATGTAATGCAAATTACTTACGATGAATGTTAATTAACAAAAAACGCGATTCAAATTAAGGACAGAATAATGAGTAATCCAATTGAAACTAAACCATTAGTAGCTAAATCATTAGTAACATCGACATGGTTAGCTCAGCATATTGACGATGAGAATCTCGTTATTGTGGATGCCTATATGACGAATGTCGTAGGTAAAGAGCCGTTAGTTTATGATACTTTTTCTTGCCTACCTACAGCGCGTAAATTGGATGTAGAAGCCGATTTTTGTGATCATACTTCTTCTCAAATCCATGCGCTTCCTAATGAAGAGCAGTTTACTCAGGCAATACAGAAGCTAGGTATTAATTCTGATTCAATGGTTGTTATATACGATAACCAAGGTATCTATTCTGCACCAAGAGCGTGGTGGACGTTTAAGGTGATGGGATTTGAACATGTTTATGTCTTGGATGGTGGATTACCTCAATGGCTCAAAGAGGGAAGAGAGACTGCATCAGAATACACAACAACATCGTTATTAGGTAATGCGACTGCGAAAGTGATGAAAGGCTTAGCGTGTGACTCGGACGAAGTACTTAGCGTAATAAATACCGATGTTGCAATTTTAGATGCTCGTGGAGAACTGCGTTTTCTAGGCAAAGCACCAGAGCCACGTGAAGGTGTTCGTAGTGGTCATATCCCAAGCTCTAAAAATCTCCATTTTTCTATGTTGTTAGATAACTATACATACAAAGATGAAGATACATTACGAACTATTTTTGAGGAACGCGTACCTTCAGTAGATACAAAAATTTACTTCAGTTGCGGTTCAGGCATAACAGCATGTATTTTGATGTTAGCTGCTGTATCAATAGGTTATAAAGAAGTCGTTTTATACGATGGTTCTTGGGCGGATTGGGGAAATAATCACTCGTTGCCGATAGAGTAATTAAAATAAGGGTGATCAATGAGAGATACTTTAAGAGCCAAAATCATCACGGTATGTGATAAGAAAATAGAGCAAAAAGGAGAGGGTGTTGGCTTATCTTTTTATGCTTTTTTTGCAAATAAGAACGATGATCCAGAGCTGCTTATGGAGGCAGCAACGTGGTGGATCTCAACACATCAGTTGGATCATTTTGAAAAAGCAATAAAGATAAAAACGATGGTACAGGATGGTTTATAAATGGAAATAGAAGTACGTAAAGGCACAATAGATGATGTAGTTGAGGTTGATGCTCAGATCCCAGAGTTCGATGGTCGAAATACCAAAGAGAAATTAGAGCAACGCTTACGTGATATACCGTATCTAATTTTAATTGCGACGCATAATGACCAACCAGTAGCGTATAAAATGGGTTATGAGTTATCAAATCTTGAATTTTACAGTTGGCTTGGTGGTGTTGTTCCTATTGCTCGTAAAAAAGGGATAGCGACTCAGTTACGCTTAGCACAGGAATCTTGGGCGCATGGGCAGGGTTATACTACGATAAGTGTCAAGTCTATGAATCGATATCCACCAATGTTGCAGCTGTTAATCTCTAGTGGCTACCATATTTCTGGTTATGAAGATGAAGGATCAACGGATAAAAGTAAAATTAAGTTTATAAAGTACATTATGGCCGAAGGGGTATAGAGAGCTCAGGTGCACTAGAAAAGAATTGCTCTTTATAGTCTACAATTAAGACACCATAAACTTATAACCAAACCGTTATCAGTAGTATGTTAAAGCTACGATCGAGAATAAAGGATGATTCAATGGAAAGAATTACGTTTAAAAAAGTCACATTGTGTGAATATCCCTCACTGTTTGGGATATATAAAACGTACTTTCATTCTATAGTCGAAGGTTCACTTGGTTGGGATGAAACTTTTCAACAACAACGATTTATGGAGTCATACCCTCAAGAATGGTTTGATTGGGTGATGTTCAGTGGAGAGCGCTTAGGGCTCATTTGTACCCACTTAGAGCAAAGTAAAGCTCATGTACATCTGTTTATTATTTTTAAAAAATATCAAAACAAAGGGGTTGGTGGCTCAGTGATGAAATGCTATCAGCACCATTTTAGTGATCGCGTTGGAAAAGTGAGTTTATCTTCTTTTAAAAATAACCCTAAAGCCATTCGGTTTTATCAAGGATTAGGTTATCAGATCATTAGTGAAGATGAGCATTTTGTAGATATGGAGCATTCGCTGCTTTATTCTGGCGAAATAGGGTATTAAACAATGCTTAAAAATCACCAAAAATTATGTCATCTGCATCTTTGTGCCATTTTGGGTAGGTAAACATCGCTTTTGAGAAAGTTGGATCATTATAATGATTCACCAACCACGCTCTTAAATAAGGAAGTGGAGCTTGAGCGTACCATTTTTTATCGACTCGTGAAAACTGACGAATAAAGGGTAAGATAGCGTAATCCACCAAGCTGACTTTCTCTCCCATAATATAAGCATGCTGAGTTAGAACGTGTTCAATCTCCATTAACCATTCACAACAGCGCTCCCTGCATTCTTCTTTATTGCTATCGTGATAACGAGAAGCAGCTCGATATTTCTGTAATGCATCAACAAACTCATGATCACTTCGATGGATCAACTCAAGCATTTGGGGGAGTTTCTGTTTATCATGTGAATAGAATAGGTTATTAGGATCCGATTGAGTTAGTGCCCAAACCATCACATCAAGACTTTCGTCGATTACTTTACCATCACTTAACTGCAATACAGGAACCGTACCTTTTGGTGAAATCGATAGCATTTCTTCAGGTTTATTCTTCATATCAATATCACGCAGCACCACTGTTTGTTGTGCATGTAAAATACCCAAACGAGAACGCATCGCATAAGGACACTGTCGAAGGGAGTAAAGAATAGGCATTGTCATGATTAAATACTCAAAAGCTAACGTGTTTTAAATCATATTAATGGAATAAATCCTTGGTTTCACGTTTATTTCTTTATGATCTGGATCAATGAAAGCGTAATGAGTGGTAATGAAAGCGTGAGACGAGTAGAATACTCGCTCAAAAAAATTATTACATATAATAAGAAGCGAGCAATTTCATAATGAGTAGAAAACTTGAATTATTGGCCCCAGGTGGTGATGTAGAAGCGATTAAAGCAGCCATCGTAGCAGGAGCAAATGCCGTTTACTGTGGTTTAGATGTATTTAACGCACGTAACCGCGCTGCCAATCTTTCATTTGATGAGCTAAATGGTGTATTACGATTAGCTCATGAATATGGCTGTGAAGTTTTCCTAACATTGAACATCGTTCTTCTTGAGCATGAAATTAAATCAATTTCAAAGCTACTTAACCAACTAGTAAACACCACTATTGACGGCATTATTGTTCAAGATCTTGGTATGTTTAATCTAGTAAAAAAATACTTTCCAACACTAGATATCCACGCTTCAACACAATTAACAACACATAACGATGGTCAAATTCAGTTTTTATCTAAGTTAGGTGTTTCACGCGTTAATTTATCTCGAGAGCTTAATATTGGTGAGATTAAATCCATAACAGAGCTAGCGCATGAGCACGGTGTATTAGTGGAAGTATTTGTTCACGGTTCATTATGTATTGCTTTTTCTGGTCAATGCTATTCAACATCAGTCAGTGTAGGTAACTCTGCAAACCGTGGACGCTGTAGTCAAGCATGTCGTGATGAGTATGAAGAGACTGATGTTGGCAATAAATACCCATTAAATTTAAAAGATAACTCAGCTTACTTTGAATTACCTGAATTGGTTGATGCTAAAGTAGATTCACTGAAAGTAGAAGGCCGTATTAAAGGCGCTCATTACGTTTATACCGTTATTGAAAACTGGCGTAAAAATATCAATAAGTTTGTTGAGTCGGGTGAGTTGTATGAAGATGATTCAAACCTACATAAAGTATTCAATCGTGATTTTACCAACTCATTCTTGAAAGGTAATTTAACTAAAGACATGTTTATCGATAACCCGCGCGATAATAGTGTGAATTATGCCGTTCAACAAAGTAATGCGATTGATGTAGTACAAATTCAAGAAGTAAAACAAGAGCTTTATAGTGATAAAAACGCACTTGGGGCAACACTAGAAGAAAAAATCAAGTTCTTAGATATCAATAAGATTTCTATCACGATCGCTTTTAAAGCGGTTCTTGGTGAACCATTAGTTGTAACGATAACATCAAGTAATAAAGAGCAAGAAACGTTTGAGGTGAAATCGCAATCTCTGCTAAGTGAAGCGGGCGAGAAATCGATTACTTCGTCAGAATTAGAAAAAAGATTCAAAGGTGTAATTAACGCTAATTACGAACTTACCGGTTATGATTTTTCTGAGTTGGCGGATAATTTAGCTATTCCATTTAGAGAGTTAACAGAACTTAAAGATCAAGTGGCTTATTTACTAAATGGTTCTAAAGAAGTACTTAAGTTTGTTGATGTACCAGCATTACCTAAGTACGCGAAAGTAGAAGAGAAACTTAAACTATCAATGCTGATTGCAGATGTCGCAGACTTAAATGTATGCGATGCAACAGATGCAGATATTTATTTTAAATTACCTGAAAGCTTTAGAAGAAATGACACTAAGTACATTAATATCTTCTTAGAAAACCCTCGTTTAATTCCATGGTTCCCAGCGGTATTGATTGGTAAAGATTATAATGAAGCGGTTCGAGTTCTTGAAGAAGTTAAGCCAGCGCGTATCGTAACAAACAATACAGGTATAGCGTATAAAGCGTTTGAGATGGGCATTGAATGGATTGCAGGTCCATTCTTAAATACCACTAACTCACACGCATTAGTGACAATGAAAGAAGAGTTTAATTGTTCGGGTGCCTTTATCTCAAATGAGATCAATAAAGGACAAATTAAGCATATTCGTCGTCCAGAGAACTTTAAACTACTTTATAGCATTTACCACCCGGTATTAATGATGACAAGTCGTCAGTGCTTTTTCCAACAAACAGTTGGCTGTAATAAGCGTGCAATTGAAGCAGGTTGTATGTTGAAGTGTGAAAAAGCGACAACAATAACCAATACAAGAGGTGTTTCTTTTGCGGTAGATAAGCAAAAAGGCGGCTACCCAAGTATTTATAATCACGAGCAATTCTTAAATATGGATATTGTGACTGATATGTCGGATTTATTTGATGAGTTCTTTATTGATTTAACTAACATTGGTGGTGGTTCTAAAGTTCAAGCTGATAAAGTTGAATTAGTAAAACATTTTGAACGTTTGTTGAATGGCGATGAGCAAGTACAAGAAGAGCTGTTTACCATGGTGCCAATTAATACACATGACCAATATAAAGTAGGTCTATAAGCGTTAATTGTACTGATAATCTTAAGATAGAAGCCGTGATCACATATCACGGCTTTTTTTTGTCTATAATTCAATAATAAATATGAGTTTGATATAGCAAAAGTGCAATTATAAACAATGAGAGGAATTGGCTATGGTGACACTACAACTACTCAAAACAGAAGATGCAGAAGCGTTATTAGAGTTTGAATTGGTCAACCAAGAATGGTTTGAATCCTATATTGAAGCGCGTGATGAAGACTTTTTTACTGAAGAAGGGATCAAAGAGCATATTGATTTTTATCTTTCTGAATATGAACAAGACCGAATTTATCCAATGTTACTGAAAAATGCCCAAGGAACCATTTGTGGGCGAGCTAATCTTTATAATATTAATAGAGAAAAAGAATCCGGTTTTATTGGTTATCGAATTGGAGAAGAATTTATTTCTCAAGGACTCGCAACTTATGCGACTGAAGTGCTAATTAATGTAGCAAGAGAGACGTTGGCGTTGAGCGAATTAATCGCCACTGCAACAACGGATAATTTAGCCTCACAAAGAGTATTAAGTAAAAATGGCTTTAAGCAAGTTGGATTTAAGCCTGAATTTACCATTGTGGATGGCGAGATCATTGATTGTTATGAATATCGTTGTGTAATTAAGCAGTTATCAAGTGTGGTGTAGTTTGAGCGTAGCCGTAGAGCGGGGCTTGATATATACTTTCTTATTTCAAAGGAATCTCTATAATGGAAATGATAATCGTCTCTTCTGAGCGACAAAAGCGTATGATCATGATTTTTGGTCGCATGAAAGCAAAAATGTCAGATAAGGCACTGTTGAATAGTTTAGATTCACGTGAAGTGAATTCAACAGCTTATCCTGCATTTAAAAAAGCACCAGATCTACGTGTTGAGCGCATTCAACTTCCATTCGGTGATGATAAAACAGGCTCTTTAGATGGTGGTGATTTCTTATATCGTTACTTATCAAAAGGCTATATTTGTTTAGGTGATTTTGAAGGTCAACCAAAGCCAGATCTAGCACCATGGGGCGTTCGCTCTGTACGTCGTCAACCTAAAATTGGTTTCGGACTGTAATCGATTAAATTTATCAATTACATGATAGCAATAACTGCATCGTAATATTTACGATCTAAGCAGAATTAAATTGCAATGGGAGTATTCTATAAAATTCATATTATGAGTTTTGTAGAGGACTTCCATGAATAAATCTAGATTCCCACTCCTTATATTACCTTTGTTGTTTACTTCAACTTTACCCGCAAAAGAATTTGATTTTTCACGCTATTTTTCAATACAAGATAATGAAACGCCAGGCTGCGGTATTGGTGTTATTAAATCAAATAAATTAGTTGATCAATACTATGTTGGCCAATCCAGCATTAAATACCAAGTTCCCATTGATAATGAAACAGTTTTTGATATCGGTTCGGTCAGTAAGCACATGACTGCATACCTTATTATGAGCTTAGAAGTGGAAGGAAAGTTATCTCAAACTCAAACTTTAGCCGATTATTATAAAGAGGGGCCTGATTGGTTTAAAGACGTCACACTGTCACATTTAATGAATCATCAAAGTGGTATTCCGGACTATTTGAATGATGAGAAAGCAGCTCTTTATTTAATGCAGCGATTTAAAAAGAATAATGCAGAGTTAAATAATGCACTCTGGGGTGGAATGGTCGATAAAGCATTTATGTTCTCTGAAATAGTTGAATACAGTAAACAGATTAACACGCCAACGTTTACTCCGGGCTCTTCCATTTCTTACAGTAATACTGGCTATGTACTTCTTGCTGATATTATTGAAAAGGTGACGGGCGATAAGTTTGAAGAGGTCATTGATCGTCGAATTTTCACACCATTAAACATGAGCAGTAGCCAAGCATCAGGAAAAAACAATTTTATTTTAGAATGGAAAGCATCAAGCTACTATGTCGATAAATATGGTAACTACGCTCATAGTCATTCTGCCTTACCGGTTCAAGGTGATGGTGGTATACAAAGTACAGTTCCTGATATGGGGAAATGGATAGGTCACCTCATAAAGCCTCAATATGAAGATAAAGCGCGACTTAAATTACTTGCGTTATCACAAGGTGAGCATCCCACTTTTACTCCGAGTTGGGGTACGAATGAATTTAGAATGGGTGATTCAAAGTATGTGAATGGGCTCATTGCGAATAATTTATATGATGGAGAGTTTTATAGTCATTCCGGTTACTCTCTGGATGGAATGGTGAGTGAGTTTTGGTTCTCTCCACAGCGAGAGATTGGGTATATTCAAATGTGTAATTATAAATACTTAAGAGTGCCACCAATGAAGCAAATCATTCAATATTATCTAACATCTTCGAATTAACTATTTGATAATTCTGTATACTAAGCGGCTCTGAACGATAACTTATTCAAATCGCGATAAAAAGGAAGTTAAAGTGAAATACAGACCGTTTTCGTCAATATTTACGATCAGTGTGTTGTCTCTTTCGATGTTAAGTGTAAACAGTTTGGCCAACGTCAGTTCAATACCTGTCGTTGGCGGAGTTGTTAACTCAGCAGAAATACTTAAAAATCAGATACATTCTTCTGTAATATATACAACGGAAACGGTTCGTGATGCCGCTATTTTTACTATTGCAGGCATCACATTAGATGCTTACATTTTATCTCTTCCACTGGATAATGATGTTAAAAAAAGCATCATTGCAAAACTATCCAATCCCTCATACGCGATCCCTTTAGGTCATTTTCTTTATACCTTTGTTGATAAATACGGAGATATGGATAATGAAGATGCTTTTAAAGCCTATTTAAAAACTCAATATGATGAAGAAACACTTAATGGGTTCAGTCATTCTTTGTTTACTTTAAATGATGTTAAAAAAGAAGAGAAACCTGAGTTAGCTGATAGCCATCATCAAGGGCTAAATATTGATCGTAAATTCATTGCGAACATGGTGATTGTTTATGATGAATTAGTGCAAATTGGTGAATGGAAGGATCTTGAGGTTTTACCCGAGCGCTATACTTATCTCTCTGATACTCCAGAAGACCGGAAAATAATAGATAAAATTCAACCAATCATCATTGCTGGAATGACAAAAGCGGTCACAAGTATGGATGAGGGAGAAATGCGTGGGGCGTTAGAACAAATCATTGAAGAGGGTAAGCCTGAGCATAAAGGCTCTGTGAATAATAAAGCAGAAGCATTAACCATTACTCTTATTGATTTTGTTCGTCTTAATGTATTGAAATCATATCGTCAGTTTGTTTACCAAGAGCAGCGACAAGAGGTGCTGAATAAATGGTTACAAGAGAGCTTTAAAGAGAATTCAGAGACGGTTATTGCTTATTTAGAATCTCGTCAGCAACGTAGACTAGCCGTTCAGATCACGGTCGATGGTTTGCAACAAGGTCTGCTTGAAGGTTTAATGTCACCGATTGAAAAGCCATTTATCAAACAGGTGTATAAAGATCATCTTAAGCATGAAACCTATAAGCCTCAGAATGAAATCACCACGCAACCAGAACATGAACAGCAATTATCATTCTTAAAAAGGCTGACAGAGAAAGAGTATAACGACTCATCTTACTTGCCGTTTTTTACTGAGTTATACCAAAATTACGATAAAAGTATTGTTAATGCTGGGATATCATCAACGCCCACCATCAGTGTTCGTAATTTACCGATAATAAAGACGGGTGCGAAGGTTTCTGGTAAAGGTGGAACTGGAATACCGAATTTCCACTTTGTTGACCGACAAGAAGATCGCGCTTATTACTTTTTCGGCAACGATGCTTTGCAGCTTGATCGCCTAATGGATGCGAAAAAAGTTCAAACCATGTTTGATCGCCTGGATTACCTAGTCACTTTAAATTGCAATGCTCAATACGATTGGAATGCACATACGACTTATGATGGCTTAGTGAATCTAGGAGCCGGTGAGAGTTTACGAGACTTTGGTGAAAAACGTTGTTTACGAGAGTTAACACAACGAGCCAAAGTAGAAAAAACGATTGTAAAGATGCGCTCAGAGTTAATTGATGATATTCGTGTTTATGATGATATTTTTGCTTTGGATATCTACAGTAAATTAACGCAAAAATGGAAGATCCAACAGAACTTAAAATCCTTATCGAAATTAGAACAAAAAGGCATGCCAGATTACGCTTTAATCTATAACCCATGGCCTGATCATTTTGCTCATTTCACCGGCCCGTTTAGTGATGAAATTCTCATGCCGACAGGGGAGTTGAATCGATTAGATTATTGGTTAACGCAATTTACTAACACATATAAAGAAGCGGGTGTATACGACAGAACACTTTGGGGGATGGCTGGGGATCACGGTTTATCGCCCGTGTATTACTCTCTTAATCCAGAAAAACAGGTGTTCGACTCTCTTCAAACAGAGCTTGGTTATCCGTTAGTGGTTAAGAAGATCTCTTCGGATGAAGGTGAAGGACCTAAAATTACTAACGCGCTTAATTATGAAAGCAATAAAGAAGTTGATGTGGTGGTCGCCTCTACAGCAGGTGGTAACTTTATGATGGATTTCTTTAATTCAGCCGAAGGCTGGAAAGTGCAACCTACATACGCAGAGCTAACAACGTGGACGCCTGTTAATGCTCAAAAAGGAGGCTTTATTAATGTGGTTAATGAAATCGCATCACGCTTAAAAGAGTCGTTAGATTATCTCGTTGTTAGAGAAACAAACTGCACGCTAGAGGAATGTAAAGCTCGAATTATTGGTTTTAAAGACGGTGTTAGAGTTGATGAATTAATATCTAAAAAAGGTAATCGACTGTTTTACCAACCAGTGATTGGCTCATCCCAGCTACTTGAACTTGATATTTTAAATCCATATAAATCGCAGCTAACTGACGCTGAATTAGCATCATATCAAGAGTTATATCAACGATGCATGGTATCTGCTGTTAGCGACAATGTGAAATCATGGTGTACAGAGCAAGAGTGGAGAGAATTAACGGCTTACACTGCGCGACCAGATTCTGTAAATCAATTAGCTAAATTGTATGAAGAAGACAGAGCAGGGACGATAAACTTATTCCCTAAATTTGGGGTTGGTTTTAATACTAAAGTACCTGGCAGACATGCAGGAGAGCATTACTTAGAAAAAGATGCCTTTTTAGGGTTCTGGGGAGCACCCGTAGGATCGGATGCGTCGGAATTGAAGAGTAACGCGAATGGTTCACTTGCTCCGACACTATATGAATACCTTACTCAAGAAACGGTTATCGAGAATGAAAATGGATGGGGATTTCCTTCTTTGCTTTCAGAACTGGATATACAAAAAAGCAAATAAAAAAGAAGAGCAAATACCATTCTCTTTTGAGTTGGTTGTGAGCATATCGTTAAGTGTGCGCACTTATAATGTTAAGCATTATCTTTGTCAAAAAATGAAAGTGATCTCATGCATATTTTTGAATTTATTTTGTGAAAAAGAGCACATTTTTAAATGATAAGACTGTTAAGATGACTCATAATTTAACCGCTTGTCTCATTGGTGAGTCGCGCAATGTGGAAGGTGTAGGCTCCACTGATAATTCTGCATTGCTTTATATTATTTAGAATTATAAAAAGTAGACATATTATGTATTTAACATTAAAAACAAAGCTTGTCATAACAAGTGTTGCTCTTATCATCTTAACGATTATCTCGCTGGGTACTTTTTCATATCAAACAATGAAAACCCAAGCATGGGATGGTATTCGTAGTGAGAGTGGAAATACTGCAAAAGCATACAGTTTGGGCATTGGAGATTGGTTCAAAGGTCGTCAAGATGCCATTACGGGCATGAAAGAAGCCATAGAGCGTAATCCTAATTTAGACCCTGTTGATCAGCTAAAACAAACATTAACGTCAGGGCGCTTTGGATTAAGCTTCTACGGTAATGAGAAAGGAGTAATGGAACGTCATGATCCTTCGTTGAATCAAGCGGGTTACGATCCTAGAACTCGCGGTTGGTATAAAGAAACTTTAGCTGCCAACAAAGCGATTACCACAAAACCTTATGTTAGCCACACGATGCAGGCATTAGTAGTCACATTGACTGAACCAGTACGTGAAAATGGAAAAATCATTGGTGTTACAGCATCTGATCTCTCTTTATCAACTTTAATCGATGATGTACTGGATATTCCTGTCCCAGGAAAAGGTTACGCCATGCTGCTTGATGTCAGCAATAAAATTGTCGTTGCTCATCCAAATGAAAAAATGACACTAAAGCCGATTTCAGAATTAGGTCAAGGGTTTGATGCAATAAACTTAAATAGTGAGCTTGCCTCTGACGGCTTCTTTTTTACTGAGCAAAATGGAGTAAATAAAGCCGTAATGGTAACGGCTGTCCCTAATACTAGTTGGGCTATTGCTCTTGTAATGGATCAAGACACGCTAGAAGCGCCGTTAAATGCAATGCTATTTAAATTAATACTTATTGGCGGTTTAATTTTATTATTTGTTTCATTATTTACGGGCTGGTTAGTCACTCGCCAATTACGTGAATTAGGTACCGTATCAGAAGCCTTAGCAGATATTGCAAATGGTGAAGGGGACTTAACGGTTCGTATTAATGTTAAATCTGATGATGAAGTGGGTAAACTTGCTGAAAACTTTAACCAGTTTGTTTCTCGTCTTCATACAATGGCATCGAATTTAAGATCAATTACTTTAGAACTTAATCGCTCAGCGGCAGATTCGGCAGAGTCAGCCCTGCAACGTAGCCAAAATATTCGCCACCAACAAGACGAAATTACTATGGTCGCGACTGCGGTAACAGAAATGGCGAGTGCAACGCAAGAAATAGCAGGTAATGCGGAGAATACAGCAAAATCTGCAGAGCAAGCGGTAACTTTAACCCAAGAAGGGGATAGTCAAGCAGACCAAAGCCAAACATCGATTGGTAATCTTGCACGTGAAGTAAACAGCGCAGTGGGTATCATTGAAGATCTGAATGGTCATGCTCAAAAGATCAGTTCAATTCTTGCAACTATTCGCTCGATTGCAGAGCAAACGAATTTGCTTGCATTGAATGCGGCAATAGAAGCAGCAAGAGCAGGGGAGCAAGGACGTGGGTTTGCTGTTGTTGCGGATGAAGTTCGTGTGTTATCTCAACGAACTCATACTTCAACAGAAGAAATTCAATCGATGATTGAAACATTGCAATCTACAACACAAGAAGCAGTATCTGTTATGTCAGACGGCCATCACTTGGCAGAAACCAGTGTAAAAGATGTCGATAAAGCGGGTATGAGTATCGAAAATATAGCGGCTCAAATTAATGTGATTAGTGATATGGCGACTCAAATCGCTTCGGCAGCAGAAGAACAGTCAAGTGTCACAGCAGAAATTAGCCGTAACACAGAAGGTGTGCAAGAAGTTGCAAACCAAATGGCGAATGAAGCTGAAACCGCAGCACAACAAGCTGAGGCATTAAAGTCACTAGCAGATTCATTAGAAGAAGAAATTAAACGTTATAAATTGTAGTAATTAATATTTTAAATATACGCAGGAAACCGTCTTTTTTGACGGTTTTTTTGCGTCAAAAAAATGTGATCTTCATTCAAAAATGACGCTAAGGCAACGACTTACAAAATATTTGATAAACATCTTTCATTAGCTATTCCCAAAAGTAAAACAAGGTGTAGAATACGCTTCCTTATCGGCTAACACAGTATGTGTAATCTATTCCAGTGTATTGAAAAATAAGATGAATACACTATTAGGACATAAATGAAAAACGTATTATTTGCTCTTGTTATTTCTTTAGCAACCGTTTCTTGTACTCCAATTTTTGATGGTAACTATAATCAATCTAATCCAGAGTATTGTGATTGCAGTAATGGCTCATCAAATTCAAACGCATGGCAGCCCGGTTCATCAAAGCCAAGCACATCAAAACCAACCCAAACGGTGGAAGAGCAATTAGCAAATCTTGCTAACCAAGTACACAATAAATGGGGAGATAAAGAATTTCTTGAAGCGGGTAAGCATCGTTATGTGAAGTATCTTGATGGATATCGTACTCGCGCACATATTGATTTTGATAAAGGTAAGATTTATATCTCTACCATTTCACAATATCAACCAAAAGAAACGTTGAAGAAAGCGATCATTGGTACCGTATTGATGCCTGCTGACCCATCACATGTCGACTTATTTAGTGATAAATCAATTCCGTTGCGTGGTCGTCCATTCTTACTTGGCCAGATTAAAGATCAAGAGAATAAAGACATTGAATGGCCATGGAGAGCTGGTCGTTATGCCGATTATTTAATTGAAAATAAGCTGCAATCTAAAACGATTAAAAACGGTAAGGCATATTACGTTGAGATCTCAATGGTAGACGACCATTTGGAACAGCGTGAATTTCAATATGCTGATTTGATCAAAAAAGCGTCGAAAGAATACGATATTTCAATTGATTTAATTTATGCCATTATCCAGACAGAAAGCAGCTTCAACCCTTATGCAGTAAGTCATGCTGGGGCCTATGGTTTAATGCAAGTGATCCCAAAAACAGCAGGAGCAGATGTATTTAAACTAGTTAAAAATAAATCTGGTATTCCAACAAAAGAGTATTTATTTAACCCTGCGAATAATATTGATACAGGCACCGCTTATTTTTATATCTTAAAGAATAGATACTTACGAGATATTACTCATGGAACCAATAAACATTACAGCATGATCTCAGCGTATAACGGGGGTTCTGGTGGGGTATTTTCAACGTTTGATCCAAGCAAGACTAAAGCAATTAGTGAAATCAATAGCTTAAAACCAGATCAGCTATATTGGGCATTAACTAATAAACACCCTAAGGCTGAAGCGCGTCGTTATCTTGAAAAAGTATTGAAGTTTCAAAAAGAGTTTAATGAAAAAGTGTAGATAGAATATGTTAATTGAGACGATGAATAAATTGAATTATGCATTCCTAATACGATTTGTTTGCTTCTCATTCTATTAAAAATATAATCAAATTAGTTGGTGGTAACGCTAGATTGAAACAGATTTTCTTTTGTTTATTGTGTTTATATTCCTCACTTTCATGGTCGTTTGAATTGACCACCGAAGAACATGAGTGGCTTAAGCATAATCAAAATTTCACATTTTATAATGATGACTACGATTCGAGGATTTTCTTTGTCGATAATGGAGTTCAAAAAGGACTTTATCCTTATCTTATTGAAGATATTAATAAAAAATTAAATACGAAATTTTCAATAGAAGTTAAAGATGTTGATGTATTACATGAACAATTTAATAAACTTGAAAATGGTGCTTATTTTGATTTTGCGAATACAAAAGAAAGACGTGAAAATTACTTCTTTGTTCCTACTTTATATCGGGTAAGTACTAAGATTTTCTTTAAAGATAGTAAAAATATTAAAGATTTAGTTAGTTTGAACCATAAAAGGATTGGCCTTGTTGATGATTGGTATTCTACAACTAATTTTGTGAATCAATACGAAAGTTCGTTACACTATATACCAGTAAAATATAAAAGCTTAAATGAATTAACGGCAGCTTTGCAGGTTGGAGATATTGATGCTTTTGTGGCCGACACGCAGGTGATTACAGATAAAGCATTTCCAACTCTTGATTTACCTCGATTAGAGAATTTATATACATCATTCGCAATTTCAAAAAACAATATTGAGTTATATACAATTTTAGTTAAGTATTTTACTGATTTAAAATCAATCGAAGTAAAAGATATGGTGAAAAAATCGCGTGAAGATTATTTCATCTATTTATTTAAAAAGAATGAAGAGCTTAAAGGGTTAGGGGTTACTGTCGGTTATGGGATTAATGAGTTTCCAGCCAGCTATCTCATAAGTAATCAGTATCATGGTATCGCGCCAACGCTTTTTGATAGCATTAAATTGATTTTTAAAGATTCAGTTAATTTTACAGAACCAACTCTGGGTGAATGTGTCGATTATGATATTTTACTTTCTACATTTGAAAATAAATGCATAACAGATAATTACTTACTGACTAAGCCTTATTATAGTTTTGAACTTTCTGTTTTTAATAAATTAGAAGGCAACTTTATATCTCGAATTGCTGATGTTAATTATTCAACTGTCGGAATATTAAAGAATGCGTATTATTATGACTACGTGAAGAATAATACCTTAAAAGTTAAAATGGTATTTTTTGATACCTTTGAAGAGATTATTAAAGCGATAAACGATGGAGAGATAGACTACGCGTTTGGCGACCAGAGATTATTACTTAACCATACTATTAATCATGATATGTATGATTTAAAGACAGCAGGGACATTAACGAAAACGTTCTCTGTCTATATGGCAGTAAAAAAAGAGCATGAAGCGTTATTTAAAGCAATTAATTTGATATCGATAAGTTCGGATAATGAGCGTTTAATTAAAAATATCTATATAAATGAAAATGAAAAATTTAAACGTAACGATTTATGGGTACTAACGAGCGTTTTGAGTGGTAGCTTGCTTATTATTACTTTTTTATTGTTCAGAGATTATTTAGCGAAAAAATCACAACGTCGCCTATTAACTATGAATGAATCGTTGATAGGCTTACTGGAAATGGCGTCGTTGTACAGTGATGAAGAGACTAGCGAACATAACAAGCGCATTAATATTTATTCTGAGCACTTATCAAATCTTTTGAAAATGCCAAAAGCGTTTGTAGAAGAGATCAGAATGATAGCTTCTTTGCACGATATTGGAAAAATTGGTATTCCTCATTACATCTTGAAGAAACCAGGAAAACTAGATCCTGATGAATTTGATGTAATGAAACAACACGTAAACATTGGCTATGAGATAATAAAGAATACGGACCTTAGCCTGATAACCAAAAATATTGTGCTGTATCATCATGAAAAGTGGAATGGGAAAGGGTATTTACATCTTTCAGGTAAAGATATTCCTATTGAAGCTCGAATAGTAAGTATTGCGGATGTGTATGATGCTTTAAGACAGAAACGTATTTACAAAGAAGGGTTTACTCATGAAGTTGCTATTAAGATCATTGAAGAAGAAAGGGGGGTATCATTTGACCCTGCGATCGTTGATGTATTTTTGAAGCATCATGAAGAGTTCAGAGCTATTTTTGAGAATAATCAATAATCAATAATCAATTGGGGCGAGTAGAACGCATATTCGCCCCTGTTTTTTGCTACCTAGTGTTTAATCCCCAAGTACGCCTTCACCTTTCACATCAAAATTGATTTTCTCATGTCCAGCAAACACTTGGAAACGCTTGCCTTTTGCTCGGGCAATAATCGTAATGCCAAATTTCTGAGCCAAATCTAAACCCATTTGCGTTACGCCTGAGCGAGAAAGTAAAACAGGAATACCCATTTGAGCGACTTTAATGACCATTTCAGAGGTTAAACGACCCGTAGTGTAAAACAGTTTGTCATCACCGGTTTCTTGTTTTAACCATAACTCACCCGCTAAAGTATCTACCGCATTATGGCGACCAACATCTTCCACAAATGAAAGCACTTTATTGTCTTTGCACACCGCACAACCATGAACCGCACCAGCCGCTTTGTAAGTATCATTGTGATAAGTCAGCGCTTCTAACGATTGATAAAGGTCGGATTGGTTAATCGTCACTTGTGGTACTTGATAGTTTTCAAGCTGCTTCATTACGTTGCCATACATGGTGCCTTGACCGCAGCCAGAAGTAACCGTCTTCTTCTTTAGGTTTTCTTTTACATGCTCAGTGGTTTCTTTGGTATTTACCGCGGCTGTTTTAGTTTCCCAATCAATAATGACGGATTCTAAAAGAGAAGCGTCAGTAACAAAATGCTGGTTTTTTAAGTAACCTAAAACTAACTCCGCAGGGCGAGCACCAAGCGTCATTAACGTTACCACTTCTTGCCAATTCAACATCACGGTTAAAGGTTGTTCGCAAGCGATCTCTTTTGTCAGTTTTTCGCCATATTCGTCATACACATCAACAGAGATGGTTTGGCTTGGTACAGCACCTGTTGTAATTATTGTTGGTGATGGTTGATTCACGGCAACGCTCCAAAAAATTAATAAAGACTTGATAAACTAGGCAAATACTATACCACTCTTAATAAAATGAAAGGAGTTGGTATAAGGTTTGCTTTAATTTAGGTAATTATAATCGACATGACGTAGGTGACTTGTGGGTAAAAAGACAGAAAACCAATGGCCACTTCAGTTTGAAGTGATTGAAGAAATCAAACAAGTAGGGCGTTGGAGCGCACCATCATGGCGCATTGGTGACGTTCATCTTTATGAGTCAAAAACACAAGCAGCACAAAGCAATGGCATCTTATTTGAGCGTGATCTTGAAATATTTTTAGATGAACGAACTGATTACCGTTTTAACTTAAGCTCTCAAGATCCAAAACTATTTTTTGCCTTTGAAAATGATAATGACGTACTCATTCCAGTGATGATTACTGCTTCACAAAGCTTGATAGGGCAATACATGGATGGTGATTACGTTGTGTTATCCATTGGAATGCCACTACCAGTACAAGCATGGTTAGAAGCTTTTATTGGCAAAAACGGTGAACTGATAGAAGTTCGTAGAAAGAAACGTAAAGGTGCGGGGCGCGCGAGTGAGCAACTTCCTAAGTAGATGGGTACTGAGAAAACAGAAGGTAAAACAAGGTGAAGAGGTCAGTGATGAGCCTATTCAAGCATCGTCAACACCTGTTATTGAAGCCTCTATCGATGATGTTGAAACAACATCAATCCTAGAAGAGTCAGAAGTAACGCCTGAGATCGAGCTGCCTACAGAGGCCGATCTGGGTGAAATTACAGGAACCAGCAATGTCAGCCAATTTATGGCAACAGGGGTAGATAAAAACCTGAAAAAAGCCGCATTACGTAAGATGTTTTTGAATCCTGAATTTGCAATGGAAGATGAGCCAAACTACTCAACACCACCAAAGCTGGATAGTGAAACTGCTGCCAAATTAAGAGATTGGATGGTAGAGCCTGTTGAAGAAGAAGGCGAGAGTGAGCAAGAGTCAGTGGCAGAGCAATTACCAGAACCATTATCAAAAGAAGCACCAAAAGAACAACAAGAATTAACCGTTAAAAATGAAACAATAAACAGTAATGATAATGAATATCAATACGTTACTGGCAACGAAAAAACGTCAAGTGAGACAAAAAAGACCATTTAAACAATCGGGACATTTTGAACCAAGGTGAGACAAAATGTCCCGACAAAAAACACCGCCTGCCAAATAGTCTAAAAATACCGCATTTTACCCAATTAATATTTCTAATAATTACCCATTAAGTTGGTACGGTTATTGCGATATACCACCTAGAAACCAGTCTTAGAACTGAATAGGCCCAAATGGGGTCAAGAATAGGTGAAGCAATGTTAACCCAATTTTTAGCACAATCTGAAACAACGAATGCCAAAGCGCGTCAGTTCGCTATTGCGCAAACCGTTGAGTTAAACAACTTAATCCCACCAACGGTAAGTTACGAAAGCCGTGGTAACTTGATCATCATTGGACCTACTAGCATTATTGTTGATGTTGCCGAGCAGTTCTCAGAGCTGAACAGCATCACACTGGTCTCAACCGAATCCGATGCACACGATAAAGCGACTGAAAGAACGGTTTACCACGCTAAAGATCTAAGCATCAAAGGCTTTTTAGGCGCATTTGATGTTGAGTGTACGCTAAATGGTGAACGCGTTAATCTTGCAAAAGCAACCATTGGCGCTGCTGCATTCGATCTTGTGTTAGACATGAAACTAGACAGCGTAATGTCAGAGCAAGTGCCAGTACCGGGTTACTATCCTGTAGGTCGTGGTTACCCAACGCTTGCACAAGTGCTTGATGAATTACCAGCGCTTGTTGGTACGTTTGATAAACCAAAATACTTTCGCTTAAATCCAGAGTTATGTGCACACAGTTCACGTGGCGTAAAAGGGTGTGAGCGTTGTGTTGATGCTTGTCCTGCTGGCGCACTAACCAGTGAAGGTTCAGATCAAACAGGCCACCACATTCAAATTAACCCATATCTTTGTCAAGGGGTTGGTACCTGTGCAACGGCTTGTCCGACTGAAGCGATCAGCTATGCATTGCCAGAAGCCGAGAAAACACAAAACTTCGCTACTCGTCTATTAGCAAATTACAAGAAAGAGGGTGGTGAAACACCGATTATCGCTTTCTGCAGTGATCGCCATGAAAACTTTAACGTGATGGCATTAAAAACCATGCCAGATCATGTTATCCCAGTGGTTCTTGATGAGCTTCTTTCTGTTGGTATTGATACCTGGTTCTCTGCACTTGTTAATGGTGCAGCGCAAGTTCTGTTTATTGCAAGCCGTAGAATGCCAGAAACCATTCAGCGTGTATTAACGCAAGAAGTGGAAATTGCACAGGCTTTCTTATCTCAACTAGGGTTAGATCCTCAACGCATCCAAGTCGTTTACATGGAAGCGTTACATGAAATGACGCTTATCGATACGCCATTAGCGGTAATTGAACAACCATTAACGGGTAATAAACGTGCACGCTTAATGGGCGCGTTAGATCACCTCGCTGCTGATGCAGCTTCAAACCATATCGAAATTACAGAAATTCAATCTCTGCCTTCTCATGCGCCTTATGGCAGTGTGAGCTGTGAAACGAAAGACTGTACGTTATGTATGGGTTGTGTGGCGGTTTGCCCAACTCGTGCACTTCATAGTGATCCCGATTCACCAACATTAAAATTCATTGAGCAAGATTGTGTTCAATGTGGCCTTTGTGTCAGCGCCTGTCCAGAAAAAGTATTGAGCATGAAAGTTCAAATGAACTGGAGCCAAACACAGCGTCAAGAAACACAAATAATGCATAAAGAAGATGCCGCGTGTTGTATTACTTGCGGAACACCTTTTGCTCCAGCATCAATGATTGAAATGCTGCGCACTAAGTTACAGGGTAACCCGCACTTTAGTGATGAAGCCTCTATTAGCCGTCTATACATGTGTGAAGATTGTCGAGTAAAAGACATCTTTACTGATCTGTCTGCAAACCCAGAAAAACAATTAAAGGTGTAATGACCATGAATGAACAACAGCAAGTAAGACAAGAAATCTATGGTTTATTAGCGCATTTATTTCGCATTGCACCAGATCAAATGGTGATTGATTGGTTAAGTACGCTTGAAGTAGAAAGTAACGATGATCATGCAATGAGTAAAGCATGGTCTGTTATTTCAAAAGCGGCTCAAGAATCAAATCAAGAAGCCCTAACAGACGAATACCAAAACCTATTCATTGGCGTTGGCCGTGGTGAAGTGATGCCGTTTGGCTCATGGCACATAGCGGGCGCATTAATGGAAAAACCGTTAGTGGCACTTCGACAAGATCTAATGCAATTAGGTTTTGAACGTGCCGATGACGTAAAAGAGCCTGAAGATCATATCTCAGCATTATGTGAGGTAATGGCTATGCTTATTGAAGCGGGTGATGCTGAAGTTCTGCAACAACGTTTCTTTAATCGCCATATTCAACCTTGGTATGTTTCACTGTGTGAGCAAATCAATAATGCAGAAAATGCAGATTTCTACAAATCAGTGACAGGTTTAGTAGAGGCGTTTTTCATTGTAGAACAAACGCGCTTTGCAAAAAATCCAAACGCAATTGAAGTCACAGAAGTATAAAAGCCGTTGTGACTTAAAAGAATTAAAACCATAAAAACAGACGCCCATTCCAAGTACATTGGAAGCAAAGGAGCATTGAATGAGCAATAAAAATACGGACCTAAACCGCCGCACACTACTGAAGGGCCTTGCAACTGCAGCTGCCGCAGGAACAGTAGCAGCAGCGGTATCAGGAACAGCAAGCGCAAACACAGTAACGGATAAAAAAGACGTTGAGAAGAAGGGCGATGGATATCGCGAAACTCAACATATTCGTGATTATTACGATAGCCTATAACGGAGCTTAATAATGAAATTAACTAAACGTTCCGATTCGGTACAAAAGCAAGAGAACCAGCTTGGCATTACACGTCGTATGTTCATGCGTACTTCAACGATTGCTGCGGGTGCAGTAGCAAGTGCAAGCATGTTTGTTCCAAGCATGATGAAAAAAGCACAAGCGAAAGAAGTGCCAGTTGATGCGCCAACAGAAGTGAAACGTACTATTTGTTCACACTGTTCTGTAGGTTGTGGTATCTACGCTGAAGTACAAAATGGCGTATGGACTGGTCAAGAGCCAGCATTCGATCACCCATTTAACGCAGGCGGTCACTGTGCAAAAGGCGCAGCACTGCGTGAGCATGGTCATGGTGAACGTCGTCTAAAATACCCAATGAAGCTAGAAAATGGCAAATGGGTAAAACTGTCTTGGGATCAAGCGATCGAAGAGATCGGTAACAAAGCACTTGAGATCCGTAAAGAATCAGGTCCTGACTCAGTGTACTGGTTAGGTTCTGCAAAGCACAACAACGAACAAGCGTACTTGTACCGTAAAATGGCGTCACTATGGGGTACAAACAACGTCGATCACCAAGCGCGTATTTGTCACTCAACCACAGTAGCCGGTGTTGCAAACACATGGGGTTACGGTGCAATGACAAACTCATTCAATGACATGCATAACTGTAAGTCTATGCTATTCATTGGTTCAAACCCTGCAGAAGCACACCCAGTAGCAATGCAACATATTCTGATCGCAAAAGAGAAGAATGGTTGTAAGATCGTTGTTGCCGACCCACGTCGTACACGTACAGCAGCAAAAGCAGATCACTATGTTTCATTGCGTCCGGGTTCAGACGTTGCCTTTATTTGGGGCGTACTGTGGCATGTATTTGCAAACAAATGGGAAGATCAAGAATTCATTAACCAACGTGTGTTTGGTATGGATGAGATCCGCACAGAAGTAGCAAAATGGAACCCAGCAGAAGTTGAGCGTGTAACAGGCATCACTGAAGCTGAAGTTTACGAAACAGCAAAACTGCTTTCTGAAAACCGTCCAGGCTGTGTTGTTTGGTGTATGGGTGGTACTCAGCATACTACGGGTAACAACAACACACGTGCATACTGTATCCTAGAACTTGCTCTTGGTAACATGGGTAAATCAGGCGGTGGTGCAAACATCTTCCGTGGTCACGATAACGTACAAGGCGCAACGGATTTAGGTGTTCTTTCTGATACGCTTCCTGGCTACTACGGTGTTGGTGAAGGCGCATGGAAACACTGGACTAAAGTATGGGATCTAGATTACGAGTGGGTTAAAAACCGATTCGACCAAGGTAAATACAACGGCAAAACGCCAATGAATAACTTTGGTATTCCTGTATCTCGTTGGGTTGATGGTGTTTTAGAAGACAAAGCAAACATCGAACAAAACGACAATATCCGTGCAATGTTCTACTGGGGTCACGCAGTAAACTCACAAACACGTGGCACTGAGATCAGAAAAGCAATGAGCAAGCTGGATATGATGGTTATCGTCGATCCATACCCAACCGTTGCAGCAGTAATGAACGATCGTACCGATGGCGTATACCTTCTTCCTGCAACAACGCAGTTTGAAACGCACGGTTCTGTAACCGCATCAAACCGTTCATTCCAATGGCGTGAACAAGTCATTCAGCCGTTGTTTGAATCAAAACCTGACCACGAGATCATGTACCTACTGACTAAAAAGTTAGGTTACTCAGATCAACTGTTCAAAAACATCAAAATTGATCAGAACAACCAACCTGTAATTGAAGACATTACCCGTGAATTCAACAAAGGTATGTGGACAATTGGTTACACAGGTCAAAGCCCAGAGCGTATTAAAGCGCACACAATGAACTGGCATACGTTCCACAAAACAACGTTAGAAGCAGAAGGTGGACCTGTAAACGGTGAAACCTACGGTCTTCCTTGGCCTTGTTGGGGTACACCAGAAATGAAGCACCCAGGTACGCACATTCTTTATGATACGTCTAAACCTGTAGCACAAGGTGGCGGTAACTTCCGTACCCGTTTTGGTGTGGAATATGAAGGTCAAAGCCTACTTGCTGAAGACAGCTACCCAGTAGGGTGTGAAATTGAAGATGGTCACCCAGAATTCACTGACAAACTGCTTAAGCAACTTGGTTGGTGGGACGATCTGACTGCGGCTGAAAAAGTAGCAGCAGAAGGCAAAAACTGGAAAACCGATTTATCTGGCGGTATTCAACGTGTTGCAATTAAACACGGTTGTATGCCTTTTGGTAATGCAAAAGCACGTGCGATTGTATGGACGTTCCCTGACCGTGTTCCACAACACCGTGAGCCGTTATACACACCACGTCGTGATTTAGTTGCTGATTACCCAACATGGGATGACCGCGCGGCTAACTTCCGTATTCCAACGTTGTACAAAACAATTCAAGATCAAGACAAGTCAAAAGAATACCCAATTATTCTGACGTCTGGTCGTCTGGTTGAGTACGAAGGTGGCGGTGAAGAAACGCGTTCAAACCCATGGCTTGCTGAGCTTCAACAAGAAATGTTTGTCGAAGTTAACCCGAAAGACGCAAACGACATCGGCTTTAAAGACGGTGACATGGTTTGGGTTGAAGGCGCAGAGAAAGGTCGAATTCACGTTAAAGCAATGGTGACACGTCGTGTTAAACCTGGCTTAGCGTTCGTACCATTCCACTTTGGCGGTAAATTCCAAGGTGAAGATTTACGTAGCAAGTACCCAGAAGGCACTGACCCATACGTAATCGGCGAAGCAGCAAACACAGCAACCACTTATGGTTATGACCCTGTAACACAAATGCAGGAAACCAAAGTGACACTATGTAAAATCACGAAAGCGTAAGGGGTGATATAAAATGGCTAGAATGAAGTTCTTATGTGACACCAAGCGTTGTATTGAATGTAACGGCTGTGTCACAGCATGTAAAAACGAAAATGATGATGCGCTAGAGTGGGGTATCCAACGTCGTCGCGTAGTAACACTAAACGACGGTGAGCCGGGTGAAACCTCAATCTCTGTGGCATGTATGCACTGTACCGATGCGCCTTGTATGGCCGTTTGTCCTGCGGATTGTTTTGAACATACAGAAGATGGCATCGTACGTCACAACAAAGATCTTTGTATCGGTTGTGGTTACTGCCTATTTGCTTGCCCATTTGGTGCGCCGCAGTTCCCTAAACAGGGTGCTTTTGCTGAGCGTGGCAAAATGGACAAATGTACATTCTGTGCTGGTGGCCCGGGTGTAGAACCAGGTTCACAAGAAGAGCGTGAAAAATACGGCGCAAACCGTATCGCAGAAGGCAAATTACCAATGTGTGCTTCTTTATGTTCGACTAAAGCACTGCTTGCTGGTGATGCAGAGAAAGTATCTGACATCTTCCGTCAACGTGTTGTAGAACGTGGCGCAAAAGACGCTGGTTGGACAGATGGTGAAGATCTTTCGTTTGATGCGACTAAGAGCTAATCCAGTGGAGAGAGTGATGTTTACACAATTAAAACGTCTTTCTCTTTCGTTATTGCTGCCAGTATTGGCAGCATTAACGCTTTCATTTGCTGCACCTAGTATGGCAAATGAAAGCACAGCGAATAAGAGTGCAGAGAAAGAGATGACCCAACTTGCAGGCGCTGATTTTTGGCGTGAAGTAAAGGCCGGTCAAGAAGGTTATACAACGTCTCAATCACCTGAGCATGGTGTACTTATTAGTACCGCAGGTGAAACGTGGTTTGTACTAAAAGAAAAGTGGATGTCACCATTAGGTGCTCTTGCTATTTTTGGTAGTTTAGTAATGGTAACACTAGCGTATTTCGTTGTGGGCCCATTAAAACTAAGTAAACCAAAAACAGGCCGTAAGATAAAACGCTGGTCTCGTATGGATCGCGCCTTACACTGGAGCATGGCATTTACATTTTTAACACTGGCATTTAGTGGTTTATGTTTAGTTTATGGTAAACACTTTTTAAAACCGATTTTACCAAGTGAAATCTGGGGCATGATTATTTATGCTGCGAAGCAATACCACAACTACATGGGACCGATCTTCTTTATCCTACTAATGTGTGTACTTCTGAAATGGTGGAGAAAATCTATCTTCAACAAGACAGACATTCAATGGTTCATGAAAATGGGCGGCATGGTAGGTAAACACAAAGGTTCGCATCCATCAGCTGGTTTCTCAAATGGTGGTGAAAAAGCAATTTACTGGTTATTAATTGTATTTGGTACTGTTGTTGCTTTTAGTGGTTTTGTATTAGATTTCCCTATTTTCGGCCAGCTACGCCGTGACATGGAGCTATCTAACCTTGTACATATGCTATCAGCACTTATCCTGATCTGTGGTTTCATCTTCCACATCTATATCGGCTTGTTCGGTATGGAAGCGGGTCTAGATGGCATGGTAACGGGTGATGTTGATGAGACATGGGCAAAAGAGCACCATGACTTATGGTATCACGAAGTGAAAGACCTTCCTGAAAACCAACCACAAGATAAGAAAGTAGACTAAGTTAATTCATTACTTTTATTGTCATAAATTCAAAAGCCGAGCAGGGTAACTTGCTCGGCTTTTTTACGTTTAAATTAGTAACGATGTCGGACCTATTTATCTTTGCTATATTAATAACGTTAATGTTTTCGACAGAATATGTGCGAAAGCAAACTCAAAGTTCAATAATGGTAATAACGGTATTGATATTATGCAGAGGGAAGATGGGATGGAATTATTACATGAAGAAAAAGTATGTTGCCCTTATTGCAATGAAGTGATTGTAATTGTCGCCGGTCCTGAAGATCTTGGCCAAGAATATATTGAAGATTGTAGAGTTTGTTGCCAACCGATTAGCGTTCAAGTTACCACCAACCTCAATGATGAATTAATGGTGATTACCAATAATGAAAATGATGCCTAGTTGATAGAACCATTGCTCATACTCAATCGAACAGAGTAACTTACTTATTTTTTGCGTGTTTGAAACTTAGCAAAACACAATCAATTCCCGTTTACTTATTACTAATACTATCAGTAGCTTGAATCATCAAAAAATACAGTTCTAAAAAGGAAAAATGAAAAGAAATAGAATGAAATCCATTTATGAAAGGGTATGATGTACGAATGGAAAACATACATTTTCATTAATTTTTAACGACAAGATTCGAAATCAATAAGCTTGGTTGAGAGCTTGAGTGTATGTATAACGGTTATATTGGCAAAAGGTGAATTATGTTTACAGTGGAAATTGATAGTGAATTGAAATTGGCACTTATTGAGCCATCTTTTGCGAAAAAGTACTTTGACATCGTATCAAAGGAAGAGGCCTATTTGTCTCAATGGCTAGCTTGGCCACCACACGCAAAATCTGAAGACTTCTTTCTACGCTTTGTGCGTAAATCGTTACTTGATTATGCCGAAGGTAAAGGAATGGTTTGCGCCATGATTTACCAAGGTGAATTGGTTGGTAATGTCAGCTTCAATACGATTAATCACCAGTTAAAAATGGCTGAGATTGGTTATTGGCTTAGTGAGTCTTATCAAGGTAAGGGCATTATTACTCGCGCTGTCTCTAAGTTAATCGAGATTGCATTCACAGATTTACAGCTTGAGAAAATTCAAATAGCAGCAGGCGAGAATAACTTACCAAGCCGTAAGGTTTGTGAGCGGTTGGGTATGACATTAGAGGGTATTATTTCTAATCGAGAAAACCTGAATGGTCGCATTATCAATCATGCTATTTATGGTTTATCGAAGCAGCCTGTGAGCTAACCGCATAAAGCGACACGTTGTCGTATAGCATGAAAGCACCGACTAATGTTATGTGCTGTATCGTGTTGATTTATTCAATTTTAGAAAAAGGCTAGATGCCTTAATGGAATAACTAGTGACAAATGTGGTAGGGAACTATAAGACATTTTGTCGTAGAAAGAGCGTTATGACACTGAAATAAATATAAGGGTTGTTGATGGCTTGTCCAATGTGTTTTTTCCGTGATATAAATCAGCGGAGCTTAAAGTTGAAAACTTTCGGATTGTCACGTTTTGAAAGTAAAATAGTCAAGTACAAAGAGTTGTATGTTGAAGGGGTTAAAAACCTTACTTGTCTATCTAAATGTAATTGTTATGCTGAATACAATGATCCAAGCCTTGTTGAGTGGACAGGGGAATTATTACACGACTTACAGAGTAATATTGACCTTATCGAAACAACTTTTGATGAAATAGCAACTTGCTACTACAATTTTCTTGTTAAAAATCAGCGCTCAGCAATAAATTATCTTTACGACTTTCTTAATGGCAATGGGTTTCTTCAACATCAGGTTGATGCATCTGAACTTATTAAAATACTGTTTCGAGCTAGAGGTAAAGGTGACTATGACTCTTCAGAGATAAGAGAGTTTTTCCATATACCTTTTACTCTAAGGCATTTTGTTGGCAGCCAGAGGTTCAGTATAAATGGTCAACCATTATTATATTTAGGCAGTTCAGTTCTTACGGTTGAAAAGGAGCTTGAGTCTAATTTTGAGACGCTTAATTATTCTGCATTTCTACCCAGTTATTCCGATACACATCGGTTTAGAATTTTCGATCTCAAAAACTCTATTGATTATCTAATGACCAACTTGCCAGGTGTTCTTGGTGCAGGGGTTCCTTATAGTTACGCTGAAAATTATAAACCTCGTTTTGAAATGGAAGTTAGAAGAAGCATATTGCTACAGATCTGTTCATTTCCTACGGAAATGAAGGGGAGCTTTATACCCGAGTATGTAATACCACAGATGTTAACGGCTGTTTTGCAAGAGTCTGGTTTTGATGGTTTAACTTTCCCATCGACGAAATGTTTTGAAAGCCTTGTTGACAATCACAGGTTTTCTAGCCACCACTTAAACTTTGTATTTTTCACAAAATACAGCGTTAAGGATAGTCATGACGTTAACTTACTAAATAAATTTTATACGTTTACTAATGACCTCTCAGAGACCATTGAAATACAGGATGTTTTAAGAACTATCGAGGATGCTTTTGAATTAAATCGAAGTGCTGATGTAAATAATTCAGACTTTATTCTTCCTTTAGTCAGAGCACAATTGCAGATAGAGTACCTACAAGATTCAACAGTTGATGCCGTTCCGTACTTTTCTACTCAAACAGGAGTTGTTGAGCTTCAATTGTATAAACAGTTAGCCGACCTGATGTTTGATAAAATCAGTGCACGCGTGGCATAACAAACTGTTTAAGAGTGATTCGCAACGCGTGGCATTTTTACTATGCGTTGTGTTTAGTGTTTAAGGTGGTATGCGGTAGCATCGGTATTGCGTTGCTCACACCTTAACAGGGCGTTAGTTTACAAGAATAGAAAAGGGGTTTTATTCCGAGAGTTTGTCCGGTGATTGTGATTTGCACTTGTCTGTTTGCTAATCACAGGAACTTTCCGGTGGCACTATATGGGAAGCGTTCGCGGTTGGATAGCCACTTACTGGCTCTAACTTTTTTGTAATGGTTCTTTGGCTCGGCTTCTTTCTCTTTTGTGACTAATTCATGAATATTGGTTTTAGTCGCACTTGGTTGTCAGACTGGTCGAACGAATCCTTTGTCAGTTTGAGTGGTTTCAATCTTGGTTGTTTAGCGCATGTCGCTTCTTAGCTAAGTTCGTTTTGTCGGTTGGGTTTGAGTTTCGCAGTTTTCAGTTTTACTTTTGCGCCCAATGGCAGTATTTTTAT
The DNA here is from genome assembly GCF_028765525.1 of Aliivibrio sp. S2TY2. Lineage (NCBI taxonomy): Bacteria > Pseudomonadati > Pseudomonadota > Gammaproteobacteria > Vibrionales > Vibrionaceae > Aliivibrio > Aliivibrio sp. S2TY2. The sequence goes on along the minus strand of NZ_JARACS010000001.1, from coordinate 718,599 downwards.
AACTAATTCAGCATCTTGGCGCTAAATTTTGGTTTTATCATGTAGGTAAACTAACAAGGCATTTAAGACAGATTCGCAACACTCGGCGTTTTCACTTCAAGTTGAGTTTTGTGTTTACGGCGTAATGGTTTAGTAAAGTGGTAGTGTTGCTCACTACTTAATGCGGCGTTATAAAACTAGCAAATATCGTAACTCGACCTAAAGTATGAAGTGCTGTATAATTCAAGAAAATAGACTACAGGTTGAACTCCATGATGAAAATAGCAAACGTTAAAATGTCTAATGGCAATGTAGATGAATTAGGTTATCGAAATTTAGCAGATATGCTTGCTGATGGTTGGGTCGATACATGGAAGTTAAATGTTGAACGCTTGAAAACTCAAGATCGTATTCGCGTTTGGAATGTGGGTCAGAAGCAAATACTTGATGCGTCCATTAAACAAGTAGTTAATCATCCGAAAGAACCAAAAATCATTTTGGGTGACGATGCGAAAATCGTCGATATGGAACTTCCTTGGATCGCTGGTCCTCAACGAAGAAAGTACACCGAAGAATAGTTTTATAACAAAGCGTTTAAGACAGATTCGCAACACTCGGTATTTTCAATTCAAGTTGAGTTTTGTGTTTAAGGTGTAATGGTTTAGTAAGGTGGTAGCGTTGCTCACTACTTAACGCGGCGTTATAAGAATTTGGTGAGTTATGTACTATTTGAAAAAAAATGTAATAGGCAAAGTGCCTGTATTAGAGATCAGTGAGTCAGAGTACATTGAGATCGCTAAAGCAAAAAAAGTGCTTAGGTGTGGGCTGTCTATTGAGGAAAAATTCGAAATTTTGCATTCTAACTTTACTGAGTTCGAGTTTGAAGCTAGTGATGAATTAGCACTTCAAGACGCATTTAATTCAGTGGATTACAGGAAGATATTTGATTTCCGAATTTTAGCTGAACGTAGGTTAGCAAACCTTTTGACTTCGACTAAAACGTATGTTGATCAAATACCTTCGGCAGCGAGAGATACATTCACTGATCAACCGGAAGTTCTCGATGCTGCGAAAAAATATTTTCACGAAGCTCATGATTCATGCTTTGAATATCGTTTCATGGAAATGTTGAGAAATCACGTACAGCATAATGGCATAGCTGTACATTCCTTGAATCATAGTTCTAAACGTACAGAAGATGGCATTGTTACCGAAATTTCGTTGTTAGCGACAAAAGAACAATTAGTACAGAATAGTAAAAATAAGAAAGTCACATTAAACGAAATGCCACAGAAAGTTGATCTTTTGAACGCGGGTAAAGCTTACGTCCAACAATTAACTAATGTCCATCGCCGTATTCGTGACTTAACGTCAGAGAACATTTTAGCTGCACGTAAAGTGTATGAATTGGCTATTTCCCGTTATGAAAACTTGGGTGGCGAAAGTTTAGGGTTAACAGCCTTTGATTCCGATAACCAAAATGACGGGGCTATTTCTATGACGTTAGAGTTTGATAATGTGCGCCTCATGCTCCTTGAGAAGAATGTCCTGTGATTAATGTGGGAAAATTCTTATAACAAAGCGTTTAAGACAGATTCTCAACGCTTGGCATTTTTCATTCCATCGTTGGGCTTTGTGTTTATGGTGCAATGGTTTAGTAAGGTGGTAGTGTTGCTCACTACTTAATGCGGCGTTAGTTTACAAGAGTAGAAAAGGGGCTTTATTCCGAAAGCTTGTCCGGTGATTGTGATTTGCACCTGTCGGTTTGCTAATCACAGGAACTTTCCGGTGGCACTATATGAGAAGTGTTCGCGGTTGGATAGTCACTTACTGGCTCTAACTTTTTTGTGATAGTTCTTTGGTGTGTTTTCTTTTTCTTGGTGGCTATATTGCTCATAAAATGGTTTGTCGCACTTGGTTGTCAGGCTCATCAAACGCATCCTTTGTCAGTTTGAGAGCTTTAAATCTTGGTTGTTTAGCGCATGTCGCTTCTTAGCCAAGTTCGTTTTGTTAGTTGGGTTTGAGTTTCGCAGTTTTCAGTTTTACATCTGCGTCCAAAGCCAGTAGTTTTATAACTAATTCAGCATCTTGGCGCTAAACTTTGGCTTTATCATGTAGGTAAACTAACAAGGCATTTAAGACAGATTCGCAACACTCGGCGTTTTCACTTCAAGTTGAGTTTTGTGTTTACGGTGTAATGGTTTAGTAAAGTGGTAGTGTTGCTCACTACTTAATGCGGCGTTAGTTTACAAGAATAGAAAAGGGTTTTTATTCTGAGAGCTTGTCCGGTTATTGTGATTTGCACCTGTAGGTTTGCTAATCACAGAACTTTCCGGTGGCACTATATGGGAAGTGTTCGTGGTCGGATAGCCACTTACTGGCTCTAACTTTTTTGTGATAGTTCTTTGGTGTGGTTTCTTTTTCTTGGTGACTAATTCGTGAATATTGGTTTTAGTCGCACTTGGTTGTCAGGCTGGTCAAATGAATCCTTTGTCAGTTTGAGAGCTTTAAATCTTGGTTGTTTAGCGCATGTCGCTTCTTAGCCAAGTTCGATTTGTTAGTTGGGTTTGAGTTTCGTAGTTTCCAGTTTTACATCTGCGTCCAAAGCCAGTAGTTTTGTAGTTAATTCAGCATCTTGGCGCTAAACTTTGGCTTCATCATGTAGGTAAACTAACAAGGCATTTAAGACAGATTCGCAACACTCGGCATTTTCAATTCAAGTTGAGTTTTGTGATTACGGTGCAATGGTTTAGTAAGGTGGTAGCGTTGCTCACTACTTAATGCGGCGTTATAGCTCAGGTCAGCATCGCTTTCAAAAAATTAACTACGTTAATAACGTACAGTTTTGCTATCTGTACGTTACTTGCGTATACTTTGCGTATGAAAAGTATATTTGTCGAATCGACCATATTTGAAAAGTACCGTAATGAGTATCTCAGCGATGAAGAGTTTAGACTTTTTCAAGCTGAATTAATGTCTAACCCGAAACAGGGTGATGTGATTCAAGGTACAGGTGGTTTGCGAAAGATTCGAGTTGCAAGTAAAGGCAAGGGCAAGCGTGGTGGCTCTCGTGTTATCTATTACTTCCTCGATGAAAAACGTCGTTTCTACTTGCTGACAATTTATGGCAAGAATGAAATGTCCGATTTAACCGCAGACCAAAAGAAACAATTAAAGGCTTTTATGGAGGCGTGGCGTAATGAGCAATCGTGACCTATTTACAGAGTTAAGTTCAGCTATTATTGAGGCTAAAGAACATTCTGAGGGTAAGTTAACCCTTAAGAATCATCAGGTTAACGATTTTAGTGAGTTAGATATTTCACCTAATGAAATCGTGAGTATTCGTGAACAATTTAATATGTCTCGTGGTGTGTTTGCGCGTTTATTGCATACATCATCTCGTACATTAGAAAATTGGGAACAAGGGCGTAGCGCACCAAATGGACAAGCGGTAACCCTTTTAAAATTGGTTCAGCGTCATCCAGAAACCCTGTCACACATCGCTGAGCTATAACAAACAATTTAAGAGTGATTCAGCACGTTTGGCACTTTTGGTTTGAATTTAGTTCAGGGTTTACGGTGTTCAAATTGGGTGTAGGGGTAGCGTACTTCACACCTTAATTGGGCGTTAGTTTACAAGAGTAGGAAAGGGATTTTATTCCGAGAGCTTGTCCGGTTATTGTGCTTTGCACCTGTTGGTTTGCTAATCACAGGAACTTTCCGGTAGCACTATATGGGAAGTGTTTGCGGTTATGCAGTTACTTACTGGCTCTAACTTTTTCGTGATAATTCTTTGGTGTAGTTTCTTGTTCTTGGTGGCTAATTCGTGAATATTGGTTTTAGTCGCACTTGGTTGTCAGGTTCATCGAACGGATCCTTTGCCAGTTTGAGAGCTTTAAATCTTGGTTGTTTAGCGCATGTCGCTTCTTAGCCAAGTTCGATTTGTTAGTTGGGTTGGAGTTTCGTAGTTTTCAGTTTTACATCTGCGTCGAAAGCCAGTAGTTTTATAACCAATTCAGCACCTTGGTGCTAAACTTTGGCTGCATCATGTAAGCAAACTAACAAAGCGTTTAAGACAGATTCCCAACGCTCGGCATTCTCGGCTCAAGTCGAGTTTTGGTGTTTACGGTGTAATGGTTTAGTAAGGTTGTAGTGTTGCTCACTACTTAATGCGGCGTTAGGTGCTTTGGGCACTCTTCAATAAATCGGGAATAAAAATGGATGTATTGAGTAACAGAGCAAAGAGCCATATTAGCGGTGAACTGTATAACCCTAACTCAGAAGGTTTACCTGAAGATAGGCTTAAGGCAGCTAAATTGTGTCATCAAATCAGCACATGTTTTGAGGCTAATGAAAAGAATGCCTTGATTCGAACTCTCTTTGGCGGCTCTGATGAAACAACTCAGTTAAATGGACAGTTTTTCTGTGATTATGGTTATAACATAGAAGTCGGCAAAAATTTCTATATGAATACGAATGGTGTCATTTTGGACTGCGGTAAGGTCATCATTGGTGACTACGTAATGATAGGTCCTAACGTCACTCTATGTACTGCTGGTCATCCTCTTGATGCTGCCACCCGTTATACTTACGAAGAGTTTGCTAAACCAATCCACATAGCGGATAAAGTGTGGATTGGAGCTAATGTGGTTGTTTTACCCGGTGTAAATATTGGCTATGGTGCTGTTATTGGTGCGGGAAGTGTCGTGACTAAAGATGTGCCTGAAAATACAGTTGTAGTCGGTAATCCTGCGAGAGTCGTGAAAGAAAACATCAATCCAGAGTAAGGGTAAACACGCACCTAACAAGCATTTAAGAGTGATTCGCACGCTTGCCGTTTTCGCTTCGCTCAAAGTATAGGTAAGCGCCGCTCACACCTTAACGCGGCGTTAAATGACCTGTCTCAATGGATAATTAAGTGATACAATAGTGATACTTTGTTCTTTAGATAATGGAAACTGAATATGAAAGTTGAATTAGTCACTACATTAAAACGTCAAGCAACCAAGATTCTTTCTGAACTTCATGCTTCAAAAGAACCAGTGTTAATTACAGAGCACGGTCAACCGTCTGCTTATTTGTTAGATGTTGATGATTATGAGTTTATGCAAAAACGAATAGCTATTCTTGAAGGTATTGCTCGCGGTGAAAAAGCAATTTCAGACAATCGTGTAGTTTCTCATGAAGCCGCAAAAGAGAAGATGAATAAATGGCTGTAATTAATTGGACTGAATCAGCATTATTAGATTTGGACGAAATTGCAGAATATATCGCTATTAATAATATTTTATCGGCTAAGGCGTTAGTTCAATCAGTTTTCCATCGTGTTGAGCGTTTAGAGGATTTTCCATTATCAGGACGTAGTGTTCCTGAGCTTCCTCATTTAGATTATCGTGAAATTGTATTGCCGCCATGCCGTATTTTTTACAAAGTAACCAACGATGATATCGTATATATTCTTTATGTCATGAGGGAAGAGCGCGAGTTACGCCAATTTGTTCTCAATGACCGTGGTTTGCAGTAAGAGTTCCTTTAACGAGCGTTTAGCGGTAGCTGACACACTGGTCTACATCGATTTACCATATTCGGTCAGTTACTGGTTTGTGACTAAGCGCCTTCTCAAAGGACTCTTTGTAAAGCCAGAGGGGTGGCCAGAAGGAAGTTCGATATTAAAAGGCACAGTGAATAGCTACAAGACACTTAAGTTGTGTCCTAAGTTCTGGAACGATGATTTCACCTCTACGGTAATGGAATACTCGAGCAGTAAAGAAGTTTACATAATTAAAACAGTGTCTGAGTTAAATGACTTTGCTTTGACGCAAGCTAAAAATGTCGAGATGCTTTCCTGAGTCTGCGGATTTAATGGTAGTATTTCGTTTGACTCGTGGTATTGATGCTCGCGATGTAGCAAATGCTCATTTATGTGCAGTGGAAAAACGGCTAAGCGGCTTTAATCGTTTTATAATCTCAGGGGCAACTCCTTTTCATCTTTCTGATTGCGAAGCCCTATATACTGATGCCGAAGCCGAAGCTGTTATCAAGCGTAAGTGCCCTGAAATCGTACTAGCATTTAAACAAAGAAATTGGCAGTTACCTCAAAGTTTAGATCGCGTATATGATTCATCGTCCGCACGTGAGAAATTAGGCTGGTTACCTATACATGGTTTTGAAAGTGTTTTGGAAATGCTAGATACTGAAACAGCAGAAGTATTACCAATTTTGAAACGCAGCTAACAAACATTCAAGAGTGATTCTCAACGCTTGGCGTTCATTTAAGAAAACTCTATTATTTGGCGTTTAGCTTAAAAGTAATCTCTACACCTAAAAAATTAATTTGACCTAAACTTAGCTTGAGGTTTTATGCTTATCCTAAATAAAAAAAGAAGAGGATAGGTTATGCAAAATCATTGCATAAAAGAACTGGCGTCCAAGAGTTATCAAGAAGAACTAGCAAGGGAATACATTACTTCACAAAAGCATACATTTCATTATCCGAGCTTTTTTACAGGTTTAATTTCAGCGGTGTTTTTAGTAGGTCTTTTTTGATTCAAGTTAACATCGGTATTTGGCAAAACCACAAAGAATGTAGTAGATATTTATACAAGGAAAGTAAATGAATTTTAATCAAGTTACCCTGGCAGTTCATGACATAAATTTAGCTGTCGATTTCTATAAAACCCTTGGGTTAACTCAAATTGTTGCTGATGAGCATTATGCTCGTTTTTCGTTTCCTGATGGTGATGCAACATTCTCTATTTATCTTGATACTGATAAAAGAGATCTAGATTGTCGAGGTGTTATTTATTTTGAACATGAAGAACTCGAACAATTGGTAGAGTCCCTAAAAAGTAAAGGTATAGTCTTTTCTCAAGAGCTGACAATGCAATCTTATCTGTGGAAAGAAGCGGGATTAAGTGACCCTTCAGGAAACAAAATAAAATTATATTGGGCTGGAGAAAATCGTCTGAACCCACCTTGGAAGCTTAAAGAGCATATCTAATAAAGGCATATATTAACTTAGTTAAAGACCAATCAATAGTACTTAACTTATTGTTAATGCTATCAATAACTTGAATCATCAAAAAATACAGTTCTAAAAAGAGAAATGCTATGTGGACTATTCTGAAAAATAATGTGGAGGCTGATAATGTGTCATATGAGTATTGGGATGCACTTAAAAGCCGCGCAGAAAATGTGTTATCTAGATATACGCGTTACTCAAGGTAATCGTAGTATCTCATTTCAATGTGTTCGAAGGTTTGGCAGGTTATCAAGATAACGGCATTGATTGTGGAAATTATCGTTCAAGATGGATTCACAACGCTTGGCGGTTTTGGTTTGGGTCTAGTTTAGTGTTTACGATGTTCCAGTCGAGTGTCGTAGTAGCGTGGCTCACACCTTAATGCGGCGTTATGTTTCTAAGGCCTTATGGACAAGAACAATGAAAAAACATCTAGAACCAACAGTAAATGAGTCATTAATGCGATTTATGATCCCGGCTTCTGGATTGGTTGTAGCGATCTATCTTGCCTCTTCTGAGCACTTAGTTTCGGCTCTTATTGCTCTAATTATAAGCATTTATATTTTCCGGAAGGTCAAGCGCAATTTGTTACTAAGAAATACTGGTTACCCATCTAACTTAGCGAATTATCAGAATTGCAAGAGTGCAGCAATAATTAATGGTTGGAGTATGGTTAGTGATGTTGAAATGGTTAGGTTAGAGTTTGAGTCGAGTTCTACGTTAGGTAGCTGGGGGGAGCTAATTACAATAATGTTTACTTCTAATGGTATTCTTATTAACAGTAGACCATCCCCGCTAAAACGAGCGTCAATAACCTCATTAGGTCGAAATAGAATGAATGAACAAAAGGTGATCAATATGCTAGAGAAAAACCCGTATGTGGGAAAGAAACAGAAATAGTAGGAATTAAATGATGAATACAAATATAGCTTTACCATTATAAAAAAGGCTCAATCTCACGTCTTAACAGGACGTTAACTGCTTCTCGGTTTAAATTAATTCACCGATACTGGCTCTAATGTCTGCAATTGTAATAAACAGTTTGTTATCAGCGTCTTTGAACGCAGTAAAACCGTATTTTTCATAGAAATATTCAGCGCCATCTTTTGCGGCAACAATGACAACAGGGAAGGCGACTGTTTCACTTGCCATTAATAGCTTTCTAAGTGCATCAATCAAAAGCCATTCACCGAACCCCTGACCTTTGTATCTATGGTCAACGGCTAAGCGGGCAATCAAACCACCAGAAGTTACACTGTGATGTTTCTTCTGTAATTTAGGAGGTAAATCCTGAAGATCAATTGGTGTCATTGTTAATGTGTAATAACCAATAATGTGATCAGGACATTGTTTATCTTCAAGAACAAAGGTACGAGTATTGTCTTTCTTAGCTTGTTGGCTTGCCATAACTTTCAAGTAATTATTGAGTGGGGTAATACCACAATCAAAACGATTTCGGTCATGTTTAGCTTTTTCTAATTGGACCGTATTCATTATTGAGTTTTATCCATGTAACGTGAAGCGGCTTTTTGTAACTTGCTATTTGGTTTGGCTGGTTGGTCTAACGCAGTCATTAAACTCATAGCATCTTGCTGACTTAGTTGTAAGGCACGTTCACGTTCCATAATAGTTTTTGCTTTTTCTACAGCTGCACTAAGCACAAATGAGTTAATGCTAGACATACCGGCAATAGCCGCAGCTTGAGACAGTAGTTCTTGTGTATCAATATCTACACGTGCTGTAATACGAGGTAATGCAGTAGCCATAATAATCTCCATTCAGTGTCAAAGTGGCACAAGTGAATTCTAGTTTAATTATTATACGATGACAAGTTTTGTGTCACTTTGGCACGCAATTAGCAAATGCATTAACACAACTTACCGCGCTCGGGGAAATCAGAAAGGGGTACGAAATGAATCAGCATGAAAAACTAAATTATGTAGAGTTTGGTGCAAAGGACTTAGAATCAACTAAATCATTTTTCTCTTCAGTTTTTGGTTGGAATTTTGTCGATTATGGTCCGGAATATTCAGCGTTTTCCAATCAGGGTTTAGACGGTGGTTTCTTTAAGGCAGATTCTTGCAGCCAGAAAAATTCTGGCGGGGCTCTTTTGGTCTTTTACAGTGCGGATAGAGCCAAGCGGCAATGAGTTCGCAGTTTGGTCGGAAGCTCGCATATAACAAATAAGGATGTAGATGGCATTCGTCCTAGCTTATGGGATATTGTAGGTGCTTTAGTAGCGATACTAGGAATGGCAATCATAATGTTCTCCCCAAGAACCACATAACAACACTTTAAGAGGTTAATATGATCCCATTAAATACATCAATAGTGTCAGGCGTGGCATTATCTAAAATTGATGGCGAAGTGAAAATGCTACTCATGAAAAGAGTCAAAGGTGGCTTTTGGTGTCATGTTGCAGGCTCAATTGAAGAAGATGAAACTGGCATTGATGCTATCGTTCGTGAGTTTAAGGAAGAGACTCAAATTGAAGTGTCAAACCTATATAATGCTCAGTTTTTAGAGCAGTTTTATGAAGCGAGTGTGAATGTAATTCAGCTTATCCCTGTTTTCGTTGTGATGTGCCCACCAGAGCAAGAAGTGGTGCTAAATGAAGAACACACAGAATATAAGTGGTGTAGTTTAGAAGACGCGCTAGAGTTGGCCCCATTTCCAAATCAACACGCAGTGTTTAAGCATGTGTGGTCGTATTTTGTAGAAAAGCCAGTCAATGCGCTTTATCGGGTAGATGCTGGCTAAGAAACACTTAAAATCTTTTATGGTGGCGTTGCTCACTCCTTAATTCAGCGTTTTCTTTTATTTAAGTCATCAATTTCCCTTGTTATATTGAATTATATATTCGAACGAGTTCACACTTTTATATCGATAAAATTAATAGTCAGATTGTAAGATAACCAAACACATTATGATCTTCATAAGTTGATAGGTCATTCTCTTATAATATTACAGGTGATTTATATGTATTCTCGATTGTTTAAGTTAGTTTTCCTTTTAACGTTAACTGGCTGTGTGTCGACTCCTTACGATGAGCCAATATCTAATAATGTAGCAACAATTAAATTTTCCAATCAAGGGAGAGGTGATGCTGAAATTTTTATATATAAAGATGCACAGTTTTGTACTGGAAAACAGAATGCCGGTAAAGTGGATAGACTTTCATATAAAGAATTAACTCTCTTAGGAGGTGAAAAGCAAAGTTTTACATTTGGGTATGGTTTTGATGATTATAATGGTGTGAAATCTTGTTCTATTACTGCAACATTTACCCCTAAAATAAATGGTGTTTATGAGGTATTAATGGTTTCTTCTTATAAGGGATGTGTTGCCTACTTGTATGAATTTAACAACGGTAAAAAAATATCAATAGAAGGTGAACAAAGAGACTATTCTAGTCCGGTAGCAAGTGATGATTGGTGTGAATAATTGAAATAGAAAGTTAACGATTACAATTATGGTAGCATTGCTTGAACCTTAATTTGAGATAATGGAGGATTTTTAATGGGAACTATAATTGGTTTTGTTGTTTTAGCTGCTATAGATTGGTTTATTGTTCGTAAAACTGGACTTCATATTCATCAATGGGTCTCTAGAAAGTACGAAGAGTATTTACAGGGCAAAGAAAACGATAAATAGTATTTTCTTAGCCTACGAATTAAAAGGCATAATAAGGTACTTAATTTAACGCCTAACGCATAATAAGGAGATCTGATACATGTCAGGTATTACAGATTTAGATGAATTATTGCGTTCGATGAGGCCAAAGTTACTTGCTGCTGAGTTCGTGTTTTGTACTGTCTCTGGCGGACTCAAAGAGTATATTGGGTTAAATCCAATCGCGACATTTTTTGAACCTGAAGGGTTAACTCTCGTTCTTGAAAAGTCAGTAGCTGAGACCAATGGGTTATCGTTTGAAGGTTCCTACAGTCAAATCACATTAACTGTTCACTCGAGCTTGGAAGCCGTTGGTCTGACCGCCGCCGTCGCAAGTAAGTTAGCATCAAAGGGTATTAGTGCGAATGTCATTGCAGCTTATTATCACGATCATATTTTTGTTCAAACTAGCAAAGCAGAAGAGGCCGTATCTGCGTTAGAGGAGTTCAGCGCTTAAGACTGATTCACAACGATCACGACTTAATATAGTGGCTATGTGCCATGGAGGATGCGATGTCTAAAAATACAGCAACATATTGGAATTATGATTTTTAGCCGAGTGTTACTCGGCTTTTTTATATTCAAATATCATAAAAGTGGGTGTTTTGATTTCTGCCATTGTTCTTTGAATAGTACAACGCCTTATCTGCTTTGATTATCGCCTTTTCATTATTTGCACTATCTTCTTTATTAACAGAGTAGGTTGTAATCCCCATGCTTAAGGTAATAAAAGAAGACACATCAGAGTTCTTATGAGGAATAGATAAAGACGCGACACTGGCTTGAATGTTTTCGGCCATCTTTATTGATTCTGCTTTATTGGTATCCTTCATTACAATAATAAATTCTTCACCGCCAAATCGAGCGAGAAAATCATGATCTCTACAGCTTTCTTTTAACGCTTTAGCGACTGCGATTAATGCTTCATCACCTTTTTTATGGCCATAGGTGTCGTTGTAATTTTTAAAGTAATCTATATCTATCATCATGACAGAGCGAATAGTTATATCTTGCATGTTCTCTAAGAAGTGCAATTCTAATGCTCTTCTATTTGGTACTGCTGTTAAACCGTCGGTTAAACTAAGCTCATGTAATTTAATATTAAGGGCATTGATCTTTTTGTTTTTGCTGAACAAAATTCGAACAAAAACAGCGATAACGACAAGAATACAAAGCAGAAAACCAGAAAAGAACATTATCTTATTGGCGTTTTTTTCAAGTTCTAAAATTCGACTTTCTTTCTTTTTATTATCAAAAGAGTGAAGTAAAAATTGAGTTTGTGCTTGGTTATTATCATTCAACTGCTTCGCCTTTACCGCGTGGCTTTTTTCTAAATAGAAAGCGGCTTTTTGGTAGTCTTTTTGTTGCAGGTAGGCATCATATAAATAGGAGTATGTTTCATCTTCCAAGTAAAAGAGTTTACGCTTTTGAATCGCCTCTTTTGCTAAAGTGTGGTGATGAATAGAGTCATCATATAAACCTAAATGATTGTAAACCTTACCATAAGTATTATTTAAGGTGACATCAAAGTGATAAAAGCTGTTTGAAAGCCCATTTGCGTGACGCTCACTGGCTTGTGTTAGTAGCATAAGTGCTTCTTCTGCTTTTCCGGTAATCGAAAGGTACTCAGCTTCTAGTAATAATTGGTTTGTTTGGAAGTTTTCTTTAACAATCGAGTCACTTTGTGCTCTAAGAAGTCTCTTTGCTTCATCTAAGTAATACTTTGCATTTGCCATATCATTGATTTGAAGGTATGCACTATAAAGCTTGTATACGATGTAATAAGCTTCATCAGGTTCTGTGTTGTTATTTTTATTTTGATACTCAAGTGCTTGCGTCAATTGGCGAATCGCTTCGTCATAGTTTTTTAAAAAAAGATAATCGATACCAATGTCCGTTAAGGTATAAACAATATCGCTATATTGCTCTTTCTTTATGTAAATATTTAGCGCTTTTAATTTAAAATCAATACCTAGAATGGTTTGATTGTTGTTCCAATAAGAAAGGCCAAGAATGAAAAAGACTCGTTCCATTTCTGGATATTTGATTTCTTGTGCGAATTCAAGTGTTTTTTGAGCTTGTTGAATACTGAGTAAGCTTCCTTTTTCAACATGAGCAAGATCATAAGTTCGACCTAATGAGATCGAGATAAAGGTATCGCTATAATCTTGGTTTGAATTAAATAAATTTTCCGCATTTTGGTAGCTAAGTTTCGACCTTTCGTACTGTTTTTGCTCTATTTCAATATAACTTCTTTCATAATAAAAACGAGAGAGTACATGTGCAGGAAGATCGGTATATATGTATTGCTTAGCATAATTAAAATGCTTTTCAGCCAGTTCAAATTGGTTGTTAGCTGAAGCTATATAGCCTTTAAGAAATTCAATATAGAAGATATCTGATTTTTTTGTTTGTAACGTTGTAGGCTGAGAGATTACAGAGACTAAAAAATCAAGATGTTCCCCGCGGCGGGCTGACTGAATGTTAAGGATTAACTCAATGGCTTTCTTGATTGAAGGCGATTCTTTAGATGAATTTACAGGTGTATCTTTCGATAAAAGGCTAATAGAAAGAACAAGAATCAAGATTATAGAAATCAGCGTAGCTGTTAAAAGCCTTAGTTTCATGCAGGAATATCAAATAGAATTAAGTAATATTTATTTTATCAATAGAATAAGGATAAATATACATTAAAATCTTATTATTGAGAGGTTGTTTTTGTTGTTATGTGATATTCAACAATAAATGAAAATGCGAATAATCAGTTCTAGTGGATTTCTTTCATAATTACTGCTTGTTTTTTATTCTTCTGGATCAACTGCTTATTAAATTTATTTTAGTTATAAATATTAGTGTTCAAACTAAATTTTCGTTCAGCGGCTATCTTTGATACAATCTCGCGCCTGTTTTAGAGGAGAGCTAAATGAAATTACTGTATTGGTTAGATGAGTGGTTAACCAACTCACGTTCAGAGCAACAAGCAAGACTTCCAATGACTGGAAGCGATTTACTTGACGATGTCTTTGTTAAGTATGAGTTTATTGACTTGGATAAGCCATTACTGTTTACGTTTTCTCCTGCTGGAACTAACCTAAAAGAACAAGATCTTCATGATGACTTTGCACCGTGGGGTTATCACTTGGCGCAAAAGCAAGAAGTGAATATCATTGCTTTTCAACATTTAGGTCAAAGTAATTGGTTCCGTAATCGCAATTTAATCTTCTTCCTCGAACAATTATCCACATTACTCGAACCGTTTAAAAACCGATTGGGTTATGGGTTAAGTCGTGGTGGTTTTGCCGTTGGTGCTTTTGCTGATGTGTTGCAACTCGATCAAGTTTTGCTGTTTCACCCTGTGAGCACTAAAAACCAGAAAATAGCGCCATGGGATGACAGATCAAGCACAGAGATAGCACAACAATTTGATTGGGAAGGGGATTACCACGATCTTAATTTAGGCAAAGCGAAAGGTTATATCATTTATGATCCGACTAACCGCATTGATCGCCTGCACGCAAAACGTTATCCAGAATTGACACATTTACGTGTGTTTGGCATGGGGCACGGTACTCATGCAACGTATTTGAATAAGTTTGGTTTTTATAAGCAAGTGGCGGTTGATTTTATGCGTCACCAACAAATCGATATTGCTCAGTTCCGTCAGCAGACTAAAACATTGCGTTTTAAAGAAGATTATTACAAGCGCCTTAATAAAGCCAATTCAAGCTCTGAGCATCGTCTGGGTTTATTGAGTAAAGCACACAATATTGTTCTTGGTGAGAAAGAAGCGCACGTACAAGAGCACCAAGCTCAAATAGACGTACAACCTTTGATCGATATCGCAATGAAGCATCAAGATGAGCACCCACAGGATGCGATTCAACTGTTAGAAATGGCGCAGTTATTAGTGCCTGATGACCCAATGGTTGAGCATAAATTAAGACAGTTAGCTTAGCGCTTATTGCTGATAATTAGTGCTTGTACCGATAACTGAATAAAAACGCCTCATCATGACTGGGGCGTTTTTGTATGTGCGCTTTAATGATATTTCACTAAGGCATTTCATTCTTTATATAGACCTATTACTATAAAGATTAAGTCCTTTAAATAAGAAGTAATCGAATATGTCTCTTCCTCCTTGCCCTGCATGTCATTCAGAATTTGTTTATCCAGATCAAAACCATCTCATTTGTCCTGAGTGTGCCCATGAATGGAACCCTGAAGAAGTCTTTATGGAAGAGATGGTGAGCGTAAAAGACGCGAACGGAACCTTGTTAGAAGAAGGCGACAAAGTTACGGTTGCTAAAGATCTCAAAGTAAAAGGCAGCTCTTTAGTGATTAAAGTCGGCACAAAAGCAGTTATTAAACGTATCGTTGATGGAAAAGATCATCAGTTAGATTGTAAAGTCGATGGCGTTGGTGAAATGATGGTCACTGCTCAATTTGTTAAAAAAGCTTAACTATTATGAATGATGATCGAGAAGTCATTGAGATTTTACGACAGCGTATTCCATCGTTCGAATGCACAAAAGGGTGTCACGATTGCTGTGGACCAGTCACGGCATCAGCAGAAGAAATGCGACGTTTGCCTGTTAAAACAGACGCTGAACATGAAGCCGCACTAGAAGCGTATAATTGTGTGCACTTAGGTCCGCATGGATGCACTGTATATGAAGAGCGTCCACTGATCTGCCGCTTGTTTGGTACAACACCACGTATGGCCTGTCCAAATGGATGTAAACCTGAGCAAATGATAGATGAGAATATCGAAAAATTAGTGCATCACTTTAATAGAAGTACACGGCAAGTGTTGGTTTGAATACAATAAAGACTCAGATATTAATACCTTACTGCCATAGTATAATTGTCCAAATTTGAGTCGCATAAATCATGTGCATTTTTTATAAATTTAGAGTGACAAAATGGTAAATCTTGAGCAAAATGCGCCACGATAATTTATAACTGAGTGTTATTGAATAATGGATATCCAACGTATTAATCCAAGTGAAAAATGGTCTGATGTAACTGTGTTTAATAAGATGGCGCATTTTGTAGAAGTGCCAGCTGATGAAACTGCAGATATGCTAGGTCAGGTAGAGCAAGTGTTTGTTCAAGCAGAAGCGATGCTAGCAAGCGTAAACAGTGATAAATCACGTCTTGTTTCAGTCACTATCTATGTTACTGATTTTGCAAATCTAAGCATTTTAAATGAAGCATGGATTAAGTGGTTGCCTGAAGGCTGCGCACCAAGCCGAGCTTGTTTAAAAGTTGAGTTAGCTGATCCTGATTATTTAGTTGAAATTGCTTTTGTAGCAGCAGTGAAATAACAAGACGATTTGTATTAAAATAAAGCTCGATAGGCAATGGTTTATCGAGTTTTTTTGTTTTTAATGCTATGCAGGGAGAGCAGCAGATGAATAATGTATTTGAAGATATTCCAACCACTGTCCCTTCTGAGATATTTGAAGAGATAGTGACAACTCAGAATCTCCGCATTGAGCGTATTTTATCTTATGGACAGAGTTCGCCAGCGCAAGGGTGGTATGATCAGGATGAAAATGAGTGGGTGGTGGTGTTATCTGGTTTTGGTGTCATAGAGTTTGAAGATGGCCGTGAAGTACACTTAAAGAAAGGCGATTACCTTAATATTAAAGCGCACGAAAAGCACAAGGTTAAAGCAACATCTTTAAAAGAAGTAACGGTTTGGTTAGCTATTTTTTATGTTTGAGTAATAGAGATGGATAAAGCACAATTTTTTGGTTTATTGGCTTCATTTTTTACGTTAATAGGACTTATTGCTTTGTTATCTGCAGGTTCACATTCCCCTGTTTATCAATGGCCTTATGAGGCTTTTCAGGGATTGGTTTTCGCGTTAGCTTGGGGATTTGGTTTTTCTGTAGGGATCAGTTATCTGGTGTCTACCGTATTTGTTTTATTGTTGCTTATTATCGCTTTTATTACAGGAACTAAGGCATCTCGATGTGTATTAAAATGACTGAAAAAGAAAAAATGCTTGCAGGTTTACCTTACGATGCTTGGGATGACGTTTTGCTCAGTGAAAGGATGAGAGCGAAGGCAATATGTCATCAATTTAACTTGGCTGATCCAACCAAGCTAGGTGAAAGGGCTGAGATTTTAAAAGGTCTGCTTTGTATAAAAGATCACGTAAATATAGAACCGAATTTCTTTTGTGATTATGGCTATAACATTGAGCTAGGGAGTAATTTTTATTCTAACCATAATTTGACAATATTAGATGTGTGTAAGGTGACGATTGGTGATAATGTTCTGTTTGGTCCGAATGTTATGATATCTACGGCAACGCATCCGTTAGATCCTATTGAGCGCCTAAGTACAGAGTATGGTTCTCCAATCACTATTGGCAATAATGTTTGGTTTGGAGGTAATGTATCAATATTACCTGGGGTTACTATTGGAGATAACTGCGTGATTGGAGCGGGGAGTGTGGTTACGCGTGATATACCAGAGAGCTGTGTTGCCGTTGGGAATCCATGTCGCGTAACAAAATCAATATAAGTAAATTTACGCATTAAAAAGAGCAAGTTGAGTTAATAGTACATATCACTTTTTACTTATAGTTATGTGTACTTTTGTATAAATGTAGATAAATATCCAATGCCGGGTTCTCCGTTTTGTTCTGCTTTCCAGCATTGGTAAATAGCAGTCTCGTGGTCTGCGATTAACTGGAAGACTTCAATATGGTCTTCAGCTTCTAGAGCCCACTCACGGTATTTTTTTTCGTATGGCTCGACCCAATCGGTGAGTGTATCTACAAGCTCTTTCCAAGGCAGAGTAAACCAGCGTTTTGCATCAATAATGCCTTTATCGATCATTAAATGGTCGTGGCGTTCAAACGGTATTTGAAGCTTGTGTAGGCTGATCTCAAGTAGATCTGCCGTTACTATCTCAACTTGAGTCAAGGCTAACCACAGTGGGTGAGATGTTTTATCAGTATAGTTATCTGAAAAATAAGTAAAAAATGAAATACCATAGATTTCACCTTTGTATGCACTATGTATGCGTTTTTTCATCAAGAGCCTTCTTTATTTTTATCCAAGAGTTTACGTAACCAAAAGAGTGTAAATAAGCCGTTATGGACAGTTTTTTTAGTAGTGAGATTATACTCTCCAATTCAACGTTTTTCTTCTTTATGACCTTACTTCTTACTGGAGTTTTACATATCCCTTTGTGGTGTGGCAAAAACCTATCTAAAGTGCAATGGAAAAAAGTCGATTATCTTTGGCCGATTGTTGCTGGCATAGGATTGATGGGAACCGTCTCTGAAGTCAGATCAAGAGTAGCCAGTGATTGGGCTGAGACAGAGCATACTCGTGCAGTGTTAAGCCTTGAATCCATTAATAAGTATACCTCCAATCAGCTAGAGAGTTTCTTATGTACGAATGAGAAAGGCGTCGATGAGGAGGTTGAGTCGCAACAATCTTGTGCTTGGTTCTTAGAATCAACAATGTATTTACGTTCGATGAATTTTAATGAACTTCCTAATATTACGTTTGATAGCTTACCAAGAATCACTTTTAGCTCGGGGCTAATTGAATCTAATATCATGTACTTAGAAGGTATGTTTGATAACTATCAGAGTCAAAAGCATGTGTATGAAACTACGATGCTAGAAACCAAAAAACATCCACTGGAAGAAGCTTTTTGGTATTTAAGCCCTTATTTGATTTGTATTGCAATTTCAGTTCGCGTAACTAAAGTCTCTGCAGAATTAAAAATGGAAAAGCAAAATAGTTAGCAGTTGTTAAGCGGCCCTGGTCTGTCCAGTTGTTACTTGGTTCACACTATGACGAATGGATAATGGCATTCCCTTAATTAAGCAGTATTTTTACTAGATGTAGATAATAATTCTAATTAAATATACATAGGGAAATGCAATGCTTAATGAAAAAACAACAGGTTTAGAGCTTTTGTCTGGCTTAGAACTGATGCAAGCAATGGTGACTGGTGACTTCCCACATCCATCAATGTCGGAAGTTGTGCCAATGAAAATCACTGTTGCTGAATATGGAAAAGTGATTTTTGAAGCGATGGCGGATGAGCGTCATTTAAATCCTCTTGGTGGTGTGCATGGCGGTTTCTTTGCAACAGTAATGGACTTAGTAACAGGCTGTGCCGTTCATACCACCTTAGAACCTAATGTAGGTTATGGGACGATCGACCTGCATGTGAAAATGTTGAAGGCAATACCCCAAAACATACTATTGATCGCCGAAAGCCGTGTCATACAGTCAGGTTACTCTTTGGGTATATCAGAAGGAAGCTTGAAAGATAAGCAAGGTAACTTGTATGCGCATGCTACAGCTACCTGTATGATCTATCGAGATAAATAATTTTTCCGCTAGTTGAAAATGTGCCACTTATCAAATTCCATAATGACAATTCAACGTATTATAGATTAAGAAGTTAGATAACTGATTTATTTTTAAAATATTGTCGTAGTAAATGGAGTTTATGATGATTCACACGATTAAGGAAACCGTATTACATTACCCTCAAACGTTGTTAGATAGCTGGAATCAAGGGAAGATGGATTGGGTATCATCTGATTTATTTGTTCCTTCTGAGGTTTATGAAGAGCCCTCATTATATTTTTCTAAGTATTATACGCTTGCTCAATATAACGATAAGGGGTGGTTAGGTACGGTATTTTACGCTCTAGGTAATTGGGAGGTTGAAAACCCAACCTATCACTCAGGACGAGTATTGATTGCTCAATATATTGATCCAATTAAGCTTTCTCTTTTTAAAGGACTACGAACAGGAATTACCTCGGGAGAGCCAGATCTATTTTTATATAAGCCAGATGGAACATTGTTATTTATTGTAGTTAAGCAGGCTAATGAGAGCTTAACTGATGCGCAATTGATCTGTTTATCAAACATTAAATCTGTTTTGGAATGCGATGTGGAAATCGTATCTTTAGTTGAAGAAAGTCATCAATACGCGGCGAAAAGCTATGAGATTAAAGTGGTTCAATTTCCTAAGCCTCTTGGGGTCTGATATCAATGAATGGAAAATAATCAATAAATAGACCACACTTATTGATTATAAAAAGTAAAATAAAGGATAGCTGATGAACTTAAGGATGAGGCATTGGTGTATAGGGATGATTTTTACTGGCTATTGCTCAGAGGCAGTGTCGGTTTCTGAATTATGGTTAGATCGCTATGCGTATGACGCCATTCAGCAAGGTTTTAATAAGAAAGACATTTCTGTTTATTATAAGAAGCGCGCCAGTATTGATGATTATGCATTAGCAGCATATACAGATTATCGTGCATTTTTATTTGATATTACCAACAAAACACCGGATCAAGTGACCCAATTTTCAAAAGAATATTCTGATTATCCGTTTTCTATTTCAATTCGTGCAGACTATCTTAATGCCTTAATTAGATCTAAAAATTGGAAAGCACTTACAGAGTATCAAACCACGTTACCTCGGGATCAAGATTACCAATGTTGGTATTACACTGCCCATTACCATCAAGGTAACACAGAGATGGCATTTAAAGGGGCGAAAATGCTTTGGTTAAACGGTGAAAGTGTCTCTAATGCTTGTAATGGTTTGTTTTCATATTGGACACAGGCAGGAGAAAAAACAGATATAGAGATCCTTCAGCGTGCATTATTAGCTGTAAAGAGCCGAAATCCACGTCTAATTACTTATTTACGAAAATTAGCATCTAGTGAGCAGAGTAAGGATGTATTGACCGAAATGCTAGATCTATATCAAAAGCCAAACAAAATGATAATGCGCTTTGAAACCAAAAAAGATAATTCGTTTAATCGTGCTTATGCTCAAACAATGTTTATGCATGTAGCTCGCCATGATGTCGCTAAAGCCTATCCTACGTTTCAGTTTTTAATGGATCATTTTAAGTTTGAAGAGGGAGAGTTTCAACCGGGGTTAGAATTTGCTGCTGTACGATTATTAGAAGCAAAAGATCAAAATGTAATTGAATGGCGAGATCAGGTATTTAAAAATTCAAGCAATAAAACAGCATTAGAGCAACGAATCCGATTGGCGATTAGAAAGGCTGACTGGAAAGGTATTCAACATTGGGTCTTGAAGTTACCAGAAGAGAATATAACGTCGTATCGCTGGCAATATTGGTTAGGACGAAGTGAAATTGAATTGGGCGATAAGGCAACGGGAGAAGCGAGATTAAAACGTATATCAGGGGAGCGTCACTTTTATAGTGTGGCTGCAGCAATCAGTCTTAATAGGCAAGTTAAATACCCTATAGCACGGGCTGAAGTAAACAGTGAAAAGTTGTCTATGTATGAATCTGATATAGCTAGAGTACATGAATTGTTAGCACTTGGAAAAGAGGGGGCAGCAAAGAGTCAATGGCGCCATCTAATTAGTCGAACACCAATGAAAGACAAAGCTTTACTTACTGCTTATGCGAAACAACAGAAATGGCAGGCTTTTGTCCATGATGCGACATTGGTTGGCCAACTATGGGATTACATTTATTTGCGTTTTCCTGTTCATTATTATGATGTATTTGAGCGCTATGGTAAGAAACATAAGGTTGATGTGATTTCGTTATTGTCATTAACACGGCAAGAGAGTGGCTTTTCTCCGTTCGCTCATTCTCCTGTGGGGGCTTTGGGCTTAATGCAGGTTTTACCAAGTACAGCAACGTACATCACAGATAAATATGATATCAGTTATCAGCAAAGAACTGAGCTGTTTAACGCTGAAAAGAACATTGAAATTGGCAGTCGCTATCTTGGTCATTTATTGAATCACTATGATCAAAATAGGATTTTTGCTTACGCTGCGTATAACGCGGGGCCAACGATGGTGTCTGTATGGCGACGACAGTCTAACCCGAATATTGATATCTTTGCGTATATCGAGGGCATTTCATTTAAAGAGACCAGAGTTTATGTGAAAAATATTTTAATGTTTGAAATGTATTATCGAGAAATTATGGGTCGAAAAGGTCCTTTTCTAACACAAGCAGAATCAAACTGGCATCCATAGCGCAGCAGTTAAATTACTAGAAGTGACAGCGTCACCTGTTAGTGTTATATGCATCCGAAAAAGAGATGGTTTCTAACTTTATCTGGTCGCTATTATTTATATAATGGCGCCAACATTAACCTTTGGAGTTTTTATTATGAGAAGTCGTTTTGACCGAATTCGCCACGCTATTATGTTTGAATTGATAGGTCTTATTCTTATTGTCGGTGTTTTGAGTCAATTTGGTTTTGAAATGGGTCATGTTGGCATTATGGGGGTTGTATTTTCTCTTGTCGCCACTGGATGGAATTATGTTTATAACATCCTATTTGATAAGTACATGATGAGAAAAACAGGCACTACGATTAAATCAACATTAAACCGTGTTGTTCATAGCCTAGGGTTTGAAGGTGGGTTATTGTTTTTAACTATTCCTGCAATGGCATGGTTTTTAAATATTAGTTTATTAGAAGCTTTTATTCTTGATATTGGTCTCGTTGTTTTCTATCTGTTTTATGCGTATGTTTATAATTTAGCTTATGATAAAGCTTTCCCTATTAATGAGATAAAACAAGTCACTCAATAGATAGGGATTCGCTTAACTAAGGAGTGGTTATGAGTCATAAGTTGTCAGATTTTTCAGTTCAAATTCCTATTAACAAAGAACTGTGTGCATTTCAGGATGAAGTAAAAGAACAACTGTATGACTTTAATCACTCTCGTCCATCTGAACATCAATTAAGGGCAGATGTATTACAATCTATATTAGGTAATTATCAAGGTGTGATTATCGTCCCGCCATTTTATTGCGATATGGGAAAGAATATTCATTTCGAATGTGGTGGTTTTTTAAATTCAGGAGTTAAGATCTTAGATCTTGCTCCTGTTTTTATTGGTGAGTACGTTCAAATTGGACCGAATGTCGTAATAAGTACAGCAGGGCATCCTTTTGATTTAGCTGAGCGAGTGTTACCAATTGCTTCAGCTAACCCAATAAAGATTGGAGATAATGTTTGGATTGGGGCAAATGCTGTGATTCTTGATGGCGTAACAATAGGAGATAGAAGTGTTATTGGTGCAGGCAGTGTAGTAACTAAAGATATCCCACCAGACTGTGTAGCTGTTGGTAATCCTTGCCGAGTTATTAAAACCATCACGCATTCAGAAATGCCAACAGATGAAGAGCTTGAGGAAATGTGGGCAGATTTAACATAAGTTTTACTGTCAATAAAATACACAATTGAACGATTTGTGAACAATAATATTTATTCGTGATCATAACGTCATATTGCTTTAAAAAAATCTCCTAGAATATATTTATAACCACAAGGAGGTAATTATGGACAGTGTCACTATTGCACTACATCAATTAAATAGAGCAATTGATCTTTATTTTAATGACCGTGATTTTATTAGCACGCTCACTTTAAGTAATTCAGCACAGGCTATTCTAAGAAAGAAACTGATTTCACAAAGTCAGGTAAAAGCCTGTGAAGATGTAATTTTCAATAAATCCTTAACTACTTTTCAGCAAAATTCAAAGACAGAACCATGCGTATCGTTTCACTCATTAGAAACTGAACGTGAGTGGGAAGAGAAAGCGACAGAAGTTTTAATGACTTGCTGTGAAAGTGTAATGAAGCTTAATTTACCACGCAGTATACAAGTATCGGCATTTGTGAGAGCAAAAAGCAAAATGTTTGTCTGTTCGTAGATAAAAGCAAATACACTAACTTACCACGCTGTAAGCCTCGCTGTTTTGCAAAATGGCGCTTGATTGTAAGTTTAAAGTGCCGTGAACCCCTTTTATAGCTCGTTCTAGGTGGTAAAAATAGCGAATTTAAGTTGTTGATATTAAAGGTTTTGTTTTTATTGAGTTTATTGTACTTACTGGTAGTCTTCTTCTTAACAAGTTTAAGGAGTATTTATGGCTATATATAATGAAATATTTAATTCTGTTGATTTTTCACGTCAAGATTTGAGTCATGCTTATTATGAAGGGTGTAAGTTTTACTTATGTGATTTCTCTAGAGCAAATTTAAGGGATGCTCAATTTGTTGATTGCAGTTTTATTGAACAAGGTGCAATTGAAGGCTGTCATTTTGAATATGCAGATTTACGAGATGCGTCCTTTAAACATTGCAAGATAGCAATGGCCAATTTTAAAGGCGTAAATGCTTTTGGCGTTGAGTTTAGAGAATGTGACTTAAAAGGGGCAAACTTTACTCAGGCCAGTTTTTCAAATCAAATTAATCACCAAATGTACTTTTGTTCAGCTTACATTACAGGCTGTAATTTATCCTATGTAAACTTTGAACGCTTATGCATTGAAAAGTGTGATTTATTTGAAAATAAATGGAATGGGGCGAATTTACAAGGGGCGTCCTTTAAAGGTTCTGACTTATCTCGAGGATCGTTTTCTGAAGACGCTTGGGAGCAGTTTAAAATGCAAGACGCCAACTTATGCCATTGTGAATTAGAAGGCTTAGACCCGCGTAAAATAGACGTGACGGGGGTTAAAATTTGTAGTTGGCAACAAGAGCAATTGCTAGAGTCATTAGGATTAGTTGTACTCCCCGAATAAAAAGAGTCTAATAGAAAATCATGAGCTTATTCAGTAGAGCGGAAGCATAAAATGACACAGATATTAACGATTGTTGCAAGAATTGAAGCCCAAGAAGGGAAAGCGGACTTTGTTAAGGCAGAAATGCTTAAGTTACTTGAACCAACACGCAAAGAAGTTGGTTGCATTCAGTATGATTTACATCAAGACAACGATAACCCACATGTATTTGTATTTCATGAACAGTGGGAAAGCGAAGTACTTTTACAAGATCATTTAAATACGGCTCATATTGCTGAGTATGTAAAAGCGGTAGACGGCTCAATCACTTCATTTGTACTTAATCGTATGACGAAACTTTAATAGACGTTAAGTGATTAGCCATTATTAGGTTACCTAACCCATTTATAAACAAAAAAGCCACTCACGTATTACCATGAGTGGCTTTTTATGTCTTATGTTATCAGGACTGACTTCTTTAGAAAGAAAGGAAGATGCCTGCAACGGTTGCACTCATCAAGTTTGCTAATGTTGCGGCAAAGATAGCTTTCATGCCTAAGCGTGCAATGTCCGGGCGACGACTTGGTACAACGCCACCTAATCCACCCATTAACATAGCAATAGAGGTTAAGTTTGCGAAGCCACATAAAGCGAAAGTTACAATCGCTTGAGAATGCTCACTTAATTGATCTTTTACAGCCATTAAGTCAGCAAAGGCTACGAATTCATTAATTGCGATTTTTTTACCAATTAAACTTGCTGCGATGGTTGCTTCTGACCATGGAACCCCAATTAGCCATGCAATAGGTGCAAATAGGTAACCAAAGATCAGATCTAGGCTTAAGTTATCAAAACCAACTAATAAACCTACTTTATGTAATCCACCATTAACCAGTGCAATTAAACTGATAATAGCTAATAAGCTTGCGCCAACCGCAAATACAATTTGTAAGCCATTTAATGCACCTTGTGATGCGGCATCTATAATGTTTACTGGTGCATCATCAACGATATCGTCTTCATATTGCTCGGCTTCGTTAATCTCTTCGGTTTGTGGAACCAGAAGTTTTGCCATCATTAGACCAGCAGGAGCAGACATAAAGCTTGCCGCAATTAAGTATCGTAATTCAACACCTAACCCGGCGTAACCTACCATTGTGCCACCAGCAACAGAAGCTAGACCACCAACCATTACAGCAAACAGTTCTGAACGAGACATTTTAGCAAGGAAAGGACGTACAACTAATGGCGCTTCAACCGACCCAACAAAGATATTTGCGGTTGCTGACATTGATTCGGTGCGAGTTGTACCAAGAAAGCGTTGTAATCCGCCACCAATAATTTTAATTACCCAACCCATAATACCTAAGTAATATAAAACAGAGATTAGGGCTGAGAAAAATACAATGGTAGGTAAAACGTTAACGGCAAAAATAAAGCCTAACTTGTATTGAGCAAGATCACCAAAAAGGAATTCGGTACCAACTCGACCATAAGCAATAATGTCTGAAACAGCCATAGAGATACTATTAAGGATAGTTTGGCCAATTGGTACGTAGAGGATGAACCCAGCGAACAATAACTGAATTAAGAACGCGCCTAATACAGTGCGCCATTTGATGGCTTGTCGGTTTTCTGAAAAAAGAAACGCAATCGCGAATAGGCAAACAATGCCTAAAATACTGACCAAAAAGTTCAAGGTCAAACTCCAAAAGTATTTAGTTGATGATTGCGGGGGTATTCTAGTCAAAAATAAAAGTGTGACAAGGATCAAAATGTTATTGGATCCACATAGCAATAACAAAAATAAGGCTATTTGTTTATACTTTCATCAATAAACGGTCATTTGAGAACTTTATCACATATAAGAGAGTCAGTTGTTACTATATGGGATAATGGGGCAATTTATTAGACCTAACTATCCCTAAATTAGAGTGGTGGTTATATGATTAGATGTTATCAATTTTGTCTGAGTTAATGTGCTCTCGAACAAACTCCATAAAAATATGAACTTTTTTCGCTAAGAATTTATGGCGTGGGTAAACGGCATAAAGTGGCATGGATTGATTTAATTCCCAATCAGGTAAAAGTTGAACTAGCTTTCCATTACGCAGTTCATCAGAGAGAAGATAAGTGGCAATATAACCAATGCCATTACCTGACACGGTCGCATTACGAATCGCATCGGCCGAATCAATACGATAATTCCCCGATACTTTTATTTGTAGATTCTCATCACCTTTATGGAAACCCCAGACATTATCTTTACGTTCACGACTCATATAGGTTAGACAATTGTGCTTTTTAAGATCGTAAGGGTGATAAGGGATCCCATGCTTGGCAAGATAAGAGGGATTTGCAACGAGCACAAAGTGACAATCAATCAGATGCCTTGCGACAAATCCTTCAGGAGGGGAATCCATCACACCTATCCATAAGTCTAATTGCTCTGCAATCACATCGATCTTATGATCAAATAAAGTTATCTCTATATTAAGCTGTGGATAGCGCTGATGCAGCTCTGATAAATAAGGCAAAATGTGGTTGGTTGCAAAAGACTGTGCGATACCAACACGCAATTTACCATTTAGCGTGTCGATATTAGAAAGCAGTTCATTTTCAGCTTCGTTAATTTCATCGGCAATATTGGCACAATGCACCGCGAAGGACTGCCCAGCTTCGGTAAGCGAAAAAGATCGAGTCGTGCGTTGTACTAACTGAACACCTAAGCGCTCTTCAAGAAGTTGAATTTGTAAGCTTACTTGTGTTCTAGATATATCGAGAAGCTGAGCGGCCTTAGTAAAGCTTTTTTGTTGTGTGAGCGCATTAAACACGATCATTTGTTTGGCTTGCTTTAACATAGGCTTCTCTATTGGTAACTTTAACAGGAAAAAGAACGCTTCTATTGTAATAGAGCGATGGAATTGAATAAAGTGAGTTGTGTCTTTGTTTTTAGCTATCTATTGAAGAGGCATCGTTTTTTCGTGATAGAGTTTAGAAACAAAGACGGCGGGTAAGGATATTAAAATGCTATTTCCATATAAGAATATTGTAATTTTAACGGGAGCTGGGATCTCTGCAGAGTCAGGGATTCAAACGTTTCGTGCCAGTGATGGTTTATGGGAAAATCATCGAATTGAAGATGTTGCGACTCCAGAAGGTTTTTTAAAAGATCCTGACCTAGTTCAAAGTTTCTATAATAAACGTCGTGCTCTGTTAAAAAGTGATGATATTCAGCCTAATGCGGCTCATAAGGCGTTAGCTAAGCTTGAGAATGAACTTGATGGTACGGTGACTATTGTGACTCAAAACATCGATAATTTACACGAACGTGGTGGCAGTTTAAATGTGATCCACATGCATGGCGAGTTAAATAAGATTCGTTGTGAAGAATCAAATCAAGTGATTGTATGCACTGATGATATACATACTGGCGATTTATGCCATTGTTGTCAGATCCCTGCGCAGCTGCGTCCTCATGTGGTTTGGTTCGGTGAGATGCCATTAGAGATGGGACGAATTCATGATGCATTAAATCGCGCTGATTTGTTTATTTCTATTGGTACTTCTGGCTCAGTGTACCCAGCTGCGGGTTTTGTTCATGAAGCAAGATTACATGGAGCTCATACCATTGAGATTAACTTAGAGCCAAGTGCTGTTGACGATGAATTTGAAGAGAAACGCTATGGAAAGGCTGGTGTGTTAGTTCCTGAGTTAGTCTCAGAGTTGTTAGAGAGTGAGATTAATAAAACTTAATAATTAAAAAAGCCAATGAATCGTATAATTCACTGGCTTTTTATTCGGTTACTTCAATCTTGATGAAGCTAAGTAGAGTTATATTACATATCTACTTTTAGACGTTGGAAGTATTCGTCGTATAGCGCGCTTGCTTCACCGACTTCATCTTGCCATTCGCCTGAATCCATTACTTCTTGTGGTGGGAAGATATTTGGATCATTCGCAAACTCTTTTGGAAGAAGAGGGTATGCTGATTTAACAGGTGTTGGGTAACCAATTTCTAGTGCGATTTTAGCTGCATTCTCAGGACGTAATAAGAAATCCATCATTTCATGCGCTGCGTCTACGTTTTTTGCGCCAGCAGGAATAGCTAGGCTGTCCATCCAGAAAATTGCGCCTTTATCTGGCCATACGATTTGAATGTTGGCACCTTCTTCACGTGCCATATAAGCTGAACCGTTCCAAAGCATACCAACACTTGTTTCGCCGGCTAAGTACGGGTTTGCAGGGAAGTCTGAGTTAAATACCAAGATGTTTGGCAGTAATTTTTTCAACTCTTCGTAAGCGGCTTTGATTTCATCAGGATTAGTTGTATTTGCTGAGTAGCCAAGCTTTGTTAATGCAATATGGAAAACTTCGCGTGAATCATCCATCATCATTAACTGGCCTTGCCATTTTTCATCCCAGAAGTCATTCCAAGAGTGAAGTTCATTCGGGTTCATCATATCGGCATTAATACCAATACCTGTTGCGCCCCAGATGTATGGGATAGAGTAGTTGTTGTTTGGATCAAAAGGCTTATTGAGGTAGTTTGGATCTAAATCTTTAAAATGAGGAAGTTTAGATTTATCAATCTTTTGTAGCATGCCTTCTTTGCGCATTTTAGATACAAAGTAGGTAGAAGGAACAACTAGGTCGTATCCAGAACCTTGAGTTTTTAACTTAGCGTACATGCTTTCGTTAGACTCATAAGTTGAGTAATAAACTTTGATACCGGTTTCTTTTGTGAAGTCTTCAAGCACTTCATTAGGAATATATTCTGACCAGTTATAAAAATAGAGCTCTTTATCTGCAGCTTGTGCATTACCAGCGATTAAGGCTGCAGCGCACAGTCCTGTAGAGACGAGAGTTGTCCACTTTTTCATTTCCTTCTCCTATTAAGATGAAAGGTGTTCCATTAATTAGCTGTACAGTATAACCATTTTTAAGAATTACTTCATTGCTTTATAAAACAATATCTTGGCTTAAATCAATTAATATTGATAAATCAGTTAGTTGAAAACCTATAGCGCAGATACAAAAATGGCAGCGATAAACGCTGCCATTAGTTAAGGTCAGTAAAGGGTTAGGTTACTGTCCGGCTTTTAGTTTTAAGAAGTACTCTTCATATTTCACTGTCATGTCGCCAACAGCTGATTGCCATTCAACACGGTCAAGATCTTCTTGAGACGGGAATAGTGGAGCAATATCTTTAAATTTGTCATTTGATGCTTTAACAGCAGTCAAGTAGCCTGTATCTTTAGAAATACGCTCTGCAATTTCAGGACGAAGTAGGAAGTCGATCATTTTATGAGATGCTTCTACGTTTTTAGCGCCAGATGGAATTGCAAAGTTATCAACCCAACCGATACCGCCTTCTTTAGGGAAGATCAGTTTAATTGGTAAACCTTCAGCTTGTGCAGCAGCTGCAGAACCATTCCAAAGCATACCAAGACCCACTTCACCAGCCATGTATGGTGCAGCAGGGTTATCTGAGTTAAATACTAATACGTTTGGCATTAGTTTTTGTAGCTCAGCGTAAGCTTCGTCAATTTCTTTTGGATTTGTTGAGTTACCTGAGTAACCTAATTTTCGTAATGCAATGTGGAATACTTCACGAGTATCATCCATTAACATTAACTGATCTTCAAACTCTGGGTTCCAAAGATCGCTCCAACTATTGAAGTCATCTGGGTTGTACATTTCTGTGTTTACAGCAAGACCTGTGATCGCCACTACGTGTGGAATAGAGTATTCATTTTTAGGATCAAATGGCTTGTCTAAGTAGTTTGTGTCCAATTGAGCAAAGTTTGATAGCTTTGACTTATCAATTGGTTGAAGCATTTTTTCGTCGCGCATTTTTGCAACGAAATAAGTCGAAGGAACAACAAGATCGTAGCCTTTGTTGTGCGCCTTCATTTTTGCGTATAACGTTTCGTTCGACTCATAAGTCGAGTAGATAACCTTAATACCAGTCTCTTTAGTAAATTCTTCTAAAATATCACTGTTGATGTATGGTCCCCAGTTCATGAATACCAATTCATCATTTTCTTTTGCGTTAGCAACATTCATTGTTAGTGCTAAAGCACAGGCGGTTCCAGTAAAAAACGCAGCCATTTTGTTCATTGATTGACTCTCCATTAGAGTGATAAAAAAGAAGACATGTCGAACAAAAGGCATGTCTTCCAGATTCTATTGTTTATCTAAACAATAGTTTTTTAAAAAATTGAAATTTACTTTATTTTTTCTCTTGCTAACAGTTGTGATAGAACAACCAAAGCAAGTGAAACAATTAACATAACAGTAGCTAGAGCATTAACCTCAGGTGAAATACCCACTTTAACCATTGAGTAAATCTTCAGTGGTAAAATTTCGTAAGTTGGACCCGTTACAAATGAACTGATGATCACATCGTCCAGTGATAGGGTAAAACTTAATAACCAGCCAGCTGCTACAGCAGGTTTTGCTAGTGGAAGAATAATTTGCTTCAAAATTACCCATTCACTTGCGCCTAAATCTCGTGCTGCTTCTAACATTTTCACATCAAAGCCTTTTAAGCGGCTATATACTGTTACTACCACGAATGGTAAACAGAAAGTGATGTGAGCAATTAATAGTGTTAAAAAGCCAAGTTCAAAACCGATTACTAAGAAAATAGCCAGTAATGAAATTGCCATTACGATATCAGGTGACATCATTACTACAAATAATAGTCCATTAACGAATTTTTTGCCTTTAAACTGATAACGAAAAAGGGCAACCGCCGTTAAACTGCCAATAATGGTTGCAGCGGTGCCTGAAATTACTGCGATAGTAATTGAGTGCCAAGCTGCTTGCATTAAACTGTCATTACTGACTAGAGCTTCATACCATTTTGTAGTGAAGCCGCCCCATTTCATACCAAATTTACTTGCGTTGAATGAGTTTGCAATCAGAACAATGATTGGAAGGTATAAGAAAAGATATACCAAGCTCATAAAACTAAATCTAATTGTGCGTCCCATTAGTCTAGATCCGCCTTTTTATTTAATAACTTGCCTGCACGGTAGTAAGCGTAGAGCATTAATGCCATTGCTAAGGTGAGGGCGATACTGGTTGCTGCACCAAATGGCCAATCACGAGCGTTTAATACTTGGCTCTTAATTACGTTACCGATTAGTAGGTTTTTCGCACCGCCTAATAGGTCGGAAATATAGAACATACCAAGTGCTGGAAGTAATACTAATAAACAACCACCAATGATACCTGGCATCGTTAATGGCAATACAATCTTCCATAGTGTTTGAAGTTTGTTTGCACCTAGATCACGAGCCGCTTCTAAGTAAGTACCGTCAAGTTTTTCAATCGCTGAATACAGTGGCAAAATCATGAAAGGCAATAGGATGTATACCAAACCAATCATTACTGCGCTTTCTGTATACATAATACGTAATGGTTTATCTATGATATCCATCGCGATTAAGCTTTTATTTAAAATACCTTGAGTACCTAACACAATTTTTAAGCCATAAGTACGGATTAATGAGTTAGTCCAAAAAGGAACAATAATTAAAAACAGCATAAATGGACGCCATCTTTCAGGCATTTTCGCAACGATGTAGGCGAATGGATAACCCACAACCAAACAAATTAACGTTGCAACAATGGCCATATAAAATGAATGCCAAAGCACTTTTGCGTATAGCGGATCAAAAAGACGCAGATAGTTATCCATCGTAAACGTCATTTCGATTAAATTTGCTTCATCACGAGTTAAGAAGCTCGTACCGATGATCATTACATTTGGAATGAAAACGAACAGCAGTAACCAACTAACAATAACCGTGATGATGATATTTTGGAGATTAAACTTCTTGTTCATCTGCTAACACCACTTCCCAGCTTTCAACCCAAGTAATTGCTACTTTTTGACCTAAAGAGTGATCAACATCTGGATCATCTTCATTAAAGAACTCACTGATCATTACACGCATACCTGAATCTAATTCAAGTACAGAGTCTAAAGTCATGCCTTTATATGTGCGCTCACGAACATATCCTGTAATGCCTTTGTTATCAGACTCTTTGATCTCTTCTAGGCGTAAATCTTCAGGACGAAGTAATACCTTCACTTTATCGCCAGGTGCAACATCAAGGTCACAGTAAACGACAGCGGATGTATCTTCGATCTCTGCTCTAATACGTTTTTCATCAAGGCGCTCTAGCACGGTTGCAGCGAACACGTTGATTTCACCAATAAAGCGAGCAACAAATAAGTTCTTTGGTTCTTCGTAAATTTCACGAGGAGTGCCGTCTTGTTCAATAACACCATCACGCATTACGATAATACGGTCAGACATTGAAAGAGCTTCTTCTTGGTCGTGAGTTACAAAGATAAAAGTAATGCCCAATTGACGTTGTAATTGTTTAAGCTCAATTTGCATTTGTTTACGTAATTTGTAATCAAGTGCAGACAAAGATTCATCTAAAAGAAGAACTTTAGGCTTATTAACCACTGCACGAGCAATAGCGATACGTTGTTGTTGGCCACCAGATAACTGATGAGGTTTACGATTTGCCATTTGTGCTAAACGAACCATTTGCAACGCTTCTGTTACGCGAGGTTCAATTTCATTATTTGGCACATTTTGCATGCGCAAACCAAAAGCAACGTTTTCAAATACCGTCATGTGTGGGAATAGGGCGTAGCTTTGGAATACGGTATTCACATGCCTCTGTTCAGCGGGTATTGACGTTACATCTGTCGAATCCAGTAAAATTGTTCCAGCATCAGCAGTTTCAAAACCTGCGATCATGCGTAACACTGTGGTCTTACCACAACCTGATGGGCCAAGAATGGTTAAAAACTCGCCGTGATTAACATCTAAATCGAAATTAGAGATCACTTCTTTGCCATCAAAACTTTTTGAAATGCCTGTTAATTTAATAACGGCTTCTTTTTCGGATTGTTGTGTAACGTTCAATGTCTTTTTATCTCCGCCTTGGGTAGTGATACCGCGCTTAGTATTATGGATGTAAGATGGGATTTCGGGCGCATGATAGACCCCAAGTTACGATATGAAAAGTGTTTTTTATTTGATTGCCCTATTTTTTTTCTAATAAGCTACTTTTTATGCATTGTGTGCTCATTCATTGAGCTTCATTATAGACAATTATCAGCCACTTGATTGGTTTTATTACAAATAAATCTCCTTTTTTTTGAAGATTTGTAAAATTCTTTTTTATGAATACTGCACTAGCTTAATGAAAACCGTATAATCGACTCATGTTTTATAGTGGTAGACAAAAATGAGTGACCAACCAAAAGAAAAAAAGTTTATTCTTGGTGGGAGCATTGAAAAAGCGATGGCAGGGGATTTTGAATTAAGTCCTGTTAGCGTACTTCAAGAAGCTTGGCAAAATACAATTAAACATTTTTTCACGTTTTCTCCAGCAATTTTGTTGCTTACATCTTCGTATATGGCCGTCTTTTTTGTGGCTTTACAAATACAGCTGGGTGATCCTGCGGTGTTATTTCATGCATTTCTTGGTGAGACGGAACTAACAACTAAGATATCTTATGCTGCTTTTGTTGCAGGGTTAAGCGCACAAGTGATTATTTCGCCATTAACGGCAGGCGCCAGTTTGATGGGAATGAGTCATGCCGCTGGTTTTAAATGTCGTACTAATTATATTTTTAAAGGATTAGCGTCTGCTGGAATGGTCGCATTAGTGACGATTTTATCGGAAGTGCTGCAAGGCTTAGTGAATATCTATTTGCCAATGGTTGCACTGTACTTATCAATGGCTTTTGGCTTCGCTGTACTTTTAGTATGTGAGAAAAAAGCACCACCGCTAAAAGCCCTGCTATATTCATTTAGAGCAACAAATAAAAAATTAACATCAATGCTGCTGATTCATGTTGTGATTATGCTAGCGTTAGTCTTTGGCATTGCATTATATGGTGTTGGTTTAATTGTGGTAATGCCGTTTATTTTCAATGTGAAAGGAATTATTTACCGCAATATGTTTGGTGTTACTTTAAAAGTAATGGTGAAGGATGATAAAGGTAATTCTGATAATCCGAACCAAGATGTTAACAATGATATTTTCAACGCGTGAGTTTATTATGATTAAAAAGACGATTGTTTTGTTCGCTGTTTTATTGATGGCAGCGTGTACACCAAAAGAAAAAGTGCCTGACTTTAAAGCATTCACAGATGTAAAAGAGAAAAAAGCGGCGTTTTTCAATTTTATGTATCCTGCAGTAATCGCTGAAAACGCTCGTGTACAGAAAGAGCGTGAATTTATAGAGTCATTAGTTATGAAGTTGGATAATGATTCTGGCATTACCTCTAAAGAATTGGATAAGGCAACTAAGTTAGGTGAACTTTATAAAGAAAAGCTAACGGATGCTGGCGTGAATGCAGATTGGGTTAACGCGATGCTAGTCAAAGTAGATTACATTCCTGCGCCTTTAGTATTAAGCCAAGGGGCAAATGAATCGGCATGGGGGACCTCTCGTTTTGCTCGCGAAGCCAATAACTACTTTGGTCAATGGTGTTACACTAAAGGTTGTGGTGTGGTTCCTAGTAAGCGTAATGAAGGTGCAGCGCATGAAGTTGCAAAGTTTGATTCATCACAAGAGGCGGTTCACGCTTATTTTATGAACGTTAACCGCAACAATGCCTATGCTGAACTTCGTGTTATTAGAGAAAAACTACATAACTCTCCAGAAGCATTGACACCAGAACAAGAAGCAAATGCATTAGCGCATGGGTTAATTCGTTATTCTGAGCGTGGTGAAGCTTACGTAGAAGAGATCCAAGCGATGATCCGTCATAATAGTCAGTATTGGAGATAAAATGAAAAAATGGATTGGTGCGACAACGTTGTCACTGTTGTGTTTGGCGTTACCAGTTAAAGCTGAGCAGTATCGTTTTACTTATTCGAAACTGTATTACCAGTTAAAAGTGAATCAAAAAGAAGGGCATGATGATGTTCGCATGGCATTGTTCTTCAATGATTCTCAAACAGGTAAAGCATGTCAAATAACCAAAGCATGGATGGAAAAAGAAGAGCATTACGAAGAATTTACGATTCCAAGTAATCAGGAATTGACTCTTCCTATTGATGACAATTTAAAATCAGCCAATCCATTAGTTTATATTCAAACTGAAGAGGGTAAGCAGTGTGATATTTCGATGGAAGTTCTTGCAAATCAGCGCTTTGATGGCTCAGTTTCGATTAAAGAGTTAAAAGAACTCGCTATTCAAATGGATGCAATGCTTGCTGATATCGGTGGCATGTTCTCAAGCTACTTTATGCCTGATGTTGAAGGCATTACGTTTGTTTTTGGTGACACTGTCACTGAAGCTGTCAAACTGTCAAATGGTAAGGATCTTTCTTTAAAAAATGGAAGAGCTACAGTTAGTCTTGAAAAATATGCTGATGATGTGCGTATTTTACTGCCTGCTGAACCATTGAAAGTGACTCCTTGGTTAGCGAAATAATTCTATTTTTTATAATAAAAAAGGCGCTAACTTTAAAAGTTAACGCCTTTTTTGTGCATAAATGAAAGATTACTCTACAGTAACAACATCTAGTTTTAGTGATGGGTCAAACTCTGCAACTGCGTCATCAGCATCAATAGGCTGCACTGGCATTTCTTCTTTATCAAAGCCAATATCACCACCATTAATAACACCAGAGTCGCGGTTAATACTTTTGAAATCAAACGTATTAAAATCGGCTAAATGGCTAGGCACTACGTTTTGCATTGCTGTGAACATTGTTTCAATGCGTCCTGGGAATTGCTTATCCCATGTGTTTAGCATTTGTTTAACATTCTGACGTTGCATGTTTGGTTGTGAGCCACATAGATTACACGGAATAATCGGGTAGTTACGCATATCAGCGTACTTGATAATGTCTTTTTCACGACAGTAAGCCAGTGGGCGAATAACAACGTGCTCACCATTATCAGAAACTAGTTTTGGTGGCATACCCTTTAATTTACCGCCATAGAACATATTTAAGAACATAGTTTCTAAAATATCATCACGATGATGCCCTAATGCAATCTTAGTTGCACCAAGTTCTTTTGCGGTACGGTAGAGAATACCACGGCGTAAACGTGAACATAATGAACAAGTCGTTTTGCCTTCAGGGATTTTATCTTGAACGATAGAGTAGGTATCTTCTTCTACGATCTTGTATTCAACACCTAGTTCTTCTAAATATTCAGGAAGAATATGAGAAGGGAAACCCGGTTGCTTTTGATCAAGATTCACAGCAATTAAGTCAAATGAGATTGGCGCATTTTTCTTTAAGCTCATTAAGATATCAAGCATAGTAAAGCTATCTTTACCGCCAGACAGACATACCATGATACGGTCGCCATCTTCAATCATGTTGTAATCAACAATGGCATTACCTGTATTACGACGGATCTTCTTTTGAAGCTTATTAAAATTATATTGCTGCGCTTTGGTTAATTCGCTCATTTACTTACTCTAAACTAATGATGGAACTGATAAGGCGGGTATTATACCCAATCAAATTCAATAAGCGAGTTTCCACAAAGATTATTTTGGGATGCAAAACAAGGGCTACTTAAGTAACCCTTACTTTTTACGTTATTAATGCAGGTAATATTAGATATGATTAGGGTCTAATGGGCTAATGTATCCTTCTGGTTTTAGCGCTAAAATATCACTATTGAGTAAGTCTAATGTATTCTCAGCGGTATTTCCTATAAAGATAGCAGACAAACCTGTTCTTCCTGTTGTACCAAGTATAACAAGCGCAGCATGTAATTCATCTTCTACTTCAGAGATAACTTCCTCTGTATGTCCTTCATATACGTGTGTTTGTTCTTCGGGGATACCATGTTTTTGTCTTAGCGCTTTCATTTCTGTTAAATGATGACCACGAATTGCATCTTTGTATTGTATTGCATCAAATTCGGGCAGTTCGGCATGAATTGAAGGAGGCGTTGAAGGATAAGCATTGACTAGGTGTGGTGTTGAGTTAAGCACCTCTGCAAAATATTTAGCTTCATCGACCATCTTATCATTGAGCGCTAAGTGTGTTGGATTTTCGGAACCAACGTGCACTGAAGCTAAAATATTACCATTTTCTGGCCATGTTCTCTCTTTTACAAGAAGAACAGGAATAGGGGATTTACGTAATAAATGCCAGTCAGTTGGAGTAAAAAAGACGGTTTCTAATTTTGCGTGCTGGCGAGTAGATTTTACTAATAAATTATAGCTGCCATCAAAGATTTCATTGACGATGGCTTCGTATGGCCGATTATGCCAAACCATTTTCACTTTGATAGTAACATGTTCTGGAATATTGTAATTACTGATAATCTCATCAAACATTTTCACTTTTTGAGAGACAACACCATTTCTCATGGCTGTACGTTCATCAGCAGATAGCATCGATGTCATTTCATAAGAAAAATCATACGTTGTGCAGAATAGCGTTATTTCAGACGATTTTGTGCTGCGCTTTGCTATATCCAGCGCACGGTCTAAAGCGGGTTGTTCATCCTGATCAATTATCCCAACAACAAGTATTTTACGGTAGCGGTTCATACTAACCTCCTTGGTAAAAACCAATTCATAAAATCATTTTGTTATCTTTACTTTAGCAGTTTGAGGGGGAATATGGAGAAATTAGATACAAAAAAGTGAGGTACATCAGAAGATATACCTCACTTTTTAAATGTTTTTATTTATATAATTTACTTAATTTCTTTTGCTGAGCCAGCAAGTTCAGCTAAAGCATCATGATCATTGATTGTGATGTATTTACCTTTAACTGTTAACATTTCACTCTTTTGGAAACGGCCTAATAAACGACTGATGGTTTCAACAGTTAACCCAAGGTAATTACCAATATCACCACGAGTCATTGTTAAACGAAACTCTCTAGGTGAGAAACCACGTTGATGGAAACGAGTTGATAAGTTGTATAAGAATGCCGCTAAACGTTCTTCTGCATTTTTCTTAGACAGTAGCAAAATCATTTCTTGGTCGCCTTTGATTTCGTTACTCATCAAACGCATGATTTGTTGACGAAGTTTTGGCATTTTACCCGATAGGTCATCAAGGATTTCATAAGGTATTTCACATACCATAGATGTTTCAAGAGCTTGAGCAAAGCTTGGGTGCTCAGCTTCAGTAATAGCATCAAAGCCAACAAGGTCACCCGCTAAGTGGAATGCAGTTATCTGTTCATCACCTTGCTCAGTAATCGTGTAGCTTTTGATTGTGCCTGAACGAATAGCGTATAAAGATTTTAATTCATCGCCAGCTTTAAACAGTTCCTGACCTTTTTGAATAGGCTTTTTACGTTCAATGATTTCATCAAGCTGATCGAGCTCAGACTCATTTAAAGTAAAAGGAATACATAATTGACTGATACTGCAATCTTGGCAGTGAATAGCACATCCGCCTGACTGGATTCGTTTGTTTGCTGAGTTATCTGACATCATCTCATTCAATGCTCTTATAATTGATATATGTCAATTTTAGCATTAACCAGTACCAAAGTGGTAGCATAAATACAAAACTATGCAAAAATTTATAATTATATTAGTTGATGTAACGCAATATAAACAGTGTGAATACCATACGTTAATAATAACAATGCACTTATGTTTCTGGTGATCGAATTATTGATGAATGACTGAAGGGCATGAGCACCAACACCTACTAGAAACATAGCGGGAAGCGTACCAATGCCAAAAGCAAACATGATTAATGAACCGTTAATCGCACCACCAGAAACGGCTGCCCAACTTAATGTTGAGTAAACTAAACCACAAGGAAGCCATCCCCATAAGAATCCAAAGGGAATCGCATGGACAGGGGTTTTAAGCGGTAACAGTGGTTTTGTTAATGGCGATATATATTTCCATAATTGCTTACCAATGACTTCTATATACACCAATCCTTTCCACCAGTTTGCGATATACAAAGCGAGTAAGCACATAAGGATACCAGCAAAGATCCTTAAATAAACTAACGCACTATAACTTTCTGATGTA
Source organism: Aliivibrio sp. S2TY2 (assembly GCF_028765525.1). Lineage (NCBI taxonomy): Bacteria > Pseudomonadati > Pseudomonadota > Gammaproteobacteria > Vibrionales > Vibrionaceae > Aliivibrio > Aliivibrio sp. S2TY2. The sequence continues at coordinate 679,307 of NZ_JARACS010000001.1, read as the reverse complement.
GCGGCAATAGAAACAAACACACCACCAATAATAAAACCGAAAACTGAATAAGATAAAATTCGGCCAAAATTATAGAGTAAAATAAACAGCCAACGAGGGGCCTTTGAATTACTGGTGTTCATTGAGATTACAGCAGAAATACCACCGCACATGCCTATGCAGTGGCCAGCCCCCATCATGCCAACAAGAAAGGCTCCTAATAAATCAATGTTCATTTATCTTCTTTATTCATGGGAGGTTGTTCATCGAATAATATTTCGGTACCTTGACGATCGAGATCTTCAAATTGGTCGCTTTTAACGGCCCAAATAAAAATTGCTACGGCAACGCACACTAACATAATCGCAATTGGGATTAACAAATATAAACTAGCCATTTTCTTTTAATAACCTAAGAGAATTAGAGACAACAATAATTGAGCTTCCCGACATTCCTACAACCGCAATGTAAGGTGCAACTAAACCCATGACAGCCAGTGGTAATATAATGGCATTATAGCCTAAAGCCCACGCTAAGTTTTCACGGATAATTTTACGAGTTTTCATCGCAAGTTCTCGCGCTTCTATTAGTCGAGAAAGGTTATCACCCAGAAGTATCATATCTGCAGAGGCTTTAGCAACATCAGTTCCAGACCCCATCGCTATAGATAGGTGGGCTCCTGCAAGTGTAGGGGCATCATTAATGCCATCGCCAACCATTAAACTGATTTCACTTTTTGGTAATGATTTTAAATAATCTAACTTCCCTTGTGGTGTTGCTCCAGAAATTACCTCATCAATATCCAAAGCATTAGCCACTTTCTTTACGGATGAGCTACTGTCACCAGTTAGCATAGTCACTTTAATGCCTAAATGATGCAGTGATTGAATTAATGCTTTGCTTTCTTGACGAATTGGGTCATCTAAAGAAAAGGCAGCAACCGCTTGTCCATTTTTAGATAACCACACTTGGTAATCTTGATGATTTTCTAACAGGCAATCTTGTGCAGCAAAGGCTTTATGGCCAATCTTCCATTCATCGTTACCAATGTATCCTTGCAAACCAGAACCGATAATATTTTCAACACTATCAAAGTGAGTTTGAGTTACATCTCTGTATTGTGAGAAAGCTCGAGCAATAGGGTGATTAGCAAAAGATTCCATTTCAGACGCTATTGTTTTGACTTCTTTTTCTGACATATCAGTAAAGGAATGGACTTGAGTTAATCTGATATTTCCTTCTGTTAATGTTCCTGTTTTATCGATAACTAAGCGATTCACTTTGCACAGAGTTTCTAAAACATGGCCACGGCGAAGCATTAAACCAAGCTGTGCTAATCGAGAGGTTGAACAAGTGATTGCCGTTGGTGTCGCTAATGATAAGGCACAAGGACAAGTTGCAACGAGCACAGATAACATGATCCAAAAAGCGTCATCTGGTTTTGTTTCATGCCAATAAAACCAAGTGAAGACAGAGATAATTAAGATACCTGCAACAAAATAGCGAGCCACTAAGTCAGCAATTTCAGCGACTTTAGGCTTTGACATTTGCGCTTCATCTTGAAGTTTAACAATGTTTGATATTAAAGAATCCGCTTTGGTTTTGGTTACCTTAACAGTTAAATTACCATCACCATTAATCGTACCAGCATAAACCGGATCAGTTTCCTTTTTAGCAACAGGCATCGACTCACCGGTAAACATTGATTCGTCAATCGCGCTGTAACCAGCGATGACAATACCATCTGCCGGTAGATGCTCACCTGGAGGGACAATAACAGTGTCATCAACATCAAGTGTGCGCGCGGGTACTTTCTTCCCAGAGGTTAATGTTGCCATTACTGGGATAAGTTTGAGTAGGTTTCCGGTAATAGCTGCTGCTTTGCGGCGAGCACGCATTTCAAGAAATCGGCCTAATAATAAGAAAAAGGTAAACATGGCAACTGATTCAAAAAATACTTCACCTGATTCAGTCACGGTAGCAACAACACTTGCGAAATAAGCAAATAACATCGCGATAGAAACGGGAACATCCATTCCTAGTGTTTTAGCTTTTAAGCTTCGCCATGCATTCATATAAAATGGCAGAGCAGAGTAAAGCATTACAGGTGTTGCAAAAACCAAGCTCACGTATCGAAGATAGTTTCTGAATTCCGCATCGAGATCACCAAAGACTTCTAAGTATAATGCAACAGCAAGCATCATCACTTGCATGGTTGCTAGTCCTGCGATACCTAAACGATATAAGTATTGCTTCATTGAGCGGTGATATTCTTCTTCTTGTTTATCGGCTTCAAAAGGGGCTGCTTTGTAACCAAGTTGATGAATAAGAGTAAGCAGGGTACTTAATTTAGTTTCTTCTGGGTTCCAACTTAATAATGCTCTATGAGTAGAGGTATTTACTTTTATTTGATGTATACCTTGTGCGTTGGCAAGTTGTTTTTCAATGAGCCAAGCACAGGCAGCACAAGAGACTCCATCTAGTGACAATGTCACTTCTTTATAGTTGTCATTAGTTCGAATAAACTCTTTTTGAATTTCACTATGATCATAATGAGCTAATGCTTTTAATTGCTCAGGGATTAAATCCGCTTTATCGGCAGGGGCCGTACGATATTGATAATAAGAAGAAAGGCCGTTTTCAACGATAGTTTGCGCTACTGATTCACAGCCTGGGCAACACATATCACGAGTTTCACCTAAAATATCAACTTGAAAATGTGAGCCTGATGGAACAGGCTCACTGCAGTGGTAACAATCCTTCGACATATGGTTTATTTACCTAATCTACTTACCTAAAGGGAAAAAATCTTCACTCGGGAAATTTGTGCGTCCTTGGACCATCCATGCGCTGTCATGTGGGAGCAATTCGATAAACCAAGGGCCATTTAATGGTTCATCTAATTGAAGGCGATAAATACCTTTCGCATCTGATGTTAATACTTGCGAAAAGTCGTGATTGGGAAGCGTTCTATGAGTGAAGATAGCTTTTATTGCTGGATTATGCTCCAGTTTACCTTTATCAAGTTGGATCTCAATTGTCTTATCTACACTACGTACTTTGGCAAATATAGATAACTCTTGAGCCACTTTGATTTTTGAAAGATCGACGTTGATTGCTTTACCTTTCTTGTAATAATCCTCTGCGACTAGATCAACATCGTGCTCTACAAATAAAATGTAAGTTGATATACAAGCAACAACAACGGTACCTGGAAGGATGATGAGAAACCAAGGCCAAAACTGCTTATACCAAGGCTGAGACATAGTAATGATTCCTATTAAAGTCGAGCTATTAGCGCTTTATATGTAATATTTTTAATATAAGAGCGAAAAAAGCCCCTGTACATGCAGGGGCTATTATATTTATTATTTGTTGCTTAGGCTCCAGACGTAGGCTGAAATAAGTTGTACTTTTTCTTCACCTAATACGTCTTTCCATGCTGGCATAACACCTTGACGGCCATTTTCTACTGATTCAGTAACTGCTGCGCGTGAATCCCCAAATAACCAATCATTATCAGTTAGATCTGGTGCACCCAACGCTGGGTTACCTTTGCCATCAGTACCATGACATGCAGCACAAACGATGAAGCGTTGTTTGCCTGCTGCGGCTTCTTTGGTGTTAACTTTACGACCCGATAGGGCAAGTGTATAGCTAACAACTTCTTTAACGCCGTCGGCGCCTAAAGCATCACCCCAAGCTGGCATGTTACCAATACGACCATTCATGATAGTCGTTTTGATTGCTTCTGGCTCACCACCATATAACCATGCGTTATCGGTTAAATTAGGGAAGCCAATCATACCTCTTGCATCTGATGCATGACATTGAGAACAGTTTTGTAGGAACAAACGTTGACCTACTTTTAGTGCTTCTTCGTCATTTGCGATATCGGTAATAGCACGGAACTCTGATGTTCCTGGCTTATATGCAAGTTTTGAGAATGTTTCGCCAAAATTCGTATTTGCGTCATCTAATTCACGAGCAAATTGGTCAAGTGTTTTCTCTTTATGAGAACGCTCAATCGATGTGCGTGATTCTTCAACAGTACGAACCGTTTGGTCTGAACTTGTCCAGCCTAAAACGCCTTTAAAATTACCTAATCCAGGATAAAGGATTAAATAAACGATAGAGAAGACGAGTGTAGCTAAGAACATGTAAGTCCACCATTTTGGCAGTGGATTATTAAGCTCACGAATACCATCGTATTCATGACCCATGTCTTCACCTTCTTCAATTCCTGTTGTATTTTTCAAGCAGAAACGAAGCAGTAAACCACAACCAATTAATGTACCAATAGTAATGATACTTATCCAGAGACTCCAAAAAGTACTCATTGTTTATCAACTCCTGTCTTGTTTTGGCTTGAAGTATCTTCTTGTTCATCAGCAAAAACCAAGTTAGCAGCTTCATCGAAGCGAGCCTTTTGCTTTTTACTGTAAGCCCAAAAAATAATACCTACCATGCTTAAAAACAGAATAACTGTCCAAATTGCATGAATAGTTCCAGCGTCCATAGGGACCTCCTTACTTCATTGCATGACCAAGTGATTGAAGATAAGCAATAAGCGCATCCATCTCAGTCTTACCTTTAACCGCATCAGCCGCATTCTTTACGTCTTCTTCAGTGTATGGAACACCAAAGTTGTTACGGAAAATAGCAATTTTTTGCGATGTCAATTCACCATCTAACACGTTCTCTTCCAACCAAGGGAAGCCAGGCATGTTTGATTCAGGAACCACATCACGAGGGTTGATTAGGTGAACACGGTGCCATTCATCAGAATAACGCTCACCAACACGAGCTAGATCAGGACCTGTACGTTTTGAACCCCATAAGAATGGATGCTCCCAAACACTTTCACCAGCAACAGAATAATGTCCGTAACGTTCTGTTTCAGCACGGAATGGGCGGATCATTTGGCTATGACAAACACTACAACCTTCACGGATATAAATGTCACGGCCTTCCATTTCTAATGGTGTATAAACACGTAAGTTTTCTACCGGTTCAGTTGTTTGTTTTTGGAAAATTAGAGGAGTGATCTCAACTAACGCACCGAAACTAATAGCAACAACGATAAGAACCGCAAGAAGGCCAACGTTTTTTTCTATGATTTCATGACGATTAGAACTCATAACATAGCCTCCTTATTGAGCTGGTTGAGGAATAGCTTTTAGGCTGTTCTTCGGAGCAGTAACGGTCTTGTATGTATTATATGCAAGTAAGAACATTCCTGATAAGAAGATAAATCCACCTAAGAAGCGAACAAAATAGAATGGGTAAGAGGCTTCTAATGACTCAACAAAGCTGTATGTTAATGTGCCATCTGCATTTACTGCGCGCCACATTAGACCTTGCATAACACCAGAAATCCACATTGCCACAATGTAAAGAACCGTACCGATAGTCGCTAACCAGAAGTGAACATTGATTAGTGAGACAGAGTACATACGCTCTTGACCGAATAGCTTAGGAATTAAGTGGTATAGAGAACCAATTGATACCATTGCAACCCAACCTAATGCACCAGAGTGTACGTGACCAATTGTCCAGTCAGTATAGTGAGATAGGGCATTTACTGATTTAATTGCCATCATCGGGCCTTCAAAGGTAGACATACCGTAGAAAGACAAAGAAACAATTAAGAAGCGAAGAATTGGGTCATAACGAAGTTTATGCCAAGCACCAGACAGCGTCATAATACCATTAATCATACCGCCCCAAGATGGAGCAAATAGAACTAGTGACATTACCATACCAAGTGACTGAGTCCAGTCAGGCAGTGCTGTATAATGTAAATGGTGAGGGCCGGCCCAGATATAAAGTGATACTAGAGCCCAAAAGTGAACAATAGATAAACGGTATGAATAAACTGGACGCTCAGCTTGTTTTGGTACGAAATAATACATCATACCAAGGAAGCCTGCAGTTAATAGGAAACCAACTGCGTTGTGGCCGTACCACCATTGTACCATCGCATCAACAGCACCAGAATAAATCGAATAAGATTTAGTCATAGATACAGGAACAGCAAGGCTATTCACAATATGAAGAACGGCAACGGTTAAAATGAAGGCTCCAAAGAACCAGTTTGCAACGTAGATGTGAGATGTCTTACGCTTAAACAGGGTTCCAAAGAAAACGATGGCATACGCAACCCAAACCAGAGTAATTGCGATATCAATCGGCCACTCTAATTCTGCGTATTCTTTTCCTGATGTAATACCTAGAGGCAATGAAATTGCTGCTGCTAGAATAATTGCTTGCCAACCCCAGAAGGTGAACGCAACTAATGGACCACCAAACAAACGTGTTTGACAAGTACGCTGAACAACATAATAAGATGTTGCAAAAAGGGCACTTGTGCCGAATGCGAAAATCACTGCATTGGTATGCAGAGGTCGCAGACGACTATACGTAAGCCATGGTGTGTCAAAATTAAGTTGCGGCCAAACTAACTGAGCGGCAATTAGTACACCTACACCCATGCCAACAATACCCCATAGTATGGTAACTAAAGAGAATTGACGAACAACGGTATAGTTGTAGTTTTGTTCATGCTGCTGTACTTGGCTCATAATTGCATGCTTCCACTTTTATTATTAACTACACTTTACTTTCCATAGTGCGAACAATTTGTTCGCAATGCCATCCAAAATTCAATCCCTAATAATTAGATTTGTGACCCTTTTATTTTGAAATATCCTTTTTTAATGCAAAAATGGCATTTTCGGCGTCAATGATACTTCACTTCAAAATTGAATCATAGTTGATGCCCGCAGGAATTTTACGGTTAAGCAACATTTTTTCATTTTTTTTGAACTAGATAACACAGGTTTTTTCAACTATGGCTGTAGAAAAGTTAACAGGTCCTCGTTTATTTCAACTTATCTTCTTGTTGGTGGTATTGATTACCGCATTTACTTGGAGAACAATTACCTACAAAGATCCGATGGAGAGTGTGAAAAATAACCAAAACGCGACTATTTGTAACATAACTGAAAAGTCTTGTGCTTTTAATATCGATAATAATCAAGTCATTATTGATGTAAAAGAGCGTCCTATCTTGCAAAATACAGAGATCAGTATCCTAGTTTCAGGTCTAACTGATGCTTGGGAGGTGGAAGCAACTGGCGTGAAGATGAACATGGGAACGTTAAAGTTCATGCCTTCGGTTAAGCAAAATGGCAAACAAATGTATTCAGTGTTTGTACCAAAATGTAAACATAATGATATGGCATGGAATGTAGAAGTATCGAATAGCTCTCAAAAAATAAATGTGATTTTTAATTCCACAAAATGATAACTTTCAACGTGTTATTCTTTAAATGTGCAAAAATCAACCGCTCAATGACAAATTAGAGTTTGTTTAATAAAAATAAAACAATTTGGAAGGTATATGAAGATAATTAGCACAAATTCACAGAATAACGATTCAGGAAAAGCACTTGAATACTGTCTAAGTAACTTACTTGTTCATCCTATTGAACCGGATATTTTGTTGTGCTATTTCACTGAAGAACATGATAGTCACCTTATTATAAATACGTTAAAAAAGCGATTCCCTAATACTAAAATTCATGGCTGCACCTCATGCCGAGGGGTAATGACTGATCATGGATTTCTTGAGTGTTATTCAATTGCATTATGGGCACTCTATGATTCAAAGCATGGACGATATGGAACAAGTATAGCTAAATTTGATAACAATCATGAGATCAGTCAGCTTACAAAACAATTATTAGAAAAAGCAATTAAGGATAGTGGTCGCGAAGGAGAATTGCCTGCATTGGTTTTACTCCATGCAACACCTGGACAAGAAGAGAAAATAATAACAGCAATAGATGAATATTTTGGGACACCAATACCTCTTATAGGAGGAACCGCTGCGGATAATAATGTACAGGGAAAGTGGTGTATCTTTACACAAGATGACCTGCTTAGTTCTGGAATTTCTTTATCTGTTTTTTATCCCTCCTGTAAAGTGTCTTATTCCTTTCACTCTGGATATGCTTGCTCTTCAACATCGGGGATTGCAACAAAAACACATAATCGAATTATTTATGAAATTGACCATAAACCGGTTATTGATGTTTATAAGCAATGGACTGAATTACCAATGGGACTTGGTGATAAAACAAACCTTCTAGAAAGAGTAACTCAATTTCCTTTAGGAAGAATTGCTGGTTACATGTATTCGTCGCCATATTTCAAATTAGCCCATCCTGTAAAATTTACTCATGATGGAGGCATGGAATGTTTTGCTAGTATTAATGAAGGAGAGGAGGTTTTTATGATGTACGGTGAAGAAGAACAAATTATTTCTCGACCACAACGAGTCATTAATTCGGCCATTAATTCTTATGAAGATAACTTCAGCCCAATAGGCGGCATTAATATATTTTGTGCTGGCTCAATGATGCATATAAAAACATCTATGGATGCAGTTTGTCATTCAGTTAACTCGGCAATGCATGGTGCTCCTTATATATGCCCATTTACTTTCGGTGAGCAAGGGCGTTTTACTGGTGGCGAGAATGCTCACGGTAATTTAATGGTCTCTACCGTTTTATTTCATTATTAGGATAGTGTAGTTGTGAAGGATCATGCAGAGAAAGAACAACTCCAGGAAGCATTGCTAGAGTTAAAGCGAAGTAAAGAGCGAGAATCTCATCTTTATAAAGAAAACCAAGCGATACTAAATGGCTTATCGGCCATTTCAGATGCTCAAAATAAAGAAGATATTTTTAATAGTTTACTTGTCGTTATTAAAAAGTTTATTCATTTCGATAATGCGTTTGTGATTTCTTCTTCTGATGAAAAATGCTTATCCGTTCTTGCTTCAACAGATGATATTTTTAACGACTTAACTTGGTCTTTTAGTGATCTTTTTTATCGAGCTTGTCATAACGAAAGTATTATTCTTTTTAAACCTAAGAATACCCAAGAATTTTCATCCCTTCCTCCTGAACTTAAAACTGAATTCTCTTCAGTTGCAATCTCTGGGATTCAATCTTCATCAGGACATGCTGTTATTGTTTTGACCAGTCGTCGATTTGGTGAATATTCAGCATCAACTAAAAATAGCTTACAACGTTTTACGCCACTTATTGAGCGGGCAGTTATTGATATTGATTATAAACACAGGCTTCAATCACTTGTTGACATAAAAACTAAAGCATTGCATTTAAGTAAGCAACGCTTTCAAGACTTCGCTAATACAGTTGGTGATTGGTTCTGGGAAACTGATATTAACTTTAATTTCAGTTATTTAGCAGGAACAAAAATCAATGAGACTAAAATGAGTTCGCAAAACTTATTAGGTTTAATTGAAAGTGAATCGATTCGAAAGCAAATATTAGCAGCAAAGCACCATAATAAATCATTTAATGAATTAGAGTGGTGCCCTGAAAAGTTGAATAATAAAGTATGGTTTAGTTTGAGTGGCACTCCATATTATGATGAGTTTGGCGTACTTACAGGTTATCGAGGTACAGCAAAAGACATTTCAGCTAGAAAAAAACGTATAACCGAAATACATAAAGCAAAAGTTGAAGCAGAGAAAGCTAACAGAGCTAAATCTCAGTTTTTAGCGATGATGAGTCATGAGATCCGAACACCACTGAATGCTATCCTAGGTATGATAGATGTATTTAGTGGAAGTCATTTATCATCTGAGCAAAAACAATGGCTTGAACAAATGGAAACTTCATCTCAGCTTCTCCTCACAATAATTAGTGATGTATTAGATATCTCAAGAATTGAAGCAGGAACTTTTATTCTAGATGAGCAACCAATTGATTTAATTAAAACCATTCATAGCGCCATTGATTATTTCATGGTGATAGCTCAGGATAAAGGCATAAAATTAACTGTGACAACGTCACAAAATGTACCTATTAATGTCATTGCAGACCAAACACGCATCGCTCAAGTCATCTTCAATTTAGTGGGAAATGCTGTAAAATTCACCAATAATGGGTCAGTTTGTTTAAATATCAGCCTTTCTGATGGTGATTTAATCTGCTTTTCAATTAAAGATACAGGAATAGGTATTGCTCGAGATATTACTGAGCAGCTTTTTAAACCTTTCATACAAGCAGATAGCTCAATTACCCGTCAATTTGGAGGGACAGGTTTAGGTTTATCAATCACAAAACGTCTTACGGAATTGATGAATGGTACCATTGAAGTTGAAAGTTTAATCGGCGAAGGAAGTACTTTTACTGTAAAGTTGCCATTGAAAGAGACTGTGCCAATATCTAGAAAATTTCCGATAAATGAACTAATACCAGAGATAAGTAAACAATATTTATCCGTTTTAGTTGCTGAAGATAATAAAGCAAACCAAGCAGTCATGAAGTTACTATTAGAACGGCAAGGACATCAAGTTACTTTGGTTAAGAATGGTGTTGAAGTAATTCAAGAATGGTCTGATCATAACAATAACTATGATGTCATTTTAATGGATGTGTCGATGCCAATAAAAGATGGTATTAGTGCAACTAAAGAAATACGAGCTACAGGATCGCTAATTCCAATCGTTGCAATAACGGGTCATGCATTGCGTGAAGAAAAGAAATTATGCATTGATGCTGGAATGAATGATTTTGTTTCAAAACCAATAAGAGCAAAGCAATTAAAAGCAGTATTAAGATCTTTAAATCTATAGAGATAATTTATAACTTTATGAAGATAATGTTTTTAAGCTAATAATCATTAGATGGATACGAAGTATTATTTAATGATTATTAGCTATTTTATGGTAAATACAATTATGGTTAAATTGATTGTTCTCGAAAGAAGTTGTGCAGAAAGGGAAGCTATATGTACTTATATTTGAGTATTAATAAACCCTATTTAACATAAGATATATAATGCGCACTGTGGTGTGTTTTAAAATGACCCGGGAATTGGCTGGTTTTGACTTAATTTAGTCAGTTATCTGTAATTTATCTCTTTTGAATTTGTGCCTATTTAGGATTGCCATTAAACTAAGCCTAATTGTATTTATGTTACCTTGTCACGAGTTAAGTTTATTTTGGCTTCGTTGTAATCTGGTATCTAAGGCTAAAATTCTATGTATATTAAAAAACGTGCTCTATTTACTTTAGTTTCTGTTCTGACATTATCTGGTTGTGCGAGTTACTCAATAACAGAAAAAGAAATGACTGATTATCTTTCAGATGAAATTCATGTAGACAAGTCTGTTGGTATTCCTGGTTTTCTATATGCTCAAGTAAATGTTGAAAATGTCGATGTTCAAATTGGCCGCATTGCAGCTGATCGGATTAGTGTTTTTGCAAACACAACTGCAGATGTTCAAATGCTCGATGAAATAAAACAGAATCTGTCACTCACGTTAGAATTCAGCGCTGTGCCAGAATATGATAAAGAAACGGGTGAAATTTATTTGAAATCACTACGCTTAGAAAAATTTGAAGATAAAAACCAAAAATTATCACCCGAGTTAACGTCATTACTAAAGCCTGCAGTATCAATAATTGGCTATGCACTATCAAATGAACCCGCTTATAAGTTAAATTCAGATAAACTAAAAGAATCTCTTATTAAGTCAGCGGAACCTAATTTAGTTATAAAAAACAATAAGCTAGTGATTGAATTGTTTAATTGAAATAATAAGTTACTTGTAGTTATAGTGCATTAGGGTCTGGTGTTAATCAGTATATTACTATTACATACTGATTAACTTTAAATTGAGTATTTAAGCCTATTTTAATAACTCATGAAGATCGGCTTTAAGCGATGAGACTGTTTGACTGGCCTTTTCTGTTCTTGATGCTTCACTTAATAAATACTCTATCGTATCAGAAAGCGTAGAATCAAGATCTTGAGCACGCAGAGACAGTTTTTCCCACACTCGGTAATCTAAATCTATCGATTTTTTACGAGTATGTTCTTGTTCAGCATTAAAATGACGCTTTCTTTTTGCTCTTATCGCTTGTTTAAGTTTGTTTTCTAACTCTGGATTCATGTGTTTTTGAATCCACTCTAAAGCCTTAACTGGCTCATGTTCAAGTTTTAAAAATTCAGCGACCATTTGCTGTTGTTCGCTTGAATCAATATAGCAAGTAATTGATTCCCCCATACGATGCTTATTAAATAAATACATCCATTTCCAACCGGCTTCTAGGTTTTCAAGTTGTTGATATTTCATAAATAATAGGCTCGTATTTTAGGAGATTAAATTCGGGTGACAGTGTAACTCGCATTACTTAATTCTTCAATATAATTACTCTGCAATGAGACCAAGCTCTAAATGTTATGTATCGACTGAAAAATCAGACGAAACAAATTATGTCATGTATAATCGATTTTATTTTTTATTAATAAGTAAGCATGCCACTAGACACGCCATTTTTAATTGCGCCTCAATATGATCATATTCAAGATTCTTTGAATCAATCTTACCAGATAGACGCACAATCACCCTATTCTCTGCAGCCTCGATTGACTCAAGCTTTAGAGACTTTCTCTCTTATAAATGGTGTTAATATTCTTCAAATCAACGCGTTAGATAATCACGTGTATCGTGAATATATCGCTAATTGGTTAGTGTTGAATGCTGCTCACTCAAAACAAGATATCACACCTGTAATCGTTGTTGAGAGTTGTACTGATGCAGAGCTTTTTGGTGTGTATCATAATAAAAGCGATATTCTTGAGCCTGGTTTATTGCAAAAAGCCAATGGCGGCTTTCTTATTATTTCGCCGAGTCTGTTGCTAGCAAACCCTTATTTATGGCCTCGTTTAAAGAGCCTTTTACAAGGTCAATCAGTCTCTATCTCATCTAGTGATTCAAAATCACCAACTAAAGAAGAGCACCGTTTAACGAGCAATGTAAAATTAATCATTGTTGGCGACCGTGCACTATTAGGTGAAATTGAACAATTAGAGCCTGATTTATTGGCAGGCATGTCTATGTTTGCTGAATATGAATTTGACACCAAGGTAACAAGTGACACTGTCACTGAGTATTTGCAATTGATAGGTTTCCTATCACAGCAGCACTCTCATCTTCCTTTAGAAAATGGTTTAGCCCTATTACCATTACTAAAAGCAGGTGCAAAAGAGTGTGAAGATCAAACACGATTAAATTTATGTTTACTGTGGTTAAATTCAGCTTTAGCACACGCTTCATTGGCCTCTTGCTCAAAAACACATATTGATGCTAATGATTTCAAAGCGTCGTTTGAAACTAAATACCATATTGAATCATACCTTCCATCTCGTGCGTTAGATGATATTTTAGAACAAAACATCTTCATCGAAACTGATGGCGAAAAAGTGGGCCAAATCAATGGATTAACGGTAGTGTCAGTTCCTGGCCACCCTATTTCTTATGGTGAACCATCACGCATATCTTGTGTAGTTCACGTTGGTGATGGCGAATTATCGGATGTTGAGCGTAAGGTTGAGTTAGGCGGAGATCTCCATGCTAAAGGTATGTTGATTATGCAGGCTTATATTCTCAGTCAGCTAAATACGCATGAACCATTACCTTTCACAGCCTCAATGGTATTTGAGCAATCCTATTGTGAAGTTGATGGCGACAGTGCTAGCCTTGCAGAGCTTTGTGCTTTTTTAAGTGCTCTGGCCATTAAGCCTATCGATCAAAGTTTGGCAATTACAGGCTCGGTTGACCAATTTGGTATGGTTCAACCGATTGGTGGTGTAAATGAAAAAATTGAAGCCTTCTTCCAGCTGTGTGAAAAACGCGGGTTAACTGGTAAGCAAGGTGTTATCATTCCAGAAACAAACGGAATTAATCTTGTTCTATCTGACGAGGTAATTCGTGCTGTTGAAGAGAAACAGTTTACGATTTATCCAATTAGTCATGTTGAACAAGCTGTCGAACTTTTAACGGGCATGCCGTTACAATCCGAAGAACATGAGTCGATTTTCTCTTTAATTGCGCAACATATTGAAGATGTTGAACATAATCCGTCTCAGTGTTCTGCGCTATTTTGTCGTATTAAAAACTGGTTTAACCAGCGCTGATCCGACTTGATAAGCGTACAAGTGTTAGCTAGAATTTCAGCAACTTATTTAGGAGTAATACTTTAATGCAAAACAAACCTAGTTCATACAATCGTGAAGATTTACTAGCATCAAGCCGTGGTGAATTATTTGGTCCAAACGGCCCACAACTGCCAGCACCAAATATGTTAATGATGGATCGCATCCCTCTTATGTCTGAAACTGAAGGTCTATTTGGTAAAGGTAAAGTTGTTGCTGAACTAGACATTACTCCAGATCTTTGGTTCTTTGACTGTCATTTCCCAGGTGACCCAGTAATGCCTGGTTGTCTTGGCCTTGATGCAATGTGGCAACTGGTTGGTTTTTTCCTTGGTTGGATTGGTGGCGAAGGTAAAGGTCGTGCTCTAGGTGTAGGTGAAGTTAAATTCACAGGCCAAGTACTTCCTACTGCGAAAAAAGTAACGTATGAAATTGATTTTAAACGTGTTATTAACCGTAAATTAGTAATGGGTCTAGCTGATGGCCGTGTTCTAGTTGATGGTAAAGAAATCTACGTTGCTAAAGATCTTAAAGTGGGTCTTTTCCAAGATACATCAAAGTTCTAATTAAAGAATTGAGATTTAGATAAAGCTGGCTTTGTGCTGGCTTTATTTTTAAATAACACAGCAAAGTTATAGTGCGTTAGATATGTGTTTAAACATGTACTAATTAATCTCTATCGTCTTAATAAAATTAAAGCCCCATAAAGAGGCTTTAATTTAAAATTCTATGTTATATAGGAAACTATTTAAACAAACCGGAATGTTTGTCATCTCTTGCGTCCCGCCAACCCCCTAGCCAACACGAACGAGCATCCATTGCTTGATATGGGCAATTCTCTGATGAACGGCCATTTAACCCTGCTTTATAACCTTGTGATTGTGCTCGTTCTAAACGGTCACGCTTTTGTCTCTTCATAGTTCAGTCCTCATAGATGGAAGGCATAATGCTTCAATAAATATACTACTTTACTACTGATACCCTTTTATTCCGTTAGGGTTCATCATGAACATTTCATGATGACAATATTAAGAATCGGACAAATCTGGTCGTTTTTCAAGTATAAAAAAAGCCCGAAGTCTCAATTTGTGACTTCGGGCCTAGTCTTATAAATTGATATTATTTAATTCGCTTTCGCATGAAACCAAATAAACCAAGCAGTGTCAGAGCACCAAAGCCAAGTGAACTACCCTGACGTTCAATAGTGCTGTTCTCAAGTGGACGAGATTCAATACTACGCTCTGCAGGATCTGAAATAGGTACTAATTTCACTGCAACTACAGTTTCATTTGTACTCCCATTACCACAATAAGAATCACTCGCGACAGAATCATAGCCACCTGCACATTTCAGTGCCGTTGCTGAGATAACACCTGCATCGTTAATGTCACTTGCATCGTAGATACGATATTGGTTGTTATGAGAGCTTAATGAACCACCGTTAGTTAAATTATCAATAATCCAAGCTTTATTTTGAAAAATTGCACCACGTGCTGCTTCAGTTGGAGCATATGGATAAATAAACGCGCGTTGGCGACGCTGTTTACCCTCATATTCACGGTTATTTTCCACATCTATACGACCAACAATTTCATTGAAATTATTGATTCCACCCATCTCACCACCAGCACCAGCAAAAAAGATTCCGCCAGAAAGGAAAGATGCACTAGGTGTTGAGCTTGAAGCGTCTGAAATAACAAATAAGCGATTAGCAACCGCACCATTTTGAGGGTAACTACCAGAGCGCTTTGCTTGACCAACCGCAACTAAATTTTCATTTATATTTGTTACAACAGAATTAGAGTGAATAAAATCACCACCTATTTCAGCTTGAGCATTTGCAACAGTATTAGAGTCCCAATTACTTTTACTAATATCAGTGCCTGGCGTTTTTTGCTTAAAAATAGTTGCTTGCATTAAACGTGAATCGCCATCTGCAGTACTATTATATCCAACAATATACATGCGTTCTGAATCATTAGCATCGATAATTAAATCACGAGCACTACCTTGAGCATAAATATCATTCCCACTGCCGTTATCTGAGGTGTTTTTCCAATCTAATTCAATTGGTGCATTACTCCCATCCCATATAGCTGCTTTAGAGAAATTATTTATATGCCCAGCTCCTGAAGATATACTACCTACTGTATATGTATCCTCTTTTGCCCATGCTCTAGATTGTTTACCAGTACCATTAGCTAAATCGGCTGAATTAAATGCTTGGTTTCGGGTCGTTGATGAATGGTAATTTCCAATAGCTTCAGCTGCCGATACTAAACTATTAATAATCACATTGACTTCAGAACTCTTAAAAGATGCAGCTTCAATAAATGCAGCTGAATTATTTGGTGGCGTAGTGCCGCCATTTAATTCCTTATACCAGCCATTCCACTGATTTGAAGCCCAATATTCACAAGTTGAATAACCTAACTGGAAGAAACAGTAGTCTTCAAAACCATCATACCCATCTTCAATATAATCAAAAGAATTATCAATCGCGAATGCAACCTCTTCACGATAAGAAACACCCTCAGCCCAATTGCGAGTTTCACCAGCTAAAGCAAAGAATAATGAACTAGATGAATTTTCCGCGCTAGCATCACAAGAGTTTGATCCATCGACTAACGTTGGATCAAAACAGCCAAGTGGGTTGCTTGTATTTAAAGCCTTATCAGATGGCTGAATAGCCGTACCATAATACTCAGAACCTGAAACACCAGGCGTTACTTCCACCACTTTATAAAGCGCCGCTTGCGCAGGAAGCGCAGCGGACACCAAAACAGCTAATGTGGTTAATTGTAATTTACTACTCATTTAACTTCCTATTGTAGAGCTTCAAGTTCTTCCCAACGCTCGAATGCCACTTCCAACTCTTGCTCAGCTTCTGCTAAACGTCCTAAGACTTCATCAGTCTTTTTAGGATCTTGCTGGAAGAAAGTTGCGCTGTTTACTGTCTCTTGAAGTTCTGTAATTTCATTTTCTAGTTTCTCTAAAAGTTCAGGCAACTGTTCAAGCTCACGCTGTAACTTATAAGATAATTTCTTTGGCTTCGCTTGCACTGCTGTTTCTTTAACTTCAACAGTTTCAGATTTTTTCTTTGTTACTTTAGGTGCCATTGCATCGCGAGTGGCCTGTACATTAGCACGTTGTTGCTGTGCATCGTGATAACCACCTACGAATTCTTCGATCTGGCCCTCACCTTCGAAGATCCAACTTGTCGTTACTGTGTTATCAACAAACTGACGGTCATGGCTCACTAATAATAATGTACCCTGATAGTTGGCAAGTAATTCTTCTAAAAGTTCCAATGTTTCGATATCTAAATCATTGGTTGGTTCATCAAGAATCAATAAATTGTTTGGACGAAGGAACAAACGCGCAAGTAATAGACGGTTTTTCTCACCACCAGACAATGCTTTCACAGGTTGACGAGCACGTTTTGGCGAGAATAAGAAATCTTGTAAGTAGCTTAATGCATGTCGCTCACGGCCACCCACAGTTACTTCTTGTTTACCATCTGCTAGGTTATCAATTACTGTTTTTTCAGGATCTAACGCTTCACGGTATTGGTCAAAGTAAGCTACTTCCAATTTCGTACCACAATGCAATTTACCTGAATCAGGTTGCAGTTGATCAAGCATCAGTTTAAGTAAGGTACTCTTACCACAGCCATTCGCACCAATTAGTGCAATACGGTCACCACGCATAACATTGAAGCTGAAGTTCTTAACAATGTTTTTGCCATCAATTGAGTAATGAAGGTTTTCAGCTTCAAATACAATTTTACCTGAACGATTTGACTCATCTACTTGGATATTGGCTTTACCCATTACTTCACGACGCTCTGAACGCTCACGACGTAACTGTTTTAATGCACGAACACGACCTTCATTACGAGTACGACGCGCTTTAATACCTTCACGGATCCACGCTTCTTCTTGAGCTAGAACTTTATCAAACTGAGCATTTTGCTCGGCTTCAACACGCAGCGCTTCTTCTTTTGCAAGTAAATATTCTTCATAGTTACCAGGGTAAGAAGATAAGTTACCACGGTCTAAATCAACAATACGTGTCGCCATTGATTGAATAAACGCACGGTCATGCGAGATAAAGATGATTGAGCCTTTAAAATCTTTTAAGAAAGTTTCAAGCCATTCAATCGTCGTTACGTCTAAGTGGTTGGTTGGTTCATCAAGAAGTAATACATCAGGATCAGAAACCAATGCACGAGCTAATGCCGCTTTACGTTGCCAACCACCCGATAAATCCGTTAATAATGTGTGACCATCTAGCTTTAATGATTCGAGTACTGATTGAATACGCGTATCAAAGTGCCAAGCACCTAGGTGATCAATTTTTTCTTGAGCACGAGAAAGCTTATTAATGTTTGATTCACTTGGATCAGTTTCTAGCAAATCAAGCAGACGATGATACTCTTTTAAGTATTTACCCGCTTCAGCTAAACCTTCTGATACATAATCAAATACTGTTCCGCTTTCATTACGCGGTGGATCTTGCTCTAGACGAGAAACCACCACATCTTGATTAATTTGAAGTTTGCCGTCATCCATAATGATGTCACCAGCAATAACCTTCATTAACGTTGATTTACCTGCACCATTACGGCCAACTAAACACACACGCTCGTTTTCTTGTAAAGCGAAATCAGATTTGTCTAATAATGGGTGATCGCCAAACGCTAATTGCCCATTATTAATTGTAAGTAATGCCATTGTCTTCTAACCAATTCTTTAATTGCGATATATCAAAGGGCCAATTAAGCTCAGATAAGCCATTTGCCACTACAGGTATTGTGACACCGTAACGAGAGAAGAGCTCATCGTTGAACGCAATGTCTACCGTGTCTACTTTTTCAATGTCTACACCCACCTCCACAAGCAAGTCAAACGCTTGCTCGCAAAGGTGGCAGCCTTCCGTGCTATAGAGAGTAATCATTCGTCTCTAGTCTTCCTTGTGAGTAATAATCCAGCAGTTATGAATGTGCTTATTACGTGCAAAATCAAGAGGCAAAGTTTGCTTAGAAATATTCTTCGCTTTAAGCCCTGCTTTCTCTAGCGCCGCATCATCCATCTTGAAGTTACGTTTGTTATTTGAGAATACAATAGTTCCGTTCTCACGTAGCATACGTTTTAAGTTTTCAAGCAGCATAATGTGATCACGCTGTACATCAAACGTTTGTTCCATACGCTTAGAGTTAGAGAACGTTGGTGGATCGATAAAGATTAGATCAAATTCACCATCTGCTTGTTGTAACCATTGTAAACAGTCAGCTTGTAAGAACTGGTGTTGAGTGCCTGTTTGACCATTGGTATTCATGTTCTTTTGTGCCCACTCTAGGTAGGTACGAGACATATCAATCGTCATAGTAGATTTCGCGCCACCACAAGCTGCGTGAACAGTTGCTGAACCTGTGTAAGCAAATAGGTTTAGGAAATCTTTTCCAGCAGCCATTTCACCTAACATTTTACGCGTCAGTTTATGATCTAAGAATAAACCGGTATCTAGGTAATCTTGTAGGTTAACAATCAGTTTTACGCCGTACTCTTCAACATCAAAGTAACGAGATTTCTCTGCCAGTTTTTGATATTGATTTTTGCCTGATTGCTTTTGACGAACTTTCAAAATAACGTTATTTGTTTCTACACCCGTTACGAGAACTGTTGCACGGATCATATCGGTTAAACGACGACGCGCTTTATCTTCAGAAATCGTTTTTGGTGCCGCGTATTCTTGAATAATGATGTACTCTTTATATACATCAATGGCTGCATTGTAATCTGGTAAATCCGCATCATACAAACGGTAGCAATCTAGCTTTTCCTTACGAGCCCATTTACCAATCTTACCCATGTTCTTTTTAAGACGGTTCATGAACTCAGGAGCAACCTCTACACTTACCGCTTCTTTACGTTCAGCAGATTCAGTAATTGAGTAGTTTTTCTGAACACAAGGTAATGCACCATTGTTCAGTTTAAATTGCTTATCTGCACGCATACGTAAACAAGCAAGTAAATCATCATTGCTTGAATAGATAGATGCCGTACAGCCACCAAACTCTTCTTTCAGTTGACGGCCAAACTCACTGTATAGTGCAATCAATGCAGGCTCTGTACTTAGACGCTCACCATAAGGAGGGTTACAAAGAATAACGCCGTTTTCAAACCCTTCTGGACGCTCAACTTTGGTTGCATCACCCACATCAAACGTAATTAAATCTTCAACACCAGCACGACGCGCATTTTCACGAGCTGTTTGAATAACACGGTAATCACGATCAAAGCCGTAGAAACGTGCATCTACTTTCTTAACACCGCGACGGCTCTTAACTCGAGCTTCAGAACGGATTTCAGCCCAAACTTCTGGGTCAAAATCAGTCAGAGCTTCAAAACACCATTTCTCACGTTTAACACCGGGAGCCATTTCACAAGCCATTAGTGCCGCTTCAATCAGTAAGGTACCAGAACCACACATTGGATCTAATAGAGGTTTTGAGTCATCCCATGTACTACGCATAACAAGCGCAGCGGCTAACGTTTCACGAAGTGGTGCGCGACCCGCTTCAGTACGGTAGCCACGTTGATGTAAGCCTGAACCCACTAAATCAAAACCAAGAATCCCTTTCTCGCCTGATAAACGCATATGAACACGTAAGTCTGGTTCTACTTTACTGATGTTTGGACGCGCTAAATCAGCCTTTGTAAAACGGTCAACAATCGCATCTTTTACTTTTAGAGCACCGTACTGGCTATTTCGAATCTCACGGTTGGTACCGTTAAAGTCCACCACTAACGTTTTATCAGCAGAGAAATAACTAGGCCAGTTAATTGAAGATGCGCCTAGGTATAAGTCCATATCATCACGGACATCGAACTCAGAAAGAATTTGAATGAAACGTGAAGCAATACGGCTCCACAAACAACAACGATAAACGACCTCGATTGGTGCTTCAAACTTAACACCAGCGTGAACCACTTTAGGGTCAGTCACACCAAGCGCAATAAGTTCATCTGCAAGTAAGTTTTCAAGGCCTTTAGAAGTAATGGCTAAGTATTTTTTCATGGGATTCTTTTCGTTATTAAATTGCCTCGCATTATACATGAATCTGACTGAAAGAGGATAAATAGATTACAGATAAATCCCCGAGCAACCATCGTACATAAGCCTTTTAAAACAAAAGGTTAATAATTAATTTTATAGTTAATGAATTAGAATCAAACTAAAGCGTTTCCATGGATAAACACTAAGGCGCGCCCATTTACAGGTAAAATCTGGAATAGACCAGAAGATATAATTGGATGAAAATTTATTACACAATGAGGTAAATGCGGAATTTTCAAGGTTATTACGGTGGGAAATTTAAGTAATAGTACTGATATATGGGTGATATTTTTTTGTCATTCTTAGCTCAAGCTCTCAATTTTAAGATGACAGCACTCCACTGTTGGACGTGTTTTTAATTGAATGCTAAGTGTTTAACTAAGAATTGAAATGAATAATATTGCTCATAGCGCGATTTTATGAGGGTAACAACACAGAAGAAGTAAGGGAGGAATAAGGTAAAAATAGATACTGAAGAGGGATTAATGTAAAAAAGTCACTGACCTTTGTTTTACAGGGCTTTTATTAATAATGATAACTATCTACCCTACCATTGCATAATAAGCGGAGTTTACCACCTGCATCTGAGCCATACGATCATGCATTACTTTAATCGGTTCACAAAATGCCATGTATTTTGTTGGATTTAGAGCAAACGAGTCCATATCGACAAGCATACACATACTGACACACTCGTAATTCTCAACAATAATGAAGTGCCCTTCTCCTAAGTCGTTCTTTAGGGACACCACTTCCCCCTCTTGCGGGAAATAACCTTGGCCTTGAGGTTCAAAGAACCAGCTCTTAGGCAACATAGGCTTGTGAAAGCGTTTAGCAGCAACACAATTAAGTGCAAGCTCTACTTTGCGAGGTTCTGATAGTGGAAGATAAGAAATGTGTTCTACGAACATTTGATATGCAGAGGCATCATCAACAGAGAATTTGCACGCATCAAAAGCACCGTCAATAAGCACTTTAGAAGGAAGGTTTACACGGAAGACCATGTCCATACCTAAATCTAGCATTAGAGATTGTGCTTTATTGTCGTAATACCAGTTCCATGTATCACTTGGTTTAAGCATTATCATTTCTCTCTTGAAAAAATGGGAAGAATCCCTTCGATAGCCAATCACCAATGACTGCTAATTATGCTGAAAATTCATCTATGTTTTCAGTCAAAATAATACTGGTGTAATTAATCGTTAATTTTACAAGAGGTTAGCAATAAAAAAAGGGGAAATTTTCATTCCCCCTTCCGTTTGAACAGTCTGTAAGCAACTTTCGCTACTTTTTATAACAATTAGATATTATTCACAATATCTTTAACTAATGCCGGACCTTTATAAATAAAGCCAGAGTAAACTTGAACCAGATCTGCACCAGCCATCATCTTCTCTTTTGCCGCAACATAAGAGTCAACACCACCTACCCCAATAATTGGTAAAGAATCACCAAGCAGCTCTTTAAGACGACGAACGACTTCTGTACTGCGAGTTTGAACAGGACGACCACTTAGCCCCCCCATCTCTTCTGCATGCTTCATGCCTTCAACCATAGAGCGATCTAAGGTGGTGTTTGTTGCGATCACACCGTCAATTTTATACTTCATTAAAGAGTCAGCAATTTGAGATAATTCACTATCATCTAAATCAGGTGCAATCTTCAAAGCGATAGGAACATACTTACCGTATTTCTCAGCTAACTCTTTTTGCTTCTCTTTTAACTGAGAAAGAAGATCATCCAATGCTTCACCATATTGAAGAGTGCGCAGTCCAGGAGTATTTGGAGATGAAATGTTTATCGCAATGTAACCCGCGTATTGATATACCTTCTCCATACAAATTAGGTAATCTTCCGTACCCTTTTCGATTGGGGTGTCTTTATTTTTACCAATATTAATACCGATAACACCGTCAAATTTTGCTTTCTTTACGTTCTCAACTAAGTTATCAACACCTAGGTTATTAAAGCCCATACGGTTAATAATGCCTTCCGCTTCAATAAGACGGAATAAGCGTGGTTTATCATTACCAGATTGAGGACGTGGAGTTACGGTTCCTACTTCAACAAACCCAAAGCCCATTGCACCAAATGCTTCAATACATTCGCCATTTTTATCAAGGCCAGCGGCTAAACCAACAGGGTTTTTAAATTGAATGCCCATGACTTCAACAGGTTTAGAAGCCAATTTTTGACGATAGAATAAATCGAGAGGAGTGCCGGTGAAACGTTTGAAATTTTGAATTGCTAGGTCATGTGCTTTTTCAGCATCAAGTTTGAAAATGCCAGCTCTGGCGATGCGGTATAACATTGTAACTCCAAAATAAGTCCCGTATAAACGGGGAGTCATTATTCACTGATTTTATTCACAATTCAAACTTAATCGTACTTTATTCATCATTATTTATCGCAATAAAATAAACCAACATCAAAGGGAAGAATAAAGATTCACAAAAAGGGATTAAAAATATAGTTTAATGAGAAAATTCTCGGGGTAATAAAAAAGGAAAGTGAATTTTTATCCACTCCCCCATTTATTATGCAAACGTTTGTCTGAGCTTAGTAATCAAACAATCGGTTATTTAGTTACGTTTGATGTGCAACTCAAATTTAGCAAGGTAAGCTCCCTTAACGCAACCGAGAATTTAGCAAATTCATGAACAGAACCGACTTTAAATTCATTCAGAATATTATCCCAACGCCCTATTGAAACCGCATTCTTTTCACACCATTCTTCAATTGCACTTTCCACAGATTCTGCATCTTTATATTCAGTCAGAACCAATTGAGTTAGTTGGCGTTGTTGCCAATCTAAGTCTTCACGGAAAGAAGCTCGAGCTAATGCTTGCCAGTGGTTGTCAACACCTTGGTTATTAATCTGTTTTAAGAACCAATGCAAAGATAACTTATCACCTAGAACATAGTATAAGCGTGCCGTGGTAGATACCGGTTGTTCCATATCTACAGCAACTGCTGAAATATCCATTGCTGAATATAAGCTGCTTAAACGTGCCAGTACATTACCTAGCTCACATGGCACACCCATCTCTAAATAATGGTTAGCTTGTTCAATATGCTCCACTACTTCATCTTTTACTAAGTAACTATCAAGGTTCACTTTAATGTCATTAACCGCTGGCTTATATTTTTCAATAACCTGCTGAATCGTCATATTTTGTGAACCATTACGGAGTAGCCAACGAGTCACTCGACGGATAGTTCGTCGCATTGCAAATAAAGCTTCATATTGTGCTTCAGCGGTTGAGATATTATCTAAGCTACGAATTTGCTTAAATAAATCCCCAAACTCAAAAATAGCTCTTGTTGCAGAGTATGCGTTAGCAATATCAGTGACACTGTAACCCGTTTCTTCTTGCAAACGAGTGATGAAGTTACAACCCATTTCATTAACCATCTGATTTGCTAAGCAAGTCGCAATGATTTCTGAACGCAGTGGGTGGTTATCCATCTCTGCTTTATAGTTACGTTGTAACTCAGTTGGGAAATACGTGGTTAGTAACTCAGCATGATATGGATTGTTTGCAATGTCATCGCAAGCCAATTGCTCTTTAAGCACCATTTTTCCATAAGCAACAAGAACTGAAAGCTCTGGACGAGTTAACGCTTGCCCCATTTTCTCACGCTCAATCAAGGTTTCATCATCAGGGATAAATTCTAACCCACGATCCAATTGACCTTGTTTTTCGAGATGATGAATAAAGCGGATCTGCTCTTTAACTAATGAAGTGCCTTGTTGCTCTGTTACCGAGATCGACTCTGATTGGCAATACGCATCATCAAGAACAATCTCACCCACTTCATCTTCCATTTTCTCTAGTAGAACATTGCGTTGCTTGTAGGTTAGATCACCATTAGCCACTAAACCATTTAGTAAGATCTTAATGTTAACTTCATTATCTGAGCAATCAACACCACCTACGTTATCAACAAAATCAGTATTAACACGGCCACCTTTTAGACCATATTCAATACGACCCAGCTGAGTCATACCTAGGTTACCGCCTTCACCAATTACTTTTGCATTCAGCTCTGAGCCATTGATACGTAAGGAATCATTCGCTCTATCACCTACATCAGCGCTGGTTTCTTTACTTGATTTAACGTAAGTACCTATGCCGCCATTCCATAACAGATCAACATCCATCTTCAAGATCATTTGAATCAAATCATTCGGAGCTAAAGACTGTTTACGAGTACCTAGCATCTTCTGAATTTCAGGAGAAAGATCTATCGACTTAGCACGACGAGAGAAAATACCACCACCTTGAGAAATCAGATCTTTATTGTAATCCTCCCAGCTTGAACCAGGCAGTTCAAACAGACGCGCACGTTCTGGCCATGTAATTTCAGAGTTTGGGTTTGGATCAATAAAGATATGCATGTGGTTAAATGCCGCTTGAAGGCGAATATGTTTTGATAGCAACATACCATTACCAAACACATCCCCCGCCATATCACCGACACCAGCAACGGTGAAATCAGTCGTTTGACAGTCAATTCCCATTTCACGGAAGTGACGTTTAACCGATTCCCAAGCTCCTTTTGCAGTAATACCCATGGCTTTATGGTCATAGCCATTTGAGCCACCAGAAGCAAATGCATCACCTAACCAGAAGTTGTATTCTTCTGAAACTGAGTTAGCTAAATCAGAGAAAGTTGCCGTACCTTTATCTGCTGCTACAACCAAATACGGATCATCATCATCATGGCGAACGACATTTTGTGGTGGGATAACCTCGCCTTCAATAATGTTATCAGACACATCCAAAAGTGCTCGAATAAACTGTTTATAACAGCGTTGACCTTCCGCAAAGATATCATCACGGGTTGTGAAGTTATGTTGCTTTTTACAAACAAAACCGCCTTTTGCACCAACAGGAACAATAACCGTGTTTTTCACTTGCTGTGCTTTTACCAAACCAAGTACTTCGGTACGGAAATCCTCTTGGCGATCTGACCAACGTAAACCACCACGAGCCACTTTACCACCACGTAAATGCACACCTTCAATATCTGGTGCGTAAACAAAAATTTCAAATGCAGGCACTGGTGCTGGAATTTCAGGAATATTTGATGGTTTCAGTTTCAACGATAACCATGGTTTAGGCTGACCGTCTTCATCTTGTTGATAATAGTTAGTTCGTAGCGTTGCAACAATCATCTCAACATAACGACGGATAATACGATCATCATCCAAGCTTTCTACTTTATCTAAGCTTGCATAGATAGTATCAAGGGCTTTCTGTTCTTTTTTCTCAGACCAATCAGCTTTTGGATCAAAGCGTAATTCAAAAAGTTCAACCACCGATACTGCTAATTTGGTATGTGTTGATAATGTATCTTCGATGTACTGCTGACTAAATGGGAAGCCAACTTGACGCATATAACGAGCATAAGAACGTAGAATCGTCACTTCACGGCCAGACAGACCCGCACCAAGAACCAAACGGTTAAAGCCATCACTCTCTAATTGACCATTCCAGATCTGAGCAAACGCTTCTTGGAAACGATCACGAGCTTGACGAAGATCGACTTCTTCAGAACCATTGTGGATCATGGAGAAATCTAAAATCCAATCCACCGAACCATCACTCTTCTTAACGGCATAAGGTGACTCACCAATGACTCGTAAACCTAAGTTTTCAAGCATTGGCATTACATCTGATAAGTGAATTGGCTCATCACGGTGGAAGAGTTTCAATTTAACATTCGCAGAGCCTTTTTTCTCTTCTTGCGGACGATAAAATAACATACCAAGTTTATTATCATCACTTAATAATTCAAGACGTTCAATATCAGCAACAGCAGAGCCTGGAAGTGTTGCTTCTTTGTATGAGCGAGGAAATGCGCTTTGGTATTTCTTCGCTATTGCAGTTCCTTTACTCTCACCTAAGTTAGCCACAATCACATCACATAGACGGTCATCCCAAGTAGATGCTGCTTCCATTAAATTATTTTCAATATCTTTCACATTAATGTCGCCGTTATTGTTGTCTACACGAATAATGTAATGTGTTCTCGCTAATGCACTCTCAGAGAAAAACGTCGTAAATTCAACTTCTTGATCAGAACCAAAATAGTTTTTAAGAATACGTTGAGTTTGACGACGAAGCTCTGTGTTATAACGCTCTTTGGTTACATACACCATGCACGAGAAGAAACGACCAAATGGGTCACGACGAACAAATAGACGCAACAAATCACGGTCTTGCATTTTAACAACACCGGTACCTACCTCTAGCATCTCTTCTTCTGTAGCTTGGAAAAGTTCATCACGAGGATAAGTCTCAAGAATATTGCTTAATGCTTTGTATGAGTGTGAACCTTTAATGTATTGGCTCGTCTCTAAAATACGCTCGACTTTATTGCTTAGTAGCGGGATATTCGAAACACTTTGGTTATAAGCTGTTGATGTATAAAGCCCAGTGAAGCGATGCTCACCAATTACTTTTCCTTCTTTATTCAAACGTTTAATGCCAATGTAATCTGTATAAGCAGGACGGTGAATTCGAGATTTAGTATTTGATTTTGTTAAGATTAACAAGTCTGATTTTTTCGCTGCAGCGCGCGCTGAAGATGGCATCTCTGACAGTTTTGTCATATGAATACGAGAAGCTAGTGAGAATAATCCTAAACCGACATCTGCTGTTGGTGTTAATTCATGATCGCCTTCCACAGCCGTTAAATCAAAATTCTTGTACCCCATTAAGGTAAAGTTATGATTTTGAAGCCAAGTTAAAAACTCAATTGCTTCATTCACTTCTTCTTTTGCTATTGGGGATTTACTATCTTTAAGCTCTTGAATTACGGCTGTTAATTTGTCTGACATTGGTTGCCATTCATTTACCACGCGGCGAATATCTTCAAGTACCAACAGTAATTCAGCTTGAAGTGCGTCCATTTCAGAAAAATCACTCATGTGATCAACTTCGAAATGAAATAACGTTTGTTGCATTTTTCCATCACTGCTGCATACCGAAATAATCTCACCGCTCTCATCACGAGTAAAGCAGTGTGGTCCATGCAACATAAAGTGGCTTGTCATATCAAGACGGGTTAGCGCCATCTTAACGGAATCGACTAAAAATGGGCTATCAGGCGCAACAATTTCTACCACTGTATGGGTTGATTGCCAGCCATCTTGGCTTAATTTTGGATTAAAAACACGAACCGATATATCTGAAAGGTTTACATCAGATAAGTGGTTCCAAAGACTGAGAGTAGCACCATACATATCTGATTCATTACGTTGTTGTAAATCATCATCATCAATGTTGGCAAATAAACGCTGAGCAAGCTGCGTTACTAAGGATTGTTGAGGCATTTCAAGCTTTTCAGCAATTAGAGCGTACACTTTCTCAAGTAGTACTGGAACGATAGGATCACGCGTCGTCATAAAGCGAATGCTCCGTTTCTTATGATTTAGAATTATTTTACCAATCACAGTAAGTAAGAGTTCAGAAATAACGAAGGAAAAATACTTAAGAACAAGACGGAATTTTTCGATAAGTAGTTACTCTACAATCAAAAATTTCAACGCAGTTATCGAGTATTTTAACAAGCTAAGATGACCTGTTATTTACTACGGTTGGTTTATATAGTGTAGCAGTTGAAACTGCTTATGCGCTTCACATTGTAAGGATAATATGGATGAAACGTTATGACTTTTTTACGTGCTAGATGCTTTATAGTTAGAAATGTGATTAAGGTAGAGGTTTATCCTACTTGCTCAAGATTTACAAAACGATTATTTTGATCAACCGTTAAACGAAAGCGACCTTTAACGCCTAATTGAGTTAAAAATGAACGGAATCGAGATGCAGGTAATTGCAGCTTTAGTCCCTGCTCTGTCATTACCACAACAGTACTTGCAACACCTGAATAATGACTTAAAAAAGCCTGATACGTCACATTCATTCTAAAATAATAAAATTTGTTCATTTACTTAATATCTTTAATAATTGAAGTCCATATTGTGGCGCTGAAATAAAAAAATGGCCAGTAAAAAACTGACCATTTTGATTTCACTATAACGATAAACTCAGCATATTATGCTAATGCTTTGGTTACCTTCTCAAACAGATCTTTGGCTAAGTTATCAAGATCAGCCAAACGTTGAAGTTGTGCTTTCATTAGATCCTGACGATCACTGTCATACTTCTTAAACTTCAATAATGGATCAATTAAACGAGAAGCCACTTGTGGGTTGCTTTCGTTTAATTCCAATAATATATCACCTAAGAAAGCATAGCCTTCACCAGATTTAGAATGGAAGTTAACAGCATTGTTGGCAGCAAATGAACCAATTAAACTGCGAGTTCGGTTCGGGTTCTTTAAACTAAATGCTTTATGATTCATCGTCTCTTTAATAATATTTAAAACATCAGTACTTGGATTAGAACCCTGTAAAATGAACCACTTATCCATAACTAGACCATCGTGAGACCACTTGGCACTGAAATCATCCATTAACGTTTGACGAATAGGAAGCTCAGCCGCATTTGCAGAAACCATGGCCGCCATAGTATCGGTCATGTTATCTGCTGTTTGATATTGCGCTTGAACTAACGCCTCACCAATGTCTGTTTTTGCTAAATAACTTAATGCGCAATTACGCAATGCTCGCTTACCAATCGCATCATGATCAACCGAGTAATCCCCCTGCTTTAGGCTATGATATGTAGCAGAAAACTCGTCTTTAAGTTCAACGGCCAATGTCTGTTTAATAAAACCAAGTGCTTTATCAATCGCGTCCACATCGACAGTATCAAACCAACCAGTGATCTCGTTATGGTTTGGTAACAAAAACATCTCAGCAATAAATGCTTGCTCTAGATCGACATTGAGCAATACGCCACGGAAAGCATCGACTACCGCTTCTGGTAATTCAAGTGCTTGACCATTTTGTACATTAGTAATATTTGTACGAATATAATTCGCCAATAACATTTGGCCGGCATCCCAACGAGCAAAGTCATTTTGTGCATGAACCATCAGGAAAATCAACTCTTCATCTGAGTACGCATAGTTTAATTTAACTGGCGCAGAGAACTCTCGAAGTAAAGAAATAACTGGTTTTTCAGAAACTTGCTGGAATACAAATGTCTGTTTTTCTTGTGTAATGTTAAGTACATTATCAATCTTTTCATTGTTACAACGTAACTCAATAATCGCTCCATCTTGACCATATAACTCAATATCCAATGGAATATGTAATGGCAGCTTTTCAGTTTGATCTTCTGTTGCTGGAGTCTGTTGTTTAACGATCAAGGTGAATTCTTGACTTGCTTCATCATAAGAAGAAACTACCGATAATGTCGGCGTACCAGATTGACTATACCAACGACGGAATTGAGTAAGATCGACCCCTGATGCATCTTCCATGGCCAAAACAAAATCTTCACACGTTGCTGCTGTACCATCATGACGTTCAAAGTAGAGTTTCATCCCTTTTTGAAAATTCACTTCACCCAATAATGTGTGCATCATACGAATAACTTCACTGCCCTTTTCATACACCGTAAGCGTGTAGAAGTTATTCATTTCTATTACTTTTTCTGGACGAATTGGATGTGCCATTGGGCTTGCGTCTTCAGCAAACTGTGGGCCACGCATGATACGAACGTTATTAATTCGATTTACTGAACGAGAACCTAGATCTGAAGAGAACTCCTGATCACGAAAAACCGTTAAGCCTTCTTTCAAACTTAGTTGGAACCAATCACGACAAGTAACACGGTTGCCAGTCCAGTTATGGAAATATTCATGGCCGATTACCGCTTCAATACCTAGATAATCAGTGTCTGTTGCTGTTTCTTGTTTTGCTAATACAAACTTAGAGTTAAAGACGTTTAAGCCTTTGTTCTCCATTGCACCCATGTTAAAGAAATCAACCGCTACGATCATGTAGATATCAAGATCGTATTCAAGATCAAAACGATCTTCATCCCACTTCATCGAGTTAATTAACGAAGTCATTGCATGAGGAGTACGATCCAAATTACCTTGGTCGACATAAATTTCAAGAGCCACATCTCGGCCTGACTTTGTCTTGTAAGTATCTGTTAATACATCAAAATTACCTGCAACTAATGCAAAAAGATACGCTGGTTTTGGGAATGGATCCTGCCAGTGAACGAAATGTTTTCCACCATCAAGATCACCCTGGCTGATACGGTTACCATTACTTAAAAGATGTGGGTAAGCCTCTTTATCTGCAATCACTTTTGTTGTGAAACGCGCTAATACATCAGGGCGATCAAGATAATAAGTAATACGACGGAAACCTTCTGCTTCACATTGAGTACAGAAACCATCGCCTGATTTATACAAACCTTCAAGGGCTGTGTTTTCTTGTGGATTCACTTCGGTCACAATGGTAAGCGTAAAATCACCACTTACATTATGAATGGTTAACTGTGTATCTGTTAACGTATAATCTTTATGCTCAACATCATTTATTTTCAGAGACGTCAATGTCATCCCTTCCCCTTCAAGAAGAAGATCCGTTGACTGTTTTAGTTGTTGTACTTTTGAAATCGCGGAAATAAATGTTTTTGTATCATCAAGATCAAAAACTAAATCGATATCTGAAATGGTGAATTCTGGAGATTGGTAATCACTGCGAAATTTAGCCTGAGGTTGTTGGCTCATAATATATCCTTATGATGTCTATCACTTTAAAAACAGGATGAGTGATAGTTACTAGTTAACCCTCTTATTCTCGCATAAGATCTAATAGATTTGTTAATAAAAAGAGTTTTAGTCTCATATTTCTATCCTTAGAGTCACATTATTCTTTCATTTATAATTCACTGCCTTACTAATAATGCGTACATACCAAACTGTTCATTTTTAATCTCGAGTAGATCTTCCGTTATATGAAACGTTGATTCTTGTTCACCCTCTTCATAAAGTAAAACTAAATCATTATTCTCAAAATAATAGTAGCCAATATGATGATTCGATTTTCCGGTGTGTGAGATCACTTCAAGTGAAAATATAAAATCAGAACGTAACTTTAAGTTTAACGATTTCACATTACTCACCATAATATCTTCACCTGACACCAATTCCGAATTCCAAGAACCGATAATGCGTTCAGGTACTACCTTAAAAAATTCAACCCCATTAAGATAAAGTCTATTATGGCTGACTTGATAGTGATAAATTTGAGACTCATCTTCATTTCCTTCAAAACGAATACTGTCTTGGGAGATCTCAAAACTTCCTTCCCACTCTTCCGCCGTATTCGATGCCATCTCTATCATTTCAATACGAAATTTATTATTTGAGCTTAAAGATATATGTAAAACATCATAATCATTTTCTACATGTGCAGGCTTAAAGAAATACCAATCACCAATTAAAAAAGGATTTGAAAAATAAGTCAGTGACCTACGTTCTTCTATTGTCATGCTTTCATTTGAAGCAAAAGACGTAACAGAAAATAAAATGAAAAATAAAATTATTGTTTTCATACAATGCTCCATTTCATACTAATTTAGTATTCAAAATCGGTACAACTTGTGAATGAATACTTGCATAACACCAAACGGAAAATCTGATCACTAATACTTCGTAGTAAAAATCGGCAATAAAAAAGAAGACTTAACTAGATATCAAGATTAGTATTATTTTGATTGGCATAATATAAGCCTAGATGAAAAACCATACTTTGCTTTTATTTAGGCAAAAAAAAACAGAAATCCAAATAGATTTCTGTTTAAGATGGTTAATAAATATTACTTATTAACACATTATTTTTGATTCATTAACGCCAAATCAATTGTAATTGCGACGGCTTCATCAAGATACGCATCAGGAACTTCATAGTCTTTTGGAATATCATCAAGAGTTTTAAATTCTTCTTCTTTCAGAAGTTTTTGTCTCTCATTCACTCGTTTAAGACGGCGTTCATCTGCTTCATCACCTTCTTTCTCACGAACTTTTTTATTCAATGAAATCGTTGTGATGTCTTTTTCAGCTTGATAGCGAGCAATGTCTTCCTGAATAAAACCAAATTCTTCATCCGTTTTAATTCGTTCCACATGCTTTTTCGCTAATGGTTCAATCGTATTTTTAATCTGATTGGTTTGTGCATACTCGGCAGCTTTGATGCTGTCCCAAGGAAGCGCATTATCCTCAACACTTTCACCCGTTTCTTTTGGATCAATCGCTGTAGGGAATGCAATATCAGGCACAACACCTAGATTTTGCGTACTACCACCATTGATTCGATAGAATTTTTGGATCGTGTATTGAACATGACCAAGCGGTTTATCAAAAAGATCATAAATATGATTTAACGATCTATGTTGCTGAACCGTTCCTTTACCAAAGGAATTTTCACCTAAGATTACAGCACGACCATAATCTTGCATTGCTGCAGCAAAAATTTCAGAAGCAGATGCACTGTAGCGATTCACTAATACTGTCATAGGACCAGTATAAGAGATCTCACCATCAGTATCAGCATTCACATTTACTCGACCGTAGCTATCACGAACTTGAACTACTGGGCCACCAGTAATAAATAATCCAGATAATGCCGTAGCTTCAGTTAATGCACCACCACCATTGTTACGTAAATCAACAATAATGCCGCTAATATCTTGTTTTTTCAGCTCATCAATCTGTTTTTTCGTATCTTCAGCTAAACCGACATAGAAACTAGGTACTTCTAATACCCCGACTTTCTTGCCATCTTGCTCAATCACTTCAGATTTTACTGCTCTATCTTCTAAACGGATCTTATCTCGAACAATTGTGACAGTGTGACTTTTTGAATCGTTACCTTCAGGCAAGATCTCAAGGTTCACTTTTGTCCCTTTTGGTCCTTTAATAAGTTGAACAACGTCATCTAAACGCCATCCAATCACATCAACAATTTTTTTACCGTCTTGACCGACACCGATAATTCGGTCGCCTTCAGAAAGTTGTTTGCTTGTTAATGCTGGTCCACCAGCAACTAATGAACGAATTACAGTGTAATCATCGGTTGCTTGTAATACCGCACCAATCCCTTCTAATGAAAGATTCATTTCTGATTGGAATTGCTCAGCATTACGTGGAGATAGATAACTGGTATGAGGATCAACTTCACGTGCAAACGCATTAATGTAAAGTTGGAACGCATCTTCATTATGACTCTGAGTCAAACGCTTAAGTGCATTATTATAACGCTTGCCTAGCATCTTTTGGATTTCAGGCCAATCTTTCCCTGTCATTGACAAGTTTAGAGCATCATATTTAACACGTTTACGCCACAGTTCATTTAACTCAGCTTCATCTTTTGGCCAAGCCGCTTCAGAGCGATCTAACTCAAGAGATTCATCAATCGTATAATCAAACTCTTTATCTAAAAGAGAAAGTGCGTAGACATAACGCTCAAAACGACGCTTCAATGATAAATTATAGATATCAAAAGCCGCTTGGGAGTCCCCAATCTTTAATTGATCGTCTAACTTAGTTGATAACGGGGCGAATGAAGAAAGATCAGCTTGAGTGAAAATATTTCTATTATAATCAAGCATGTCTAAGTATCGCTCATAAATGGCAACTGAAAAGTCATCATCTAATGAGAAATGCTTATAATGAGAACGCGTAAAGCGAGAAGTAACACGCTTACTAGCAGTAGCATGCTGTGTTTCTGCGGTTAATACTGGTAAGTCAGTTTCAGAATACTTGGCGTCTAATACCTTAGCTTCAAGTGCGTGCGCAGAAGCTGCTAGCATAACGCCAGCAGCAATCAGCGAGACTCTTAATCGACAATTCATGCGTCGGGAGTGCTCCTTTATGAACGAAGATTCTCCGCTTTAACAACCATTTGAAGGCCGTTTGATAAGCGAATTCGTACATCATCCTTGTTAATTTCAACGATTGTCGCAGGCATATTACCTTTACCCATGTTAACGCTTACGTTGTTACCAACAGTAACTTCATCTGCATTTAGAGCACGAGTTTCAACTGGCTTTTCTACTTTCTTAGCAGCAGCTGGTTGAGGACGACGCTTAGGTGGAGTAGCAGCACGAGCTGTTTTCTTAGCTTTTGCTTCTTCTCTTGCTTTTTTAGCTTGTTCTTTACGACGAGCAGCAACTTTTGATTTGCTCTCATCTAAAGTAGCTTTAGCGTGTTCAATGTGCTCTTCTTCTAGTTCACCACAAGGGTTACCATCTAAATCAACACGAGATGCGCCCGGCTTAACACCGTGTAGGTAACGCCAAGAAGATGTGTATTGACGTAAACCAGCACGTAGCTGAGTTTTACTTACTTTAGGATCATCGCTTAAACGCTCAGCTAGATCTTGGAAGATACCAATTTTAAGAGGTTTAGCTTCGCCTTCTAAAATAAAGCATTTCGGGAAACGCTCAGCAATGTATGCAATTACTTCTTTGCTGTTCGCTAATTTTTCAGAGTTTTCCATGTAGTTTCCTGATAGTACGGTTCAAGCCGTATTTCGGTTTATTTCTAGTAAAGATATTCCGCTATTATAGATACTTAAGCGTGAAAAACCACTACTGAAAGACAATTAAAGTCTCTTTTCTGCTTCTTTCATGAAATCAACCAGACCTTTTTCATCAATTTCGCTAAATCGTGCAATATTTGGACTATCTATATCCAATACTCCAGTCAATACGCCATTTCTATAAAATGGGATCACGATTTCAGAATTACTTTCTGCATCACAAGCAATATGACCAGAAAATTGATGAACATCATCAATACGTTGGACGGTTTCTGTAGCAAAAGCAGTACCGCACACTCCCTTCCCTACACTAATTCGAATACAAGCGGGTTTACCTTGAAATGGGCCTAAGACTAACTCATTTTCTTTAAATAGATAAAAACCTACCCAATTAATGTCGTCCAGTTCCATATTTAATAACGCACTAAGGTTTGCTAGGTTCGCGATAAAATCCGTTTCACCATCAATCAAGCCTATCGCTTGCTGTGTTAATCGCTCGTAATGCTTCAATTCCATCTTTATATTTTTCCTCTATTTATACCAATCACTTGCGACTCTATTTATACTGAGTACAATGCCGATGGAAAAGATAATAATAGGAATCATTCTCACCATGCGCAATACTACTCTCCCTACAATTAACTGGAATTGGCTATTTAGGCAAGCAAAAACCTATAAAAGCCGTTTGGTTGTAGCAAATATCATCGCCATTGTCGCGACGCTTATCAGTGTACCTATCCCATTACTCATGCCATTGATGGTAGATGAAGTGTTATTACACAAACCGTCAACGGGTGTTGAACTATTAAATATAATGCTGCCTACCCATTGGCAAGGTCCTATAGGTTATATCCTATTAGTCCTCGTCATGGTCATTTTAATGCGCATTGTCAGCCAGGTTCTCAATATCTATCAAGGCCGACAATTTAGCTTAGTGTCCAAAACTATTACCTATCAAATACGACTTCAGTTACTCGATAAATTAAGCCGCATCAGTATGAAAGAATACGAATCACGCGGTAGCGGTGGTATTAACTCTCATATTATTACAGACATAGATACGATCGATAAGTTCCTTGGCCCAACATTAAGTCGTTTTATTGTCTCTTTTTTAACCGTCATTGGCACAGCTGGCGTCCTTCTTTGGATTAATTGGCAACTTGGTTTATTTATTCTTTTAGTAAACCCTATCGTTATCTACTTCTCTCGAAAATTAGGTAACCGGGTAAAAGATCTTAAAAGAAAAGAGAACCAGTCTTATGAACGTTTTCAAACACGCTTAATTGAAACCTTAGATGGAATTTATCAATTACGTGCATCAAACCGTGAACGTGCATTTTTGGACCAATTAAAAAACCAAGCCGATGACATAAGACACAGTGCCGACCAATTTACATGGCAGTCTGAAGCGGCTGGACGGCTCTCCTTTCTTCTATTTTTACTCGGTTTTGAATTATTTAGAGCCGCAGCCATGATCATGGTAGTGCTTAGTGATTTAAGTATTGGTCAAATGTTTGCCATATTTAGCTATCTTTGGGTAATGCTTTCGCCAATACAAGAATTATTAAGTATTCAATTTTCTTGGTATGGTGCCTCGGCGGCGCTTAAGCGTATCAATCATTTATTACACATAGATGAAGAGCCAAAAGTAGAATCTACAATCAACCCATTTGCTACAAATAGTGCAACTGAAATACAAATTAACAATATTAATTTTAGCTATAACGAAGAACGACAGGTTTTAGATAATTTATCATTAACCATTCGTGGTGGTGAGAAAGTTGCCCTTGTCGGTGCCAGTGGTGGCGGTAAATCAACATTAATTCAGCTACTATTAGGGTTATATCGACCTACTAATGGTGAAATATTATTTAATGGTCACAATACACAAGACGTAGGATTTGAAAAAATTCGCAATCAAATCTCGGTGGTATTACAACAACCTATACTATTTAACGATACATTAAGGCATAATCTAACACTAGGTTCAGATTATTCAGATGATGCACTATGGAATGCGCTTGATGTAGCCCAACTGCAAGACGTTGTAATTCAATTGACTGATGGATTAGATACTCAAATTGGTCGCCAAGGTGTAAAATTATCTGGTGGTCAAAGACAACGTTTAGCCATTGCTAGAATGGTATTAACGGATCCAAAATTTGTTATTTTAGACGAAGCGACATCTGCTTTAGATACCGCAACAGAAGCTGCTTTGCACAAAGCATTAAGTGATTTTTTAGTTGGACGAACCACCTTAATTGTGGCGCATCGTTTAAGTGCAGTAAAACAAGCAGATACTATTTATGTGCTGAACGATGGTAAAGTATCTCAATCTGGCACACACCATGAACTGGTTACACAGCAAGGACTGTATCAAACGCTATATGGGTCAATTCAAAGTTAATCAATCGGACAACAACCGTGGAAGACGCTAAGTTTCGTCGCTGCCACGGCTGTGATCTGGTCGTAGAAGTAGCGAAGGTAGCTAAAAAGCAAAATGCTCACTGCCCTCGCTGCAATACTCAACTCTATCGTGGTAACCGTATTTCATTAAATAGCGATTTAGCTATCGCTGTTGCTGCGTTATTGTTATTTATACCATCCCATTTTTTTCCTATGGTCACCATTCAACTTTTTGGTGTCATGATCCCTGCAACACTTCCCTCTGGGACAATTACCTTAATGAGCGAAGGCTTCCCTATGCTTGGCTTATTAATTTTATTTTGCAGCTCTATTGTGCCTTTTCTTGTATGTGGCTCAGTGGTATCTGCGCATCTAGCTTTACGAAGAAAGTGGTTTACTCTCTTTCGGCTAAGCGTATCGACTATTCAGCATTTAAAAGATTGGATGATGTTAGATGTCTTTTTAGTTAGTTTGGCTATCGCTTGCTTTAAAATTCAAGACCATGCTGATATTTTCGTTGGGTCAGGTCTTTATGGCCTTGTTTTACTTCTTTTTGTTACCTCACTTTTATTGACTCATGTAAGCGCACGACGCTATTGGCGCGCATGGCAAAGAAAACATCAGCAAAAGATTGAAGCACCTATTACTAGACCTGAAACATCAATCCATTGTGAACATTGTCACTTCACTCAACAAAGTGGCACTCACTGCATCCGTTGTAAGCGACCTATTCACTCAAGAAAGCCAAAGTCGATACAAAAAACGTGGCTTTATTTATTAACTGCAACCATTTTTATCATACCAGCTAACGTACTTTCTATTTCGATTCTGCTAACCAATGGCAAGCGACTAGAAGATACAATCTTTTCCGGCGTTGCAGGATTAATTAAAACGGATATGTATGGTATCGCCATTATCATTTTTGTAGCAAGTATCGTAGTTCCGGTCGCTAAAATTCTTGGTTTAGGTTACTTATTATTGTGTGTTCAATTCAAACGCAGTGTATTCCATCGACAAAGAATGGCGATATATACGGCTGTAAAATGGATTGGAAAATGGTCAGTCATGGATTTATTCGTAATTTCTATTATGATGACATTGATTGATCGCGGACAAATTTTAGATTTTACCCCAGGCCTTGGTGCCGTTGCCTTTGGTTTAGTTGTGGTATTTACCATGCTGGCCGCTGAAAGTTTTGATTCTCGTCTAATTTGGGATAATTATGAGCGAACCGACAAATCTTGATTCTACTGTTGAACAAGTAAACATCAAAAATGAACGAGGGATATCCCCACTTTGGATATTACCTCTTCTTGCACTTTGCCTTGGTGGGTGGCTTGTCTATTCCGCTATTATTGAAGCGGGCCAACGCGTTCAAATCTACTTTGAGGATGCTCAAGGGCTAATCGCAGGCCGAACAACCATTCGTTATCAGGGTCTTGAAGTCGGGATGGTTAAAAATATCACCTTATCTAAAGATCTTTCTAACATCTACGTTGATGCTGACATCTATCCAGAAGCCTCTAACTTATTAAGAGACAATACTCAATTTTGGCTTGTTAAGCCGCAAGCTTCATTAACGGGTATTTCAGGACTTGATGCTTTGGTGTCGGGTAACTATATTGCCATTTTACCTGGAAGTGGCGATCTAAAAACAAAATTCACAGCCCTTGCCAACTCACCCGCTATTCAACCTGACTCTACCGGATTAAGTGTTACCTTACGCTCTAAAGACTTGGGTTCCATTTCTGTTGGTTCAAAGATTTACTATAAAAAAATCCCTATCGGTGAAGTTTACAATTTCAAACTAGACCAAAAAACCGATAATGTACGAATAAAAGCGCTTATCCAAGAAGAGTATGCTCATCTAATTACCTCTAAAAGCCGGTTTTGGAATGCCAGTGGCGTAGGTGCAAGTATTGGATTTAATGGTGTTGATGTTCAACTTGAAAGTTTATCAGCCTTAATTGGTGGGGCTATCGCAGTAGATTCACCAGATGATGGTATTGCGATTGAAAATGGAAAAGAATTCCGACTATACAGCAACATCAAAACTGCTGGCCGTGGTATTTCAATTAAAATCACCCTACCAGACAATAACCAAATCAGTCCAAACGGCTCGGCCATTATGTATAGGGGCCTTGAAATTGGCCAGATTAACAGTTTAAAGCTGTCTGATGATAAAAAAGACATCATTGCATCAGCAACGGTTGAACCCGCATTTATCGATTATTTAAACGATGGTTCTCGATTTGTTCTAGAAGAGGCAAAACTTGGTTTATCTGGTGTCGAAAATATTGGAAACCTTGTTCGCGGTAACTTCCTAACCTTAATCCCAGGTGAAGGTGATAAATCTCGAGCATTTACAGCCATAAGAAAACAAGAACTGATAAAACAAGATACAAAAGCACTCACCTTTTCGTTATATGCAGATCAATCTTTTGGTTTAACACCAGATACTGCTATCTCATACAAAGGCATAAAAGTCGGCTCAGTGACTCAAGTTGCATTAGTCAACGACAGAGTTAAATTTGACGTCATGATCCTTGAGAAGTACAAACATCTCATTAAATCAAGTAACAAATTTTTTGTTTCTGGCAGTGTGTCGGCAGAGTTAACTGACTCTGGCGTAAATATCGATATTCCACCAACACAAGCCCTCATCTCAGGTTCAATTAGCTTTACTAGTGAAGGTAAAGGCTATAAACAAAAAAGTTATACTCTATTTAAAAATAGTTCACTGGCTGAACTTGCAGAATTTAAAACAGTTAAAAGCACAGAGCTGACACTGTTTAGCCCAGAGCTTCCTCCTATTACGAAAAACAGTCCTATTCTCTATCGCAACCTCGTTGTTGGTAAAGTGACAGACTTTGATTTAGGTAATGATGGCGTAAACATTAAGATCAATATTGAAAAACAATACGCACACCTAATCGAAGATAACACCGTATTTTGGAATTATTCAGGAGTGAATGTTGAAGCCAGTTTAAGTGGCGTTAATATTCAAGCTGCTCCATTGATGTCGATGATCCGTGGTGGTATTGGCTTTGATAATATGCAAGGAGTAGAAAATAAATTAGGTAAAAAATGGAAGCTATACTCTAATTTATCTGAAGCCCAAGGGTTTGGTCGAATTATCGCATTCACTGCAAAAGACAGTGATTCAATATCTAAAGGAACACTCATTAAATATAAAGGTGTTTCTGTTGGTGAAGTCAGCAAGGTATCACCAAACTTTACACAAAATAATGTTTATATACAGGCGCGTATTTACCCTGAATACGTTAATCAAATTGCTGTCTTTGGCAGTCATTTCTGGGTGGTAAAACCAAGTATTAGCCTATCGGGTGCTGAAAATCTCGATACCCTACTAGGCAGCTATATTCAAGTAACACCAGGTGACGGAAAAGCAAAAACACAGTTTTCACTCGCTGACCAATCGCAAGGTGATGATTTAGTCACTTATACTCTCGAGTCAATTACCCGAGGTTCAGTAAAAATTGGAACCCCTATTTTATTTAGAGAAATGGAAGTAGGAGAAGTGACCGATGTTAAGTTAGGTGACTTATCAGACCGTGTTATTTTTACTATAGGCATCAATCCTGACTTTAGTTACCTTGTTCGTCAAAACACCGTTTTTTGGAATGTATCAGGGGTAAATATGTCAATTGGTTTAAGTGGAGCAAAAGTACAGGCTGGTACCGTAGATAGTATTCTACGTGGCGGTATTGCATTCTCTACCCCTGATGACGAAGAGCTAAAACCACAAGCAAAAGAGAACAAATCTTACCTACTGTATAAAGCAGCAGAAGAAGATTGGCCTCTGTGGAATGCGGCTATTCCTAATCCCAATAAATAGTCAACAATAACTTAATCGCTAACTTTAGGCAGCCAAACTTCAAATTGGCTGCCTTTTTTATTTAAGCCTTTAATTTTAGCTATTACTGTCGATTCCATTTAGACAATAGTCTGAATTACGTTTACACTTCCTGCCATAACATTACCCAATGAGATTCATCTGTGCACGATAATATTTTTCTACCTAAAGCCTTCCTAGATCAAGTACAAGAGACCATGCCTTCCCACCTTTCTATGGAAGAATTTGTTGCTGCTTGTAAACGCCCTTTACGACGCAGTATCCGTGTTAACACATTAAAAAATAGCGTAGAAGAATTTAAACAGCGTGCTAATGAAAAACAGTGGCTATTAGAACCTGTGCCTTGGTGTGATACTGGATTTTGGATAACAAGACCAGAAACCGACACGGTAAAACTAGGCAGTACAGCCGAACACATGTCAGGGTTATTTTATATTCAAGAAGCCAGCTCAATGATGCCAGTTACGGCATTATTAAAAGATAATGATGATATCGAAATGGCTCTCGATATGGCTTCAGCTCCTGGCTCTAAAACCACACAACTGGCTGCTGGTATGAAAAACCAAGGCGCTCTCGTTGCTAACGAATTTTCATCAAGCCGTGTAAAAGTGCTTTGCTCAAATATCCAACGCTGTGGTGTAAGCAATGTTGCTCTAACCCACTTTGATGGCCGTGTTTTTGGTGGTTGGTTGCCAGAAACTTTTGATTCTATTTTGCTTGATGCTCCTTGTTCAGGTGAAGGTACGATTCGTAAAGACCCAGATGCGATGCATAACTGGAGTCCAGAGTCTGTTAACGAAATTGGTGATACTCAGCGTGATCTTATTGAAAGTGCCTTTCATGCCCTAAAACCGGGTGGTGTTATGGTGTATTCAACCTGTACGTTAAATCATCAAGAAAACCAACATATTTGCCATCATCTTGTCGAACAATTCGGTGACGCGGTCACGTTTGAGCCATTAGGTGACCTCTTTGAAAATGCAGAAAAAGCATTAACCAAAGAAGGTTTCTTACATATCTACCCACAAATTTTTGATAGTGAAGGCTTCTTTGTTGCTAAGATCCGTAAAAATAGCTCAACTACGCCCCCTGAAGTGAAAAAACGCTTAGGAAAATTTCCTTTCGCACCGGCTTCAAATAAAGAAGCACAAGCTATTGAAGCTGAATTAAAATCGACATTACAATTAGAAATTCCTGAAGATAATGAGTTTTGGATCCGAGATAAAGAAGTCTGGGCTTTTCCTAAACGTATGAAACCATTAATTGGCGAAATGCGCTATCATCGAATTGGATTCAAACTTGCTGAAACTCATAAAAAAGGATATCGCTGGCAGCATGAAGCTATCATGGCATTGGCGACAGCTGATAACCCTACTTGTGCTGAATTAAATACAGAACAAGCACGTGAGTGGTATATGGGACGAGATGTACGTCCTGATTTTTCAGGAAAAGGCGAGACAATTGTTACTTATAAAGGCGCAGTTATTGGCTTAGGGAAATGGGTGGGTAATCGAATTAAAAATGGATTACCTCGTGAACTTGTTCGTGATGGAAACTTATTTTAAATAATACGTTTTTAAATTAGTGCCAATCTAAGTAAATCGTACACGCACTTAGATTGGTACCATACATCAAGCTGTAGGAATAAGGATATGCCTTCACAATATCGTATCAATCGAATTGTAGAGATTGGAGATACACTGCACCGTTGCGGTTGTGCTCCCTATAAAGTAGAACGCTACACGACCTTTTACGCCAATAAATATGGCGTTAATTGTATGATCCAAGCAACACCAACGTCCATTAACTATCAATTTCCTGATGATAATAACGCCGTCATCATGAAACGTCATAAACCCGCAAGTATTGATTTGGGTTTACTCGCAAATACTATTATTCAATTACAACAACCATTAACCCCTGTCCCACTAGCTCCAGCCGAAGGGATCTCTTATCCTTCCTGGGCGGTTTGTTTAGCAAACACGTGCATTCCCCCAGCCTTTCTTATGTTAGTTGGATCAACATACGAAGCTTTATGTGTGAGTTTTTTACTTGGATTTTTAGTTTGGTTGTCTCAAGTTTTTTGTAGTAAACGCCGTAGTATTGCTGTTGAGTTTTTTGGTGCCTTAATTGTTGCCTTTACTGTTGCGTTTATTGCTAGCCTTGGTGTCCCAATTCCTATTCTTGGGCTTTGTATCGCCGCCGTGGTACTTTTTGTTCCCGGACTCTCCATCTCAAATGCTCTAGAGTGTTTGGCTTTTAATGATCTCGTCTCTGGTACCAGCTTACTTGGCCAGTGCTTTCTCACTTTAATAAAACTTCTTATTGGGATCATTATTGGTTTACACATTGGCGAAGCTATTTTTGGCACAGCCGAATCCATTGATTATCAAAATGAATTTCCAATATGGCTACAAATACTAGGTTTACCTATTATTTCATTCTCATTAGGCGTAATGTTTAAAGCCCGCCCTATTGATACCGTTTATAGCTTGCCTGTCGCGGTATTAGGTATGTGGGGGCCATTTTATCTCGGCTTTGATAGTGGTTGGGTTGTGGGTACATGGGTTACAACCGTATTAATCACTCTGTATGGCACTTGGATTGCTAGACGGTTAAACCTAACTGGAATCATTTTCATCGTACAAGGGATCATTATTCTTGTTCCGGGAAGTCGTGTCTTAGTGAGTGCAAGTCAAAGTGTGTTTGAGCAATCCATACTTCCTATTCCTAGTATTGGATTATCCGCTCTGTTTATGT
This sequence comes from Aliivibrio sp. S2TY2, assembly GCF_028765525.1. Taxonomy (NCBI): domain Bacteria; kingdom Pseudomonadati; phylum Pseudomonadota; class Gammaproteobacteria; order Vibrionales; family Vibrionaceae; genus Aliivibrio; species Aliivibrio sp. S2TY2. The sequence goes on along the minus strand of NZ_JARACS010000001.1, from coordinate 634,629 downwards.
TTTCTGCTATTGTTGCAGGACAAATTACTGCTTATTCAATTTACTCACCAAAAATCGAACGAGACTTGTAATACGCCAAATAAAAAACATAAAAAAGGCCAGCTATTAAATAATAACTGGCCTTTTCTTTGTTTTTAACAGTATTAAATAATACTATCTAAAACGATTAAGCACGGCTCATGAACTTATGTTCACTCGTGTTGATTTTCACTTTCTCGCCGTTAGCGATGTACTCAGGAACTTGTACAGTTAAGCCAGTTGTCATTGTCGCAGGTTTAGTACGAGCACTTGCTGACGCGCCTTTAATTGAAGGATCTGTCTCTGCAATTACTAAATCAACTGCTGAAGGTAACTCAATCGCAACTGGTGCGCCATCAACGATAAGAATTTGAAGACCTTGAGTTTCTTCAGTGATGAAAAGTAACTCTTCTTCAATTGCTTCTTTGTTGAAGTTGTATGGAGTGTAGTCTTCAGAATCCATGAATACATACTCATTACCATCAACATAAGAGAACGTTGCGCTGCGACGACTAAAGTCAGCTAAATTGATCATGTCATCAGCTTTGAAGCTTTCGTCTGCTTTTGAGCCAGTTGCTACATCGTACATACGCATACGGAATAATGTTGCACCTGCACGGCCACTTGGAGTTAGCTTGCTGATTTCTTTAACGAAAAATACTTTACCGTTGTGTTCAATTGCTGAACCTTTTTTGATGTCACTTGCCTTTGGCATGATAAAAAATCCATAAATAATTGGTAGGTGGAAAATACCACGAACTTTTTATATCTCCAATAACTATGTGACAGAAACTCGCATTTTATAGCGCTTTATTTGTCACTCGGCCTTGTTGCCATGAACGCAACATCATAACGGCTGTATAAAGAACCACAAATGCCACTAACCAAGCAAGCATATCCACATCGAGGGACTTCACAATAAATGCCGCAATTAACACACCAATAGGCCCGGTTATCGCCACCACCAAAGATGCCCTTGAGTTCACCGCTTTCTGCTTGATAAAGCCACCAGCCGAGAAAAAGCATAAAAAAGCACATGAGCACATCATAATTGGAAATGCCGCTAACGGGTTCATACCTAACAAGTAAATCATCGTCATACACGGCGCGTATAAACCAATCCCTATTGTCATTAATGCACCAAAAATAAAGTTACCAATGATCCCGATAACCAATTTTTCCCCCGTTAATCCCAACGCTTCACCACCTAGTGGGAATAAATCTAAGCGTCCAGCAAACATCAGCAATGCAACAACTAACAAAGCCCCAGCCATGATCAAACGGATCAACTGACGGTCAAAATTTGATACTAATCGAGCACCAACAGTTGCACCAACACACGCCGCAATAATTAAGCTAACTAACGTCGTTAAATCCACATTAATAGCGGTAAGAAAAATTAAGGCTTGAAAAACCGTTGCCATGGTTGCTTGAGCATTTAAGGTGCCAGGTAATACTTTGTCATCAATTAAATTAAACTGTTTATAACCAGCCGTTTTAATAGCAAAACTTCCCACACCAAGAGTGTCACAAAGGTTTGCGAAGCCACCAATTAGACCAACAGCCCATATATTAGTGTCTTTTTCTGAATCCTTTTTCTTAAGCCATAATGAAACCAGCATAAAAAGGAACGTTAGGCCTCCAATAATAAGGCCTATTTGTAAAAATAATAGAACAGTCATTGATACATCACATCGCTGAAATAATGTCGGGGATAGTAATTCAGATTAATAAGAAAAACCAGAGTATCCCTTATACGCCAAATGGAAAGCCTATTTAATAGATAACAATAATTTCATCTTTTTTACATTTTATTGCTATCAAATGGATTTATTTAATCTATAACATAACTATCGGCTTTACCTATTACATACTTATGTTTTCTTACCGTTGCTTTTAAAGTAACTTGATTGATTTCTTTGCAAAATAATGGCGTTTTTGTTAGTAGATTTGATAAATAAAAAACAATGATGCTAAAAACAAATATTTTTATAATTGATGCTAACTCTATTAACTATTTTTATCGATAATTACTTAAATTAGTATACTATCCAAAAACGAGTTCTAGCTCCCAGACTGGGAGAATGAATTTCTTCAAAGTAGACACCTTTAAACTCCTTCCTAGCTATATGGTAAGAGCATCCTCTCTTCCCTTTTTTAAGGATAAGCTATGCTTGATAAAAGCAACCCTATTGAACGCCGAATGCAGATCACTACATTAGCGTGGCCAATCCTGGTCGAAATTTTACTTCGTACAGCCATTAGTACCAGTGATGTATTCATGCTAAGTGGCTATTCTGATTTGGCAGTATCTGCTATTGGGGTTATCTCTCAAATCATTTTCTTTTTAATGATCATTTCAATGATGGTGAGTACAGGTACCGGCATTCTTATTGGCCAATACAACGGGTCGGGCCGACCACAACAATCAACTGATGTAGCCGTAGCCAGTGTTGTACTCGGTGGGATATTAGGACTTGGCCTCAGTTTGTTCGCCTTTTTTGCCGCAGATCCTATTGTTATCATGTATGGACTAGAAAGTGACGTTGCCACTTTTGCCTACGATTATTTAATCATTACTGGCTCTTTCACGTTAACTGTAACCCTTGGTATTGTCTTTTCGACCATATTACGCAGTAATGGATACTCTCGTACCCCAATGATAGTGAACCTTCTCACTGGCGGTCTTAATATTGCCGGTAATTACTGTGCGCTATACCAACCGTTTGGATTACCCGTTTATGGTGTACAAGGTGTGGCCGTATCGACCGCGTTTAGCCAAGTGATTAATACCATTATTTTATGGATTATGCTCCACAGAAAACACATTGCACTACCAATGGCCAACTTTAAGAAGATACCTCAAGCCACCTATAAAAAAATTATGCATATTGGCGTAATGAACGCAGGTGAAATGCTCTCTTATAACTTGTCACAAATGGTCATTGTGTACCTTGTTGTACAAATGGGTACCGCTTCATTAACTGCATTTACTTACGCCCAAAATATTGCTCGCGTTTCTTTTGCTTTTGCATTAGCAGTCGGTCAAGCAAGCCAAATACAAACGAGCTACTACGTAGGAAAAAAATGGATTGAACAAATTCTTACTCGCGTACAACTCTATTTTTTGGTCTCTCTTGCCGTGTCTGTTGCCCTTACTTGTATCGTCTTTTTCTTTCGCTATGAATTACTTAGCCTATTCACACAGGATCCAGAGGTTATAACCTTAACCGCAGGATTAATCGCAGGCTCTATTTTAGTGGAGGCGGGACGGGTATTTAACCTTGTCTTTATATCCGCTCTTAAAGGTGCTGGAGATATTAAGTTCCCAGTTCAAATGGGAATATTGAGCATGTGGGGAGTGGCCGTTAGCCTCACTTATCTGCTTGGTGTTCATTTTGGATTCGGTGTACTTGGTGCCTGGCTAGCATTTGCAGCAGATGAATGGGTCCGTGGGATCATTATGGCTCGCCGCTGGCGATCTAAAGTCTGGACCAAGTTCAATCTTATCTAATACCAATCGTAACAAATAAAAATGGGCAAAAGTAAATAAATACCTTTGCCCATTTTATTAGTAAGCTCGGTTATCCTGAGTAAATGACAAATCCATCGCTTGAGGTCGGATCCATGATTTAAATCCGCACTCTACTCTTAAAGAACTTACTATGTCTTTTGCATTTTCATAGGTAGTAAAGTCAGTCACTAAATAATACGTATCTTCTATTTTATATAGCGTCAATATATTACTACTGCACACTTTATAATTTAGCTCTGGCATGGATGAAAAAGCATAAGCCTGAACTCGATATATCTCAGCTTCTTTTTCAAACAATTCATCACTAAAAGAAGTACTACTAAAAAGTACACCTACTAACAATAAATACTTAAACACCCTATTTATCCGATAACCGATTTAAAGTTGAATAATAAGGGAAATAATCATCTTATTCTATTCATAAAATGAGAATCTTTTAGAGCCTAACTAAGCATCTAAAAATTAAGATGTTTATATAAAACTAATCCATCAAACTTTTTGATTTTATCGCTTTTTTAGACAGTTCTTTGGCAAAATCAGCGATATCTGATTCAAACGCTTCAACACTTTGTCGAATGTCATCCAATTGAACAGTCTGCATCTGACGCTGTTCCATGACCACTTTGCCATTTACAATCGTTGTTTCTACGTTACTTGGGTTAGCTTGATAAACCAGCGTAGCGTAAGGATCATAATTTGGCATCATGTTCGCTGATTGAGTTTCAATAATGATGATGTCCGCCTTCTTCCCAACTTCTAAAGAGCCAATTTCATCTTCCATGTGCAAGGCTTTTGCACCACCAATAGTTGCCATCTCGATCACTTGTTCTGGGGTCATAATGGTTCTATCTGAGTGTTTTAAACGCTGCATATTTGCGGCATAACTTAACGTGCGCCATAAATCCACTTGGTTTGAACTCATTGGTCCATCCGTCCCTAAACCAACTCGCATATCCGCACGAAACATATCCCAAGCAGGAGCAATGCCTGTTGCCCCTTTCGCATTCGCCATTGGGTTATAAACCACTCCCGCATCCGCTTGTTTTAATAACGCTTGATCATGTTGAGATAAATGAATACCGTGAGCAATCACCATTCGTTCGTCCAGAACACCAATTTCTTCTAGATATTCAACTGGAGATTCCGCTTTGGTTGGATCTTTAATTCTTGTCTCTTCATTTGGAAACTCAGCAACATGAATTAAAACAGGCACATCATAATCTTCAGAAAGTTGATTGATCTCTTGAAGCTTTTCTTTACTTACCGTGTACACGGCATGAGGTGCATAAGCTGGCGTGATTAATGGATCATTTTGATATTCTTCAATAAATGACTGGGCATATTGAATACCACCATACGGTTGTTTAGCATCCACCACAGGGAACTTAATGACAGTTTCACCAAGTACGGCTCTTAACCCAACCTCTTTGGTCGCTTTAGCCATTTCATCCATGTGATAATACATATCAGCATAAGTGGTAACGCCACTCTGAGCTAAATCGATAGCACCGAGCTTAGTGGCATTATAAATCAGCTCACGGCTTAACTTTTGTGCTTCTAGCGGGAAAAAATAAGCAAATAGTCGATTAGAAATGCCTTCTTCACCTAAACCACGAAATGCGATCATCGGAAGGTGGTTATGAGCATTAATCATTCCTGGCATCACAATACCGTCATTCGCATCAATATTTTTTGGTGCATAATATTGACTTAGTAATGTCGTATCACCTACCGCTATAATTTTATCGTTTTTAATCACCACGACACCATCATTAATCACTTGCATATCGGCGTTTACGGTTAATACTTGTCCGTTATTAATGATCAAATCTGCATTATATTCTTGCTGCTTTACCATCGTTCCACAACCCGATAACAATACGGCGCTAATACTCAATACCAAGCTTTTAAGCTTCATTCCTAAACCTTAATCATGCCCCCATAAATAAAAAAAAGAAGCATTGGGGAAAATGCTTCTTTCTTTGATTAATTTAATTGATAAATATGATTATTACGAGACGATTCTTCCTATCAAACCATAATATTGTGGGATAGGTCTCTCTATTTACTACTCTTTTACTTGAGAGCGGCGCTTTTGAATTTGGGCCATAACAAACTTAATCATTATCGGGAACAAACCAAGTAAGGCTAGTGAACCTAAAATCTGCGGTGAAATTAGCCCAGATAGCGAGGTTATTTCTGATAATTGCGTACCTGCATTTAAGTACACCATCGTCCCCGGCAGCATACCTAGCTGACTAAATAGATAAAAGCGACCTACCGATATTTTGGTTAATCCCATAAGTAAGTTGATTAAAAAGAAAGGAAACACTGGGATCAAACGTAATGTCAGCAAATAGAATGCCCCGTCTTTTTCCACGCCTTCATTAATCGCTACCAACTTATCTTTAAACTTACTGTCTACCCACTCTCTTAATAAATAACGACTACTCAAAAACGCGATGGTTGCTCCAATGGTGCTCGCAAACGATACGAGTAATAAACTCCACCAAAAACCAAACAGTGCTGCGCCAAGCAAGGTAACAACAGCCGCACCAGGAATAGAAAGTGCCGTAACTACCACATAAGAGATAAAATAAATGGCACTGTACATCAACAAATTAGCTTGTATGTCACTCTGTACGTTTTGATGAAAGGCTTTTACCTGATCTAACGTTAACAAGTGTCCAAAATTAAAATAAACCACAGAAAACGAGATCAAAAGAGCGACAAGTAATATCAGTTTCTTATTCATAGTGCTCTCCTGTTGTTACATTGGTATTCATGATTTTACTTAGCTCATCAAAACCACCTACGTATTTACCATCCAACCAAATTTGAGGCACTGTCACAGGCGTTTTCTCACCAATAATGGCTTTAACCTCTGGGATCATACGATATAAAGCCGCACTGTCTTTCACCACATCGTGATAAGTGTATTCAACTCCGGCCTCATCCAGCGCCGCTTTTGCTTTAATACAATACGGACATGTTGCTTTACCAAATACCACGTTACCTTTGATATCATCACGCTTGGCGACTTGAGCTATAACAGCTTGAACCAAAACACCACGATTTAACGCTTCACCTTGGCTAATCACTTTATCTTCAACAATGATAATCGGTGCATGCCATGCTTTAAGTTTTAACGGCTCCCACCAGTAAGACAACCAATCTTTCACTTCAAGCTCAATAGGAATACCAGCAAGCTCAGTGTTAAATGTATCTTCAAGAATATCTTTCGTTAAAGTGCACTCTCCACATGGAATATTGACTTTGAATGGGCCCCAACTGCCTGCCCAGCGATATAATGTGATTTTTATTGGTTTCATTGCGACTTCCCCTATCAGCAAACTGATTTACTTAAAATTAAACTGAACCGTTTAGTTTAATTTAGTCGAATTTCAGTTTAAGTCAACCTTTATGATTAATATTATCGCTACATGATCTAAGTATATGCTAAGAAAATGCTTATGAGAGATAAGTACTGCTTCTTGCTAATTAAGAGTCACAAATAATTGGAGAGTTCAATTAAATTACCGTCAGGATCTCGTAAATAGACTGAGATTATCTTGCCTAGCGCTCCTGTTCGTTGAATTGGACCATCAATGATAGCCACGCCTTGTGACTCAATATGGCTTTGAACTTCATTAATGGGCGTATGAGTGATAAAGCAGAGATCAGCACTGCCGCTTTGAATCTGTGCCGCCTTGGGTTCAAACTCATTTCCTAATTGATGAAGGTTTATCTTTTGCTCACCAAAAGTAAGGGCGACCCGGCCCTCACCAAAGGTAACGATATCCATTCCGAGCACGTTCGAATAAAACTGACTCGTCACTTCAATGCTGTTAACCGTTAAAACAAGATGATCTAAACGTGCAACTTTCATGATTCATTCCCTATGAAACAAAAACGTAAAACATTATTCAGATTTAAAGATAATACCTAAAAACATTTGGTGAGCGAGTTCAATAAGCTCTGCATCTTTTGTTAGCTGTAACGATGCCAATAGCCCGTTATAAACTAGCCCTGCTTTTTTGGCCTTTAACTCTGCATCTTCAATATCGTGTCTTTTAAATAACTCGATTAATAGCTCTTGTGTGCGCTGTTTGTATTGCGCACTTACCTCAGTAATACCTTGATCTTCACTGCTGTATTCACTGTATGCCAATTGAAAATAACAACCGTTAAATGACTCGATATCAATACACCCAGCAAGACCTTCAAAACGAAACGCAATTTTTTCTTCTAATGTTAGTTCTGTATTTTCAAACAAAGCTTGGACATGAGAAAGAGATTGTTGGCTAAACAACTCTAATGCGTTGGCAATTAAATTCTCTTTAGATTGAAAATACTTATATATGGTCGCTTTAGATAACCCCGTCGCTGCGGTAATTTTATCCATACTCGTACCATGAAAACCATGTAATGCGCACAGTTCTATCGTCTTTTTAAGTGCGTTTATTCTTTTTTCTTCTTTCATACATCACTCTCCATTAATGCTGTGATTTTAGCAAAATAAACTGTTTAGTTCAAAAATAGATTGACAGTATCAAAATAAACGATAAATTAAACTAAACAGTTTAGTTTATTAATCAGGAGATAAAAATGAATACTAAAACTTGTAAAGCCATCTCAGCAGAAACTTCGTTAGGTTATAAAATTGGTGTCTTTGGTGTCGTACTTACCCTACTTTGGATAGGTATTTTTAAATTTACCCCAACAGAAGCAGCAGCTATCGAGCCATTAGTTGCAAACCACCCTTTAATGGGTTGGATATACCGATTTATGTCAGTACAAATGGTATCAAATATCATTGGCTTGACTGAAATTGTGATTGCAATAGGACTTATTGTTGGTTTTGTTAAGCCTAAAATTGGTTACTATTCAGGGATCCTTGCTTTACTTACATTTATTGCAACACTTAGCTTTTTAGCAACGACACCTAATACATGGAAAGTCGTTGATGGCGTATTAACAACCAACTTCTTTTTACTTAAAGACATTGTGTTTATCTCGGTATCACTACTTGTGATTGAGCATAATAAAAAATACGCATAATCAATAAAAACAGCCTGCTCAATTCTCATTAAGCAGGCTGTTGTATTTTTTGATGTTAAACAGAGATCACCCTTGCATGTGTAAGCTCTACTTAAGACCAATACCCATTAAGAGTGCTTTTGAATCGCGCGCGGTTTTCCGTTTGAATCTATTGCTACATAGTTAAATGTTGCTTCACAGACTTGAAAACGATGACTAACTTCGTCTTCTTTAATTGGTTTAACCCACACTTCTAAATCAATCGACATAGACGTTCGTCCAATTTTGGTACATTCACCATAGCAACAAACCACATCACCAACACTTACTGGCTTTTTAAATGTAATGCTAGACACTGAAACCGTTACAATACGGCCACCAGATATTTCTTGTGCTAAAATTGCACCAGCTAAATCAAGCTGAGACATAATCCAACCACCAAAAATATCACCATTAGCATTAGTGTCTGCTGGCATAGAAAGAGTCCGAAGAAGTAACTGCCCTCTTGGTGTTTGATTAGTATTTAATCTAGATCTCAAAATAACTCTCCACATAAAATGATTTTGTGAAGGGTATCACATTTTAAGGCCATCATCAGAGGTATTAGCTCTAATAAAGAATTTATCCTCACGATGAATTCGATGGTTGCTACCTTCCTCTTAAACCTCTTAAACCTCTTAAACCTCTTAAACCTCTTAAACCTCTTAAACCTCTTAAACCTCTTAAACCTCTTAAACCTCTTAAACCAGCAATAATTAAATATAAAAAATGTTTTGTATTCTCATTTTTAATTACTTTTATATTCATTAGGTTAAGTGATTTATATCTAGCATTCACCTCACTTATAAAATACTATTTACTAAAAGGCACTTATAAATAATAGCCTTACTATAGCATGTCGATAATAACGCTGTTTGATTACAAAACAGTACATATTTATATTAATTAAAATAGAATTACATATTATGAAACATATCTTAACTGCTTTGCTTGCTTTATCTTTATTTGGGTGTGGTGGTGACAGCTCCTCCGACAATAAAACCGTAGTTAATCATGTAACAACCCAAGAAAAAACTGTAAACCTTGATGGCATCAGTTTAAAGTCAATTATTTACCCAGAAAAAATAAATGATTACTCTAACCAAGACCATTTAAAAGTCGTCTTTTCTACAGATAATATTACAGATGGTTCAGAAACCATATCTTGCAATTGGACGATAGATAACATTACTGTTTCAAATGATTGTGAATATCAGTTGAAAGAAAATGAACACCTTTCGCCTATTGTTGTATCGGCTCAACTTAATTATAAAGAACAAGTAACCGAGCCATTCATTAAAACATTTACTAAGGCATTTCCTATTCAACAAGTAGAAAATAGTTATAGTAAAGTGACTCTGCTTAATACCGGTCAAGTTATAGAATGGAACCATATCCTTGATGGTGAATACGCTTATCAAGCAGAAAGACGTTTTGAAAAAATTCCATCAATGGATAATCATCAGTTTATCGCCATCTATGCACATGCTAATGCCTTCTCTGGTATAAAAAATAATGGTGACTTCTACCTTTGGGGTCCAAAAATAAAAGATAATGTTGATTTAATTGATGCTATCAACGCTGAAGGAGTTAAAAAAGCCACTTCTGCAAATAACTATTTTTCAATATTAACCAATACAGGCAATGTTTATATTATTGGTAATACTAAAGGCACAACTAAAAAATTAACTATCGATAATGGTATTGATATGTTAACGAGTGAAAGCAGTACTATTATTCAAACTGAAGAAGACAAAGCTTGCTTAATTGAAGATAGCGGAAAAATATCATGCAGTGATATACAAGGCGATATAAAGAATCTTGTAGAGCTAAAATACGATTATAAAGGTAACTACGCGCTTTTAACTGATCAAGGCAATCTATATCGATGGGGAAAACTAGCAAAAGCACAAGGCGAATTAGTTAGCCAAAATGTAGAGAATATTATTGCAAATGATAGTGCTTTTGCTTTTCTTAGACTAGATGGAACCGTTGGTGCTTGGGGAAGCAGAACTCAAGGTGGTGAATTCATCTATGATTATTATAGTTTTGAGCAAACTTACTTTAAAGCCAGTAAGAAATGCGTACCTGTAAAAAACAATGAATCAGACTATGACTCAAGCGATATATATGATCCTAACTATGAACCAGCTTATGATCTGATATGTGGCCGAGGTTATGAGCAAGTGTCTATTCCTGCGTATTATTCGCCAGAAAAAAAACACTCTGAGCATAAATTAGATACTGAACTGACCAATGTTAAAAAAATCGTTGGCGCGTCTGGCTCTTTTGCGGCCTTAACTCTTGATGGTGATGTTATTACATGGGGAACTATCTTTAGTGGAGGTAATATTTACTCAGATAAAGTTAACCATGCAAATGAATTAACCAATATCGTAGATATAAAAACAAACACAAACGGGTATTCAACCATACGACAAGATGGTGATATTACTTCATGGCAAGGAATATGGGATATTGCAGCCGAGATACAATTTGGTGAATATATTAAATATTATTATTATGACCAAAATAGACCGAGCCATGTAGGGTTCTCTGATGCATTTATCAAAGCATCTCCAGATAGTGTTACCTCTTTCACATCAAATGAAGGCGCTTATTTATTAACAGAAAAAGCAAAGCGAGAATCCTCTCCCCACTTCATCCTTAACTCATGGGGATTTAAAGAGCTTGGTGCTGGTTTAACAAATATAAAATTACCTGGAAAAGTTGATAAAGTATTCCCACATAAAACGGGCTTTACTATTTATACAGACCAAGGTCATATTTATAATATTGATGTACCCAATGAGATCGCCGTGCTTAAAAAGGTAGAGACGACGATTTAAGAGGTAAAAAACAAATGCATGGATATGGTCTTTGTATTGACCATATCCATTTTTACAATAACTTTTTTAAAACTGCAGTGAATCACCTTGCTCAGGGAAAATAAAATTTACACCTAAGTTGTTTGCTTCTGCTAGCTGATTTTTAATAATTACTTTAGGATCTTCACTGTTCTTTAAGCTGTATTTGATGTGGCTTATGGCTACGTTTAGATCTTTTAAAGAACCTTTGCCATTCATTCCTTCAAGCACACTTAATTCTTTAACTAACCAGTTTGGCGTTAAATGTCCAAACAAAGACTTATCTGGGGTTTCGTTGGTAAAAGAAACTTCAATAATTATCCCCTTTAACTTCCCTTGTTTTACAAAAGGAGCTAATGCAGACCATGCTGTCTTCATTGCCGAACTTTTCTCTACTTCATCTGGTCCTGTATCACCAAAATAAGCAAATACATCTCCTTCACTGTCTTTTAAAATAAAGACCGTAGATTGCCCACCAGAATGAGATAAAGGTAATGACATCACACTCATTGTTGTTTCAGCTACCGAACTCCAAACACCCGGTTGAAGATCCACATAATTGTATTTGTTCAGTTTAAAGCCCTCACCTTTGTTACCAAAATTAGGCCATGCAGACCAATTAAAGTAATTCTTCATGAGGTCTTTATTTGTCGCCTCTAATCCATATATCGGCTTTTTACTGTCATCAGGAGAAGAGATAATTAAACCAGCAACATGGTCTAAATGCGCATGACTAATAAAGTAGCCCTTAATCCTATCCTTTAATAGGTAACCAACTTTGGTGTAAAGAGAACTGTCTGGCACGGTAATATCTTTAAACGCACCTTTCTTCTCTGAAACAATTAATCCATTAACAACAGAGCCTGCATCAAGCATAACAAAATTAGAATCCACCTCACTTTTAACTAAAAAAGCCGTTAAATTGCCATCTTGAATTCCCCCTTTACTTCCTAACGTAACGGTATCAAAACTCGCTGATTGAGCCGAAAAAGAAAAAACAGACAAACACGTAAATAACACTGCTAATTTATTTTTAAACATAGCTAACCTTAATAAAGTCGCACACCCTTGTGCTCAACCTGATAATACAATGAGATAAATGAATGATGTATTAAATATTTAAGACTATTGATAAGAAGGTAATTATAAATGGCATGCTCCACAGAATTTGATAGTTCTAACATCTTTATCGAAAAATCCACGCTACACTCCGACTTAATGTTAATCACCATAAGTAGTAATCATGGCGACAATCAGTGACGTTGCAAAGTTAGCAAGAGTTTCTACCGCTACCGTTTCCCGCGTAATCAATAACTCTGCTTATGTTGAGCCTGTGACTCTTGAGCGAGTACAGAGCGCCATTCGTGAACTCAACTACCAACGAGATGCAAGAGCTAGCGCCTTAGCAAAAAAGACAAATAACACCCTCGGATTATTAACCGGCAACCTAGCAGATCCTTTCTTTGCCCTAATAGCCAAACACGTAGAAGAAGTCGCACGTAAACATAAATGCCAATTAGTCGTGGTAAGCGGAGGTCATGATGCACAGCGAGAAAAAGAAGGATTGGATTTTTTGATCAGTCAAGGATGCGAAGCCATGGTGGTTCACGCAAAAATGCTAGACGATACCACCCTACTTAGATACAGCGCTCAACTCCCTTCGATGGTATTGCTTAATCGCACCATACCGCAAATATCCAACCGCTCTGTCTATATTGATAATAGAGCTGGTGCCAAAGAATCTGTAGTTCATTTGATTTCACAAGGTCATCGCAAGATCGCCTGTGTCACCAGTGACCTTCCTATTGAAGACAGAACAGAGCGACTTAACGGTTATCGCGATGCCATGAAAGACGCTAATATTACTATTGAACCAAACTGGATAATAAATCAAAACTTTAGTGAACAAGGCGGAGAACTGGCAGGTGAACAATTATTAGCTCAATGCCCAGAGATCACTGCTGTGGTTACCTTTAACGATGTAATGGCCGCTGGTTTAATGGCTAATTTACATGAAAACAATATTCGTGTACCTGACGATATTTCTATTATTGGGTTTGACGATGTTTTATTAGCTCGATATCTCTACCCACGCTTAACCACAATGCACAACCCTATTGATGAGATGTCGAGCTATGCTGCTGATTTAGCATTAAAAATAAAAAACACTGGCTATGTTCCACCCTCAAATCATCGCTTTAATGCCACCTTGGTCGAACGACAAACCGTCATACCTTGTTCAGATAAACAAGCTCTAAAAGTGTGATGAATATCTTAGGTAACAACTCCATGTAAGCGCTTACATGAGTGCGTTACCTATCTCTCATATTCTAATTAATAGAACTCTTATTATGACCTCATAAAAACAAAACAACCCTACATCTGTTTACGAGGAATACAAAATGACACAATCAAAGCCTCTTCCATCATTTGCACTCGCAATAGCACCTATTGCAGTCATGTTTGGTCTACTTGCAATTGGATACGGCCTATTTGGTCTACAAATCGAAGCGCTCCTGCTTACTTCAGCAACCTTCACTGGTTTTATCGCTTATAAAATGGGATACAACTGGGATGAAATAATGAATGCTATTGTTGAGAAACTGGCGAAAGCAATGCCGGTTATCTTAATTTTAGTTTCGGTTGGTGGCCTAATCGCAAGTTGGATGGTCAGTGGTACCATTCCTTACATGGTGTACTGGGGATTAAAAGTTATTAGCCCTCAATACATTTTAATCGCCGCTTTCTTTGTTACGAGTGTGGTTTCTGTGTGTACTGGTACATCATGGGGATCTGCAGGTACAGTCGGTGTTGCTCTAATGGGCGTAGCTGCCGGACTTGATGTATCAATGGCGGCAGCCGCTGGTGCCGTGGTTTCTGGTGCTTACTTTGGTGATAAAATCTCCCCTCTTTCTGATTCAACAAACTTTGCCCCTATTGTTTCTGGCACTACATTATACGAACACATCCAACACATGCTTTATACAACGCTACCAGGCTTTGTTATCGCTTCTGTTGTCTTCTTCTTTGCGGGTCAATACGGTGATATAGCAAATGTAAGCGAGCCTCAAAAAGTATTAGATATTCTTGCAGGGTTAGAAAGCCTATATAACCTTAATATCCTATTAATCGTACCACCAATCATGATCTTATGGGGTGCATTAACTAAAAAACCAGTACTTCCTCTTATGCTTGCAGCCTCTGCTCTTGCTCTACTTATCGGTGTATTTCTACAAGGTTTCAGCTTACAACAAGCACTACAAGCGTTTGTTAATGGCTTCAATATCGATATGCTGAACGCCAACGGTCACACAACAGATGGTTTAGTTCCTGATATTGCAAAACTGCTTAATCGTGGTGGTCTATTCTCAATGATGAGCACCATTCTTCTTGTATTTTGTGCCTTTGCTTTCGCGGGTATTTTGAGCCTAACAGGTGCATTAAATGTGGTGTTAGGTCGCTTCTTACATCTTATTCACAGCACTGGTCAGTTAATTCTATCAACTGTGATTGCAACCATTACTGTGGTACTCACAACTTCTGATGGCAAACTTGCACTCTTAATCCCAGGTGAATTATTCCAGAACGCTTATCGAAAAATGGGATTAGATACCAAAAATCTATCTCGAACGATTGAAGATGCAGGCACCATTATCGAACCATTAGTTCCTTGGACTGCAGCAGGTATTTACATGGCAAGCACACTAGGCGTAGCAACGCTCGATTACCTTCCATGGGCAATTCAATGTTACACCGGCGTGATTTTTGCCATCATTTATGGTTTCACGGGCTTTGGTATTGCAAAAGCGCCAGTAATTCAAGACAACGACTCATTATCTCCAGTTGACGTAAAATAAGGCTATCTCATGACAACTTCTTTTGACTGCATTCACAACCGTTGTAACACCGGCTCATTAAAATGGGATTTCATGAAAGAAAAGCTCGGATTAGATGGCACAGACCGACTACCTATGTGGGTGTCTGATTACGACTTTCAAGCGCCACCACACGTATTAGAAGCGCTTCATAACCGCATTGACCATGGCATTTTTGGTTATGCAGAGCGTAATGATGACTACTATCAAGCTGTTATCAATTGGTATCAAGAACAGCATGATATCTGTATAAAAAAAGAGTGGATAACAACCGTACATGGCGTATTACCAGGGCTTTCAATGGCAATTCAGCTACTCACTGAAACCAATGACAAAGTGGTAATGCAAACGCCGGGCTATGGCTCGTTTCGTAAAATCGTTGAATTTAATGACCGCGTATTAGTTGAGAACCCATTAATTGAGCAGCAAGGAAACTACACTATCGACCTTGCTCATTTAGAATCTTGTTTTCAGCAAGGCGCTAAAGTGATGATTTTCTGTAACCCTCACAACCCTGTTGGTAAAGCATGGTCAAAAGAAGAGATAACCGCTGTAGCAGAGCTATGTCATCAATATGATGTGTGGCTATTAAGTGATGAAATCTGGGGCGATCTTGCAATGGGAGATAATACTTACCATTCAGCCCTATCACTACCAGAGGATCTACAACAAAAACTGATTGTAGCTACAGCGGCAAGCAAAACATTTGGTTTGTCTTCAGTGCGTATTTCTAATTTCATGATCCCAAATCAAGAATTAAAAGCACGTTTAGTTCGCCGTTTAGATGCTCATGGCATGGATGTTTATAATAGCTTGGCAATGTGTGCAGCAACCACCGCTTATCAAACTTCAGCACCTTGGTTAAATGAACTTAAAACGTATCTACAAGAGAACATAAGCATCCTATCACGCTTTATTGAAACCGAACTGCCAGAGCTGAACTTTACCCCACCAGAAGCAGGTTATTTAGCATGGGTAGATTGTCGCTCTCTTGGGTTAACAGACAAAGAACTAGAGAGTAAATTAGTAGAAGCAGGTATAGTTCCAAGCATGGGGATTGCATTTGGCAATGAAGGTTCAGGCTTTATTCGCTTAAACCTAGGTTGCCCTCGTGAAGTCCTCGTTCAAGCGATTCAGCGAATTAAAGTAGCGTTGAGTTGCTAAGTGAATAACCATAACCACTAAAATAAAAAAGCCGCTAAATTCAGCGGCTTTTTATCATAATAGCTCAAGCAACTGAGTGTCATATCCTAATTATCTCCCACTGTTAGCGTTTCATTTTGCTTTCTAAATTGTTCCGGTGTTACACCAGTATGCTTTCGGAACATTTTAATAAAAGAAGACCCTTGGCTATAACCAAGCTGATACGCTATTTCATTAATACTTATGGATTCTTTCAATAATGTCATTGCTTTAACTAATTTTGCTCTCTGTCGCCAATCATTAAAGCTCATTTTTAATTCTTTTTGAAAACGTCTAGCTAACGTCCTTTCTGTACTAAATACACGTTTAGCCCAAACAGATAAACTCGAATCATCTTCAGGAGTTTCTTCCAGTTGCATCAAAATAGGCGCTAATAACTTGTCTTGCGTTGATGGTAAGTAAATTTCAATTGGGTTTGTTTTTACTAATCGGTCCATAAGTACATAGCTAAGGCATTTATCTTCTTCTGAACTCACCATCGTTGTTTTTCGCTCAATTAAGTCATCAATTATGGCTCTTAATAACGGTGTTAATGGGATCATACACGCGTGTTTAGGAAACTTTTCACTCAACTCTGCCGTAATATTAATAGCGCAATACTCGATGTCATTCCGATTAAATGCTCGGTGCTTTTGGTGAGGAGGAGTCCAAATCGTATAGTTTGCAGGGCACACCATTTTCTGTTGATCTACTTCCATCTCTAGCACACCTTGCTTAATTAAATGCAACTGCCCCCAAGAGTGTGAATGCGGTAAGGTTTCTGTTTTCGCCTCAATAAAAAAATAGTGGCAGAACACCTCTGTTGGCAATGTTTCTGTCAATTTAGGCATGAATTTTTTATCTGTCGTAATCGCTATATTCGGTGTCATAAATGGTATACCACTGCTCTCTGTATTAGTGTGATAATTCTGTTAACTATCAATAACAGAGATAAATATGAATCTATTTTTCCCAATTGTTGCTGTCTTTATTTGGGCTGCAAACGCAGTAGTAAGCAAACTAGCCACTGGCGCAATAGAGCCCGGAGCCATTGCTTTTTATCGTTGGTTTTTTGCCTTATTTATTTTGTTGCCATTTTGCATTAAACCTGTATGGCAACAACGACAATTAATCGTAAGTAACTTAGGTAAACTCACTGTTCTCGCCTCACTAGGTATGGTGTTAAATCAATGTCTTGCTTACTATGCCGCTTACACAACGAGCGCAACAAACATCGCCGTATTTTTATCACTCATGCCCCTATTTGGGCTATTTCTTGCTGTGCCTTTATTAGGCAATAAGCTAAAAAAACAAGCATTAATCGGTGCCGTTATTTCTCTTTCTGGCTTGATCTATATGCTCAGTAAAGGTAACCCTACTAATTTACTCACAAACGGAATTCAACAAGGTGACGGTTTAATGTTTATTTCAAGCTTAGCCTACGCGCTTTATTCAATACTGCTGAATAAATGGAAGTTACCTCTTAAGCCTTGGGCCTCTATCTTTAGTCAAGTCTCGATTGCCACATTACTGCAACTCCCTCTGCTTCTTAGCAGTGACTCTTATGTAATTACTACAGATGCTTTGCCGATGGTTCTGTTTGCTGCTGCATTTGCTTCTGTATTAGCACCGTGGTTTTGGTTAAAAGGAGTTCAACGAATTGGAGCAGCTCAAGCAACCTTATTCATGAATCTAGTTCCGATATTTACAGTAGCAATTAGCCTTGTCTTTTTAGGCCAATCACCCACCATATATCACCTTATTGGTGGTGGTTTTGTCTTTATCGGTTTATTACTCGCTCAAGTAAAAATCTTACCTCTTCGAGTGAGTATTAGTCCGAATATAATCAAGCCATCAAAAAACTGATCTTACTCACAATCGCTCTGTTCATTTCTTAACGATAAAAAAGAGCCGGTAACATTACCGGCTCTTAAGATTATTTAGATTCAAAAGCCCGAACTAATAATCCATCACCAGACACCTGATAAGTACCTGATTCAATGAATAATGATTGCCCTGCTAACAACACAGTGTCATTAAATTGAATACGTCCTTTGGCAACCAGTAAAATTGAACGAGAAGTCACCGTTAAAGATTGTTCATACTCAGTAACTTGGCATAATGCTAACCCGAAATCAGTCTCTGCTGGCTGCAATATTTGTTCTGATTCAACAAGCATTGGTGCTAACTTTTCAGGGATAAACGAAGTAAATTGAGTACAAGCCATTAACTCAGCGGTATCAATATATTTTGGAGTAAGCCCTGCTCGTAATACATTATCTGAACAGCCCATCAACTCAATACAAGTACCCTTTGTATACGCATGAATAGTACCAGCCGGTAAATACATCGCCTCACCAGGTTCTAAAGTTAAGCAGTTCATATAAAGTGGCGCTAATACCCCAATATCACTTGGATAATAATGTGCAAGCTCAACCAATTGCTGCCACATTGGATCATTGTGACCAATCCCAATAGATAATGCCTGTGCAATAATCTGCTGCTTATCTTCTTGTGCTAATTGCAACAGTGATAATAATAATGTCTGATGATTAAATGCATCACTTTGTAAGATAACGTTTAATGCATCCGACTGAATTAAATTAAGATTATCCGTAATATCGTCTAACTTTTTAAATCCCACCATAATTTTAAAAGGTGACAGCGCCATGACCATTTCAGGTTTCGCGTAAGCATCTTTATAATTTCGGTGCGGTGCGTCTAAAGGAATGTGTTGTGCATTTTCACGCTCAAACCCTTCTTTAGCTTGAGTATTATTCGGATGAACTTGAAGAGATAAAGGTTGAGAGGCACTCAATACTTTAAACAAAAAATTCAGCGGTTTTTGCTCTAAAAACTTATCTAATGTTTGCCAAGAACTGTCATCAAGTTGAACTTTAGAAGGCAGTGATGGATGCCCACCCAACCACAATTCCGCAAGCGGTTTATCACCTTGGATTGGAAGGCCAAACAATCCATAAAGTAAGTGAGAGCCCCATTGATAATGTCGTTGCCCTGCTTCAACTGTATATACACTATTCATAAAGATAGCTCTTTAATTGCAGAAATAAGTGCCATTAATCCTTGATCTACTTTTATGCGCGGACAACCTAAGTTAAGTCTTACAAAATCTTTTCCAGCAACCCCGTAAGTACTGCCTTGCATGATGGCAACTTTATGGTTCTTAATTAAGCTCTGATTTAATGCATCCATATCTAGCGATAAAGAAGAAAGGTCAATCCATGCAAGATACGTAGAGTCAGGGATTTGATAACCAATACTTGGTAACTCTTTCGCCAACATCTCTTGAACATAGCGATGATTCTCATATAAGTATGACTTCAGTTCATCAAGCCAAGGACCCCCTTCTTGATAGGCAGCCATTAAACCAATAACACCAAGAATAGAAGGAGAAGAAAGCCCATCCACTTGTTTAAGGTTAAATAAGTAATGCTCTCTTGCAACATCATCAGCTATAAAAGCATAAGAACCGTTAAGTGCCGGAATATTGAATGACTTTGATGCTGAACTAACTAAAGCCCAACGAGTTCCCATTCCAAACCCTTGCCAAGGCGTATGAGGTTTAAAACAAATGTCCATGTGGATCTCATCACTGATCACTGCCACATGATACTTTTCACAAAGAACTGCCATGCGTTTCAGCTCATCAGCACTCCAGATTTTACCTGTCGGATTATGAGGGCTGCACAGCAATAAAACCGTATTATTCGGATCGGATAATTGAGCTTCAAATACATTCCAATCAATTTGATACCCATCTGAAGAAGGAGATAATTGATTTGGAATAATGCTTCGATCTAATCCCAAAATCATTTTATCAAAAGCATCATAAGCAGGAGTGTGAATAATAATACCTTCACCTGCACTACTCCATTGACGGATCAGCTGAGAAATAATGTAGATAACAGAGGGTCCATACACAAGATGGCTACCATCAAGCTCAGCATTAAAACGACGTTTAAACCAATCAGTAATTGCTCCTTTAAAATCGCTGTGATCCCAACGGCTATAACCAAAAACAGGATGTTCCATTCGTGATTTTAGTGCGTTCATAACCACAGGTGGTGCAGCAAAATCCATATCTGATATTGTGAATGGCAAAAGATCGGCCTCACCGAAGCGATCAGCAACGTAATCCCATTGAGTGCAGTAACTGCCTTTACGATTGATTTGCTCAGAGAAATTAAACATAACGACTCCAAAAGTGCATATTTATAGAGAACTAAAAAACAAAGAGTATTGAAAAGGTGGAGAGAACCTCCACCTATTAACGATTAAGCTGTTGCTGACATTAAGGATTGCATTTCATTTTTTACAATATGAACTTGTGCGCCGATCACAACTTGTAAATTATGCTCATCAAGCTTAACGACACCAAGTGCGCCATACAGTTTTAACTGAGCATCATCAACTAAACTCATGTCTTCAACCGTCATACGTAAACGTGTAATACAGTTATCTAATGACGTGATATTTTCTGCACCACCTAACGCAGCAAGGATAAGTTTTCCTTTACCACCAGCCGTTGCAATAATTGCCGCTTCTTCTTTAGACATCGCAATATCTTCAG
This sequence comes from Aliivibrio sp. S2TY2, assembly GCF_028765525.1. Classification (NCBI taxonomy): domain Bacteria; kingdom Pseudomonadati; phylum Pseudomonadota; class Gammaproteobacteria; order Vibrionales; family Vibrionaceae; genus Aliivibrio; species Aliivibrio sp. S2TY2. The sequence continues at coordinate 613,482 of NZ_JARACS010000001.1, read as the reverse complement.
CTTCACGGCCCGGAGTTTTAAGGTTGAACTTAAGAATCGCAAACTTAAACACGAAGTAATAAACCGTGAACCAAATACCAGCAACCACAGGAACTAAATACCATTTAGTCGATAAGCCTTGAAGCACACCAAAGACTAAGAAATCAATAATGTTGCCATCTGTGTTACCAATAGTAACGTCTAGCATTCCCATAATCATGAAGCCAAGACCAGTTAAAATTGCGTGGATAAAATACAACACTGGAGCAACGAATAGAAACAAGAACTCAAGTGGTTCAGTGATACCACCTACAATACAAGCAACCACACCTGAAACTAATAACGCTTTAATCTTGCTGCGATTTTCAACTTTAGCACAGTGATACATAGCTAGAGCAGCACCAGGAAGGCCACCCAAGAACGCAGGCATTTTACCTTGAGATAAGAAAGCAGTAACTGATGGAGTAAAACCTTGAGTTTCAGAACAAGAAAGCTCTGAATAGAAAATATTTAACGCACCAGACACCGTATCACCACACACTTCCATCGTGCCACCCGCTTCAGTAAAACGGATAAGCGCAACTAAAATATGATGAAGACCAATAGGTAAAAGTAGACGTTCGCTCATGCCAAACAAGAAAGGACCAAAATCACCCGCACCAGCAATTACATGACCAATACCGTTAATACCAGCGGCAAAGTAAGGCCAAATAAAAGGAACCAGTAAACCAACAACACCTAAAGTAATCGTTGAAATAATAGGAACAAAACGAGCACCACCAAAGAACGCTAATGCATCAGGCATCTTAAACGTGTAGAAACGAGCATGCAGCTTAGCAACGATAATACCAACGATAACCGCACCTAAAATACCGGTATCAATCGATTCAGTTCCTAAGATAGATTTTACACCGTAAGCTTCACGTAGCACTTCATTATCAAGTACACCATTCACCGTTAGGTAAAAGTTAACCGCTAAATTTAGTGCTGCGTAACCAACTAAACCAGAAAATGCGGCCACCCCTTTCTCTTCACGAGCAAGGCCCATAGGAATGGCAATCGCAAACATTACAGGAAGATAAATAAAGGCAACTAAACCAATTTTTGTCATCCATATAAATAAATATTGGAAAATAACATTGTCAAAAAATGGCATTGCTTCTTTTAATGCCGCACTTGAAAAAGAACTACCGATACCAAGTAATATCCCTGAGAACGCAAGTAAAGCAACAGGAACCATAAAGGTTTTCCCTAAGCTTTGTAAGAACTCCCATAAAGTCGTTTTATTCGCTTGTTGCTGCATAAAATATCCTTAATTAGTCACTTAAAATAAATACTGTAGAGTCATTTAAGTGCCTTCTTTGACTTAAACTTCCTCTTAATCTTGGTCAATACAATACACCTGACAAATTTTGGTAAAACGTTTTACCATTAATCTTGTGCGAGTGATCACGATCTTTTTCCATTAGATTCACAATTGCGCTAGAATGGCTGCAATAAATGTGTTTTATTAGGTAAAACGTTTTATCTAATCGTGGTAAAAGAAGTGCTATGACAAACAAAAAAGCAAATATTAAGGATGTAGCAAAACGAGCGGGAGTCTCAGTAACAACAGTATCAATGGCACTGAGCGATAAAGGACGGATCTCACCTGAAACTATTCAAAAAGTAAATCAAGCGGTACAAGAGCTTGGTTATATTAAAAACCGTACAGCCTCTAACCTGCGCTCAAAACAATCATTATTAATTGGATTGATTCTAAGAGATATAAGCGATCCTTATTACGCAGAAATTGCAGCGGGGTTAAGTGAAGTATTAGAAGAAAAAGGTTATATGCTTTTTCTCACTCAATCAGGAAAAAGTCAGGAAAAGTTCGACCAATGTATTGAAACTATGGTCGCACAAGATGTAGGTGGTATTGTATTTTGCCCTATTCGTGATGTTGGCGTCCCACATATTGAGAGAATACAAGACTTAGGTCTGCCGATTGTTTGCGTTGCACGAGCAAAAGTAGGACAGAAGATTGACTTTGTCGGGCCTGATAATATGCAAGCAGCTAAAATTGCCACAGAGTATTTGATTCAACAAGGACACCGTCAGATTGCTTACGTTGGTGGGCAAAGTGATTCATTAAGCAGAGCCGAACGTTTAGGTGGCTACTGCAGCACACTAATGCAATTTGGTTTACCTTTTAAACCGGAATGGGTTGTAGAATGTGATAAAAGCCAAACAGCCTCAGCAGAAGCTGTCAATGAACTCATTAATAAGAACCCTAAAATCACAGCGATACTTTGTCATTATTCATCAACAGCTTTTGGCGCGGTATATGGTGTAAATCGCTCTAACCGCAGTGTAGGTAAAGATAACCATATAGGGCAACAAATCGCTATCATTGGGTTTGATGATGTACCTGAAGCTAAATTAATTCAGCCATCGTTAACCTTTGTATCATCCCCTATTCGTGATATTGGTCGCCAAGCTGGATATCGATTAATTCATCAAATAAACAATAAAGACAGTGCACCTCAAAGTCTTATTCTAAACCCTGAATTAATTGCTCGAGATTCCGCTTAATCAATAAACGAATCTATAAATTACTTATCATTATCCTAAAAAAGAGCATATTGCGTTAATCAATATGCTCTTCATACACTCACAACATAAGTGACAGTGTCACCACTATTGTCACTATAGCTATTTTAATTCGCTTTTTCTGCCGTAATTCTAATCACATCCACAACTACATTACTTGCCGCTTTTAATGAATTAGCAGGCAGATATTCATAAATTGAGTGGAAGTTATGTGCGCCTGTAAATATGTTCGGGCATGGTAATCCTTTCTGTGATAATACCGCACCATCATAGCCACCACGCATAGGAATCGCTTTCATTTCAATGTTATTACGTGCATATGCTGCTTTTGCGATATCAATAGGGAAACTCGCATCCCCTTCTAAACTGTTAGCTACGTTTTCATAACGATCACTTAGATTGATAGAGATACTTGAATCACCCCATAACTTAGCAAAACTGTCAGAAAGGTTTTGTAAAAATGCCATACGATCACGATATCCATCTTTATAAAAATCACGGATATCCATTTTCAGTACTGTTTTAGCACTGTTGCCAGATAACTCTTTCACCCAATAATAGCCTTCACGACCTTCGGTATATTGAGGCGCTTCACCACCTGGTAGCATACTGATGAATTGATGAGCCATTAATAGTGAATTCTTTAGCTTCCCTTTTGCAGACATTGGGTGCGCAGATTGTCCAGTAAACGTAATGATTGCATCACCCGCATTCCAGTTTTCATGAACAAACTCACCAATACCACAACAATCAAGCGTGTACCCGAAATCAGCACCGAAGCTTTCTACATCAAATGCCTTCGCACCTCGTAAACCTTGCTCTTCATCAGGAACAAAAGCAACTTTCACAGTGCCATGAGGAATACTTGGATCGGCTTTCAATACCTGCAGCGCATTCATTATTGCAGCAATCGCCGCTTTATCATCTGCCCCTAATAAACTCGTTCCATCGGTAACTATAATGTCATCACCGACGTAATTAACGAGCTCAGGGAACTCACTCTCTTTTAGATTAATGTCTAATGCTGGGTTCAAACAAATATCACCGCCTTGATAACTCACAATCTGCGCATTGGTATCGTTTGTTTGCTCTGCACTGGTATCAAGATGGGCAAAAAATGACACCGTTGGTATTGTCTGCTCACCTTTAATATTTGATGGTAGTGTTGCCGTTAAAATTGCTGTATCACGTAAAACAACCTCTTCCATTCCCAATGCTTCTAGCTCTTTTGCTAATAACTTGGCAAGCTCCATCTGACCATCTGAAGAAGGCATGATCCCAGCCGCCCCTTTTTCTCTGCTCGTCGTCGTATTAATACGTGTGTAACTTAAAAATCGCTCGATAATATCCATAGTTAACTCCAATTCTTGGATCTAAATTATATTTAATCCCAACCCGAATAAGTATTTGAACAACAACTTATCCGGATTGGTATAACCGCAAACTACACTAAAATTTGAGAACAAATTAGAACGGTAATTAAACCACCAGACATTGGAATAATCGTTCGTTTAGCTAATTCAATTGGTGATACGTTTGCCACACCCGCACACGCAATAACAACACCCGCAACTGGCGATGCAGAACGCATTAAACCTGCTGCTAACTGCATAGGAAGTGCAACGTGAGCAGCAGCCGTACCTACTTGTGCTGCCACATCTGGAGCTAGGTTTGAGAAACTGAAGAATGAAGCATTACCAGAGCCAGATAACATAGTAACTAAAACAATAATCACAACAAGAACAAGAACCATAGCAATATAGCCCAATCCCATATTTGCAGCAGAATTAAGCAGTAGAGCGATAAAGCCAATCGTCGTTAAACCGGTAACAAAAACTTGTGCCGAGATAATTAAGCTCACAACACCCGTAAATACGTTACCCATACCTTCTAAATATACTTTTAATGACGCAGCAACTTCTTTGCCATCACGGGTATATAGGTAATCACACACCATAGCGATAAATAGAGAGATGAACATTGCCGTTACGACATCCATGCGAACTGATGTCACCGCAAATTTACTGAAGGTTAATAGCAGCAATAATGGCAGAACAGGTAAAATTGCAAACCACTTAGGCGCTTTACGTTGGTCTTTCGCATCAAGGTTAAACTCATGCACCACGCCCTTCTCTTCATCTTTTTTATCAAAATAACGCTGACAAACAAAATGCAGAGCCGCAATAACAACCATAGCAGCAATGGCTACAGGAAGTTGATAGCTAGCAAAATACGTCGCAACATCAATACCTGATACTTCCGCCGCTTTATTTGCCGCAGAAGAGGCAGGACCTAAATCAAGACAACCAGTTGTTGCTACAACCGCAGCCGCTGCAGCAGGGTTACAACCAACGCCAACCAATACTGGATACATAGCCACTAATAGCAATAATGCTAAGCCTGTAGCACTTGGAATAAATATATTAATTAATTGACCAATAATGTACGCAAGCGCTAAGACTAAGTATGGGTTTTTGATGTATGAAAGTGGCTTAGTCGCAATTTGTACCATGGCGTTTGCAGCACCAATGTGGCCCATGTATTTAGAAAAACCACCAACCGCCATGATGATCAGACCTAATTTCGCTAATGTAGATGACGAAATCACTTTAATCACTTCAAAGAAATCGACAATGATCGACCCTGTTGGCGTACCGCCCTTAGGTAGAAACTCCGTAGTTCCGTTTAAAACACCCAACGCAATCATTAATAAACCAGAAAGAAATAACACTGCCTGAGTATTATATTTTTTCACTATAAAATATCCGACACCAAATATTATTGGTAACGCTAAAAAAGTAATCATGACAACCTCAATATATTATAACTATAGATAGGTAAGCCCATTTAAAAAATAAATAAACTTAAATTAATAAATATTATGAATATGCGAAATCTTCTCTGAATTTAAAATACCAGAGCTATTTAAAACAAAATTATTTTAAAATAGATACATTCCCTTATTTATGACACTGTATTTTTATTTATCAAAAATACTAAACTCTTCAAACAATCCTTCGATGCGATTAAATCGATTATTTCTTTCCTTCTGTTTTGATAACCCCTTAATAAATGCTTCAATTAATGCAAACCCTGATGCTCTATTATTAAAGAAGCCCTGACTGGCACTCTCTACTGAAAATTGAATATCGCAATATGCGACAAAAGGATTTACGGGTTGATCCGTCACTAAGATGATCCGACCACCAAATTGATGAAACCATTTCACTAACCGTATCGTTATGGTTGAGAACCTATGATAAGAAATGGCAAATAAAACATCGTCTTTACTTACGTCTACCAGCTGATGTGGCAGCGTGGATATATCGGCTTTTAACCAAACAACATCTTTACGTAAGTATCTAGCTAATAGGTAAAAATAATTCGCCAATGCCTCTGATGATGCGCTGCCAATAACATAGAGTTTCCCTTTCGGGTTTTGCATATATTCGATGGCTAATTCAAAATCACTCTCAGAGATTGTCGCAAAGGTTTTAGCCATATTCGACATCACTTCATCATAATGCGACTGCAAAACATTATCTTTTCTATCAGTAGGTTGAAGTGTTTCGTAACGCTCTACTGGCGTGGTAAGTGTTAATGCTAAATCATCTGCTACGTGCTTCTTAAACTCTAAAAATCCACTAAAACCCAAATGCTGTAAAAAACGACCTAACGTAGCCTTACCTACCCCTATTTGTTTGCATAACTCATCGATTTTGGCAAATGGCAGCATGGTGTAATGTTTCATAAAATATTGGGTAATACGCTGCTCTGCCGCCGTTAGCGCCCCTAATCCATTTACTGCATCGATGAAGTCTTTTTTATCCACGGGGATTATTTCCCAAATATTTAATCTATGGGATATATTTCCACTAATGCAATGATACTTTCAAGGGAATTAATTTTTCCCATACTTATTTTGTGACAAACACACATAAAAAGTAAGGATTTAACATATTGTTAAAGTAATACCATTCTGGATAAGTCTTTGTTCAGATAATTGCGTAGGAAAAATCGATTAGAACAAGGCATAAATTACAGTAACTAGTGGATCTAATTACAAAATTTATAACGCAGATATAATCGATTTTAACAAGCAAGAATGATCAAATACTTATGTAGATTGGTATAACGCTAATAAAACACAATAAAATGGTTAAGATGCTTAGTTTTATCGTAAAAAAAAGACCACTACATTAAATATAGTGGTCTTTATAATCATTCACTCTTAGGTGACGAATATAATTACTTAATATTAAGCACATCGCCAATAAGCAAACGCTTAGGGTTAGCGATTTTAGGGTTTAGTTGAAGTAAATCTTCTAATGCGATCCCTTGCTCTCTTGCAATACTGTATAACGTATCATCTTGCTTAATTGTGTAGTACATCACCGCTTTGTCAGCTTGTTGCTGTGCTTGCGCCTTTAGTTCGCCTTGTGCTACATCTAACTTACGTACAGTTTGATAAATTTCACTGTCCGTTTCTTTTTGCTTTTGTAGCTCAGCTTCTAATGTACCAACCTGAGATTCTAACGTGCTAACTTTTGATTCTAACGTGCTAACTTTTGATTCTAATACACTCATTTGTTCTGTCTGATTCTTTTGCTGGGCAATAAGCTCATCATTTGAAGCACAACCAGTAAGAACTAATGAAGACATTAGCGACGCCAGTAGAATTATATTTTTTTTCTGTTTCATACTTTTCTCACAACTTCATCTAGTTGATAAATAACTTCGACCATTGTCATAAAAATAGAATGTATGTACAAGCAATAAATAGCTTTATTGCGAAGTTTTGCTTGTTTTTGCCTATTTAATCATTTGAATAATAAGGAAAGGCGCTAGTTTCACTTGATGTAACCCAACATCTATACCTAACATGATAGAGAACACCATAAGTATAATATCTATATACTAGCACTCTTTTATTCATTGATTTTATATAGAGGACCATACTTTACTTATTAAGAAATAATCCAATCCATTGAACAATTTGAGTTATACATAAACCATGTGGCATCTACTGCCACATACCCCGCTAGGATGAAGACCCATTATTTGTACATTTGAATTAATTAAAATGACGAAAAAAATAAAATCAAATACTCAAGAACATCTTTCGTTGATATTAGAGCTTTACTGCCGAATACCACAAGGACGAAAAACAACAGCACAATTACTTCAGAAGGAGTTAGCACTGGCAGGTATTGAGAGAGATATACGAACTATTCAACGAAATCTTGAGCTAATCAGTAATTACTTTGATGTAGACAAAGATACAAGAGATAAGCCATACGGATATAGCAGAAAGTTGCATCAAAAAATGGTTTTAGGCCTAAGAGAAAGCATCATACTTGGATTAGCCGAAGTATATTTGAGGGCAGCACTTCCTAATGAGCTTTCTTCCGTCATTGATTCTGCATTTATTCAGATAAAGAACTCATCAATATCAACACTTCCACCGTTATTATCAACCAGAAAGGTACATGCTGATATAGATATCTCATCACATTTACAAAGCGTTCAACTTTATAGTATTTTTGAGCGTATTTGCTTGGCTTTAACTTGCCAACGGTTAATCACAATAAAAAAACACAATCATAGTATTCATAAAAATGTAGAACCTTTAGGCTTAATATTAACCAATACTGAATTGTATTTGATATATCGAACAGAGGCTATTAAGCATATGCCAATTAGCCACATTCATACAATTGATGTGTCTACATTCTTATTCGATTATCCTGATGGTTTTAACCTTGAAAGTTATAATTTATTATTTTCAAACAAATTAATCATAGGAAAACCATCAATTAAAACTTAGTACAATAACGTAAGTCTGTTATTTTCACATCCCACCCTAGAACAAAATATAGAAAAAGTTACATTATATAAAGAGGATTAACGCTATCCTCTTTATTCTAAAAAATAAATACACGATTTCGACCATCTTCTTTCGCAATATAAAGAGCTTTATCTGCTATATTTAATGCACTTCTAATGTTTACAATATTAGAATATGAAGACACACCTATACTTGTCGTTATTTCTAATTCTGTTGTACTAGTAGTGAATCTTTCTTTATATATAGCAAGTCTCAAACATTCGCATATCTCTTTTGCTCTTATTATATCCAAACCTGGCATTAATAGTATAAATTCATCGCCTCCACTCCTTGAAAGGACATATTCAGCAGGTAAATTCATCATGCAAACATTCGCAAATTTAACGAGAATTTCATCTCCAGCATCATGACCGTACTTATCATTGACTGCTTTGAAAAAGTCGATATCAAAAATAGCGATCGAACCATAAATTAATTCGTTATTACTAAGTAATTTTAGTTTATATTCAAACCCTCTCCTATTTATCAACCCAGTTAAAAAATCTGTATGCGTTTCATTTTTTAACAATTCATTTTCTTTTTTATTATTTTTAAAGTATCTAAAAATCAGTAATGTTATATAAAAAACAATTGATATTGAAAAAAACATAAGAATTCTAAGACTAAGTTTTGGAGAGTTTTTAGTAGTATAGAGTTCCCAATTAGTATTAAAGACATAAATCACACCTTTCAATGATTTATTACTAAAGTTTCCTTTAGAACTAATTAACTTCTCGTTAAGACTTTGACCATCAGGATTATAACCAGCAATAAGATAATCAACAAAGCCATGCTTTAAAAGTATATTGTCAATCATATTAATAATCGAGTCTAAGTATACGACTGAGGATGTAAACCCCCAAAAATCATTTCCGCTTAAAATGGTTTTTCTAATGATAAAAGCTTTCTTTCCATTTTGTACCAACTTAACAGGACCAATTATAGTTGTATCTTTCTTTAAAATGGACTCTAAGCTTCCTAGCTTTCGATTTTCATCATTTAGAACATCATGACCTATTGCATTTTTATTTTCGTCATAAGGGTACACATAGGAAACAACACCATTAGGGAGTAAAAGTATTGAATCGAGATCACTATAATCTGCTAGTAAAATTTCACTTACTCGATTAAATTCAGTCAATGAAATAGTACTATTTTTAGATGTTCTAACAATTTCTTTTAACACCTCTGAAGAAATCACTGCATCATTAAATACAAGACCAATAGATTGGTTAAGTTCATAAATAACATCATTAATACGTTTCTCGTTATCAACCCCATTTATTTTAACGACACATAACTCTGCCATAAACAATGAAGATAAAAACAAAACGAAAACAATTGTTTTTTTAACATAACCACTACTCAATACCATACTTAAAAAAATCAACATATATAATCAACGCTAAGAATAAAACGTTAAACCACATAAAAATTACACAAATTATTACTTAGCACGTAAAACCCATATCTACTTACATTAACAAAACAAGTATTCCACATGTAACTATTACTTTTAAAAAAATAACATACATCTGTAATATACATTACAGGTAATAATAAGAATAGCTTATAAAGTAACAATAAGGCATTAAATGTCGCTGTTAATATTATACTCCAAAGCAACGATAGAAACAAAAAAGCCCACATCTGGTGGGCTCTTTCGTATGATCTATTGTACTAAACTATAAAATCTATCAAACTGATTAATAAGTAAATTATGAAATAGATTTTTAAAACGCTACTTCTGGTGTTACTTAGATAAGGCTGTAGAAATATTAAAAACACGAGTAAAAGTGCGCTGTAACTAATTACAAGCTTGTAGCAGATATTGATATCAAGCTTTTATGTTAATTAGCTTTCAGAGACCACTTTTTCAATTAACTTTGAAATCCCTTTCTGTACTTCAAGCATATTTTTTGCTGTCATATAAGCAGGTGTTGTTGCTACTTTATTTATATTATCCCAAACAATATCTTGAGCCATACAATTTACATGCTTACCTCCTTGTGATTCTATAAAATTAGCGACTTTAATATCATTACCAATTGTACATTTAATCCCTTTTCCATAAATTGCAGGTAACATTACAGGAGAGATACACATGAATCCCGTTGGTTTTTCAGCCTTCTTAAATGATTTACAAGCTTTTAATACATGAGGGTTAATTTCAAACATTGCTGAGTCTAATGCAAAATTGGACAGGTTTTTGGCCGCCCCAAAACCACCAGGAACAATAAGTGCATCGAAGTCATTCGCATCAAGTGTAGCAACATCTGAAATTTCACCTCGAGATAAACGTGAAGATTCTTCCATAACATGTCGAGAGTCGATATGCTCACTTCCCGTGGAATGATCCAATGCATGATGCTGATAAACATTCGGAGCAAAACAAACCCATTCAGCGTCATTTTGCTCTATAGCTAACAGAGACAGTACCGCCTCATGGATCTCCGACCCATCAAACACTCCACAACCAGATAAAATTACCGCAATTTTTTTCATTATCATTTCCAATCAAGTAAAAACATAGCAATTATTCTAACTATACCCCAACCTAATAATGAACATTAAGTATCAAATAATAAGCTAAAAATTCAATTTTGATACTTAGTGATAAAAAACATCGATAGAAGGTTTTCTAGAATCTCGATGCTCTTTTCATTTGGAGCAAGACCATTGTAAGTGATAGTTCTTCTCTTTTGGTTTTATACCAATCTACATAAGTATTTGATCATTCTTGCTTGTTAAAATCGATTATATCTGCGTTATACCTTTCTTGTGCAAAAATTAGGTGTAATTAGATCCACTAGTTACTGTAATTTATGCCTTGTTCTAATCGATTTTTCCTACGCAATTATCTGAACAACTACTTATCCAGAATGGTATTACTTGCACATCAGAGGTGATGTTTGGATTTGTTTTCTTGCAGGCATTGAAAAGACTAAATTATTGATAAAACAAAGAATTACAGGCACAAAAAAGACCACACTAGGTGGGCTTTTTTGCTTGTTCATAAAGAACGAATTTGGTGCCCGCTACTGGACTCGAACCAGTGACACCTTGCATGTCATGCAAGTACTCTAACCAACTGAGCTAAGCGGGCAAATCGTTAACCGGGAAGTAACTTACTTCTCCTTGAGAACGAGATGGATAATATCGAGTTCTTTTTTACTCTGCAAGTCTTTTTTTATTATTATCAATCGTTTGACCATTTTTCGATCAAAGCGTGTAAAAACAGAGCAACTTGCTAGTTAGCGTCTTTTAAAATAGAATCAGCATACTGTTAATAGGACTTATTTCATGCCTCAATCTCGTTTTCATCATTTACGCTTTTTACAACCTATTTTAATTCTACTATTAATTGGTATTGCCGCAATCTCTTTAACGTTTAGCATCCAAAGCTTTCAAACAGTTGAAAAAACAATCCGCAGCTCTTCATTTAAAGCGTTCAATAACTCTATTGAAGCCAGTTATGATATTGTTGATACCGCACTTAATGAGTCAATTAAGCGTTACCTAAGAGGTATTGTGACTACCTCTGCTAAGTTTATCACTCAAATTCAAGCCTCGCCCTCTTTAACGCCAGAGCAAAAGAATACGTTAATTCAAAATTACATTAACTCTAATAAAATTGGTGATACTGGTTATCCGTATATCTTAAACTCTAAAGGCCAATTGGTGTATCATCCTATTTTTCAGGGTCGTAACGTCAGTGAGTATCGCCACATTCAAGAACAAATTGATAATGATGATCATTTTGTTGAGTACTTATGGACAAACCCAGGCGAAGAGAAACCACGCAGAAAGCTAGCTTATTCTATTTATGTAGAAGAGTTAGACTTTGTTATCTCTGCCAGTGCTTATAAAGATGAGCTTTTACACTTCATTGATAAAACTATTCTAAAAGATAAATTAAATAAGTATCAATATGGCAAAACCGGTTACGTTTATGTCATTGACTTAGTTGGTGAGCTTATTCTCCATCCTAGTTATGAAGGAGAAAACATTCGTAGCTTAATTGGTGAAAATGCAGACGGCTTACTTAAAAAGATCCAACAATCAGCACACAGTTACAGTTTACAAATGAACCTAGTTAACGGTTCACCAGAGACGATCTTTCATTCTGCAAATGTTGAAGATTATTCCTATCAAATTACGATGGACAATAATACCTATCAAAAAGACGTCCTTTATATTTATTACCCTTACCTTGATTGGGCTATTGTCTCGGGAATTTCCCGTGATGAACTCCATCGCCCGACCAATACACTTCTCTATAGCTTGTTAGCTTTAGTTTTAAGTCTAGCTACAATAATTGTTATTCTATTGCTACAGCTTAATCATCGACATAAGAAGCTTGTGAACGTGCTTAATCGTGACTATCTAACTGGTTTATTTAACCGCCGTGCTTTTCATGATATGACATCAAAGCTCATCAACGATACGCAACATCCAACAGGCTTTAAACCCTACTCTATTATTCTGTTAGATATTGATTTCTTTAAACGTATTAATGATACCTATGGTCATATAGTCGGAGATAAGATCATTGCGATAGTAGGTAAAGCCATATCTCAATACCCAAGTATTTTAGCAGCACGCTATGACGGTGAAGAATTTGTTTTATTTACGACTGAGAGTGATCCAAAACAAGCGATTCGATTTACAGAACAAGTCCGAAAGAAAATCGATCAGTACAATACGCTGCACGAGAAAGTAACATTAAGTGCGGGAATAACCACAATCAGTAAACCAAATGTGCTATTAGATGATGTAATTGAACAGGCAGATAAAGCGTTATATCACTCAAAAAATACGGGCCGAAATAAGGTTACTCATTATCGAGAGTTGTAAGCTGAATGGTTTTCATCGATATAAGAGAAATAAAAAAGGGAATAAATAATAGACAAGCTGAGAAGCTGTACTACGCTAAATAAAGTAAGTTCTCCATTTTATTAGCGCAAGGCTCAGTGATTTGAGCCATTTCCCTAAGCCCGTAACCAGGAATCGTTACGGGCTATTTTTTAGGGCAATATTAGTTTAACTCTCGGTTATTTAACGAGGTTGATGCCTTCTTTTGTAATGGTGATTTTGCCTGCTTTATATAGGCCACCAATAGTCTTCTTGAACGTCCCTTTACTGGTTCTAAACTCAGCAAAAATAGCTTCTGGAGATGACTTATCACTTAATGGTAAGAAACCGTCTTTTTTCTCTAAGGTCGCTAATACTTTTTCACTTAAATCATCCATACGTGCAACGCCTGGACGTTGTAATGACAATGAGATTTTACCATCTTCACGCATATCACTAATAAACGCTTTTAACTGCTTACCAATAAATAGCTTACCAAACACATCAGAATGGAAGATTAGTCCCCAGTGCTCGCCATTTACAACCGCTTTATAACCAAGATCGGTACGCTCTGCGATAATGATATCGACTTGTTGGCCTTTCTCGTAATTTGCAGGTGTTTTATCTAACCATTTATTAAAACGAGTTGTGCCTACGATACGGCTAGACGCTTTATCAATATACACATAAACAAGGATTGATTGACCTTCGTTTAAACGACCGCGTTGTTCACTGAACGGAACTAATAAATCTTTCTTCGCAATACCCCAATCAACAAATGCACCAATGCTGTTAGTACCAATGACATTCATTAAACCAAATTGGCCTACTTGAGCTTTTGGTGTTTCAGTTGAGGCGACCACTTCATTTTCTGAATCAAGATAAATAAACACATCAAGCGCTTCGCCAACTTCAGTGCCTTCTGGAACAAAACGACTTGGAAGAAGAATTGAACCATAATCATCGCCATCTAAAAAGACGCCAAAGTCTACGATTTTTGTTACTTCTAATTTGTTGATTTGACCAATTTTAATCATTACTTCAATTCCTAAATAAAATACTCTGTGATTATACCTGAACTCTGATATGCTTGCTTTATGAATTACCATTTTTATAGGCATTTCCTGTGATTACAGTTGGTAAGAAAGATGGCTTATCACTAAAAATCTCACATATTGTTGAAGAATCTAAGCAGCACGAACTAGAGATGTTTCTTTTTGTTCCCGGAGAGCTTGGTTTAAACAAGGACATGGTTTCTGAATCTGAGTTTTATTACAACTCAATCCAGAGCTATCGTACGTATTTCAGTGATAAAAACCACCTTCCCCTTGTGCACTCCCGTTTAGCACAGCGTGGACGCTTGTCTACTGAACAATACCGTTTAAGTTTGAGTTTATATGCTTATCAATATGCTTTGGCATTAGAGAAAGCTATACAGCAACTGAGCGATACGACTCGTGACGATATCACGCATGATGAAGTTGAAGATGCGATTGAATTGGCGATCGACATCCTCAGAAAGTTACGTCGTAACGTCCCTTATGATGACGCATTAAAGCGTTACTACGCCAATATCGACAATTACCTTTCTTGGTATACTGAACAGAAATTTCTTTCTCTGATTGCGCACATGCCACGCAATGAAGAATATAAAGAAGTAAAAGAAAAACTTATCGATTTCTGTGAAAAAGAAGATCTCCATCGCTTAGATAAGAGTTATAACTCTCGTAAAGCTCGGGAAGATATTACTCGTATGTCGAATAAAATGCGCTTACTTCGTCGTTTAATTGAGTACCCTATTGTATTGAAAGAAAAAAACCTGGCGCTTGGTAAACACATTAAACGTATGGTTAAAGGTGGCGCAACGGCGGTTGTGATGATCTTTGTTTCATTAATGGTGATTCAAGCACGTGGTTTTTTAGGTGAAATTACTGCCTCTTTTATCTTTGCGGTATCGTTTATTTATGCGATGCGTGAAGTCTTTAAAGATGATTTGCGTGATGTTATGTGGCGCTGGATACGTAAAGGCCAACCTAAATGGCGTAAGCGCTATCTTGACCCTACCACCAACACGTATGTTGGGCGTAAGTTAGAATGGCTAGATTACATGACGTTCTCTGAGTTGGATTCTGATATTCAAAAACTGCGTAAACATCGTGTGGTGCAGCGTGAAGAGGTGGTTCTGTCATACAAAAGCCAAACCAAAATGGCGATCACTAAGTTTATGAGTGGTTATGAACAGACTCGTGAAACCATGTTAGTTGATCTTCGCCCTATCGCCCGTTTAATGGAAAAAGGCTCTCAGAAGATTTATCAATTGAATGAGGGGCAAGTGAGTAAAGAATCAGTTGAAAAACGCCACTTAATTAATTTAATCGTACGTGAAACCATGGATGATTACAGTACTCAACTGCATCGTTGGAAGATTATTGTAAACCGCTCTAAAATTATCGATATTGAAAAAATTGCTATCGATAAGTAATACTAATTAAATCCAAACAATAAAAAACGCTTTTAGGTTTAATCACCTAAAAGCGTTTTTGTATCTTAACGGTAGTACATTATCGTTACGCGGTAACTACAACCTCTGTTGCTGTCAGTTGCTCTAACAGCTCTTGAATACGTGGATTTTGAGCCAATTCATCGATGGTAGTTAACACTGGCTTATTCGCTTTATTTGCCGCTTGAATCGCGTTACCTACAAGATGAAGAACGGCTTCGTTTTGTGGATCAAAGTGATGCTCTAGCGCTTCATTTTGTTTGTCTACACCTAACGTAAATTGCGTCAATGTATCCACATTAATAATTAACCCATCAAAGTACTGCAGTAATTTATCTGCCATTAAAGCCGCGGCAGGTACATCACATACAAAGTGGACTTGTAAACCATTTAAACCACGTGGCAAACCTTGAATTGCTAAACGATCAATGATGGTTGCTGCATCACTTAAATTACGCACAAATGGCACCACAATTTGCACACTTGCTGTTGTCGCTGCGATGACTTTCTTTATCACTTCACACTCTAAAGCAAATTGCTCTGTACTCGCATCAGAGGCAAAACGAGTAACACCACGAACGCCCATTTTTGGGTTTTCTTCATGTGCTTCTAATTGGCCTCCCAGTAACCCTGCAAATGCTGCACTGTCAGCGTCTGAGAACGCAATTTTCACTTCTTTTGTTGATGCTTTGATATTCGCTAGGATCTCATTAGCTAAAGTATCTACAAAATGTGTTTTACCATCTGCCGCCCCTTCAATAATAATGGCTAAACTTTGCGCATCAATATCGCTCATTTTTGGTGCTTTAATAACGGCTTTTGGGTGATAAAACAAATGCTCTTGGATTAACCCTGCAATAGAAACATACAAAGTAGCTTCTGAATCGGTTTGAGACTGATATGAAGGTAAACTTGCCACACGAGTTAGCGTTGGTAAAATTGTATCTGTCATGCTTGCTCCAATGAACTCAATAAGTCGGTTTCATTATTTAATGTTATTTATGTTGAACATACCGATACATGAGCAACAACTCAAGTCTAAAAGATACAATACGTTAACTTTTCTTTACTCTATCTTTCGTTATACAAAAATTTTGGGTTTCATCCCCTTTGATTTTCCGTTATCTTATCCTTGTGTATTAAAGAATTAACGGGCGAAACTATGCCATTTCAAACAGATGAACTTCGTACTCAGCCATTAGGCCCTATGCCAACTCCTGCTGAACTTACGACTGCTCACCCTATTACAGATGAGGTTGCTGAACATATTGAGCACTCTCGCGCACAGGTTGAAGCAATTTTAACTGGCAAAGATAAACGTCTTTTAGTCGTTGTGGGTCCATGCTCTGTTCATGATACAGATGCAGCTTTAGATTACGCACAACGCTTAGCCAATATACAAGATCAGTATAAAGATGATCTGTTCATCGTTATGCGTACTTATTTTGAAAAACCTCGTACCATTGTGGGTTGGAAAGGCTTAATTACTGATCCTAACTTAGATGGCAGTTATGCACTTGAAGCTGGTCTTCATAAAGCGCGTAAGCTCCTACTTGATATCAACAAACTGGGTTTAGCTACGGCGACTGAGTTTTTAGATATGATCACGGGTCAATATATTGCTGACTTAATCACTTGGGGTGCTGTTGGCGCTCGTACGACTGAGTCTCAAATTCACCGTGAAATGGCTTCTGCCCTATCTTGCCCTGTTGGCTTTAAAAACGGCACAAATGGCAATGTACAAATAGCAATGGATGCGATTCGTGCAGCGAAAGCTTCTCACTTTTTCTACTCTCCAGACAAGCAAGGTCGTATGACGGTTTACCGTACTGCTGGTAACCCTTTTGGTCACGTTATCTTACGTGGTGGTAACGATAAGCCTAACTTTGATATTGATTCGGTAACGGATGCGTGTCAACGCTTAGCGGACGTTGATTTACCGCCTCATCTGATTGTAGACTTCAGTCATGCTAACTGTGAGAAAAAACACCGTCGCCAACTTGATGTAGCCAAAGATATTTGCGCTCAAATAGAGTCTGGTAGCAATAAAGTGGTTGGTATTATGGCCGAAAGCTTCATTATTGAAGGCAACCAACCAATGACTGATTTAAATAACCTGACTTATGGCCAATCAATTACTGACCCATGCCTAAGCTGGGAAGATACCGTGACTATGTTAGACATGTTATCAAACACAATTAAAACATCTCGTTAATTTAAGGATTAAAACTATGCCTGCTTTTGATATCGTTTCTGAAGTTGATAATGTTGAACTAAAAAATGCGGTAGACAATGCTACTCGTGAATTAGCTACTCGTTTCGATTTTCGTGGCGTTGATGCTAGCTTTGAATTAAAAGGCGAAAACATCAAAATTAAAGCGGAAGATGACTTCCAACTGTCTCAGTTAGTAGATATTTTACGTGGTAACCTTGCAAAACGTGGTGTTGATGCTCGTGCTATGGAGATCAAAGACGCCGTTCACTCTGGTAAAAACTTTTATCAAGATATCGACTTTAAGCAAGGTGTTGATACGCTTATCGCTAAGAAATTAGTAAAAGAAATTAAAGCATCAAAAATTAAAGTTCAAGCTGCAATTCAAGGCGAACAACTGCGTATTACTGGTAAGAATCGTGACGATCTACAAGCTGCAATGGCACTTGTACGTGAAGGTGACTTTGGTCAGCCTTTCCAGTTCACAAACTTCCGTGACTAATCCAGTTTAATTATCTAAAAACATTGCTGTTTGATAGATATAAAAAAAGCGCCTCTGCTGTTTATCAGTGAGGCGCTTTTTTATTATTTTCGATTACATTTTTCGTTAGGCTCTAGTTTAAAATTAGCTGACTAATCGTTCAAACTCATCAATTTGTTGGCTTACTCTGTCTAAGCTCTGCTGCCAAAACGTTTCTTCGGTTAAATCCATCTGCAAATGCTTTTGAACCACCTCTTCAGCTCTCATAGAGCCAGTATCACGCAATAAACTGACGTAATCTTGGTAGAAGCTCTCTCCTTTTGCCTCTCTTTGTGCATAAACACCAATACTGAATAAGTAACCAAATAAATATGGGTAATTATAAAAACTAACTTCCGGAATACTAAAGTGAAGCTTACTTGCCCAGAACATGGGATCGGGCTCAGACATTGCATCACCGTACCATTCAGACCATGTTTGGCTCATTAAATCAGAGAGTTGAGTTGGCCCAAGCTCTTTCGTTGCACGTTGCTCATAAAATGCTTTTTCAAACTCATAACGTACTGGGATATTAATAGTTAATGCGAGTGCTGAAGATAACTCTTCCCATAGCATTTCGATTTTATCTTCTTTGGTTTTTGCTTTAGCCAGTAATGCATCACGAACAACGTTTTCTGCAAAGATTGACGCCGTCTCCGCTAACGTCATTGGGTATTTAGTTTTGCATAATGGCATGTCTCGCATTACCCAGTTGTGGAAGGCGTGACCTAACTCATGTGCAAGCGTTAATACATCAGACATGCTATTACCCCAAGTCATAAAGACTAAAGGAGTACGTGTATCTGCAAATTTTGTACAGTAAGCACCAAGACGTTTAGTTTCTTGTGGTGCGGCATCAATCCAGCCATTTTTAACCATCAAATCAACAAAATCTGCCATCTCTTGAGACACACCAGCAAAAGCGTCTTTTATGATGTCAATGGCTTCATCAAAGCTGTAATTAGAGGCCTCTCCTACTAATGGTGGCATTGACGCTTGTTGATCCCATGGCGTTAACTGCTCAGTTCTAAACATTTTTGCCATTAAGCGTCCTGCTTTTTGTCCTACTGCGCGGTTCTTTTTTGCTACCGAGATCATGCTATCCAGCGTTTGTTGCTCAATACGGCTACCATGTAGGCTTGGTTCAAGAAAGTGCAGCTTATTCGCAGCGCTACGCTTTTGGTATTCTGTTAAACGCCAACCTGCCAGTGCATTTAATATGGCAGAAAAGCTTTCTTGGTTTTGTTTCATTGCCAACTGTATTGCACGCCATGCAGGCTCTCTACGTAGTGTATCGCTGCCGTAGAGAATACTTGCCGCTTGAGACAACCCAATGGTTTCCTCTGTTCCATTTGGAAGTTGCAGTGTCACTTTCATAGAGCCTGTAATATTGTCATACAAACGACCCCAGGCATTTTTACCATCAACACTCATGGCTGATAATAACTGCTCTTCTTTCACGCTTAGTCTGGTCGCAACCAGTTTTCTTTCTTCTTCAAGCAGGAAACGTTGTGCTTCTAATTCATTGTTTAGTGACAATACTTGTTCAAAGCATTCCGTTGGCGCATTTACAATCGCATCTAGATATGGGCTAAAAGCTTGAGACAGATCAGACGCAAGTTTTGTTACTTGGTTAACCAATGCTTTAGCTTGAGAATTTGATGCATCCACAGAAGCGATGCAGTTACCATAGCTCCCCACAGTGGCCAGTTGCACTGAAATGGATTCTTTCTCAATAATCGCCTGCTGCAACCCATCAACGTTGACATTAATATCATCAGCAGCGAAATGAAGAATACGCTCTTCAATTGAAATAATGGTATTTGCTAGCTTTGGATCATCAAGCGATTGAAATGCGATAGAGAGGTCCCAACTTGGTGCTGTCATTATCATGTCCTTTTATTTTGTTTTTTACATCATAACAATTGAATTCATTGGATAAAGGATTTATTGATAGAGACGCATTTTTTAAGTTAATTCGTCTTAATTTTCTATTTTTTGAACCAACAAACACGCCCTGTGTCCGTTTTCTACTTTCGCATTTGGAAACACAACACTTTCGCCACCACGTTGAGCCCGGTATTTAACCCCTTCATCTTCGGCAAGTAATTCATTCTCGTTAAATTGAGTAAAGTTCGCTAAGTCAGATGGAAAGTGAAATTCAAACTGCTCACTGTGTTTCATAATGCTTCGGGTTACTTGGTATTCAATGACACTCGATATAACCTTCTCATTATCTGTATGGCTATCATGGCTAATAAAATGTCGGAGTTCTTTTTCAAAATCAGCCAGTAAGGTTAAGTCATTTTCGCCCATTTTTGCCACTTTACCTAGCTCAACAGTCGCAGCATGAGCACCATGATGCTCTGCACTGTACCAACTAAAGGTTGATGCTGGCGCTTCTGAAAATAAGCAGGCTTCGATTTTACTTTGTGATAAAAAGCGAAGTAATGGATCTGATCTTTTGTAATGCCTGTTATATGGATGAATTGCAAAAGTGTAATGCTGCGATGAACGAATTGCACAATGGAGATCTAAATGCCATTTTTCTTGTGCGTCATGTTTGGTAAAAAATCGGTCCACACTTTCCATCAGTCTATTCGCTAAGGCTACTTCAACAACGCTATCGTCAGGGATTTGATACCCGCTAAATAAACGATTCAAATTTGTATCAATAAATCGAGTATGTTGGTGTGTTGCTGCAGGATGTCCATAAATAAATAAACAGGGTTGAGTCAATGAGAGCTTACCGCTTTGAATATCTTCAATGATAGTATCAAGTAGCTCTATTGGAGATGTTTCATTACCGTGAACCCCCGATGACAATACAACAGCACGGTTCGAGGTAAAATCTAAACTTGGAACAAACTCTACGACACCTCGGCTATGATAAATAACCAGAGTGCCATCCGTAAGTAACCAACTTTTTTCTTTTACAGAGACAGACAAATCTAAGGTATTTTGAATAAATGAAATATGATCCATTGGTACTTCTCTTCCTTGGTAAAATATTCAACCAAAAAACTGTACCATTTACGTTAATGTTATTTAACAAAATACAAACAATTGTGTGAGTTCAAACACAATGGAATTCTAAGTTAAAAAAATGAAGGCAATAAAAAAGCTGCATAACAAATAATTGTCATACAGCTTTCATTCTCTTCAGCCAAAGATGGCAAGATTATTTTTCTACTGGTAGATTCTCAACGCGAGCTTTCAGTTTCTGGCCCGGTTTAAATGTTACTACGCGGCGTGCAGAAATTGGAATATCTTCCCCAGTTTTTGGGTTACGTCCAGGTCGCTCACTCTTTTCGCGTAAGTCAAAATTACCAAATCCAGATAATTTAACTTGCTCACCACTCTCTAGAGCTTGCTTAATCTCTTCGAAAAATACTTCTACCGTTTCCTTGGCGTCGCGTTTACTTAATCCAACTTTTTCAAATAAGGTCTCAGCCAAATCAGCTTTAGTGAGTGCCATAAAAACTACCCTCAAGTTACGTTAGACAGAGCTACAGTATTTACTGTAACTGGAAACTGAACAGTTAGAACAACAACTTAACATTCGTTCAACTCTTGACAGTGTATGCCAACTGACTGATTTTCGCCAACTTTTTTCTCAAAAATCATGATGCATTTATGAGATGGCGATCAAATTTATAAGCTTAATCTACTTAGATATCTTATATCAGCCTAACCTAAGTCATTGATTTAGTATATACCACTAATAATACATGGTTATTTAGAACATTCGTTCGTATGTAAAATTGTGATGCTGCCCAAATAATTATTAACAAATTTGAAAGTAAGCCATCTGTTTGATTGTGAACAAGTAAGCTTTAGACCTCTATTACTATCTTCTAATCTATAGATACTAATCGAGTTTTTCTTCAGCATTATATACTAGACTGCAGCTTTCTCTCTTGCTTGGCCTAAAACGTAAATCTTTACCTTTGCGTTATTTTATAATAAAAAAATCCAGTACCAACAAACGTCAGTACTGGATTTTATATTCTTCTGTTAAAAAAGAAGTGTATTAGTCACGCAGTGTTGCTGAGAACTTCTCACCAATTGCAGCAACAATAGCGTCAACAGCTGAAGTGATATCAGCCTCTTCTAGCGTACGCTCAACAGATTGAAGTGTCAGTGCGATTGCAAGACTCTTCTTACCTTCTTCAACGCCTTGACCACGGTAAACATCGAACAGTTTCGCGCTAGTTAATAGCTCGCCGCCTGATGCTAAACATTCAGCAACGATGTCACCAGAAGCAATAGCCTCGTCTGCAACGATCGCGATATCACGACGGTTTGCAGGGAACTTAGATACTGATGCAGCTTCTGGGATAACGCGAGTATTGATTGCGTCCCACTCGATTTCAAACATGATTGTACGACCGTTTAAGCCAAACTTACGCTCTAACTCTGGGTGTACTGTACCAATGAAACCAACTTCTTTTCCGCCAACAACGATAGCTGCTGTTTGGCCTGGGTGAAGTGCTGGGTGTTTAGCAGCTTTAAACTCATACGCTAATTCGTTAGCAGTTAGTTCAAGAACGGCTTCTAAATCGCCTTTAAGGTCGAAGAAATCAACTGTGTTTGTTGCGATATCCCAGTGTTCTTCACCACGAGTACCAGCGATGATACCAGCAAGCATCATTTCTTGACGCATGCCGTTTTCTGCTGATTCTTCAGGAATAAAACGCAGACCCGATTCGAATAAACGAACGCGTGGTTGTTGACGTTTTTGGTTGTGAACAACGGTGTTGATCAAACCAGTCCATAGGCTTAGACGCATTGCTGACATGTCAGCTGAAATTGGGAATGGCAGAATTAACGGCTCAATCTCAGGCACGATCAGTTTTTGTTGCTCAGGCTCTACAAAGCTATAGGTAATTGCTTCGTGGTAACCACGGTCAACAAGAAGGTCACGAACACGCTTAAGCGGTTGGTTTGCTTCTTTGTGATCGTTCATGTTTAGTGCAGCAACAGGTGCTTGGTTTGGAATGTTATTGTAACCGTAGATACGACCTACTTCTTCAATTAGGTCTTGCTCGATTGCAATATCAAAACGCCATGATGGAGATGTTGCTGTCCAGCCTGTGTCTGTCGTTTCAACAGAACAACCTAGACGCGTTAAGATCTCAACCACATCTGTTGATGGGATGTGATGACCTAATAGACCATCTAACTTGCTACGACGTAATTCAACCGTGTTTGCTGTTGGAAGATCAGCGTCAGATTCTGCTGCAGAGATAGGAGCTACTTCGCCACCACAAAGTTCAACAAGAAGCTGTGTTGCACGCTCCATCGCTGTTGCTTGTAATGTAGAGTCAACGCCACGCTCAAAACGTAGAGAAGAATCAGTGTGTAGACCGTATGCACGCGCACGACCACGGATGTGATCAGGAGCGAAGAATGCACACTCAAGCATGATGTCAGTTGTTTCAGTCGTTACACCAGACTCTTTACCACCAAAGATACCAGCGATTGCTAATGCTTTGTTTTGGTCTGCAATCACTAATGTATTGTTGTTTAGCTTCGCTTCGTTGCCATCAAGAAGAGTTAGTTTCTCATCTTGTTCAGCCATACGAACCACAATGCCGCCGTCGATCTTAGACAGATCAAACGCGTGCATTGGTTGACCTTGCTCAAGCATTACGTAGTTTGTAATATCAACAATCGCATCGATTGAACGGATACCACAACGACGCAGTTTCTCTTGCATCCAGATTGGTGTTTCAGCTTTTGCATTTACGTTCTTGATTACACGACCAAGGTAACGTGGACACGCTTCAGTTGCTTTAACTTCAATAGAAACCGTATCTTCAATACTTGTTGCTACTGCTTCAATAGTTGGTTCAGCTACGTCTGCACGGTTAAGAACACCTACTTCACGAGCTAAACCACGAATGCTAAAACAGTCAGCACGGTTTGCTGTTAAGTCAACATCAATAGCAACATCGTTAAGCTCAAGAAGCTCACGAACGTCCATACCTAATGTAGAGCCTTCAGGTAATTCTAAAATACCGTCAGATTCAACATCAATACCTAGCTCAGAGAAAGAACAAAGCATACCGTGTGATGGAACACCACGTAGTTTTGCTTTCTTAATTTTGAAGTCACCAGGAAGTACAGCACCAACCGTTGCAACAGCAACTGTTAGACCAAGACGACAGTTAGATGCACCACAAACGATGTCTAAAAGTTCTTCTTCGCCGATATCAATTTTAGTTACACGAAGTTTGTCTGCGTCTGGGTGTTGACCACACTCAACCACTTTACCTACTTTAACACCGGTGAACTCACCAGCAACAGGTGCAACTTCATCAACTTCCAAACCAGCCATTGTGATTTGGTGAGCTAGCTCTTCGCTGTTAATAGCAGGTTTAACCCACTCGCGTAGCCAAGATTCACTGAATTTCATAAATTTCTAGCCCCGAATTACTTGAATTGTTTAAGGAAACGAAGGTCGTTCTCGAAGAACGCACGAAGGTCATTTACGCCGTAACGAAGCATAGTTAGACGCTCAACACCCATACCAAACGCAAAGCCTGAGTATTTTTCAGGGTCGATGCCAACAGAGCGAAGTACGTTAGGGTGAACCATGCCACAACCTAATACTTCTAACCATTTGCCATCTTTACGCTTCACATCAACTTCAGCAGAAGGTTCTGTGAATGGGAAGAATGAAGGACGGAAACGCACTTCAACTTCTTCTTCAAAGAAATTACAAAGGAAATCGTGAAGAATACCTTTAAGTTGTGCAAAGTTAACGTTCTCATCAACTAACATACCTTCCACTTGGTGGAACATTGGTGTGTGAGTTTGATCGTAATCGTTACGGTAAACACGACCAGGAGCAATGAAACGGAATGGTGGTTTGCCATTTTCCATTGTACGGATCTGAACACCTGATGTATGCGTACGTAGCATTAGATCAGGGTTAAAGAAGAACGTATCGTGGTCAGTACGTGCTGGGTGATCGTCTGCAATATTTAGCGCATCGAAGTTATGGAATGCATCTTCAATTTCAGGGCCAGATTCAGTGCTGAAACCTAATTCACCAAAGAATTGCTCAATACGCTCAACGGTACGAGTAACTGGGTGTAAACCACCATTCTCGATACGACGGCCTGGAAGGCTTACATCGATAGTTTCAGCAGCAAGTTTCGCTTCAAGCTCTGCAGTTTGAAGTGAATCTTTACGTTCAACTAATAACGTTTGAACCGCTTGCTTTGCTTTATTGATCAGTTGACCTGCTTCACGACGCTCTGAAGGATCTAGTTTACCTAGTCCTTGAAGCTGAAGTGTCAAATGCCCTTTTTTACCTAAGTATTGAACACGGACTTCGTCCAGAGCGACTAAAGAGCCTGCTTGTTCAATTTCTGCCGTTGCATTGGCAATGATCTCGTCTAGATGTTGCATCGTTTCCTCATCCACTTATAGGTGGTATCCGTTGCGAGTAAAATACATATCAGCACATAGTAATAAATCACAGCGCTAAATCCAAACTGAATTGGATAAAATAGCTGATCTAATAGAAAAAAGTACTTTTCTTAGCCAAATGCCTATAGAACACCTATCAATTCCCCTCTTTTTATATGGCTATCATTTTTATTTTATTCAATTTTTCACGCCATAGAACAAAAAAGCAAAAGATCAAATGAAAATGATAGTAATTATCATTCGCAGTATGTATTATCTTTCCCGAATTATGAGACCAGACACTTTCAAGGAATTAACATGTCTAATAAAAAAACACTTTTAGCTGCGTCTATTTTAGTTGCTATCTCTCCCACTCTTCACGCTGAAAGCTCTTCTGATGGGAATTCAACAATGTTTGATGAGGTTGTTGTATCGGCAACTCGAACAGAACAAAGCATCAAAGATGTATCAAGTTCTATATCAAAAGTCACTGCTGAAGACATTGATAAGACAATGGCAACCAATGTTCAAGATGCTTTAAAATATACACCAGGGGTAACTGCAAATGGTGGCGGTCGTTTTGGTTTATCAGGGTTCACTATTCGTGGTATGAGTGACAGCCGTATTAAAATGTTAGTTGATGGGGTTCAACAACCTACCCCATACAATCCAGGATCCAATGAACAACGTAAATACCCAAGTGCTATTGAAATTGACACCTTAAAAGCAATTGAAGTAAACAAAGGCCCATCTTCTACTCTATATGGTTCAGACTCTCTTGGCGGTACCGTTCTAATGGAGACTAAAAATCCTGAAGATATTTTAAGAACCGAGGGAGACGAAAACGCTTTTGAAGTAAAAACAGGCTATAACAGCGTAGATTCAAGCACGAAAACTACAGGGACATGGGCAATGCGTGCTGCTGAGCTAGAAACTCTAGTCATGCTGACGTATAAAAAAGGCAGTGAATCACAAACCCATTCTAACGGTGCAGATATTGAAGGCCCAGATCGTGGTGCAGCAAACCCAGCAGATGCACAAATTGGTAACCTATTAGCAAAAGCCTTTTACCAATTAAATGACTCGCATCGTATCGGCACAACTGTGGAGTATTACACATCACAATATGATGAAGATGAGCTTTCCTATGAGGGTTACACCATCATGCCTGGTTTTAGTTATAAGGATAACTACAACGAAGACACTACCACACGTCTTCGCGTAGGATTGGAACATGAATGGCAAGCCAATAATATTCTATTTGATACGTTAGAATCTAAACTTAATCTACAGCAAACTGAGTCACTATCTAAAAACTATGACACTTCGTACGGTGGCTCACCAATGGCCTCAGGACGCAGAATGCGTGAACGTCTCGCTACTGATGACTCAATCCAGTTTGATGCACAATTTGATAAGATCGCCGAGTTTGGGGAAGGTTTCCACCA
Organism: Aliivibrio sp. S2TY2; assembly: GCF_028765525.1. Lineage (NCBI taxonomy): Bacteria > Pseudomonadati > Pseudomonadota > Gammaproteobacteria > Vibrionales > Vibrionaceae > Aliivibrio > Aliivibrio sp. S2TY2. Next base: position 586,068 of record NZ_JARACS010000001.1, on the reverse strand, counting down.
AATCACTTATGGCCTAAGCTTTAGACAAAACAAGTTCGCAACTGAAAATACCGATTATAAATACGATAAAGGAACCGTTGGACCGGGCCATACCGATATGCCTGATGCAACCATGACGCAGTATGGTATTTTTGCGCAGGACCAAGCTTTCTTACTTGATGAACAATTGGTGCTAACTGCTGGTTTACGTTATGACTCATTTGAAGCAAAACCAGAAACCAATGACGGTTTTAAAACAGAATACCCTGACAGCAAAAATGACGCTTTTACGGCTAAATTAGGCTCGGTTTATCATATAAATAATAACGTTAGCGTACTTGCTCAAGTAAGCCAAGGTTTTAAAGCCCCTACTCTACAAGATATGTACTACTTCTATGACAGTGGCGCAGTAATTGATGCAAACCCTGACCTAAAAGCTGAAAGCAGTATTTCATATGAAACAGGTATTCGAGCACAATCGAATGCCGCACAAGTTGAATTAATCGCTTTCTACAATGATTATTCTGATTTCATCAATCAACAATACTTAGGTAAAGTTGTTGGTGGCCCGAACGATGGAAAAGAACATTACACAAAAGAGAATATCGATTCTGTAGAAATTTATGGGGTTGAATTTAGTTCTACTTACTTATTGGATGAAGCGTTTAATGCACCTCAAGGAACCTACTCGAAGCTAAGTATTGCTTATGCTGAAGGCCGAGATAAAAAGACAGGAGCATCAATAGACAGTGTTGCCCCGCTAACTTCAAACCTAGGCTTAGGTTATGACTCCATTGGTTATACTTACGGTGCTTTATTAAACATCAATATGGTGGCAGCAAAAGACAAATGGTCAAACGTTGGTCATGAAAACATCAATGTTGCTGGTTACACCTTGGTTGATTTAACGGCTTACTATAAGCCAATGAAGGATTTAACCCTTCGTGGTGGCTTATTCAATGCGCTTGATAAACAGTACTGGTTATATAATGACATGATTGGTACTGAAGCCGGCGATGATGGCATTGATCGTAAAGCTCAAGCAGGTCGTAACTGGGGTATTGAGTTAGATTACAAATTCTAAAAATGAATAAAACTCAACGTTAATTGGCTAGTTCAAAGCGGCATCATCGCCGCTTTTTTTATGTTTGTTGTATTATGATTTTACTATTTCGAGGGTTCAAATGGACCGTTGGTATAAATATCATCAGGATGCTTGATTATTTTATAGTGGCTTTTTTTAATCACCTGAAGTAATTGTTTTTTTATTTCATCTCTATCTTCACGAAAATAATACAATCGATAGCATGAATCATATATATCATGCGGATGACTTATTATTGAAAAAGTATTTTCTTTTTGAATATCAAATACAGTATATTCATCTACGAAATATACAAAAGAACTGCGAGGAATTGATTTAAAACCAGTCATTTTAAATGACAGCAATGCACAAGCGCCAGCTCCAATAAAAGCCATTGGTCCTATTATAGTTACAGCAAAAAAACTTACCGCCACACCAAACCAAGCAAAACCTCTCATCACTTTATACGCCATTTCAGGGATTATCTGCTCTGTTGTAAAGTGAATTCCTTTTTTCGTTAAGAAATAATGATACTGATTGTCTGCCAAAAATAAATAACGAATAACAAAAGTCATTATTAAACCAATAAAAAACAATACTGGAACCGCATCCATATCTTGTATTAGTAATAATAAAAAACTATAACCAAAAAAAGGAATCCCTATAGATAAAAACCAACGAAGTTTATTTCCAAGTCTGTCACACCTTATAGCTTCCCATTGATAAATAACCTTAGCGTTATAAAGATCATTCTTAAGTTTTAATTCATTTTCTTTATCATACACCATTTAGAGTATCCCTTATAAATTCACATCAATCCTGATCCATTGGATGTAAGAACTCTTTAAATTTTTCATGCTCATAAATATCATCTTCTTCCTCTACCTCATAAAAATGACCATTTGGATAGAATTCTTTTAAAGTATTAAAAATATCACCTACATTTTCTTTATTACAAAAAAGACCATTTAACGACAATAGAAAGTTAGCATTGGGAACGACCGTTATATAATTTATCTTTGATGATTTTATTATTACTGATTCATCAAAATACAAACTTTCAAACAACATAGGTTTCAGCTTAAAGTTAACCAGTTTAAATGAGAGTAACGCACTGGCCCCAGCTCCAATGAACGCCATAGGGCCAACAAAAACAACGGCAATCAAACATACAACGACACCCACTCGACCTATCATTCGTATGCATTGATAAGCGTACTCTGGTACCACATCTGCCTTCTCAGTTACTATTCCGTTTTTAGTGAATTTGTAAATCCGCTTTATGTCAGCTGATGCAAAAAAAATAAAAACCAAATTAAGTAAAAGACCACCTCCTACGTAAATAATAATCTCCCCAACATCAAGCCCATCATGACTAGAATCATATGACATCCAAACAATAAATAACGAACATAACAATGCCACAAAATACCCCAAATATTGGTACTCTATGGTTTCATATTCATAAAGCACTTCTTCGTTATATAAGGCCATTCTCATGGTTTCTATTTTATCGTTATTGTCTATATCTTTATGAGTTAGCATTATTTATGTTCAAGTTTTCGGAGGGTTCAAATGGAGCATAGTCATAAATATCATCTGGATGGTTAATGATTTTATAGTGACTTTTTTTAATCACCTGAAGTAATTGTTTTTTTATTTCATCTCTATCTTCAAGAAAATAATACAAGCGATAGCATGAATCATATATATCATGTGGATGACTTATTATTGAAAAAGTATTTTCATTTTGAATATCAAATACAGTATATTCATCTACGAAATATACAAAAGAACTACGAGGTACTGATTTAAAACCAGTCATTTTAAATGACAGCAATGCACAAGCACCAGCTCCAATAAAAGCCATTGGCCCTATTATAGTTACAGCAAAAAAACTTATCGCCACACCAAACCAAGCAAAACCTCTCATCACTTTATACGCAATTTCAGGAATTACTTGTTCTATTGTAAAATGAATACCTTTTTGCGTTAAAAAATAACAATACTGATTATCTGATAAGAATAAATAACGAATAACAAAAGTCATTATTAAACCAATAAAAAACAATACTGGAACCGCATCCATATCTTGTATTAGTAATAATAAAAAACTATAACCAAAAAAAGGAATACCTAAAGATACAAACCAACGCAGCTTATTCCCCAACCTGTCACATCTAATTGCTTCCCACTGATAGATTATAGATAACTCATGAAGCTCAAGTTCAAGTTCTAATTCATTGTCTTTATCATGCATTATTTAGCACATCCTTTACGACTTCACATCAATCCTGAACTGATGGATGTAAGAATTCATTAAATTTTTCGTGCTCACAAATATCTTCAACACTCATAACTTCAAAAAAATATCCATTTGGATAAAATATTTTTATTGTATTAAAAATTTCTTCTACGTTATCTTTATTACAAAAAAAACCCATCGAAGAGCAGGTATCATTAGTATTTGCTGTAATATCTATATAATTTTCTTTGCTTGTTTTAAATATCACTGACTCATCAAAATACAAACTTTCAAACAACATAGGTTTCAATCTAAAGTTAACCAGTTTGAATGAGAGTAACGCACTCGCTCCAGCCCCAACAAACGCCATAGGGCCAACAAAAACAACTGCAACTAAACATACTACGACACCCACTCGACCTATCATTCGTATACATTGATAAGCATACTCAGGTACCACATCTGCCTGCTCGGTTAATATTCCGTTTTTAGTGAACTTGTAAATCCGCTTTATATCGGCTGATGCAAAAAAAATAAAAACCAAATTAAGTAAAAGCCCACCTCCTACGTAAATAATAATCTCTCCAACATCAAGTCCATCATGACTAGAATCATACGACATCCAAAAAATAAATAATGAACATAACAGTGCCACAAAATACCCCAAATATTGATGCTCTATGGTTTCATACTCATAGAGTACTTCTTCATTATATAAGGCCATTCTCATGGCTTCTATTTTATCTGTATTATCTATATCTTTATGAGTTAGCATTGTTTAACCGCATCCTTACTATTTCACATTAATCTTGATCCATAGGATGTAAGAACTCTTTATATTTATAATGGGAATAAATATCATCTTCTTCCTCTACCTCATAAAAATGGCCATTTGGGTAGAACTCTCTTAAAGTATTAAAAATATCGTCTACGTTATCTTTATTGCAAAAAATACCATCCAATGACAGTAATAATTGAGCATTTGGAACTATCGTTATATAGTTTATTTTTGATGATTTAATTATCACTGACTCATCAAAATACAAAGTTTCAAACAACATAGGTTTCAACCTAAAGTTAACCAGTTTGAATGAGAGTAATGCACTGGCCCCTGCCCCAACGAACGCCATAGGGCCAACAAAAACAACGGCAATCAAACATACAACAACACCCACTCGACCTATCATTCGTATGCATTGATAAGCGTACTCAGGTACCACATCTGCCTGCTCGGTTAATATTCCGTTTTTAGTGAACTTGTAAATCCGCTTTATATCGGCTGATGCAAAAAAAATAAAAACCAAATTAAGTAAAAGCCCACCTCCTACGTAAATAATAATCTCTCCAGCATCAAGTCCATCATGACTAGAATCATACGACATCCAAAAAATAAATAATGAACATAACAGTGCCACAAAATACCCCAAATATTGATGCTCTATGGTTTCATACTCATAGAGTACTTCTTCGTTGTATAAATCCATTCTCATGGTTTCTATTTTATCGTTATTGTCTATATCTTTATGAGTTAGCATTATTTATGTTCAAGTTTTCGGAGGGTTCAAATGGAGCATAGTCATAAATATCATCTGGATGGTTAATGATTTTATAGTGACTTTTTTTAATCACCTGAAGTAATTGTTTTTTTATTTCATCTCTATCTTCAAGAAAATAATACAAGCGATAGCATGAATCATATATATCATGTGGATGACTTATTATTGAAAAAGTATTTTCATTTTGAATATCAAATACAGTATATTCATCTACGAAATATACAAAAGAACTACGAGGTACTGATTTAAAACCAGTCATTTTAAATGACAGCAATGCACAAGCACCAGCTCCAATAAAAGCCATTGGCCCTATTATAGTTACAGAAAAAAAACTTACCGCCACACCAAACCAAGCAAAACCTCTCATCACTTTATACGCAATTTCAGGGATTACTTGTTCTATTGTAAATAGAATACCTTTTTGCGTTAAAAAATAACAATACTGATTATCTGATAAGAATAAATAACGAATAACAAAAGTCATTATTAAACCAATAAAAAATAATACTGGAACCGCATCCATATCTTGTATTAGTAATAATAAAAAACTATAACCAAAAAAAGGAACTCCTATAGAGATAACCCACCGAAGTGTATTACCAAAATCACACCTTATAATTTTCCACTGATAAATTATAGGTAACTCATGAAGTTCACGCTCAAGTTCTAATTCATTGTCTTTATCATGCATTATTTAGCACATCCTTTACGACTTCACATCAATCCTGATCCATTGGATGTAAGAACTCTTTAAATTTTTCATGCTCATAAATATCATCTTCTTCCTCTACCTCATAAAAATAACCATTTGGGTAGAATTCCCTTAAGGTATTAAAAATATCATCTACATTTTCTTTATTACAAAAAAGACCATTTAACGACAATAGAAATTTAGCATTGGGAACGACCGTTATATAATTTATCTTTGATGATTTTATTATTACTGATTCATCAAAATACAAACTTTCAAACATCATAGGTTTCAGCCTAAAGTTAACCACTTTAAATGAGAGTAACGCACTGGCCCCTGCTCCAACGAACGCCATAGGGCCAACAAAAACAACGGCAATCAAACATACAACGACACCCACTCGACCTATTATTCGTATGCATTGATAAGCGTACTCTGGTACCACATCTGCCTTCTCAGTTACTATTCCGTTTTTAGTGAATTTGTAAATCCGCTTTATGTCTGCAGAACCAAAAAAGATAAAAAACAATGTCATGAAAATGGTAAGTAAACTAAATGCCACCACACCACCTGTATCTAGCATATCTTGACTAAAGTCATATAACATCCAACTCATAACACTAAAAAAACCAACACCAGCAAAATATCCCAAATATTGATGCTCTATGGTTTCATACTCATAAAGCACTTCTTCGTTATATAAATCCATTCTCATGGTTTCTATTTTGTCTGTATTGTCTATATCTTTATGAGTTAGCATTATTTATGCTCAAGTTTTCAGAGGGTTCAAATGGGCCGTAGTTATCTATTTCCTTAGGGTGGTTTATTTCAACGTATCTACTTTTACGAAATACACTTAATAGATGCTTCTTTATCTCTTCTCGGTCTTTAGGAAAATAAAATAACCATTCGTATGAAGCATATAAATCATATGGATGGCTTATAATTGCAAAAGTATCCTCTTTTCTAATATCAAATAAGGTATATTCATCAGAAAAAAGTATGTATGACTTGCTGATTTTTGACTCAAACCCTGTCATTTTAAATGACAATAATGCACAAGCTCCTGCCCCAACAAAAGCCATTGGCCCTATTATAGTTACAGCAAAAAAACTTACCGCCACACCAAACCAAGCAAAGCCTCTCATCACTTTATACGCCATTTCAGGAATTATCTGCTCTGTTGTAAAGTGAATCCCTTTTTTCGTTAAATAAAAACAAATATGCTCATCAGCAAGAAATAAATAACGAATAACAAAAGTCATTATTAAACCGATGAAAAATAAAACTGGAACCGCAGCCATATCCTGTATTAATAGCATAAGTAAACTATAACCAAAAAAAGGGACTCCTATAGATACAATCCATCTAAGTGTATGGCCAAAATTACGTCCAATAGCTTCCCACTGATAAATAACCTTAGCGTTATAAAGATCATTCTTAAGTTTTAATTCATTTTCTTTATCATGCATGATCTTTATCTCCAGGAACTAACAGCTTATTCTCAGTACCATCACAAGCGTTTGTTTCATTTAGTCTTTTAACTAAAATAGCTCCCTCATTATTTCCTCGAGCTAAATAATATATATCACTTTTGATATTAGAATTTAACCATTGAAATGGCATCTTCAACTTGACTTCCACACTATCTTTTACCGTGCCACCCATCGTAATAACATAGCGCGGTGAGTTATTATTTTCTTGAATCCATTGACCAGTTTGTTCGTTAACAACAATTGGTTCTAATTTCTCTGGTGCCTTAAAGCCATATCGAAACGTTGGAGTATAAAGAATACGTTTAGTCTTTAATTCAATATATTTGTTTTCAGTAAACGACGGAAGGTCCACAATTAATTGCCATTGCATACTTCCAGGGTCTTGTGAATGAGTTGGTTTTCTTCCTATAATTTTTTTTAAACTTAATTGTGGTTTATATAATATAGATTCTAATCTACTTATTGCCTCTATGTTCCCCAACTGTAGATCTCCTTTTCCCCAGCATGATTCATAAAGCCAATTTTGTAGATCGGTTCGTGTAAATATGTTTATTATCATTATAGATATTAAATATAATATACCTGTCACCATGAGCGATGAAATCATCCATGGAGCGGCAATAGCTCCTAAAGTAATCGGTTTAACAGAAAGAAAACGGCTAGATAATGTAATCAATGACTGCATAGCAAAAATAGTAAACTGTCCAGACAAAGCACCAAACTTTAACCAATATCCAAAACGCTCATCCACTCTTTTATTTCTATCCATTGCTTTATCAAAGCTTTCCCAAGCTTCTAAACCTGTTGCTATCAGCCCAAAAGTTGCAGTAATCAAAGCATGTTTAGCAAAAGTTTTAATAAACTCCCTTTCATTTAAAGTAATATTGGATTGACTTGAGCGTTTCGAAAACACTTGGTTTAGTGACCGTTTAAGTAACCTGTCATCCCCTTTTATTTCCCCCCATGCCTTATCTCTAAACAACGCAGAGATATTAGCCACCACATAAGCTGACGCATGAGTTACTTCTCTCCACACAGGTTTAAATTGCTCATAAAAGGTATTACCGGCTTGTTCTGCTTTGTAGTTAACATCTTTCGTTACAACAGCTAACTCCCAAATATTTAACGCGGCAAGAACGCCTCCCCACTTTCCTAAACCCTTCCACTTCTGATCTGTTATCTCTTTTGTTTGAGTCCATACTGTATCAACATAATTATTTACTAACTGCTTTGCTTGCGCATTAACTGCTGAGTTCTTTAATGCTAATACCGTTGACATTTCACTACTTAGAACTTGCTGAATCCTTTGTTGAATAGCTTGAATGGATTTGATCTGATGGTTTTTAGATGCTGTTTGACCGGGAACTGGTTTAGTTGCTTTTTTTAACTCCTCAATAAGGACATTTATTTTGTTTAAAAACGCTGCACGTTGAGTTTTATAGCTTTTGTTTACTTCAACAATAGCGCTATCCGTCATCATGCTTTCTAAGAAAATCAAACGTAAATTACTTACAACATTAATTGATGATGCACCTTTCTTCCATTGACTTGGAAATAGAAGATCCATCGTTGCCCGCCAACTTGTACCGACTTGATTTTTAACTGCACTTTCTAATGCTGCAAAACTTTTTTGAATAGGAAGAACTAAAGATTGAAACCATGCTTTTTCTTGAATTCTTGCATCACCTGTAAATGAATCCCACTCAGAAAAACGAGACCAAAACGCATCCATATCACCAGCACTAAAAGGATCGATAAGAGGTTTACCGCCTTCATTTATATGATCATTAAGCGCTTCCCAATTATCGAAAGAGAATCCAACTGGTGCTAAAGCCAATAAATTATTAGGTGAATCAAATGAAAGTAATTCATCTAACTCTTTCATTTGCTCTTCTAGCTCAGGAACTTGCTTAACAACGATCAAAAACTGACTAACTATATTAAGTAAATAAGCCTGATGGTTTTCATATTGGTTATCTAAGCCCAAAATTAATGGGTCAATGCCTAACTGTGTAACTGCTGCCATAAAATCAGATAAATATTTATTTATTCGTTTACTGGTATCTTTTAGCTGTGAGTAATGCGATGTCACAAAATCATCTAACTCTTCCCAGTTAACATCACTCGTATATGCAGTTGTTTCTTTAAATTTCTTCAGTAATTTAGAGTCTGGCTCATAAGAATAGTTATTTTTCAATTCTTGTAACTTCACTTTCGCCTGCGGTGTATATACAGGCTCATAATGAACACTTTCAGCTGCAGGCAATGCTTGTTCTTCGTAAGCTAAATCTTGAATATACAAATAATCAGTTAATTCTTTTTCAAACTGAAATATGCTAATTGGATCTTCTCTTATCTCTTTAGGTAATTCATTTTCATCAAGCCTTACTCGCCCTAAGGTTCGAGTCAATTCCGCCATTTGAAGTTTATATTGTTTATCTTCATCTCCCATAATTGCCGCTTTCTCTGCCATTTCACTCGACAATTTCAAAAACAAATCCGTTATATCAGCCAACTGATCATCCAGTGCAATATACAAAGCGCTGTTCTTCTCTAGTAAATCGCATTGATAATCGGTTTCTAATACGGGTTTCTTATGGGTAGCGAGATGAAACTCATCATCAGAGGGATCATCGTCTTTTAATGGGGAACATGTTTTTTCAAACAAGACATCAGAGGGCTTTGGAGTTCCAATATCAGCAACAGCATGAACAAAATCACGCATGCCACCACCGTGTTCTATTTCTAATGTGTTTGAATAGGTTTTTAAATCGACAGTTCGCATCCATTCGTTTCGGCACTGAGTATTTGAGCGCATGTGTTCACATAAGCGCCATGTCCAACGTTGGTGAGAAAATGATATGGTTAATGTGTCATTCTTCGAGTAAGACAAACAGCTTTTAGCCTCTCCTGCTTGCCCTCTCTCTTCTGGTGCTTTATCTGCTTCATTTGAGCCCCAATCCATTTTAATGAATTGAGTGCCTTTCACCTGATATTCATGAAAGGTTTTATCTTTATTGCTATAAACGTAAAGCCAACCGTCTCTTAATTGTCTTAATGTATATTTTGAATGAGCAACATCAAAAAAGCCGTGACCTTTATGGGTATCAAGTAATGGGTGTTTTTGCTCTTTTTCTTCATCCATATCATCAATCGCATAACGAACCGGAATGATGTCAATAACACCAAACTTTACAGGACAAGCCCCTGCTGGGTTTTTCGCATCTTTTTTACTGCCACACATGGCTGCATTGTTTGCTTCGCTCATTCTTGTACATCCTTTTGCATAGAGTGACGATATTGATAGGCCAAATCCGCCGCTTGTTTGATTCTTTGTTCTGGGGTTTGCTGCGATGTTTGATAGATCAATTCGGTGATTTTCGGGTATTTATCGGTTGTGATCGCTTCTTTTCCTAAATATCCCATCACATTCATAAATAGACAGACTTCTGTCTCATTTTGAAACCCTCTGCTGTAAGCGGCATCGAACCAATACTGAATCCATTTTTGTTTATCTGTCACGCCCTCTAAACAATGTGGGAAGAAATATTCCACATGATTAAGTACATAGGCATAGGCATTTTCAGTTACTAACTCTCCTAACGCTTGCCATTGTTCATCCGTTAAACGATAAGGTTTGACGCTTTTCACCTCAATGCTAGGCGATAGGTAATGGAGCCATCCCTTTTTATATGGAAGCCATACTTCTTCAATATGTTGCCAATACCAATCTGCTCTTGTTGAGAATAGAACATTGGCACATCCTGAATGTGCGGATTTCAATATGATGGATGAACCGTAAGGAGACTGAACCTTAATCACACTTCTTAAATGCTCTGCAAGGCTTTCTAGTTCTAATGGTGAACTGAATAAGAAACCGTCTAGCTGACCACGTTGGCTTTCAAACCATTGTGCAATAACAGGCGTTGCTTTGATTAAATAGGGAGAGACCGATATCATATCATCCCAAGACTCATACAAATAAAGAGGTTCTTGCTCAATCACCGTATCTAATTGATACAATTGTTTTAATACATCGTCTCCCTGACTTGTGTCTAGCATCAAATAGAAAGAGGTGAAGTCATCAATATTAAGAGAATCAAAGCACTCTGTTTCCATTACTCTTGCCTCTGCTCTTGCTCGCATTCCTCGCAGACTGGATCCAATGTTTTTAATGCCTCGATCTGACGAGTAGCGTGAATTTTACTTCTTGTGTATTCAGAGACCGTTACGGTTTCAGCCACACTGCCTGCAGCTTCACTCTGCTTCATGACGGGTTGGGTTGCAGTAATACCCGCATACCCACTGCCGCTTCCTGCACTGCCGCCTTTATTTAAATCAATAGCCGCTCCAAGTAGATGAATGCCACCAGAATCTAACTTCATTGTGCTACTGCCAGTGGTGATGGTCAGTTCACTACCGGCATCGAGGACGGCTTTATTACCCACCTTAATGTGTAACTCGGTGCCTATTTGTTCAAGCCGACTGCCTTGGATTTTTTGTTGAACAGAGCCTGATACTTGCTGGTGTGCGTCACCTTTAATTGAGCTTAAATTATCTGATTGCACGGTCAGATGATTATCTTTGGTGATTTGATTTAATTGATCATGATGCACAACAGAGTGATCATTATTAAATATCTCGCTAGTACGGTTGTTTTGAATTTGGCTATCCATGTCTTTCGCTGCATGAATATAGATCTGCTCTGACGCTTTTTTATCCTCAAAGCGCAGTTCATTAAAATTATCTGCACCAATGGAGCTTGATGTTTTAAATGTACTGCGTGTTTTATGCTCTGGCAGTGTATATGATGGTTTATTATCCCCGTTATACAGTGAACCTGTGATGATGGGTTTATCGGGATCCCCCTGAATGAAACTAACAATCACTTCGTGTCCTATTCTTGGCAATACAAACTGGCCGTATTGATTACCAGCCCATCCTTGTGAAGTACGGAGCCAACAACTTGTTTTCTCATCAGCTTGGCCATTTCTGTCCCAATGAAATTGAACTTTGACTCGTCCATGTTCATCGCAATAGATCTCTTCATTCTCTGGACCTGTTACCATTGCGGTATCAATATTATGAATACGGGGTTTATCTATTTTTGCTAACCGATAAGGAACCGACCAAGGAATACACTGAAAACGAGATTCATAATGAGAGGTCCCCTCTGCAAGCTCTTCTAACACTTGCGGTTGTCTACCTTCGTAATTAACCGAAGTAATTAACCAACTGGTATTCCACTCTTCTATCGGATGGTTTGATATGGGTTGAAAATACCCTGGTGTTAATTGCGGACTGTCGCTCGCTCCACGTAATATCGTTTGATTAGTACGTTTACTTTCAAGATAAAGGTTGGCTTGTTCTAAAGCTTTATAATCGTAATGCTCTAACGCCTCTTCACTGGCGGTGTTTTCTTTCTGCTCAGAACTTTTTTCTGCTTTGATTATTTGCTTTGGTTGATAAAAAGCATAATCTTTTATTGAATATTTACCGGTTTGAATGTTCTGTTCTTTAGCCAGTGAATAAATCACATCGCTCTCTTGTGCCATGCCATTTTCAGGCATAAATTCAAGTTCATGAAGATTTGTGTGGGTTTCTTTGCCATCGGAAATAATTAATTTCGATTGCGATTCTGTATGTTCAAAATAAGAAATTAATCCTTCTTCTGACATTAGGCGTTGCACAAATTGCGCATCGGTTTCACCATATTGCACACAATAATCTCGATTTTTATGCTCGTGATAAAGCTCAATCTCATAATGATGATTTAAAATACCAGCGTTAGAATAAACTTCTGAAATGATGTCATGTATTGGTTTGTGTTGAAAAATCTGATAATTATGACGAAGTGATAGCAAAGAAAAAACAGGAACTAATGATAGCCGATACGTGCTAAATCTAAATGATGTACTAATCTGCTCCATAGATTGAATAACACCATGAACAAACCGAGTATTAGTATCACTATTTGCATTATCTCCATAGATACTTAGTCGTGCAGGCAGCTGTAACCACTCTTCTAAAATAAGAGCAGGATCTTCACAAATAAAGGTAATATCAAACTGATAGCTCTCTCCTAATTTTTCTTCACCTGTAAATTCATAAACTTGAAGAGGTAGTTCTATTGTCGTTACATCCAAATCAAACTTAGCTTGATTAGCATCCTGCATGGTCAACTCAGCCTTTAATTAATACATTAATCAGTTACTTAGTAAAATTCATACTGAATGATATCAAGTTAATATTTAGTTTCTAATTTGATGAATAAATATGCGATCAACGACACTTCCACGCTTGAAAATCAATCAAACTAAAATTCATGCCAAAATTATTAGTCACTAATACCATTTAAAAAAATCAACCAACGTTCAAAATCAATAGACATAAAAAAAGCCCAAAATATTGAGCTTTAGTCTTAAATTCTATTGATGTTATGTAGCTGGAATTAAGCAGTTCTTTTCTTGTGCCCTTCATCTAGATGGACAAAATCGACAAGATCATCACCACTCACTTGAAACGCTTGACCAAATCCTTTCACGAACAATCCTTGAATTGGCTTTAAACGAAACATTTTAAAATCTTCTAACGAACTCAAGCCGTCGATAATATCGCCAAAGCGTTGTTTCATTTCATCAACCGCAAGTTGCCAATTGGCTTCTTCTCTATCAATTAGAATCGCCGTCGCATCAAACGTCAGTCTTTTACGAGCAAACAGTTGTTTCGATGAATCTTCATCTTCGACAAGCATTAACGACACATCAGGGTTTTGTAACAGATTTCTTGCATGACGTGCTATCTCTGAGATCAGCACATAGTAACCATCTTCTAATAACACAAAAGGAGCGTAGCTTACGTTTGGCTTCCCTTCGCAATCTACTGTTGCTAATTGAAGGGTTTTACGTGAGTCACGAAACTCTTGAATTTCAGGACCAAGACGATTTTGTAATCTTTCCTGCTTAACATTTGAATTCATTTTTCTTTCCTTTTAAATTTGGTGCTGAGTTGTATGCTGAGCTGACTATTTTTTATTTATATTCTTGTTTTAAGACAGTAAACGCTGCAACTTGTTCTGGAATAAGTTGACGCTTTTTATCTCGACCTAAATAGATCTTAAATACAGAATGCCCTTCATGATTAAAGAAGCCAAAGTAATGGCTTTCTGTCCCTCTGAACGGCTTGCTAATCAGTGCGATATCTTGAATTAAATCTAATTTTAAGTGACCGTGTAACTGCCCCTCTCGCCCCATCAGATTATAGTAACCATGTGCAACTTTCCCTTTTGGAAACGGCGCTTTCACTTCAAAGATAGAACCAAATGAATGCACGATGGTAGTTACCTCACCAAAACCTGCTAGCCCTTCTAAAATCTCTTGGGTTTTCAGGCCAGAAACCATAGTCACCATCTCTTTAGGTAATGATTTAACCACTTCGACTTCACTAATAGACAGTTGCTTAGCAATATCACTTGGTAATAATGATGGGTCATTTTCTAATAATTCGATAACGTGTTTATTCACTGGAATACTCTTATTATGTTGATTAAATTTATGCAGCATGTTCATTAAAAACAGGCTGTTTGTTCGTCATTGATAAAGCAGATATCACACTTTGTGCTAAAGTCACTGCCCAAAATTCACCCGCTAGCGTTAAACTTAAATAATCGGCATTAACCTTAACTAATCCATTGTTTTGCCACTGTTTAAATAATGGCATTAAGTATTGATAGACATCCTCTGACGTCTGCTGCATTAATGCTTTTCTTGATAGAACACCACGATCAAACCCAGCTTTAATCATTGAGAATAATCCTGCTGAAGAGGCGGATTGTGTCATCATTGCAATCGGCATTTGTTGAGCGTTAATTGACTGAATATAGGCGTCTAACGTGCGATGTTGCATAATGCCTACACCGCCAAGATTACCACCAGCACCACACCCCACTGGCAATACCTCTGCAGTGGTTTTAGCTAAACTGTTGTAGATGCTTCTTTCACGATTACTGCGTGCCCAGTGGTTAACGCTCAAGCGATTAAGATGATGTTTGTTCATAAAATCCACACCATATTTATACATATACGCTTTTTCTTCGGTTGATGCGGGTTGTGGCAATTTACCTTTATCAATCATGCCTTTCATAGGAGTTCCGCCCATTTCGATCAGCTGATAAAGATCAACACCATGTGCGTTTGTCTCTAAAAAATCATTGAGATCTTGCTGCCAGATCTCGGAGGTTTGATAAGGAAGGCCATAAAGTAAATCAACCACAATGGGTGCTTGCTCTGAATCACTCAATTCTTGAATACGACGTAATACATACTCTTTATCATCCAGTCTTTTAGCTGAGCGTCTTACTTTCGTATTAAAGCTCTGTACACCAAATGAAAAACGATTAAAGCCACCTTCTAATGACTTATCAAACATCTCTTCGTCAAAACGGTTAATTCGCCCTTCTAGCGTCATTTCACAATCAGGGGTTAATGGAAACTGAGAGCGAATAGCTTTACCCAATTGTTCAATTTGATCTGCAGTAAGATCCGTAGGCGTTCCGCCACCAATATATACCGCATGAAATGGCGCAGCTTGAGTCCAAGCGAGCTGTGCTTTCCATTTCAACTCAACTAATAAGGCATCAAAATATTCTTGTACTAATTGCTTACTTGAAGCGTGTTGAAAGAAATTGCAGTAAGTGCATCGCACACGACAAAAAGGAATATGTACATAGAGGCAACGATGTTTACTGATCTGTGTGGTTTCTGATGAAACGGAAGAAAAACGCTCATTAAACAAATCTGCCGAGATAGGCATTGCGCCTCCCCCAGCATGAGCGGATGCTTTTCTTTGAAAGGCATACAGCAATGGCTCTGGTGTACTTTCACCGACAAGTGAAATAGGTAGCTGATTTAAGTCAATTTCTGTTCTCATGATTTCAATTCTTTTTAACTCGTTACTTCAAAGAGTTTTGCTTCTTTTTATATCATAAAGTATTTTCAAATGAGAATGCAATTGATAATTGATCTCATTCTTGTTTTGTTTATAATGTTGTCATCTTAAAAAGTACTGAATTAAATGGAGACATTCGTGCTGAACTTTCGTTATCTAGCGGCAGCTGGTATTTCATTAGCTATTCATACCGCGCTTATCTGGTCTGTTCCTGAAAAAAAAGCCTTTGCTATGCCTACAGGTAGTACTTCCTCACACGTCAATATCCAGTTTGTCGCACCAAGCGTTCCTACCCCTCAATCAGTGCAAACGAAAAAAAATGAGGTAATAAAACCGAAAGAGCAAGCCACCGTTGAAAATACAGTTCAAAAACAAGTGGCAGAAAAGAAACCCGTAAAATCTAAACCAAAGTCTAAACCTAAAAATAAAGTGGTAAAAAACCCAACGATTTCAAAGCCAATTGAACCAGAAAAAAAGATTCTTAAAGAAAAATCAGAAACTAAGCCAACAACTAAAACGGCTAAGAAAACAGACAAACCTGTTGAAAAAGAATCAACAGCGAAACCTGTCGCTTCTAAATCAGGGGCAACAGAAAAGCCACAATTAGTCCAAAAACCGAGTTTCTTAACACGCCCTAATGCACCACGTTATCCTCGCATAGCGCAACGTAAAGGCATTGAAGGTACTGCGTTATATGAGATTTGGTTAAATGAAAATGGAAAACAAATTAAACAAGAGTTAATCACCTCATCAGGCGCGCAAGTTCTCGATGAAGCTGCTCTTAATGCAATTCGTAATTGGCAATTTTCACCTCAAATGATCAATGGTCAAGCGATTGCACATCGTGTGCAGATCCCTGTCCGATTTTCACTTAATTAATCAGTTATACCGGATTTAACTATGCTTAACTTTTCACACTTATATTCACAACTTGGCATTATGGCTTTACCCTTAATAGCCTGTTCATTACTCACTCTTGCCTTGTTACTTGAACGAACAATTCAGCTTTTACTTTTTTCTGGCTGCTCTCATAAAAAAATACAGTCAACACTAACTCAATTAAAGAAAGACGATACACAAGGCATTCACTCCTTTATTCAAGAGTTGAAAAAACGTCGTGCCCTTTCAGCAAAAGGCAATGCCATGCTACTCGCTCATCGTGATTTTGAAAAAGGATTACGAGAGGATGTGGCAGGATTATGGCTTCAAGAAAAACGTCATCAATTACGTTCTGGATTACGTCTTTTAGCTCTTATTGGTATGATCAGCCCATTACTAGGCTTATTAGGTACGGTTCTTGGCTTAATTGATATGTTTAAAGATGTAGCCGCCACAACGGGCTCTATTACACCAAATATTCTGGCTGATGGTTTAGGGTTAGCAATGCGTACAACGGCAATTGGTTTGATCATTGCCTTACCTGCTATCGCAAGCTCACAACTTCTAGGCTTATGGGCTGATCGTATCTTGTCACGTTTAGAGCATTCATTAAATTACACTAATTTGTGGATTGAAGGCGTATTTAGCTCAAATGATTCAATGAGTGAGAACATCCAACATAAAATCATCAAGGTGAATGCATGATTAAGTCACCTTCCTCTGCTGCTGAAGAATCCATTCAGCCTGATCTGACTCCTTTACTCGATATTATTTTCATCGTAATGGTCTTCTTATTACTCACCGCTACCGTGAAACTTCAATCTTTAGAAGTGAGCTTACCGACAGCGGATACCGAATCGGTAAGTGACGTAGACAGTAAGTCTTTTACCATCAATATATTAGAACAACCGCCATATTGGGGGTTGGATGGCCATTCTTATTCCACTTGGCCTTCCTTTACTAGCGCATTACTAAAAAAAGTAAAAAGTAAGCCTGAGTTTCAAGTGGTTATCGCCTCTGATAAGACGGCTGAAATTCAGCATATGGTGAAATTATTGGCCTTTTTACAAGACAATAATATTAAAGCGACTCAAATTTTAATGGACGAAAATAAATCATGATTAACTCAAAACTTACCTCTTCTTTTCTTGCTATTGCATTGCTTTCATTCTCAACCATTAGTACAGCACAAGAGCGTATTATTAGTGCTGGAAGTGCCGTTACGGAGCTAATTTACGCGCTAGGTGCAGAAGACTCTCTTATTGCCGTTGATGTAACGAGCAAAATGCCGCAGACACAATCCTTACCTAAAATTGGTTATCACCGTCAATTATCAACAGAAGGCTTACTGGCTTTGCAGCCAACACAAATTATTGGCTCCGATGAAATGGGACCACAAACTACATTAGATTTACTTTCTCAATCGAATGTAAAGGTGAATATCGTAAACACGACACCAACGGTTCAAGGCTTATTAAATCGTATTGACGAAATCGCCTCTATTACTCAACATCAATCGCAAGCAGAAGCCATCAAGGATCAAGTAAATAAAAAGGTCGCGTTACTAAACAGTAATATTCCAAGTAAAGCGAAACAGAAAAAAGTCATTTACCTTTTATTGCATGAAGGCAGAGCACCTTATGTGGCAGGCAGTGATACGACAATGGATGAATTGATTCATTTAGCAGGAGCAAATAACCCTGCAAGCTCATCGATATCATCGTTTAAACCTATTTCAATGGAGGCAATGATCTCAATGCAACCTGATGTTGTTTTAGTCAGCAACCGCAGTATCAAGACGTTAAAGGGCATTGATAATATTATCGAATCGATTCCAACCTTAGCCTCCACGCCTGCTGGTATTAATAAACAAATTATTGGTATTGATGGCTCAGCACTCGTCGGTGGCCTTGGCTTGGCGACACTTGATGAAGCCGCTCGTTTGAATACCCTTCTTTATCCTTAAGTGATTATTATGTTGTTAAAATACCTCTCTTATTCAAAATTACTGTGGTTAAGTGGTTTTTCTCTGCTCATTATCGCAGTAAGCTCCATTGCGACAGGGCCAATGAACATTACGCTAAGTGATAGTTTTCATAGCCTTATGCCTTGGTCAACCGCTGAAATTCCGACACACATCAATTTGATCATTCATCAAGTTCGCCTACCAAGAACTATCCTTTGTATGCTTGTTGGTGCCATATTGGCTATTTCTGGGGTTGTCATGCAGGGATTATTTCGCAATCCTCTTGCTGAACCAGGGATCATTGGTGTATCTGCGGGGGCCGCACTTGGTGCAGCAATGGCAATCGTATTATTTTCATCCGTTGCTCAGCAGTTTCCTATTTTTATGAATTTTGCCGCTGTACCTATTTTTGCTTTTCTTGGTGGCGCAATAACCACGCTCATTGTCTATCGATTAGGAACCAGTAAATTTGGTACTTCAATTACCGTTATGCTACTCGCTGGTGTTGCCATTAGCGCGTTATCTGGTGCTGGAATTGGTTATTTGAATTTCATTGCTGATGATCAAATGCTTCGAGATCTCTCGTTATGGTCTATGGGATCATTAGCCGGAGCAAAGTGGAATGACTTGCTACTTGCAGGTATTGGCCTTATCACCTTGCTTATTTTATTTATGAAAAATGCGTCAGGACTTAACGCCTTACTTCTTGGTGAAGCAGAAGCAAAACATTTAGGCATTAATGTTCAATCATTAAAGAAACGTATGATCATTTTAAGTGCTGTCGGCGTTGGTATTACCGTTAGCTTATCTGGAATGATTGGGTTTATTGGATTAATCATCCCTCACCTTGGCCGTATGCTATCTGGACCAAACCATAAAACCTTATTACCACTTTCAGCATTACTTGGTGGTCTTTTATTAACTGCAGCAGATATGTTTGCCCGAGTTGCCGTTAGCCCTGCTGAACTGCCTGTTGGTATCGTGACGGCCATTATTGGTGCGCCTTTCTTTTTATATTTACTCTTTACCCAACGAGGTAAAATTTAATGAGCCTTTCTTCATTAGCTATCTCAGCCAATAACATTTCTTATCGCATTGGTTCTAAAATAATTTTAGATGACATTAACTTAGATCTTCGTTGTGGTGAAGTCACAACACTACTTGGGCCAAATGGTGCGGGAAAAAGTACATTACTGAAATTGTTATGTGATGAAATCACCTCTTTTAATGACATTCGTTATTTCGGAAAAGCAAAAGATCAATGGGATGGTAACGAACTAGCAAAACGACTTGGGGTTCTCCCACAGCACAGCACCCTATCCTTTGCTTTTAATGTAAATGAAGTGGTTGAACTTGGAGGATTGCCATTAGCGCTATCCAATCAAGCATTACGAGAAATCACATCGAGCATGATGCAAAAAACAGGAATTGAACACTTAGCTGAAAGATCCTATCCCTCTTTATCTGGTGGTGAAAAGCAACGTGTTCATTTAGCGCGAGTGCTAACCCAAGTGAGCCAACATCAACAGAAGATCGTGATGCTAGATGAACCAACATCAGCGTTAGATCTTTCACACCAACACAATACGTTAAGATTAGCGAAGGACTTAGCAAATGAAGGCGCTGCGGTTATTGTGGTACTGCATGATTTGAATTTAGCTGCACAATATTCAGATAGAGTCATTGTTCTTCAAGATGGGAAGCTACAAGCAGATGGCGCGCCATGGGAGGCAATAACAGCAGAAATGATAGAAGCGGTTTATGGACACAAAACCTTAGTGCAAGCTCACCCCACGTTGAATTTCCCTGTGGTGTTTGCTGCATAAGTTTTTGTAGCATAAAAAAAGGAGAGCTAGTGCTCTCCTTATTTAGTCTTAAAGCCTTTGAAACTGTTCTAATTAAAGAGCAGCTTTCGCCTTAGCAACAAGAGCAGCGAATGCTACTTTGTCGAATACAGCGATGTCAGCTAGGATCTTACGATCGATTTCAATAGATGCTTTCTTAAGACCGTTAATGAAACGGCTGTAAGACATCTCGTTTTGACGAGCTGCAGCATTGATACGAGCGATCCAAAGTTGACGGAAAACACGCTTTTTGTTACGACGGTCACGGTAAGCATATTGACCTGCTTTAGTAACTGCCTGGAAAGCTACACGGTAAACACGTGAACGTGCTCCGTAGTAACCTTTAGCTTGTTTTAGAACTTTCTTATGACGTGCACGAGCTTGTACACCACGTTTTACGCGAGGCATTGTGTCTCTCCTAAACTAAAATTAAATAAATACTAAAAATTATGCGTATGGAAGCATACGTGCAACTGCTGCTACTTCACATTTTGGAAGTAGAGAGTTTGGACGAAGCTGACGCTTGTTTTTAGTAGTACGTTTAGTCAGGATGTGACGTTTCGTAGCGTGCTTAAATTTGATACCACCAGCAGTTTTCTTAAAACGCTTAGAAGCACCTTTGTTTGATTTCATCTTAGGCATGATGAATATAACTCCGCATTGTTGCGTGATTAAACATATAGTAATTAGGCGAATAAAACAGGATAACTGCGAGCAGCTACCCCACTTTACTACTTGAATGCACTAAATTACTTCTTCTTAGGGGCCAACACCATAATCATCTGGCGACCTTCAATTCTCGATGGGAAAGATTCAACTAGAGCAAACTCTTCAGTATCCGCTTTCAAACGATTAAGAACGTCAACACCGATGTTTTGGTGAGCCATTTCGCGGCCACGGAAGCGAATTGTTACCTTCACTTTGTTGCCGTCTTCAAGGAAACCAGTCAGGTTGCGTAGTTTTACCTGATAGTCTCCAATATCAGTTCCAGGTCTAAATTTAATTTCTTTAGTCTGAACCTGTTTTTGTTTTTTCTTCTGTTCTTTAGCAGCCTTAGCCTTTTCGAAGAGGAATTTGCCATAGTCCATCACACGACAAACTGGTGGCTCGGCATTCGGGCTGATTTCAACTAGATCGACACCTGCTTCAAGTGCAACGTCTAACGCTTCATTTAGTGAAACGACACCAACTGATTCGCCATCTAGACCTGTAAGGCGCACTTCTTTAACGCCAGTAATTTCACCGTTTAGACGATGAGCATTTTGTTTAGCCGGCTGTTGGGCTCTTTTTCCGCCTTTAATACCTTATTCCTCCACAGTATTGAGCGTTCGGGCACTAACTTCTTGCTGCAGGAATGCAACAAAATCATCAATTTTAAATTTACCCAAATCTTTACCTTTACGAGTACGTACTGCAATTTCGCCAGCTTCCATTTCTTGGTCACCACAAACAAGCATGTACGGAACACGTTTCAAAGTATGTTCTCTGATTTTAAAGCCAATCTTCTCATTTCTCAAGTCCGCTTTGGCTCTAAATCCATTTTTTTGCAGTTTTTTTGCAATTTCTTGTACATAATCAGCTTGTTTGTCTGTAATGCCCATTACAATTGCTTGTTCTGGAGCCAACCATGTTGGGAAAAAGCCTGCGTAATCTTCAATTAAGATACCAATGAATCGCTCAAGAGAACCTAAAATCGCGCGGTGAATCATCACTGGTGTGTGACGTTCGTTATCTTCACCTACGTAAGTTGCCCCTAAACGCTCTGGTAATGCAAAATCAAGTTGTACTGTACCACATTGCCACGCACGGTCCAGACAATCATGCAAAGTAAATTCAATTTTCGGTCCGTAGAATGCACCTTCACCCTCTTGAATCTCATAAGCGATTTCCATCGACTCTAGAGCAAGGATTAAATCGGCTTCTGCTTTGTCCCACATTTCATCAGAACCCACACGTTGTTCAGGACGTGTAGATAACTTAACTACGATGTTTTCAAAACCGAACGTTGTATATGTATCATAAACCATCTCAATACATGATTTCACTTCATCTTGCACTTGTGCTTCTGTACAGAAGATATGTGCATCATCTTGAGTAAAGCCACGAACACGCATGATGCCGTGTAAAGCACCTGATGGCTCATTACGGTGACATGAACCGAACTCAGCCATACGTAATGGCAGATCACGGTATGATTTCAGACCTTGGTTAAAGATTTGAACGTGACCAGGACAGTTCATAGGCTTGATAGCGTATTCACGGTTCTCAGAGCTTGTTGTGAACATCGCCTCAGCGTATTTATCCCAGTGACCAGAACGCTCCCAAAGTACACGGTCCATCATTAATGGGCCTTTAACTTCTTGGTAATCGTATTCTGTTAGTTTTTCACGTACGAATACTTCTAGCTCACGGAAGATAGTCCAACCGTTGTGGTGCCAGAAAACCATACCTGGTGCTTCTTGTTGCATATGGAACAGATCAAGATGTTTACCAATCTTACGGTGGTCACGCTTTGCTGCTTCTTCTAGGCGGATAAGGTGTGCTTTAAGCAGTTTCTTATCTTGGAATGCAGTGCCATAGATACGTTGAAGCATTTTGTTGTCGCTATTACCACGCCAGTATGCACCAGCTACACTCAGAATCTTAAAGTTCTGGCAGAAACTCATGTTTGGTACGTGAGGACCACGACACATGTCGATGTATTCTTCATGATGGTATAAACCTGGACGATCGTCTTTAGATACGTTTTCGTCAAGGATTTCAATTTTGTACGTTTCGCCACGAGCATCGAATGCATCGCGCGCTTCTTGCCAGCTTACGTTCTTCTTGATTACTTGGTACTTGGTTTTAGCAAGGTCTTTCATACGCTTTTCAATCTTATCAAGATCTTCTTGCGTTAAAGAATGCTCCATATCGATATCGTAGTAGAAACCGTTATCAATAGTTGGACCAATCGCCATTTTAGCTTCAGGGAAAAGCTGCTTAACTGCGTGACCTAAAAGGTGCGCACAAGAGTGACGAATGATTTCTAAACCGTCTTCATCTTTTGCTGTGATGATTTCAAGCTGTGCGTCATTTTCAATTAAATCACACGCATCAACACGAACGCCATCAACACGACCAGCGATACAAGCTTTCGCAAGACCTGGACCGATGTCAGCAGCAACATCCATAGTAGAAACAGCATTATCGAATTGACGTTGAGAACCGTCTGGAAGAGTAATTACAGGCATGTTTTATCCTTTACAGTGGTGTTGCACACGAAGCAACACATGCTAAAAATTAATAAGTCTAAATAATAGATTGTCTAAGATGTAAGGATCAATCAACCACACAAAGGTCGGGAACACTTACAAGTCGGTCATTGTACGACTCTTAATCAGCTAATGCAAAAAAGAATCGAGATCACAAAAATGATGTCGATTCTTTTTAAAGTGATAAGTAATGTTCCTTATCTAAACGCGTAAAATTTTCTGTACTGCGTTATGTATCTCTGCGCTTGAAGCATTTGTATTTAGTGAAAAAGAGACATATTGGTCGCCACGATTAAAACCCATCGACCTATCGACTTCAGCTAAACAATGAAGTACTTGCCCATCGAGAATAAACGACAGCTCTATCTCTTTTTTATTCATGAATCCATTACTTCTAAATTCAATCTCTTGGTAACCACCTGAGTGCGATTTAAAGTGACCACCATTAAGGTAGCCCTGCTCTACATCTGCTTTCACCATACTAAAGCCTGCTTGCTCTATTTGATGAATGATCGTTGCTGCAACGGTCATTGGTTTAACAATCAGTAAATCACGGTCGGTTGGGTCAATCGCAAAATCAATATCTAGAACAGTTTCAACCCAAACATCACAATGGTTATCACGAACATTTAATGCTGTAATTGGTGTCTCATCTGGCAATTTAATCGTAAATTGCATTTCCTTTTTCTCATTGGCTTGAATAGTAAATGGATTCACCGCCTGAGTATGGAATAAGGTTAGAGTTTGATAACTGGTTCCGTTATCACTTTCAATTTTCACTTCCGTATTAAGTTTTAGATGAATAGCATCAATCTGCTGTTCAATATCCCCACCTTGGATGTGAACCGTACCAATTAGTGTATCACCTTGAAATAATTCTGGGTTTTCTAAAATGGTATCTACTTTTGCAGCACCTATACCTAATGACGCCTTTAGCTTTTTAAACATCCTTTCGTCCTTTTTCTATGTTTATTCTTATTTTACTTCATCTATATATATGGCTTATATAGAGTCTTAGTATGGTATTAAAGATTAAGTTCCTAAAATCTGCATTGGTAATTGTAACAAGGCATCACCACTGCTAGCAAAGTACCAAATAATTCCTATAAGTGAACTAACTAAACCTACATACCATGCCGCTGATACCAATTGGCCATACTTATCGAGAGGCAGTAAATGGCTATGATGACGAGCACGCCATTCAAATACGATTTCAAGACTTCCCATAATAAGTAAGAAACCAAAAAGTGCGAGACCTAATTGGTAACTTAATATAACACCACCTACTGCAGCTAATGCGCATAATGTAATACCTAACTTACTGTTCATTGAGAAACTGATACTTTTAAGTACGTGCCCCCCATCTAACGGCAATATTGGCAATAAATTAAATAGATTTAAAAAGGCGTTAAATACAGCAAGGCCAGCAAAGAACATCTCGCCGGTTATCCAATAAACTACCATCAATATTAAGGAGAGAATCAAACCAAAGAATGGCCCCATAATAGAGATAACAACATCTTGCCAACGTGTGTTTATTTTCTCATCACTGAGTGCTAAACCACCAAGGAACGGGATTAAGTAGATACCTTTCGTTTTCATACCAAAGTATTTCATTGCGCGAATATGGCCGTATTCATGAAAAACAAGGCAAGCAATAAGTGATAATGCAAACTCAATAGAAAAAAGCCATGAGTACGCGGCAATACTGGCGGAAGCTAAAGCCACTTTAATTAACTTTGCACTTTTTAACGCTTTCATCCCTAACGAAACAAGCCCGATCAAGCTGAATTTTCTTTCTGCTTTAATTGGCGTATGCGGTACTTGCTGCTCGATATCTTTAGTATTACGAGAGCCTTCTGCAATCAACTGACCATCAACCATTGCACGATACTCAATAAGAAAAGGCTGCCATGTCACTGTAGCTTCCAAGCGGCAAGTTAATATACTTTCGCCTTGATTGAGCTGAAATTCATGCACGTAATGATCTTGATGATCAGCAGACGCCGCTTGTTGTGCAACTAAAGTATTGCTCCAAAATACTTGTTGCCAACCCGCCATAGAACCTTCTAAGCGCAATGGTTGGCCTAAAAAATCGATAGATAATAATTCCATTACTTACCTTTACTTTCTTATACTAAATGGTATGAAATAACGTACAGTTGACCTTTATTTGGATAGATCTCTTCAATAATATTTTTAAGTTCTTCTAGCGTCATGTTTTCTTGCTCAGCATGGTACTGGTTAAGATCATCAAAGTTAATTGGATCAACAGCATCAATCGCTAAACGACAAAAACGACGGTTGTCTTCATAAGTGCTCACTTCAACTTCTGTTCCTACAACGTAATCTTTTTCAGATTCGTCACGGATAGTAATGACTTTTTTGCTCGATAAAATATCTGATTCAAAACGCTCAAAGAATGTCATTGTTGTTGGTGCTACTTTCATTGTGTTTTCCTAATGTAATTCGAGCTGCGACAATGCAGCTCGAAAATTAATTATTAATATAATACTGTTCATTAACCAAAGCAGTAATTTGCCCAATGTGCTAAACCAGCGGTAACCGAACCAAAGTAGTTACCGCCTACAATTTCGATGTTTGGCAACTGTTGTTGTAAGGCTGCACGTAAAATTGGAGAGCGCGCTGAACCACCTGTAACATAAATAATATCAGGCGTTTTACCCGCTTGTTGAATCGCTTCTTTTACTAACTTATTAATGTTGTCTTGTGGTTTTGCAATCGCTTCTGCTAAATCAGACTGATTAAGAGATAATGATAAACCTTCATCTAAGTAACTTAGATCAATCGCATGCTCTAGATGCTCTGATAACGCGATTTTCGTTTGCTCTGCATCACGCAATAATTTGTAGCTTAGTTTCTCATCATACAACTTGATTAAGCGAGCCAATTTCTCCGGCTCTTGAGTATCGTTCATCATCTGTAAAAGGTGCTTGCGATTACCAAATCCAAAGAAATCCAGTTGAGCAACAATATTATTAATTGCAATTGGGTTCCAGAACTGTGTCATTGGTAACTCAAGGCCTTTATGAGTGCGGCTTTGAGAACCTAATAGTGGCATTAATTGACGATGCGCTAAATGAATGTCTAAATCGTTACCGCCGATACGTGAACCACTATGAGATAAAATTCCTTTAGTACGATCATGATAATCACGCCATGATGGTCCCATTTGAATCATTGAGCAGTCTGTTGTACCACCACCGATATCAACAATCAGTACCGTTTTATCTTCGGTCAGTGTTTGTTCATAATCTAGACCGGCAGCAACAGGTTCAAATTGGAACTCAATATTTTTAAAACCGACACGGATAGCTGCACGAGTTAAGATCGAGATCGCCTGTGTATTGGCATCATCACTTGCTGCACCTTGGAAGTTAACAGGACGGCCAATCACGGTCGATGTGATATCTTGTTGTAATTCTTGCTCTGCATTATTTTTGATGTTCTTCATCATTGCAGTAACAAGATCTTCAAATAAGCTTACTTGAACATCACGTAAACCAGAAACACCAAGGAAAGACTTTGGTGATTTTACGTAATACACCTCTTCAGGATCATCAATATAAGTATTTAGAGCGGCTTGGCCAAATGTCATCGACTCAGCATCGACATCAATATCTTCTTCGCGGTTAAAAGAAATTGCAGTATGAAGTAAGCGCTCATTAATATCTGTGCTTGGTTGAACGCCCCAAATACGGAAAAGATATTCAGAAACCGCTTCTCGTGTAGGCGCACATAATGCAGAAGGAATAAACGTACTATCCCCTTCTAACTTTAATAGTTTCGCTTGATTATCTAGAATGGTCGCCACTGAGCAGTTAGCGGTTCCGTAGTCAAATCCAATAAACATTGTTGTACACCTAGCTTCGATAAAAGGGAGCTGATTTTACTCGCTTGTTGCCGCTTTGCCAATCAAAATGAGAAAGATGCTGCTATTCCAACCTGATCTTGATTAATTACAGGCACAATCATTACTTGATTTGAGTCTATATACTTGTCAGTCACTAAATATTGAATCGTTGTTGCCAATACTGCTCCAGCAATAACATCTCGCCAATAGTGATGTTCATTCTCTACTCGTGAATATCCAACTAACCCTGCGCCAATATAAGCCGGAAGACCATACTCCCAACCGTAACGAAACTGTAGATAGGATGCGCCTTGGAATGCTGATGATGAATGCCCTGATGGAAAACTAAGATTATCTTCGCCATTCGGACGCTCTTCTTTCACGGTATATTTTAATGCTTGTGTTGCAACTAACGTATAGGTTGCTCCTTTAGCGAACATCCAAAACCCATCATAGTCTTCTTTATATAAAGCTATCGACCCCGCAATCACTGGGATTCCAACCGTACCAATGTCTGCGGCCATATCTCCTGATTTTTTCTCTTCTGCATAAGTAAAAGAACTCATAAAAATAAATAAACCTGCTATTCCTATTTTTACTAACGATTTCATTGGTAGCCTTTATTTAAGCAATCACTGCATGTAGGTATTATTTCTGAGATTATAACGACTAAAACGTGAAGTAATTGTCAATTTATCGCCATTTTGAAACGTTTAAATCGCTGTTTTTACGTTTATTATGACTGGATAGACCATTTAACGATGAGAGATTGGTTATACTGAGCCTGTTATTTCATTATCTAGGTTTTTACCAAATATATTATGCAGTTAAATCAATATTTTTCACAAACAGATAATTCATTTGAATTCACCCGTCAACAAGCAAGTGACTTTGCAAAAAAAGTAGCTGGTGATTTCAACCCTATACATGACGTAGATTCAAAACGTTTCTGTGTTCCTGGTGATTTATTGTTTGCTGTTTTGCTTTCTAAAACAGGCATTAGTAACAAAATGCACTTTGACTTTGCTGGCATGGTATCTGGCGGGACAGCTCTCCACATTAATCATGCTGAAGAAGGTGTTTATTCTTTATCTGATGATAATGACAAGCAGTACCTGCATGTAAAGCGTAGCGGTGAAAAAAACCTTAATCCTGAATTTATTGAACACGTCGTTAAACAATATGTGCAGTTTTCAGGTATGAACTTTCCTCACATCATGGTGCCATTGATGGAAGAAAAGCAGTTAATGATCAACTGCCAACGTCCTTTGGTTATTTATGAAAGCATGGATCTTGAATTCACTCGTTTAGATATTTCCACACCTAAGGTTGAATTCACTGGCGCGACGATGGACATTGAAGGAAAACGTGGCCTTGTTAAATTAAACTTTAAATTCACTGAAAACGGTGAAGAAGTGGGCCATGGCACTAAACGTATGATTGCTACAGGCTTAAAAGCTTATGAACAAGATGCAATTGATGATCTTGTTGAACGATTCAGTGCTTTAAAAGAAAATTACACTGTATAAATAACACAATAAAATACGCTATTTAATAAGCACTGAGTTATTGTTAACTTGGTGCTTTTTTATACCCCCATTCTAGTCTAGCCAAATAATAGACATAAAAAAGCCCGCTTATTTCTAAGCAGGCTTTTAATTTTCAGATTAAGTAATTACTTATTCTTCTGTGCTTTCAGTATCTGAATCATCAGTTTGAGGCGCTTCAGTTGCTTCAGTATTTTCTGTCGCTTCTGCTACTTCGCCCTCTTCACCTTCAAGGATTTCAATCTCTTCTGGCTCATCAATGCGTTGTAGACCAACTACATTCTCATCTTCAGCAGTACGGATTAGAGTAACACCTTGGGTATTACGACCCACTTGGCTTACTTCTGATACGCGAGTACGAACTAGCGTACCTGCATCAGTGATCATCATGAACTCATCACCATCTTCAGTTTGAACGGCACCAACAACACTGCCGTTACGCTCAGAAACCTTGATAGATACAACACCTTGTGTTGCACGGCTCTTCGTTGGGTATTCAGAAAGTTTAGTACGTTTACCGTAACCATTTTCTGTCACTGTTAAAATGTCACCTTCATTTGAAGGAACAATTAACGAAACAACCTGATCTTCACCAGTCAGTTTCATACCACGAACACCCGAAGCAGTACGACCCATTCCACGAACATGTTCTTCGTTGAAACGAACCACTTTACCTGCTTTAGAGAACAGCATGATTTCATTTGAACCATCAGTGATATCAACACCGATCAATGAATCATCTTCACGTAGATTAACTGCAATCAGGCCGTTTGCACGAACTTTAGCAAATTGATCCAGTGATGTTTTCTTAACGGTACCATCACCTGTTGCCATGAAGATAAACTTATCTTCAGAGTATTCAGATACTGGTAGAATCGCTGTAATACGCTCACCTTCTTCTAGAGGAAGAATGTTAACGATAGGCTTACCACGAGCAGTACGGCTAGCTTGAGGAAGTTGGAATACTTTCAAGCTGTATGCTTTACCACGTGTAGAGAAGCAAAGGATATTATCATGAGTATTAGCAACAAGTAGACGCTCGATATAATCGGTGTCTTTCATCTTAGTTGCACTCTTACCTTTACCACCACGACGCTGAGCTTCGTAGTCACCTAAAATTTGGTACTTAACATAACCTTCACGAGAAAGCGTTACTACTACGTCTTCTTGTGTGATTAAGTCTTCCATGTCGATATCGTGAATTGCGGCACCAATTTCAGTACGACGCTCATCACCATAAGTATCGCGAACGGCTACTAATTCGTCACGGATAACTTCCATTAGACGTTCAGTGCTTGCAAGGATATGCATTAGCTCTGCGATTTCGTCTAATAAAGTTTTATATTCATCTAGAATTTTTTCATGCTCTAAACCAGTTAAACGGTGTAGACGTAATTCTAGGATAGCTTGAGCTTGTTGCTCCGTTAAGAAGTATTTACCTTCACGGATACCAAACTCTGGCTCTAACCAATCTGGACGAGCTGCATCTGTACCTGCACGCTCTAGCATGTCAGCTACGTTGCCAAGATCCCAACCACGATCGATAAGGCCTTGTTTTGCATCAGCAGGTGTCGGAGCATTTTTGATTAGCTCAATGATTTCATCAATGTTTGCTAATGCTAGTGCTAAACCTTCAAGGATATGAGCACGATCACGCGCTTTGCGTAATTCAAAAATAGTACGGCGAGTTACCACTTCACGACGGTGATCAACAAAACACTTCAACATTTCTTTTAAGTTGAACAGTTTTGGTTGGCCGTTATCTAGTGCAACCATGTTTACGCCGAATGTCGTTTGAAGCTGAGTTAATGAGTACAGGTTATTAAGAACCACCTCACCTACTGCATCACGCTTACATTCGATAACAATACGCATACCATCTTTATCAGATTCGTCACGCAGTGCTGAAATGCCTTCTACTTTCTTATCTTTAACAAGCTCTGCAATTTTTTCAATTACACGAGCCTTGTTTACTTGATAAGGGATCTCAGTAACAACAATAGTTTCTTTACCATTCTTGTCAGCTTCGATGTTTGCTTTAGAACGCATGTAAACTTTACCACGGCCTGTTTTATATGCATCAACGATGCCTTTACGACCGCTGATTAATGCAGCTGTCGGAAAGTCAGGACCTGGAATGTAGTTTATCAGCTCATCGATAGTGATATCTTCATTCTCGATGAATGCTAAACAACCATTAACCACTTCAGTTAAGTTATGAGGTGGAATGTTTGTTGCCATACCAACAGCGATACCTGATGCACCATTAACTAATAAGTTAGGGACACGAGTAGGTAATACCGCAGGGATTTGTTCTGTACCATCATAGTTAGGAACGTAGTCTACGGTTTCTTTGTCTAAATCTGCCAACAGTTCGTGAGCAATTTTCGACATACGAACTTCGGTATAACGCATCGCCGCCGCTGAATCCCCATCGATAGAACCAAAGTTACCTTGGCCATCAACAAGCATATAGCGTAGTGAGAACGGCTGCGCCATACGTACTATCGTGTCGTATACAGCACTATCACCGTGTGGGTGATACTTACCAATTACGTCGCCGACTACACGGGCAGATTTTTTATATGGTTTATTCCAATCATTACCTAATACATCCATCGCGAATAAAACACGGCGGTGTACAGGTTTTAGACCATCACGCACATCTGGAAGAGCACGACCAACGATTACTGACATCGCATAGTCTAGGTATGAACCTCGAAGCTCATCTTCAATATTTACGGGCGTGATCCCTTTAGCAAGATCGCTCATAGAGCCAATATCCCTCAATTAGTTCTGTCGTATCAATATCAATTACTTTATCAATCATACTATCTATAAAGATAAAGTAATTGATACTGATAAACGTGCAAGATTGCAAAATATAGCACATAACACTTCAATTTCGCATCGTTTTAATTCGCAAAACAACTCTTAAGCTTAAGAATCCTACGAAATCAGGAGCAAGTCACATATCAGATCATCATATTCTTGAAAAACATAACAAATACGACTAAAAAATCACCACTTTTATCGCTCTCTTTCTGTTTTTTTTCTGTATATAATAGAGGAAGATTAAAAAGGAATATGAACTATGACTCAACCGTTAAATGTCGATCCGGCAGAAATCAAAAAGTTTGAAGATATGGCGTCTCGTTGGTGGGATCTTGAAGGTGAATTTAAACCGTTACATCAAATCAACCCATTACGCCTTAATTATGTACTAGATAATGCCAACGGTTTGTTTGGTAAAAAAGTATTAGACGTTGGCTGTGGTGGTGGTATTTTAGCTGAAAGCATGGCAAACCAAGGTGCTGATGTTGTTGGTTTGGACATGGGAAAAGAACCTTTAACGGTTGCTCGTTTACATGCTTTAGAAACAGGAACAACATTAGAATACATTCAATCAACGGCTGAGCAACACGCTGAAGAAAACCCAGAGACATACGATGTAGTGACCTGCATGGAAATGCTTGAACATGTCCCTGATCCACTTTCTGTTATTCGTTCATGTGCAAAAATGGTTAAACCTGGCGGGCACGTATTTTTCTCTACGTTAAATCGTAATATCAAATCGTATTTGTTTGCCATTGTTGGTGCAGAGCAATTGCTAAAGCTCGTGCCAAAAGGGACACATGACCATAATAAATTCATTCGCCCTTCTGAATTATTAAAGATGCTCGATCAAACCGCGTTACAAGAGCAAGGCATCACTGGCTTACATTACAACCCGTTAACAGATGTTTATTCATTAGGCAAAAATGTTGATGTTAACTATATCGTTCATACCTCCCTATAAGCCTTTATCATAATTTTCACTCTTTATCTGTGTTCTTAATGCAAATAAAGAGTGAATTAATTTCAAAATATCTCAATTCTTAACTTGTTTACTAAAGCCGCATTAATGCTAAATTTAGAACAACAAATCAGCAATTTTTTTTGATTCTTAGAGATCCACCTAAACCACAAAAATCAAGAAAAATATTTTTTTAACTGCCTACTTCTCCACCATTATGAAATACGTTATTTCTGATGTCTTGCTATACCTAATCTAACTCGGTTAGTAGCTACTTACTGTTTTTTTTAATTCATAGGTTATCCACAGGTCTCTCTTAATTTCAGACTTGATCACTGCTCATTTTATCATTATCTTGTAGTCAATTATTTATTAAGCCCTACATCTTGTGTTTATTGATTAATTCACACTATGAGCTTGATCACAAATTAATAACGAAAATTACAAATACTACATATTTCGTTCTTCATTCTAAGGAAAAGTCACAAATGACCCAACAGCTTACCGTTACTAAGCGAAATGGCACCACAGAAAAGATCAATTTAGATAAGATCCATAAAGTGATCACGTGGGCAGCAGAAGATCTAGATAACGTTTCAGTATCTCAAGTAGAAATGAAATCTCATATTCAGTTTTATGACGGTATGAAGACGTCTGATATTCATGAAACTATCATCAAAGCTGCTGCTGATCTTATCTCTGAAGAAACGCCTGATTATCAATACTTAGCAGCGCGTTTGTCTGTTTTCCACCTTCGTAAAAAAGCGTATGGTCAATTTGAGCCGCCGACATTATTTAAGCACGTAAATAACTTAATCGAACTGGGTAAATACGATAAGCACATTATCGAAGATTACACAGAAGCAGAATTTAATATGATGGATCAAATGATCGATCATAATCGTGATATGGATTTCTCATACGCTGCAGTTAAACAGCTTGAAGGTAAATATTTCGTTCAGAACCGTGTAACGGGCGCGATTTACGAAAGTGCACAATTCCTTTATATCTTAGTTGCGGCGTGTTTATTTGCTAAATACCCTAAAGAAACGCGCCTTGAATACATTCAACGTTTCTATGATGCAACATCACGATTCAAGATTTCACTACCTACACCAATCATGTCTGGTGTACGTACCCCTACTCGCCAGTTTAGCTCTTGTGTACTAATTGAATGTGATGACAGCTTAGACTCTATCAATGCAACTGCAGGTTCAATTGTACGTTACGTATCTCAACGTGCTGGTATCGGTATCAATGCTGGACGTATTCGTGCTCTTGGTTCTGAGATCCGTGATGGTGAAGCTTTCCATACCGGTTGTATCCCATTCTACAAATACTTCCAAACAGCAGTAAAATGTTGTTCTCAAGGTGGTGTTCGTGGTGGTGCAGCAACACTGTTCTACCCTATCTGGCACCGTGAAGTAGAATCGCTATTGGTTCTTAAAAATAACCGTGGTGTAGAAGAGAACCGTGTTCGTCATATGGATTACGGCGTACAAATTAATAAACTAATGTACACACGCCTTATTAAAGGTAGCCACATTAGTTTATTCTCACCATCTGATGTGCCTGGTCTATACGACGCATTCTTCGCTGACCAAGCAGAATTTGAACGTCTATATGAGATCTACGAGCAAGATACTTCGATTAAACGTGAAACGGTTAAAGCTATCGAATTATTTTCTCTACTTATGCAAGAGCGTGCTTCAACAGGTCGTATCTATATTCAAAATGTCGATCACTGTAATACGCACAGCCCATTTGATCCAAGTGTTGCACCAGTACGTCAATCGAACTTATGTTTAGAAATCGCGCTTCCTACTAAGCCATTAACACATGTTAATGACGAGGAAGGTGAAATTGCATTATGTACGCTTTCTGCATTTAACTTAGGTGCAATTGAAAAACTTGAAGAGCTTGAAGAATTAGCTGAGCTTGCAGTACGCGCTCTTGATGCACTGCTTGATTACCAAGACTACCCTCTTCCTGCAGCATACAAGTCAACAATGAATCGTCGTACGTTAGGAGTTGGTGTAATTAACTATGCTTACTACCTTGCAAAAAATGGCGTTAAGTACTCTGATGGTAGTGCAAATGGCTTAACACATAAAACGTTTGAAGCGATTCAATTCTATCTTCTAAAAGCGTCTGTTGGTTTAGCAAAAGAGCAAGGTGCTTGTCCTGCATTCAATGAAACAACTTATGCGCAAGGTATCTTACCAATCGATTCTTATAAAAAAGACATCGATAATGTATGTTCTGAGCAACTGCATTTAGATTGGGAAACACTACGAGAAGAAATCAAAACTCACGGTCTACGTAACTCAACATTGTCTGCATTAATGCCTTCTGAGACTTCTTCTCAAATCTCTAATGCAACTAATGGTATTGAACCACCACGTGGATTCGTATCAGTTAAAGCATCTAAAGACGGTATCTTGAAGCAAGTTGTTCCTGATTACGTAAATCTAAAAGATAACTATGAGTTACTTTGGAATATCGGTTCAAATGACGGTTATTTACAACTTGTAGGTATCATGCAGAAGTTTGTTGATCAGGCTATCTCAGCAAATACAAACTATGATCCAAACATTCAGCCAAATGGTAAAGTACCAATGAAGCTGCTGTTAAAAGATCTATTAACGGCTTATAAACTGGGTCTTAAGACTCTTTATTATCATAACACCCGTGATGGTGCTAGCGACTCACAAGGTGATCTTGGACAAGATGACGATTGTGCAGGCGGTGGTTGTAAGATCTAAGTTTCCATTTTAAAATCAAGCCCGCTTTCATTAGCGGGCTTATTTATCTTTTAGCTCCATATTTGTAATTATTAATCCAATATGTGCCTAAGTTCGTATAGGTATCTATCGGCATAATTTTTAAATTAAGAAGCCCTTCTCTATTTCTTTGGCTTTAATCACATTGAGGTTTCCATGGCGTACAGTACTTTTCGACAAGAAAAAAATGATCAATTGAAAGAACCTATGTTCTTAGGTAACTCGGTAAATGTTGCTCGTTATGACCAACAAAAATTTCAGATCTTTGAAAAACTTATCGAAAAGCAGCTTTCTTTCTTCTGGCGTCCGGAAGAAGTTGATGTTTCTGGTGATCGCATTGATTACAATAATCTGCCAGAGCATGAACAGCATATCTTCATCAGTAATCTAAAATACCAAACTTTATTAGATTCAATCCAAGGTCGAAGCCCAAATGTGGCACTGCTTCCTTTGGTTTCTATTCCTGAACTAGAAACTTGGATTGAGACATGGTCATTCTCTGAAACGATTCATTCACGTTCATACACGCATATTATTCGTAATATTGTAAATAACCCATCAATTATCTTTGATGACATCGTTGAAAACGAAGAAATCCTAAAGCGTGCAAAAGACATTGCGCATTACTACGATAACTTGATCCAAGCTACTAACGATTATCACCGTTTCGGTGAAGGTACTCATGTTTTAAATGGTGAAGAAATCACTATTTCTAAACGTGAGCTGAAAAAGAAATTATACCTTTGCTTGATGTCTGTAAATGCATTAGAAGCCATTCGATTCTACGTAAGCTTTGCTTGTTCATTCGCTTTTGCTGAACGTGAATTAATGGAAGGTAATGCTAAAATTATTAAACTGATCGCTCGTGATGAATCTTTACACCTGACCAGTACTCAGCACATGCTGAACCTACTTCGTACAGGTCAAGACGATCCTGAATTTGTTGAAATTGCATCAGAATGCGAGCAAGCATGTTTTGATTTATTTAAAGCAGCTGCTGAACAAGAAAAAGAGTGGGCAAGCTACCTATTCAAAGACGGCTCAATGATTGGTCTAAACAAGGATATTCTTTGCCAATACGTTGAATATATTACCAACTTACGCATGAAAGCGGTTGGACTTAACAGTGCTTACGAAGGTGCGACACAAAATCCAATTCCATGGATTAATTCTTGGTTAAGTTCAGATAACGTTCAAGTTGCCCCTCAAGAAACAGAGATCAGCTCTTATCTTGTAGGACAAATTGATAATGATGTGGATGCCGATGATTTAGGCGACTTTGAATTATAATTTCATTTCACCTCTTTCTTTAAAAAGCCGAATTTTATTTCGGCTTTTTTTTGACAAAATTTTGACGCACACCACACTTTTACTTATATGAAAGAGTCAAAAACGAGACCTCGCTTCATATAAGATAACTTACATGCCATAATCTATTGTAATTAAATAAAAAATATAAATATAAATTATGGCTAATGAACTGTGGACAAGTTATCTATTGGAGCAAGTAAGGCAACTGCCTATTGCTTCATCAAAACAGCAGGTGCAATTTCGCCTCAATACTATTACGTCTGAATCTTTAAGACAGAATCAAAGTATCCCCCCACAATTTGAATTTATTTTTCAAGGGTTCTTATATTCTCGCTCTGGAAGACTAATAGAATCCATTAATCTATTTTTCGATGCTATTACTTTTGCTCAACAAAATAAGCAAGAATTTCTTATTTGTTTTTGTCATTATAATATCGGTACCGTTTATGGCATGCTTGGTAACTATTTTTATGCTCATAAGTTTTTAACAAAAGCAGAAAAATCAAATCCGATCGGTGATTGCTATATAATTGGTCTTATAAAAAACAATATTGGTGATATCTTTCTCCAGCTTGGTAATTTCAATGAAGCCCTTGCACATTTTGAAGAAGCAACTTTACTTCTGCAGCAGCACGCTCATAAATTATCAGCCGCAGTGCCTCTATTTAACATAGCCGAAATTAAGGCAAAACAATGTCACTTTGATGAAGCATTAAATATTATCAATACCCTATTTGATGATATAAAAGAAGAACCGCGATTTTTAGGATTTTATTACAAAATAAAAGCGGAAATTGCGAATGGTCATCATAATATTGATGAAGCAGAGGCCTTTCATCTGCTATCTATTGAAAATATGTGTCGCAGTCAGAACGACTATTATCAAGCTGAAATGCTCCTTGACTATTGCCAATATTTAACAAGTCATCATAAATACGAAATGTTAGATACCTATATTGAACGCGGTTTATCCATTGCAAAAAGCATTGAAAGCGATAAATTAATTGATGGGTTTAATGACATTATCTTACTTAGAATTAAAGATATTCCAGCCATTGAAATTCGTGAACAGTATTACCAAACATTAACATCTTCACTGCTTAATTCACGAAGAGAGCTACTTAAAAGAGAAAGTGATTACTTGCAACAATTGTATCGCTTAAATACAGCTAAATTACAATTAAGTACAATGAAATCATTGTCAGATAACTTGGCATTAGTAAATAAAATTGGGCAATACATTAATAACAGTACTGATATTCAAAGTATTCTCCCTACTATTCAACAAGATCTTTCTACTTTATTTCAAACAGACACCCTAGCACTAGGCTTCTACGATAAAGAAGCTGATTCTATCTCGATCCATTACCTTGATGAGAATCACACACCAAAAACGCCTTATGTAACCAACTGCAAAAATGAGGCGACTTACATGAGTTACTGTATAAAGAGTAATTCAGCTTTTTATTTTAATCATATGAATAGCGAGCAAAAAGTTACCATGCTTGGCGATAAGTGTGACAGGAAAGTTCACTTTAAATCAGTCATGTTCTCACCAATAAAAATCAATGGTGAGATACAAGCCGGATTTACGGTTCAAGCAAAAGAGAGCTATCAATACCAAGCATTTCATTTTGAGCTGTTTACACAGCTGATCAACTATATCTCTATAGCGCTTGAAAACCAATATAACAGACAACAACTTCTTTATCTTTCGCAAACCGATCACCTTACACAAGTATGGAATCGTAAATCACTTGATGCACACTTCCTGCAATTAAAAAAACAGCCCTCTAATGTCTACACCTCTATAATGATTGATATTGATCACTATAAAGAATATAACGACACCTATGGGCATATTGCTGGTGACAAAGTACTAATTAAAATCAGTAAATTAATCAAAGAACACTTTCACAGTTTAAATACTGAAGTCTATCGTTATGGTGGCGATGAGTTTTTCATTTTAATCGCTGGTATTAATAAAGAAAAAACTCAGGGAAAATTACATTCGTTGTTAAAAGCGATCAAGTATTTATTTATCCCTCATGAAAAATCAACATGCTCTCATTATGTTTCTGCATCCATTGGCATTAGCTACATAGAAGAAGGCTTACATACATTAACACTTTCCCAGGTTGTCGATCGTGCAGACAAGGCTCTCTATAAAGCTAAAGAGATGGGCCGAGATTGCTATTATGATTTTTCTCAGGCAGAAGCGCTGATTCAATAAAATGACACACTCATTGCTGTGAAACCTATGGTATTATTTTGTTCAATTCAATGATCAGAGCTTCCATTACATGTCAAAAATCCACATCAATAAAGTGACTACACTACATAATCAAGAAAATAAAACCTTACTAGAGGTAATGGAAAGCAACGGAATGATTGTAGAGTCACAATGTAGAAATGGTGATTGTGGTACATGTCGATGCACATTGATATCCGGTGAAGTAAGTTATCAGAACTTCCCTCTTGCCTTTTTATCTACCAACGAAATCTTACCCTGTGTATGCAAAGCAAAATCAGATATTGTGCTTGAAGGCGTAACCTTTCAACTTGCTGAAAAAAAGGCATAAAAAAACGACCCATAGGATCGCTCTTTAGTATTTAATAAATATTACTGCAACGCGCTTTGTGGAACATAAATCTCTGATTCTCTATTCAATGATTCATATTGACCAAACATTGGTTTCTTTTCCAAACAGCGACGCAACATATCAAGCATCAGTGTGGATAAAATTGCTCGCATGTCATTATAAGCATAATTACGTTTTAGACTCACTAGCTGGCCCCACTCACCATAAGGAGTAGATAGCGCAACAGCAACTTTACCTTGAATAATTGGCCCTGATGCTAAACCAATAGCGGTTTGAGTTCTTTCACGCGTTGCTGCTGCAAGTGCCAAAGCCGCGGCTAAAGGATCTTGATCTGCCATTTGTTGATCGACTTGTGAAGAGAGAATCCAGCCTTGCTTCATATTAAGACGGATTTGGTCATCTTCTTGTAACCAGTTAGTTAACCACCCTCCTGTCGCTTGTTCTGCCACAGTAAGATTTAATGAAAACTCACTTAATAACGCCCCTACATTTGGCAACATAGATTCATCAACACTAACGACATTATCGCCAAGTAAATGATACATTCGCTCTAACACAGGGAAACGACCATCATGATTTGCAGGTCCAAACAGTTTTACTTCAATAAAAGGCAGTGATGAACGATAGCCAATTTCAAAACCATAAGGTAAACGCAATTGTTGCAGTTTATCTTGAATACCCGATTCAGATAAACCAAACGTAAATAATCGACTGCATTCAGACGCTTCAACCATTGGATGCCACTGCTTCATACGAGGCAATATTTGATGTTCAACCATCACTTTAAATTCAGAAGGGACACCAGGCGTAAACAATACGATTGACTTATTTACTTCAATAAAAAAGCCACAAGCTGTACCCACCGGATTATCAATAATCTGAGCCCCCTCAGGTAGCATCGCCTGCTTAATATTGCTGTTTGGCATTTCGCGGCCTTGCTCTAAATAACGAGCTTGCATTCGTTCTAGCCAATAATGAGACATGACCAATGGCGTATTAATCACCTTTGCTGCTGCTTCGCTAGAAATATCATCAGATGTTGGCCCTAACCCACCATTAACTATAACAATAGATGCGCTTTGAGTTTGGTGTTGTATTTCAGCAACTAACGCATCAATGCTATCACCGACAGTTGAGCGGTTAGATAACTTAAAACCATGTTGATAAAATAGTTGAGACATCCACGCAGCATTGGTATCAACAATGTCACCATGAAGGACTTCTTCGCCTGTGCTAATCATTGCTACTTGCAACATGCACTCTTCCTCTTTGATATTTCTATAATTCCTACTAATTTATCACATTAATCGTTTTAAAAAACTAATCTTGTTTTAATTCAGGTAAATATCCACTCAAAAAACCAATGTAAACTTTAATTTACATCAACTGTAATTCAATCAATACAAAATGATTGAGTTAATAGTAAAATGGGCGTACATTCTCATCATTGAAAAAGATTTGATTTAGTATAGAAGTGGTATAAATGAAGACAAAAGTATTAGGAAGCTCTCTCATTATTGCAGGAACAACGATTGGCGCAGGTATGTTAGCCTTACCTCTTGTCTCTGCAAGTCTTGGTTTCTTTACAGCAAGTATGTTAATGGTTGGTATTTGGGCAATCATGAGTTACACAAGCTTGTTAATGCTCGAAGTTCATCAGCATGGACACCAAAGCGCAACACTACACAGCCTTGCACTTCAATTTTTAGGAAAAAATGGGCAGCGAATAGCTACTTTTTCAATGTTATTTCTCTTTTACGCATTATGCGCTGCATATATCGCAGGTGGCAGTGAACAATTTCATGAAAAAATTAATCTAGTGAGTCCTTTTCAACTACCAAAAACATTCTCAACAATTCTGTTTACCGTAATTGTCGCAGTAATTATTGCGCTTGGAACAAAAACGGTTGATTTCATTAACCGTGGGTTATTTGCATTAAAACTCATCATGCTGGTGTCGATTCTTTTTTTCTTAACACCAAACATTACCGGCGAGTACTTAATGTCACTTCCTGTACATCAAGGAGTCTTTATTACTGCTTTGCCTGTTATTTTTACCTCATTTGGTTTTCATGGCAGTATCCCCGCAATCGTTAATTACCTTGACCTTGATATCAAAAAGATCAAAATCAGCTTATTAATTGGCTCTTCTCTTCCTTTGATCATTTACTTGTTTTGGCAAGGCATTACTTTAGGTCAATTATCTCAGTCTGAGTTTGAACAAATTAATGGCCTAAATCAGTTCATTACTACGATTCAACAATCAATCGATCATCAATTTATTCAAATTGCCTTATCATTATTCGCAGATTTAGCACTATTAACCTCGTTTATTGGTGTGAGTTTAGGCCTTTTTGAGTTTTTACGTGACTCTTCAAAAAAATGGCAAAAATCATCTATCATTACTGCGGTTTTAACCTACACTCCACCACTGATGTTCGCTTTATTTTACCCACAAGGTTTTATCACCGCTCTAGGGTATGCAGCTATCGCACTTGTAATTCTTGCTCTATTTTTACCTGTTGCTTTAGTCTTTTCTGCTCGAAAAATACATAATAATGCAGAATACACAGTCGCAGGTGGCAACATTGCACTTATACTTGTCGTACTGTTTGGCTTAACCATTATTGGTAGTCAGGTATTAAGTTCATTCTAACGTCAAATACACTGAACTAAAAAAGCTAACTGTAACCA
Organism: Aliivibrio sp. S2TY2; assembly: GCF_028765525.1. Classification (NCBI taxonomy): domain Bacteria; kingdom Pseudomonadati; phylum Pseudomonadota; class Gammaproteobacteria; order Vibrionales; family Vibrionaceae; genus Aliivibrio; species Aliivibrio sp. S2TY2. The sequence goes on along the minus strand of NZ_JARACS010000001.1, from coordinate 543,520 downwards.
TCTGAAGTAAAGGCCTATTTCTCTTTTTAAAGGAGTCTTAATTGGGCCTTTACTGCTTTTATGTTTTGCATTTTCTGCTTAATAGTAGATAATTGTGATCTAGCTCAGTATTTGATTTAATTAAGGACTTTCCGTGAAAAAACAAGCAATAGCCAGTTTGCTTTTAGGATGTGCAGCTTCATCACCAGCATTTGCATTAGATACTAATAGCGCCTATGACATGGAATATCAAAATGATTGCTCTACTAACATTTATTCTAGCTATTGTTCAACGGCCTCTTTTGATTTCTCTCCAATGCGATTAGATGGTGATATTACTCCGTCTAAAGTCGCTGAAAATGATACGTATGCAGACAGCACTCAATTACCACACTATTTACGAGTGTCGGACGAGCGTGATTGGGACTACCTAATGGAGCAGTCGTACACCATCCTTGGCTTGAGTGTTGCAACCGTTGGTTTAATGACATTTCTTCCTGAAAGCATTACTAAATGGGATTCAGAAGATTCAAGCATTAAAGGTCTGGGTTCTAAATGGAAAGATAACGTGAGTGCTGGTCCTGTTTGGGATAAAGATGAGCATTTCTTAAATTACATCATGCACCCATATTTTGGTGGTGTTTACTATACTGCCGCACGTCACGCTGGCTTTAATGAGTTCGAATCTTTCTTATATTCAACAACCATGTCTACTTTCTTCTGGGAGTATGGGGTAGAAGCATTTGCTGAAGTCCCTTCTATTCAAGATTTATTCGTAACCCCATTCTTTGGTGCTGTTGTTGGTGAGCTGATGTTACAGCAAGAGCTACGCATTACAGAAAATGGCGGTGAAGTCATGGGCTCAGATACTTTAGGTAGCGTGAGCCTGTTCTTCTTAAACCCTGTGGGACATATCCATTATTGGGTAACGGATGCATGGGGTGGCGATACTGAAGTTAACTTGGCATATAATGCATGGTTCAGTAATGGTGATGCCGCACAATTTGCTTATGATGCGGGTATGCCTTATACCGATCAGTTTGTGGGCCTTGAAGTTAAATTGAAATTCTAAACACTTTTCTTAGTTTAACGATTAAGGGCACTCTTTGTAGTGCCCTTTTTTATATCAAAATATCACAGGCACAAAAAAACCGAGACAGTCTCGGCTTCTTTGTGTCTTAAAGTGAGTTACTAAAGCATTATGCTGCTTTGTAAATTACTTTATTACCAGCAAGCTGCTCACGCACAACTAGGTTTTCTTCAACTAGCTTTTTCAAGCCACCTGTTGCCCACGCTGCTGCTTTTGTTTCTTCTTGACCAGCTTTAACACCGATCTCTTTTGAATTGATACCTTCAGGATTCTGGCAAACAATATCAAATACAGTCTGTTGCTTTGGCGTAAGAGCGATATCTGTCGCTACTGTTGCCGCTTTAGGTGCTGCTGCAACTACTGCTTCCACTTTCTTCTCAACTGGTTTAGCTACTTTTGCAGGTTTAGCTGCTTTTTTCACTTCAGTTTTTGGTGCAGTTGCTTTAATTCGTTTATGCAGCTTAGACTGTACTTTACGTTTGTGAGCAATTTTCATGAAACTTAAACTCCGTTGCGCTAACTCTATTTTTAAGCCGTTAAGACTCAAAAATGATAGCGGAAAAAAGATGTCAATTCCTAAAGTGAAACTCAAATAGTCGTATTGGAATTGGCGAAGCGCGTTTTATACCAAAAAACGCGCAATATTTATAGAGAGGATGACACTGTATGGCGAAAAGTACGGCAATTTTGCCAATTTTCTTACCAGAATGGCATTTCATCCGCAACAAACGGGTTTGTTCTGCGCTCATGACCAAAAGTTGACTCTGGTCCATGGCCCGGTACAAATTTCATCTCATTACCTAAAGGCCATAGTTTTGTTTTGATCGATGCAATCAGCGTATCAAAATCACCTTTAGGGAAATCAGAGCGACCAATGGCACCTTTAAATAATACATCACCAACAAATGCCATCTTAGCTTCTTGGTTAAACAAAACAACATGTCCCGGTGTATGACCAGGTGTGTGTAAAACATCTAACTTTTGATTACCGAATTCAATCACATCGCCTTCATTTAGCCATTGATTAGGCTCGAATGCTTCAGTGTGAGGGAAACCAAATCGTTCACTTTGATTAGGAAGCCCTTGTAACCAAAAGTTATCTTCTTTATGTGGGCCAATAATCGACGCATTAGTAATCGCAGCTAAGTCTTCAGTGCCACCAACATGATCGAGATGACCATGAGTTAATACCATGTGTACAACATCAATATTTAACGCATCAATTGCTTGTTTTAGCAATTGAACATCACCACCGGGATCGACAACAACCCCTTTCATGGTTTCATCGCACCATACAATTGAACAGTTTTGCTCATAAGGAGTCACTGGAATAATTTGATATTGTAAACTCATAGCTTTCTCTTCCTAAAATAGTTAACCCAAGAATAGCACGGCTCTTATTTTAGGGGAATTATGATGTTTCTTTTAATGGTAATCGTTAAATCACAGTTTGTGGGATTTGACTCCAATGATTATCCCACATTACATTGGTTTGATGACTAACCATCTCACCATTTTCAGAACGAGTAATCACTTTGCCAGTACCAGAGCTAATGTGCCACTGTGGTAAAAGGTTATCTCGACTATTGACTACCACGCCTGACGCATCAGCTAACGAGGCTATCTCGACCAATTGATTGTTTTTTAAATTCCAAACACCGTAACAATTCCCTCTGGGTGACGTAGCAACCACGAGATCGCCAAGTACAGCAATACTCGCTATATAATGATTAAATCGCAACCACTCCTCTGGTTCCGCATTTAATTGTTGTAAAGCCTCTCCACGTCGATGTACTGCAACCAATGGCACGCCATCTTCTGGTTCACCTCGATATTGCTGCCCACACAATACTCGACCATCATCCATCAAGGATAAGTGACGAATACTTAATTTATGATCCGCTAATCCAACGCGTTCAAGAACCTCACCAGAACTTGTCGATAAATATACAAGTGCTGGTTTCATTGATTCTAAATTAAGAGGAACTCGGCCTTTGGTATGAACACCACCAACCCCAATGGCTAAGGTCGTATCATCAACACGAATTACCTCATGTGGACCAATACCAAACCCTGAGAACTCTTTCACTTTTATTAATTGGGTTCCCTGCAATTGATAGACCCCAATAACTCCCTGACTGGTTTCTTTCTCTCCTTCAGTGGTGTAAAGCGTTAAGCCATCAGAAGAAAACACACCATGACCATAGAAGTAACGATTTGGCATTGATGGCGTAATTGGATAGCTTACGCCCGTCTTTATATTAAATAATTGCATGTAATTGCCAGGACGACGAGCAAATGCAACGGCCAGTTCACCGTTCGGCGTAATTGCAACGCCATGCCCTCTTGCTGGTAAAGGTACAGAATGAATAGGGTTTCCCTCATTATCTGCCACCACTGCGCCAAAATGTCCATTTGCTGTTCTAGAGCAAGAGATCAAAGCCGCATTTTTATCTGAATTCGGTGCGGATGAACACGCCGTTAGCCATGGTGACAATGTTATCGCCCCTAGGCTGCTTTTTAATAGCTTTCGTCTTTGGTTATTAATCGCCATCGGTTGCATTAAATCCTATAGCAATGTTCAATTCGATAGCCACTTCTTCGTGAATTAGGTATTTCAAATACTCTAATTTGTTATATAGAGCTAATGTGTTTTGATAACCAGATTTTGTCTGTAACTCAGCAAATAGTGATGACGATTCAGGCCATGTTTCTAACGTTGAATTAAAATGGTCTTCAATTCTATCAGCCAAATCAGCATGCCCTTGCTTACGTAAATAATCATCAAGTCCAACACCATTTGCTAAATATATGTTTTGCATCGCTTCTACATTGTATTTAAGCCAAGTAAGAGAGGTTTCTGAACGCCATGATTCCGAGAAATAAGGACGTGGTTGCCCTATTTTTGCAAGCGGACGGCTGAGTTTTTTCATACTGTAATCAAGCTGATTGGCAAGTAACGCAATGTATTCATTTAACCACATGGTTTCATCTAATTGAGACCACGGGTTAACTTGCCATGCTTGATCTACCTTTAGAGTATTAAGCGCTAAGTTTGCAGTAATGGCCTGACCTAAATGACATGACTCTGATGCTGGCAATGTCGAGGCTTTATCAAACAATAACCACTCTATGGCACCTAACCCCTGGGTTGTTACACTCTGCTGCTGAATTAATTCAGTATTCCAAATTTGATCTTTTTTCAACAGTTGAGACATTTTTCGCCCAGTGGTGTTTTTCTTATCTGGCCAAAACTGAATGTTCCAATTAACACTAAGTGCAGCCTCTGGCCCTCTTTGTTGACCTTGCAGTGCCATCCACGCTTGCATGGTTTGTTGCCACTGCATAACCACCGTTTCTTTTTTAGTTTTATTCGTACAATATCCTTCAAAACTCTCAGCCAATCGTTGACTAGATTCAACTAAACGCTGGGCTGACTGCTGCTCAATATAATAAACATGGTCAATCATATTTGTAGAATTCGGGACTTGATTAGACTCATTTGTACTTTGGCAGGCTGTCAGTAACACCGTACTGCTTAACAATAAATAGATAGTTTTCATTACTTACGCCTTATAACGAATCTAAAAATGCTAATAACGCATTACGATCTTTTGTCGATAATTGAATGACTTTATCTTTAGATTGCTGAGCCTCACCGCCATGCCATAAAATTGCTTCTAGTACATTTCTAGCTCGACCATCATGCAAGAACTCTGTATGTCCATTGACTTCTTTTGTATAACCTAACCCCCACAGTGGTGGTGTTCGCCACTCTTGACCATTAGCCAAAAACTCTGGTCGATTATCAGCAAGTCCTTCTCCCATATCATGAAGCAACATGTCCGTATAAGGATGAATTAGCTGATTAGATAACGCCGGTCTACCTTCAATTTTTGCTGTTTTAATATTCGTTTTATGACAACTTTCACAACCGATATCATTAAATAACTCTTGCCCTTTAATGACTTGAGGATCATTAACATTACGACGAATAGGCACGGCTAAATGTTGTGAGTAGAATTCAACAAAATTTAAGATCTTGTCACTCACTTCAGGAGTGCCACCATGAGGTAACCTCTCACAAATTTCTTGCGCTTGAGTACAATCATCTTTAGGGAACATATTACTGGTTAAGCCCAAATCACCATTAAAGGCCGCGGCATTTTGCTGCATAAGTGTTGGTTGTCCCGCCTTCCAGCCAAAGCGGCCTAACTCTAGTTGATTGGTTTCTACACTCCATACGCGATTAGCCTTACCAGAAACGCCTTGATCCTCTTTTTTTTGTTGTTCAGCAAAACCTAAAATTGTTGATTCAGGGATAGATTCTAATAACCCTAAACCAATCATTGGTGGCGCAATACGTGCAGACATCAATACATTATCAGACATCTCACCATACGCTAACTCTGTAATTGATAAATCAGGTTTACGCAATGTGACAACGTCACCACTAGCCAAAGTGATTGGATGGGCTGTATAATAGGTGATTTTAATTTGGCCTTCTGGTTCAATTCCTGGTAAAGCAAAGTCTTGTAATTGACCGCCGTAAGTTGGCTCTGGGATCACTCCTTCTAAAATGACACGTTTTTTCTGTTCAGGCGTTAAAGCAGGAATACTTAATCGCACTAACATAGAAACCGCGTTAGTATCCCCCTCTTTCGGCGTATGCCCTCGCCCATCTTTAATATGACAACTCTGACAACCATTGGTATTAAATAACGGGCCTAACCCATCACGGGCATCAGTAGACGCAGGCGCTTGCACCCAAGGATTACGAAAAAAGCTATTACCCACACTAAAATCGAGACGCTTACTCATTGGTAAGTTAGCAGCAGGTAGAGAAAAGGCATTCTGTCCATTTTTCTTCACACTGGTTTTTCCGCCGGAAGCTACATTTGTAAACGGTGAGTCTTCTGAATCACTCTTAGTAGACACCTCATCAGCAGAAAAAGAATAGAAAGAAAACGTTGAGAGTAAAGCTATTGCTCCAAGCATTACGGGTTTCATGGTATCGAACATCCTGACCATCATTAACATTGCTCTTATCCATATCTAGATAGGTATTATTTACTTGTTTTTTTTACGATGAGAACAATGTTAGAAAATAAAAGAGCTCAATCACTATATCGGGAGGGAGAAGTGATTGAGCTTGAGTACTACTGCTTTTTCTTAACGTTAAAATTAAAAATCATGATCTGCGGTATCAGGGTTTAAGCTTGTAATACCAATCACATTTGCAGCGCGCTCAATCGACGCGGTTTGTAGCACTAAAGACATAATTGATTTATTTACTAATGCATTACCCGCTGCATTGTCTGAAGCAATCAATTGGTCAAAATGTTGGTTATCTTTTTCAGCTGCCGATACTAACGTCCCAACTTGAGTGCGTGTTGCATCAAATTGCTGTTGAATCTCTTTAGCTGCCTTTGCGTCTTTCTTAGCAACTAAATCGTGAATACTTGGGCCTGATAATTGAGAGCCATCTGCACGAGTGTAAGTACCTGTATATACGTTATAGATACCTTGTTCATTATAGTAATGAGAGTTGTGCGTATTATCAGAGAAACAATCGTGCTCATCTTCTGTAGAATTGGCTTCTAAGGCTACCTTCATGCGTTCACCAGCTAGCTCACCTAATGATAAAGAGCCCATGCCAAACAGCATCTTACGTAAACCTTGCTCTGATGATTCAGATAATAGCTCTGCACGGTAATTTTTCTCACCTTCTTTCCACTGCTTTTCCATCCAAGACAAATCTTTAATTAGTAACTCAGAAGCTGATTTTAAATACTCAGCACGGCGTTCACAGTTACCGTTAGTACAAGCAGAACCAATAACATAATCGGTATATGGTCGCTCACCTGCCCCTGCATTCGTGCCATTTAAATCTTGGCCCCAAAGTAAAAATTCAATGGCATGATAACCTGTTGCTACGTTTGCTTCTGACCCGCCGAGCTCATTAAGATCCGCTAATTTATCTGCTTCTATGTTTTTCACATCAAGGGTTTCTGCACCAATTTTTATTGAGGTAGAAGCAACGATATTAGCTTTAGCACCGTCATTGCCTAATTCATATTGGTAATCATCAGCCACATAATCAATTAAGCCTTCATCTAATGGCCATGCGTTTAGTTGCCCTTCCCAATCATCAACAACGGCATTACCAAAGCGGAAGACTTCTGATTGTTGATAAGGAACACGCGCTGCTTTCCATGCAGTTTTAACCGTTTGTAAGCCTTTCTCAGATGGGTTATTCAAAAAAGTGTGAATGGCTTTATCAAGTTGCTGAGCTGTCGTTAAAGAATCACTGTATACCGCATGCGCAATATCTGCGTAATGTTCAACAACTTCTGTTTGAGTCGCGGCATAAGAAAACGCAGGTAAAGCAAAAAGTGAGACGGTAACAATATTTCGAGCAAATTTGACGTGGTTCATAAATCGTCCTTGTTGAGCAAATGAATAGAATTTGTAAACCATTAATTGAAATCTGTAAGAATTCATTAATGATAATAATTTTTATTTGCGTAATATACCGAAACCAAACAAGAATGCAAATATTTATCATTTAGATTAACAAGTCGACGATAAAGTATAAAAAAGCCCCATCCAATGATGAGGCTCTAGTAAGTGCTTTTTAGCGTTAAGTAAAAAGCAGCTATTTATCTAAATCAAGGTTATGTCCATGAGCAAGCTTTGCTTTTAAATAATGCTCATTGCCTTGCTTGATATGAGCATGCGTATTAACCACTTCTTCTAACTCAATACCGTAATTTTGAATATCTTCAATTTTCTTAGGATTATTGGTAACAAGTTTAATTTTAGAAAGTCCTAGTGCTTCAAGCATCTGAGCTGCTTCTTTAAAGTCACGTAAGTCATCACCAAAACCTAAGTGGTTGTTCGCTTCATAGGTATTCATACCTTGGCTTTGAAGCTCATAGGCATCCAATTTATTATACAAACCAATACCGCGCCCCTCTTGGCGAAGGTATAAAATAATACCGCCACTTTCAGACATACGATTAATGGTTTCTTCCAACTGTTCACCACAATCACAGCGTGATGAATGAAATACGTCTCCCGTTAAGCATTCTGAATGCATACGAACCAGAGGGGTTGTTTGATTCTTATCAGCGTGATTAAAGATAACAGCGACATGTTCTTTTTCAGTCTCTAGGCCTTCAAATGAAAGCATTTCTGCAGGGATATTACTTTGCTGCCCTACTTTTAACTCTATACGGGCTCTTACGTTTGCCATGCTGATTTACTGCCTTTTTCAATGAGAAGATCATATCTTCTACGATTTAATCTGATAAAAAGATCATAAGCATACCTAGCAAATATGCAAGAATCAAAAAAAAGGCCTAACAAATGTTAGACCTTTCTAAACTAATTAATACTTTTATCTATAAGGATCACATTGCTGCTTTGAAGATACTTACGATTTCTTCGTGCGTCGCTTGTTTAGGGTTTGTAAAACCACAAGCGTCTTTCAGTGCGTTTTCAGCTAGGGTATCAAAATCTTCTTCTTTAGCATTTAGTTCAGTCAAACCAGAAGGAATACCAACATCTTGTGATAATTGTTTAATCGCTTCTAATGCCGCTTGAGCACCTTCTTCGTTTGTCATACCTTCAACATTTACGCCCATTGCTTTTGCAACATCTTTTAGGCGCTCTGGACATACTTTTGCGTTATAGCTTTGTACGTGAGGAAGAAGAATCGCATTACATACACCGTGTGGAAGATCATAGAAACCACCTAGTTGGTGCGCCATTGCATGAACATAACCTAGAGAAGCATTGTTAAACGCCATACCCGCCATGAACTGTGCGTAAGCCATTTGCTCACGCGCTTCTAGGTTTTGGCCATCTTCTACCGCAGTACGTAAATGCGCTTGGATTAATTCCATCGCTTTAATCGCAACAGCGTCTGTAATTGGCGTTGCAGCAATAGAGACATACGCTTCAATCGCATGTGTTAATGCATCCATACCCGTTGCTGCAGTTAACGACGCTGGTTTAGCAAGCATTAACTCAGGATCATTTACCGACATTAATGGCGTTGTGTGTTTATCAACAATAGCCATTTTAATATGACGACCTTCATCAGTAATAATACAGAAACGTGTCATTTCAGATGCCGTACCTGCCGTTGTATTGATAGCAACTAATGGCATTTGTGGTTTAGGTGATTGATCTACGCCTTCATAGTCAGCAATTTCACCCCCATTAGCGGCAACTAAAGCGATGCCTTTCGCACAATCGTGTGGAGAGCCACCACCAAGCGAAATAACAAGATCACACTGATTTTCTTGTAGGATTTTAAGGCCTGCTTTTACGTTACCAATCGTTGGATTTGGTTGTGTTCCATCGAATACAGCAACGTCTACACCGCGCTCGGCTAATAGATCAGACACCTGCTTAACCATACCAATTGCAACTAGCACATTATCAGTAACGATTAACGCTTTTTTGTAGCCTTGAGATTTAATGCTGTCCATTGCTTCTGTAAGACAACCTGCACCCATTAAGTTTACTGTAGGGATAAAAAATGCACTCATAACCAACTCCATTAGTATTTATATAAATTTTAAGAACTGCTTATGTTGTAACATTGATGAGGTTAATAACTTTTTGATCTAAGACAAAAAATGAAACAGGTTTATTTTATTGCAATAAAACTGTGAAGTAGAGCATTTACACTAATGCGTAGGATCACATAAAAAAACGCCAATTTATTGATAATAAAAACAATAGATTAAACAATTAACTGGTGCCCGTTCTCTTTAAGCCATTTTTTACACTCTTGAAAATCTGGCATTACTCGTTCGACTTCTTTCCAAAACTGAGGTGAATGATCGTGATGAATGAGATGGCACAATTCATGAATCACCACATAATCCACTACGCGATTTGGCGCTTGCATAATTAACCAATTAAACTCTAAATCCCCGTAAGGCGTACAACTTCCCCAGCGGCTTTTAAACTCTTTAATACGAATAACCGCGGTTTCAACCCCTACCATCGGCGCATAGCGGTGAACTTTTTCACGAATTTTCTTTTCAGCATTCCGCTTATACCAATTCACCAAAGCGCGATTAATATACTGCGGTTGATGTTTAGGTTCAGGCACGGTGACCAAAATGCGCCCTGCGACCAATTTGGTTTGAGTCAGCTCACCCGCCACTACTTTTAAACGATAATTTCGCCCAAGGTAAGGGAAAGCTTCACCCGACACATACTCTCTCGTATTCGTTGGTGTCGCATGCTGATTTAACGCGAGCTTTTCGATAATCCACGCGTGCTTATCTGTAATTACCTTTTCTATGCGTTCAAGATCGAGCCTTCTTGGCACAACGACAATGACCTTTCCCTCTTCCACTTTAATGGACGCGGTTTTTCTGCGAGAAGTGCGCTCAATGTAAACGCAATAATTTTCTCGCTGGATCATCTCTGCCTTTTTCTCTTTTGCCATGCTACTTATTTCCAAACTTGGTTTTCGCCAAGTCCATAAAGCGATCTTGTAGAACCGTCACCAAGGCCTTATCACCAAAGGGTTGGTCAAGCACAGCACGTTTGATCTCTTTCTTCATGCGTTTTATTTCATCTTGCTTATTGAAGAAATCGACAATTTCCGTTGCTTCATCAAGCATAACCACTAACGCCTGGGTTACCGCTTTGATCTCATCATGGGTTGATTCGGCAATCACATCGCCATCACTGACGTTGGTGACTTCAGCGATAAGAATATTGTAAAAAGCGAACTCCGTTTCAGACAAACCGACATCTTGCGCCGCTTGTTGATACTGTGACCCAATATCCCCTCTCATTTCTAACATTAACTCAAGCTGCTGTGCCCATTTGCCTGCGGTTTTTTCGATAATGTCACGCAAGCGTAAACTCAACGAACGGTAATATTCTGGGTCTTCATCCAAATTAATTGTAATGTGGTGCTTAATGGCACTTTCTATTTCAGAGGCTTTTGATTCGTCCGATTTAATCGCTGTAATGCTTTCTTTAAAATTAGCCGCTAACAAATCAATCGGTGCGATTTTTGGATCAACACCTGTACTAAGAATATGCTCATCCACCAATTGACGCACTTTGGCACCAATCTCGCTCATATCTAGCCCTTCGTCTCGAAATTTGCTTTTTGAGGCATTGTGGATCTTGCCTAATAACTTCATATCAGGAATAAACGGAGCGGCTTCGGCATCAGGTAAGATAACGTTTAATTGCTTGGCAAACTGCTTAAATGCCATGTCAAACTGCGCTCGCACCGTTTCATCTTTTAATACTAAAACGTAATCATCAATATCGTCACTCGGTTTGCCATTTTTAAGTACCTGCTTAAAGAACGACATGGCACGCGTATGCTTGGCTTTCAGCTTTGGTATTTCATCTTTTAAGCTTTGATACGAACCTTCTATATCATCACTGCTGAACAACTCTAACGCCTCAGTAAGATGGGTCGCTAAACCATGATAATCCACCACATAACCACACTCTTTGCCTTTATAGGTTCGGTTCACACGAGCAATGGCTTGCATTAACGTGTGATCTTGCAGCTTTCTGTCGATGTACATCACTTGAGCAATAGGTGCATCAAAGCCCGTTAACAGCATGTCTTTGACTATCAAAAAAGCGGTATTATTAAACTTTTTATTTTTCTCTTCAGTGCCTTGTTTATCGATACCAAAAGGCTTTTTAAAATTGGCGATAACCTTCTTTTGATGCACTTTATCTGTGTATTGAGAGAGGTACTTTTCATCATTGTGATCGCCAGAGATAATCACCTCTGAGTGAGGCGCACCTAATTCATCTAAAGTCTTTTTAAAAATAGCCGCCGCATGACGACTGCCCACCACGATCATTGCTTTAAAGCCATCAGGACGAATATGTTCTTTGTAGTGTTTGATTAAATCGATACACACCCAACGAATACGAGCAGGCGCTTCACGAACCGCCTTCTCTACACCGTATTTTCTTTTGATCTCACGTTGTTCTTCTTCAGTGTATTCACCAAAGTATTCTTCAAACAGCTTATCGAGTGAATCACCTGCGACTTCCGATTTCACTTCACGGCCTTCATAAAGCAATTTAACCGTTGCCCCATCTTCTACTGCTTGGTTTATTTTGTATTCATCGATGTAACCACCAAACGCTTGACTCATTTTTTGAGTTTTCAGCAATGGTGTTCCTGTAAAACCAATTTTAGGCGCATTCGGTAACGCGGCATTAATCGTCATTGCCAAACCACCAAATTGGGTTCGGTGCGCTTCATCAGCCAAGACAATGATTTTGTCGCTTGGGTTTAAATCAACAAAGCCTTCTGCTACCGTTTTTTGTTTCTCTTGTTCTTTTTCAAGATCGGCAAATTTTTGTACCATCGCGGTCACAAGATCAGAGCTGTCTTTCTTTAGTAATTCTTTTAATTCTGCCACGGAGCCTGCGTTATACACCGTCTCACCCTGCGCATCACGGAAGGTATTTGATAGCTGCTCATCAAGCTGAGTTCGGTCGGTAATAAACACCAATTTGTACTGTTTTAATTCTTCATCACGACGCATTTTTACAGCAAGCATCACCATGGTCAGCGATTTACCACTGCCTTGTGTATGCCAAACTACGCCACTTCTTTCTTTTCGATCCTTGCCTGATTTCAAGCGTTCAATCACTTTATTAACGGCTCTATATTGCTGATAACGCGCCACTTTTTTAATTAAGCGACCATCATCAGTTTCAAATAAAATGAAGTTTTGCAGAATATCGAGAAAGTTTGAAATACTGAACATGCCCGCCAACAAACGCTGTTGCGCGGTAACTTCTGTTAATACCTCGTAACTTGCTGCTGGCTCGGCGGCTTGTTGCCACTCATCATGCTCTGTTGAGTTATCGTCACTCTCGTCTAACGCATCATCAGGGATTTGAACCGTAATAGCAGAATGAAGCGGCACGATATTATCGCGTAGTGATTGCTGCGCTAATTGTGCATCAGAAAAAGGATACGCGTCTTTCCAATCACCATAATGCTGACTGTTTGAGCTGATGGTGCCCACTTTGGCTTGATCTCGACAAGTCGATACCATGAGTTGGTTATACCAAAACAGTTTTTCGGCCCCTTCGTGATCATCGGTATGACGTAGATTCGCGTAACGGCGCAATTGATTAATGCCATCACTCATTGGCGCGGAGATATACGGTGATTTGCATTCAATCACAGCTAACGGAATACCATTAACAAAGCAAACAATATCTGGAATGATGCTTTGGTTTGTACCTTCTACTTTAAATTGGTTAGTACATAAGAATTCGTTATTGCTTGGGGTTTCAAAATCAACCAGTTTAACCGTCTGCCCTTTTCGCCCTTTGCCTAAGTCTTGTTCTACTGAGAGATAATTAACCATGGTTTGATAGAAGGCGTGGTTATATTCCATTAAGGCAGCGAAATTGGGATGCCTGACTTCACGAGAGACTTTGCGAAGGTTCTCGTCGCTTATCCACGGGTTAATACGTTTAATCGCGGCTTCAAGGCGTTTGACTAACACCACATCACGCAGGTAAGTACGCTCAGGGATGCCATCAGCACAGGCATAATCTGGCGACAGTTGTTTACCTTGAATATAAGTCCACCCTAGTTGAACCAACTGAGCAATGGCAGGGGCTTCTACTTTATTGAATTCGTGTTGGTTCATATGTACTCATTAAGAACAGTCTCGATAGCCTAAGTTTACTTTAAAATGAGTGCAAAAAACATTAATGAGCAAGCACTTAGATAAATTTCATTTTTTGGACACTTACCCCCTTATCATTCCAATTTACTATGTGTAATTATCACTTCAGACAGCAAAAACCATTACATAAAAGGAAAATACAATGGAACAACATGATTGGGATAACTATTCACGCCAACTAGACCCTGAAAATGACGCATACTGGCAAAGTCGAGGGGAAGATGAAAGACCTGATGACTGGCAAGACCAAGTAGATTAAACAATATAAATAAATGGCGAGTGTAATGTTTACATTCGCTATCTAAAAAATGGTTAGGTAAATAAAATGCAAAAATTACAAAAAATTAAACAACTATGTTCATTACATGACAAATTTAAAACAATCGAAAACGATTCAGAAGCTCAAGTTACAGTTCCAGAACAACACTATCTTATCGTTCGTTTAGATGGCATTGGTCTAAGTAAAAAATATCTTAAAAACCAACTCGTCACTAAGCTATTCCAAAGAACAATGTTAAAAGCAATTAAGGACACTTACTACGTTCTTCACAGAAAAACACCGACAAATGCACAACAAATATTTTTAGGCGTGATTGTAGCATCGGATGAAGTTTCTTTTATATTAAATACTTACAGTAACTATTATGATGATCGTTTATTTAAAATAGCCACGACCATAGCTTCTACATTCAGTTGTTTTTTTACAAAAGAAGGGCTACAACAAAATTCAGAACACAGTATTTATGGCTCTTTTGATGGTAGACCTTTGATATTAAGTAACATAGATGAAGTAAAGGAGTACATTGCTTATCGCTCTGCTATCTATAACAGAAACTCAATAGCAAAAACTCTTCGATTAAAAGGCGTCCCAGAAGAAGAGCTCTACAACGAAATGAATAATAACAATATCGATTACTATCAAGAAAAATGCGAACAACTCAACATTAATATCAGTGACATTAACAAAGGCTGTATTTACCTTTCCCCATGTATTACTGACGATGGAAAGTTAAAAAAATACAATCATAAATCTTTTGAACGATTTACAGAACTAACGTCAAATAGTATTGATTCATTTGAAAACTGGTTACATGAAACCAATGTTACCTAACCGTTATCTGGATTTTTAATCATTCTTAAACTGATTGCAGTGGTAGTTATAATATTTTGGATATGTACCAAGCCACTGCTTCCATACACCAAACACATCGATATCCGAACCAAATTCGCGTGTAAATAGTTCCATCTTAACTTCTAATGCTTTATCTAAGCCTATAGTCATTTGGGCAACATCCGCCAACGAAAAATCAATTGAGAAAGAAGTTAATTCTGATAGATTAATAAAGAAGCTTTCCAGTGATTGAACTGATGGAAGATCCACCCCTCTGTACCATTTATAAAGCTTATTGTGCTGTGCTAATTTGAAGTCTATTTCATCCATAGTTTCAGAAGGAGTATACGGAACACACGAAGCAAGATCATTCTGAGAAATAGATACACCATGCAATGTTAGCCATTCAACAAGGACATCAATAAAACAACGAAAACAACTCGCTTCATTATTTTGATTCGTATATTTATCCAAAACCTCTGATATTAGCCATTTTTTACATTCTTTAGGATCATACCGAAGGCTGACATAACCTACTTCATAGCATGCGAAACAATTAATTAAAAAATCATATTCTAGTTCGAGTGCAAAATAGATACATTCTGATTTCTGTTCATTAGATAAGTTTTCAACTTTAACTTCATCCAGCAGAAGCAGAGAAATCCAATTTAAAGCCTCTTTGCTAATTTGGGTATTTTGAGAATAAAAAGGAGAAATTTCTTTTTCCCACATCCCCATTTTATCATCTAAATTAAACTCATTTTGTTTAGCTTTTAGTGATTCAAAAAACTCAACTTCTTGATAGCTACGTTGAGTGATGAAATGTATTAAATAGCGAAAAAGCTGTGCTTGCTGTTGATCAGAATCTGGATCCTTTATGATAGAGTCAAATGTATTAAAAAAAGCCAACCACTGATGGGCATTTGAATTCACTTTATAGGCTCTTTCTAATTCTGTTTTATTTCCCAAAAGAAAATCATAAAACGGACGAATTACCGATGGAATATTGATATTAATTAAAGCATTAAAAAATTTCTTAAATACAGATTTACCTACCCCCTTTCGAGGCATCTCATGTAATGAGCTAGATGATATGTTAGGTAACCCCGCATCTTTTGATTTCATCAAATCATATAACGATTTATGTGTTAATTTTAATCCAAAAAATTGAGCCATGAACTCAATGGGAGGTAAAAAATAATTTTTACTTCCAAGGGTCATCTTAAACGGATTTTCTTTCGTTATTGATTTACTCGCCTCTTGAATTTTTTCTTCTATTATTGCTTTAAATTCATCATTACTTAAATTTTTAGATTCTTCTTTCATATTAAGATTCGCTATTACCTAACGGAAAAAAAATACCTTTATGATTAAAATTTTTGCGTTAATTTACCTAACTCAGTGAGTTGATATTGTTGTAATCGACTGGTTGGTTTATCTGGGATGGTCATTTCAATAACCCCCTCATTTAAGGCAGGTTTAAGATAAAGTTGATTGAATGACTTCTTATCTTTTAAGCCAAGTAATTGCTGCAACTCTTCACGTTTAAAGGTAATGACTTTAGGTGATAGTTGTTGTTTTTCTTGTGCTGAAACCATCGCTTTTAATAACGCTGCGACTTGGGGGGTGACTTGGGGGGTGACTTGGGGGGTCACGTATTCTACTGCTTGATTATTATGATGTAATTGCTGCAATGATTTCTCTATCATCGATAGCATAAATTCAATAAATGGCGCGCTGTTTGTTCCATTGGTACTGTCAGCAATGGCTTTGTAATAATCATCTTGATGCGATGAAATTAAGCTTTCGACAGGCAAATAGGTAAACACCTCATGGTATTGTTTTAGAATAAGGGTTTGCCATAAGCGCCCCATTCTTCCATTGCCATCGGCGAACGGGTGAATAAACTCAAACTCGTAATGAAACACACAGCTTTTTATTAATGGATGATCGTCACTGGTGGCTAACCATGCAAACAGATCATTCATTAATCGAGGGACTAACCCTTCTGGTGGTGCCATGTGGATCACTTGATCATTTTTAAACACGCCAACGTCTGTTGAACGGTATTGGCCTGCGCTGTCGATTAACCCTAACATCAGTTGTTTATGAGCAAGTAACAGTGCTTTCTCATTATCAAATTGAAAGCTGTCTAATTGCTCATAAACGGTTAATGCGTTACTGGCTTCTTGCACTTCTCGCGCAGGTGCTATTACTCTCTTCCCATCTAAAATCGCGGTAATTTGCTCTTCACTTAGCTGATTACCTTCAATGGCTAGTGAGCCTTGAATAGTTCGCACTCGGTTTACTTTACGCAATAAGAGCGATTGCTCTGAGCTTTGAGTTGCCAATAAGCGACCAAGTTGCTCACTGATATTGGCAACCAGTGACACGATTTTATTGTTTAATGTGAAAGGAGGAGAGTACGTCATTAGCTGTCTACCTTTACTCGTACTTTGCCTGTTAGGAGATCTTGCATAAGGGCTTTTTTGAGGTTTCTATTTTTCTTTAGTTTACCATCAGCAACTTTCAACCGATTCGACAGCGTCTCAAGCACTCTAATTATAACTTCTTGCTCTGTGATTGATGGAACAGGTACTGGAATAGATATTAACTTTTCCTTTGTCAGGTGAGCGATGCTAGTTTGAGATATATAATCAACAAGTAACCCGTTCTCTTTGGCAAATTTCATATATTCCATGAGTAAAACTGGTTTATACCGATTCTCAATTGGTCGTAAACGATGAATCGCTTTTTGGTAATAACAATCTGATATTTCATTCATCCAAATAGCGCAACGACCAACATCCCCACCCTCACACATCAAAAGGTCACCAGTTTCCAATGAGAATTTTTGCTTTTCTTTCTCTGAGAAATCCATTTTCTCAAGATCATCAATAACAACTCTTCCCCATTGGATATTCTTATTACCTAAGTATGATAGCGGAGAGTCCGTTATCTTCGAGGCTTTACTTAGCATCTTACCCAGTTGCACTGAGAACAAATTGCCGATTAATTCAACATCCCACGCCATCGGAATCCTGCCCACTGGTGAGTCTTTAAACTCGGTATGTGCTTTTCCATCTACACCAACACCGCGCGTTAGTAGCTCTTGCATCATGCCTGTTTTTAGGTCTTTGAGCTTGTTGATTTGCGTCTGTGTTTTTTCTATCACTTCATCGACTGAGGTAAGAATAGCGGCGATTTTTTGTTGCTCTGGGAGTGGTGGGTAAGTTAACTGAATACCTTTTAAAGTTGTCGATGATATCTCAGAAAAGGTACTACCTGCCGATAATTTTTCTAATTCTGGTTTTATCCACGATATATGCTGATATAGATATTCATTATTTATACTCTCTCTACATTGTAAAGATTGAAAACCCTGATTAGTAGTTACAGGAATTGTATTTATAGCAACATAACCAATACTTGCACGGCTAGTCATTAAAACAGTTCCTTTCGGATGTAATTTCGCAGAACTTTTATTTAGCCCTAGATCAGTAATCTTTTCTTTCGTCTTTGTAATATATCTACTTTTTAAAGAAGTTACTTCTGTTGGAGAAACCCATGGAATATCCCCTCCCCAATATTCAGGTTTAGCTCTCTCTGGTGTACCACCACCAACAATATTACAAATATCCGATAATTTATTTACACTCCACCCCTCTGGCACAAACTCATTCATAGCCCAACTCCTTCAAGTAACCTTGCATTACTTGTTCGGCTTCGGTCACT
Source organism: Aliivibrio sp. S2TY2 (assembly GCF_028765525.1). Taxonomy (NCBI): domain Bacteria; kingdom Pseudomonadati; phylum Pseudomonadota; class Gammaproteobacteria; order Vibrionales; family Vibrionaceae; genus Aliivibrio; species Aliivibrio sp. S2TY2. The sequence continues at coordinate 524,871 of NZ_JARACS010000001.1, read as the reverse complement.
TGTGCATCTAACTCATGCAGAGATACTTGGTATTTGTCCCACCAGTGTTCTAATTGGCTGATGATCTTCGCATCAACATCACCGACTGCGGCTTCAACAACCGCTCGGATCTGCTCTTTGCTTTCAATGCTTGATTTGAATGCATAATAGTCGTTGTCTTTTTTATCACTTTTTATATCAAAGACGGTCGATACATCAAAGCCGTTTAGCATCTCTTCTTGAATGTATTCGTCATTCACTTCACGCATTGGAATGCCACCGTGAAGGATTGCACGAACATCAAAGATCTCCGCTGGAGGTGACGTATCCGCATAACGGCGAATGTTAAGGTTAAAATCGTTCTCAGCAATTTCAGAGAATGGAACCACACGCGCATAACGCTTAATATCACACTGGCTTTCAAACGAGTGGTTTTCAAAGGTGGCGACAATTTTAGCGATGTCTTCTGGACGCAGTTTGTTTTGGTTTTTGCCCTCTGCAAATTCCAATTCACCATTAATGAATAACACCTTGCCTTTACGTGCACTTGGTTTGTTCTTATTGATGATAAGCAAACACGCAGGAATGCCCGTACCGTAGAATAACCCTGATGGTAAGCCCACCACGGCTTCTAATAAATCGTCTTCTAAAATCCCTTGGCGAATCGCCTTTTCACTTGAGCCACGGAATAACACCCCATGAGGCATAACCACACCTACCATGCCTTCGCTGTTGGTGCTGGCGATCATGTGCTGCACAAAAGCCAAATCACCTGCGTCTTTTGGTGGTGTGCCGTAAGGGAAACGTCCAAAACCGTCGTTATCACACTCGTCTTTGCCCCACTTTTTCAGTGAGAACGGAGGGTTGGCAATAACGCGGTCGAAACTCATTAGCTCGCCGCCTTCGGTGTGCTGTGGGTCACGCAGTGTATCGCCTTTACGAATATCGGCATTTTGTACGCCATGTAAGAACATATTCATCTTGCAAATTGCCCACGTGTTCAAGTTCATCTCTTGACCATACAGTGACAAGTTAGCGGCGTTTTCACCCTGCTTTTCTAATTGGTTACGCGTTTGAACAAGCATACCACCCGACCCTGATGTTGGATCGTAAATACGCATTCCTGCATGAGGCTTTAATAGCTCAACCAATAGCTGAACCACTTCACTTGGGGTATAAAACTCGCCGCCTTTTTTGCCTGCGCTGTCGGCAAACATTTTAATCAGGTATTCGTAAGCCGTACCCAGTAAATCAGGACGTTCAAAGTCCTCATTACGTAAGCGATGTTTATTGAAATGCGACAGTAAATCTTGCAGCTTTTTATCTGACAGTTTGTTTTTGATGTTGAAATCAATCGTCACTAACACGCCTTCTAGCGCCGAGTTGTATTCTTCGATTGATTCTGTCGCTTTGTTTAGCGTTTCACCAATGTTGTGCTTTACATCTTTAAGTGCTGACCAACGGGCGTTTTCTGGGATAAAAAAGGTACTGTCGTATTCGTCTTCATCATTAGCAAGATCTTCAGCTTGAGCCTGAGTTTTGCCTTTGTCGAGATAGTATTGAATGACTTTTTCTTGAGATTCTTCAAAGGCATCCGATAGACGTTTTAAAAACATCATACCGAAGATGTAATCTTTAAATTCAGACGCATCCATGTTGCCACGAAGAATGTCGGCGGTTTCCCATAAGAAGGATTCGAGCTGTTGAAGAGATAGCTTGTTAGTCATGCAATAGAGCCTAATTAAATAAGAGGTAACGTGTATCAAGTAACACGTTTATTCAAACGAATTGATATGTGGTGGATTTTACGAGGTTATGCCGTTGGGGGCAATCGAACCGTCAGATAAACGTAGACAATAGATAAGAAAAAAGCCAACGAATCAATTCATTGGCTTTTGGAAGTCATGGGATAACTAAACTGCGATTAAGAACGCTTTGGCTGCTGGTAAGTTTTACCTGCGGCTTGATACGTTTCTTTTTGCTTCATATCGAACATTGCGTAGAAGAACCAAGCGATGAATTTGATAACATCATCACCTTCGTTCATGATCCACTCTGCAAGCTCTTGTGCTTCGCCATTTTCATCTTCATCATTAAATACGTGATAAATACGTTGCTCGCCTTCAACTTCAGCAAGACGGAATTGACCCGCTAGCGATTGTGCCGCTTCAACGATGTCTTGGTCTTCACACGTTTTTAATGCTTCTAGCACTTGAGGAAGATTTTCTTTTTGGCATAGTTCTTTAACTAGTGTTTCAAATTCATTCTGTTGCATTTTAATTTAACTCTTTTAGTCAACATGTCATCTAGATAGCGCAATTTTAGCAGTAATTAAAATTTATTCGACAGGAATTCGTTTTAATCCTTGATATTTCGCCTTCACTTTGGCTTTATGGAGGTATTATTTACTTATAATTGAATGGATTCAGATGTCAGATAAATTAGAGACCAAATACGTCACTGCTGGTCGTAGCAAAAAATGGACAAAAGGCGTAGTAAACCCTCCTGTTCAACGCGCTTCTACCGTGGTATTTAATACTGTTGCTGAAAAAACGCACGCCATGATTAACCGCGCAAAACAAACGCTTTTTTATGGACGTCGTGGCACAGAAACTCACTTTGCATTCCAAGATGCGATGGTTGAATTAGAAGGCGGTACTGGTTGTGCGTTATACCCTTGCGGTACGGCGGCGATTGCCAATGCGATTTTATGTTTTGTAAAAACCGGCGATCATATTTTAATGGTCGATGGCTGCTATGAACCGACTCGTGATTACTGTGACACCATCTTGAAGAAAATGGGCATTGAAACCACCTATTACGACCCTATGATTGGTGAAGGCATTCGTGATCTAATTAAACCAAATACCACGGTGCTATTCACTGAATCCCCTTGTTCTATCACGATGGAAGTTCAAAACGTTCCGCTACTTGCTCGTATCGCGCATGAATCAGATATTGTGGTTATGCTTGATAATACATGGGCCGCAGGGGTGAACTTCTCGCCGTTTGAACATGGTGTTGATATCTCTATTCAAGCCGCAACCAAATACATTGTCGGTCACTCTGATGTGATGCTTGGTACCGCAGTAGCGAATGAAAAGCATTGGGATCAACTGCGCGAGCAAAGCTATTTAATGGGGCAATGTATTTCACCTGATGACGCCTATTTAGCGATGCGTGGTTTACGTACTATGGGCGTTCGCCTAAAACAGCATGAAGCAAGCAGTATTAAAGTTGCTAATTGGTTAGCTGAGCACCCACTTGTCGATCACGTTCGTCACCCTGCACTTGAAAGCTGCCCTGGCAATGAGTTTTATCAACGTGATTTTAAAGGCTGTAATGGCTTGTTCTCTTTTGTGCTAAAACAATCTGATAGCAAAGCGACAACGGCCCTGCTTGATGGCATGAATCATTTTAGTATGGGTTATTCTTGGGGTGGGTTTGAAAGCTTGATCTTAGCGAATGAGCCAAAAAGCTTTAATGCATTAAGAACGGTGGCTCATCCTCAGTTTGAAGGGACTTTGATCCGCGTTCATATTGGTCTAGAAGATGTGGATGATTTGATTGAAGATTTAGAGCAAGGTTTACGCCGTTATCAAACGACATTAGAGACACAATAATTATCAGATAAGATAACTAAAGTACTTATGGGTATGGGGAAACACTCTCATAAGTACTGCTTATCAGCGATATTACTAACCGCAATTAGACTTCCTTACCATTAGTTTTTACCCTTATGAATGATTGATTATGAAATACTTATTTCGTGTTTCACATTAATACTTATCAATAAGGCGACCGCTATGACCTCATCTTTATTCATTACTCTTTCACCCTGCACTGCTCTACTCGTTCTCGCTTGTCGAGATAAATCTCAATCAAAAGCGTGGCAACAAGTCTACAAAGTGATGGCTGTTATTTTTGGTACTATCACCGCTGGTGCTGGTATCGCTGTATTGGCTGGAGTATAAAATGAAGAATATAGACAATACTGCAACCAACTTAGTTAAAGCCATTTTTATCAATGGTAAATTAAGCTCTCTGCAATACCTTGGAAAGATGGTGGGCCAATTTACGATGCCATTAGAAGATAATATCATTTGGAAGGATATGTTGGAGCATTGCCCTGAATGGTTTGATTATACACAAGAAGAGTGTGATGCTAATTCACCTTTCTTTGTGGCAAATCACTTAAAGCCGATGTGTTCCCCTTACCGAGCGGCACGTATTGAAAACCCATATAAAGATTCAACCGTCATGGTGTATGGCATCATGAACTAGGCTAGTTCGTAATAAAACAGCCTAGTTAACACTAAGAAATTAACGCTTTCTTTCTTGTTTTGTTAATTCAAAATCGAATTCGTCGGGAAAAAGGATTTGCCCTTCTTCGTTTTGATTTGGGAATACTACAACCGCTAATTCATCATCTTCAAGACCTGTTGTCCAGCGACTGTGCCATTTGTTTAATGAAATAGACTCTGCTTTACATACGTCCCATTCACCTGTTGCCCATGCTTCTGCAAACTCTTTATTTGGCCATACAGGAACGCAATCTTCTTCTTCGGTATTCAACATCACACAACCGTGTTCATCAGTCAAAATCCAAATTTCACGATTAGCGACAACTTCTTTCATAAAGTAAGTAAAACGCTCTTCTTCATGAGAATTTACGATTTTGTCCATTGCTTGTTGATCTAATTGGCTCATTTACTGTTCCTAATATGTGGACTGTATTTGTATTATCCAGATAGAATATCACAAAAAAAGCCCATACTAGATATTCTAATATGGGCTTTTGAACATTTATTCTATGTGTCTATTTTAGTATTCGACGACTTTAATTTTATGGAACATGCGATACAACACAGGAACCACAATTAAGGTCAGTACGGTTGCGAAACCTAGACCAAACATAATGGTTACCGCCATTGGTTTAAAGAAGGTATCTGGTAATAGTGGGATCATACCTAAAATGGTCGTAATTGCTGCCATACAAACCGGACGAACACGGCTTAACGCAGCATCAACGACTGCATGGTAGGGTTCTTTTCCTGAGTGTATTTCTATCTCAATTTGATCAAGCAGTACGATACCATTTTTCAATAACATGCCACTCAAACTCAAGAAGCCAAGCAGTGCCATAAAGCCAAATGGGGTATTGAGTAAGAGCAGACCACTGGTTACACCAATGAGTGCCAATGGCACCGTTAACCAAACAATCACCGACTCTTTCACACTGTTAAACAAGAACACAGTCACTAAGAACATGAACAAGTAACCCATTGGCATGGTTTGGAACAATGACGCTTGTGCATCACGAGACGATTCATATTCACCGCCCCACTCCAAGCTATAACCCGTAGGGAAATCAATCGCTTCAATTTGTGGCTGTAAACGCTTTTGTAAAGTTGCGGCAGTTTCTTCGCCTAAAATATCAGGGTCAGCCATTACCGTTAACATGCGTTTACGGTTTTTTCGCACAACCAGAGGATCTTCCCAAATCACGTCATAACCTAGCACCACTTGTTGTAATGGTATGTATTGTGACAGCGCTGGACTCCAGATCTTCATTCCTTCAATGGTGCTAATATCTACACGTTCATTTTCAGGCAAACGAGTAACGATTGGCATCAATGTTGTCCCATCACGGTATACACCAATGGCTTTACCTGAGAACGCCATTTCAAGCAGTTCATTAACATCCGTTTTGGAAATACCATATCGACGCGCCTGACTTTCGTTAAATTGAGGCTCAAGTACTTTAGTACGCTCACGCCAATCATGACGTACGTTTGTTGCGCCTGGATCTTGATGCATTACCTCGATAACCTGTGCCGCTAAACCACGTAATATTGTAGGATCAGCACCTACAATTCGTGCTTCCACTTTTGCACCGCCACCTGGCCCTAACTCAATCAGTTTTAACTTGTATTGAATTTGAGGATAGTTGGCTTCGATATGTTGACGAAGCTTGTCCATTAGATCAGGTAACGCTAAGTAATCATCCACACGCGTCATTATCTCACCATAAGCTGCATAGCTCTTCTCTGGTGCGTAAGTTAGCATGAATCTTTGTAGACCTTTACCTGCGGTTGTTGTCACATGTTCAATATGATTTTGCTCTAAGATCCACTCTTCTAACTCTTTTAATGTTGCATTAGTCGAGCGAATATCCGTCCCTTCAGGCATCCATACATCCACCATAAATATTGGTGTTGTAGAAGATGGGAAGAAAGACTGTTTCACTTTAGTAAAGCCATACATGCTTCCACCAAGTGCAATAACCAAGATGATCATTGTCACCACTGAGTAACGCATACAGAACTCAAGGAATCGCTTATAAATAACAAAGATCATCCCATTGTATGGATCTTTTTCTTCTAAGCTTTCCTCGTCATTTTGCACTGTCTCTTTAAAGAACAAAGAAGCGAAAAACGGAGTAAGAGAAATGGCGGTAAACCAACTCAGCATCAGTGAAATAAGCAGAACAGTAAATAAGGTTCCACAATATTCACCGGTTGCATCATCCGATAGACCAATAGGCGCAAAAGCAGTTACCGCAATAACGGTTGCACCTAATAATGGCCATTTAGTTTGCGTAACAATATCGGTAGCGGCTTGCAGGCGAGTTCGTCCTTTTTGCATACCAATGAGTATGCCTTCGACCACCACAATGGCGTTATCCACGAGCATACCAAGAGCAATAACCAAGGCACCAAGTGAAATACGCTGTAAGTCAATCGCAAAGTACTTCATGAAGACAAATGTGCCTGACACTGTCAGTAACAAAATAAGGCCAATCAATAAGCCTGAACGTACGCCCATGAAGAACAGTAAAACGATGATAACGATAGCAACGGCTTGACCAAGACTGACCACAAAACCACTTACTGATTTGTCTACTTCTTTTGGTTGGCTGTAGATCTCTGAAATATCAATACCAATGGGCTGTTGTTCTTTCAGCTCTAGCATTCGCTGATCAACCAGTTTCCCGATCTCGACAACGTTAACGCCCGCACTAAAAGAAATCCCCATATTCAAGGCAAAATTACCATTAAAGTTAACTAAATTGCTTGGTACTTCAACATAACCTCGTTTAACTTCGGCAATGTCTTTTAGATAAATAAGGCCTTGTGCCCCGCCTTCGGTAATGATTAAATCACCAAGTTGAGATACATCTTCAAACTCGCCCGTTGGGTGTATTTGAATGTATTCAGATCCTATTTTTACTGCACCTGCACTCGATACTGTATTTTGATTTGATAGTAAGCCATATAACGTTTGAGGTGAAATACCTAGGCTTGTCATTCGTTTTAATGACGCTTCAATAAAGACTTGCTCTTGTTGTACACCAGAAACAGAGACTTTACTTACTCCATCAACTAATTCTAATTCACGACGTAAATAATCGACATAATCAAGCAACTCTTTATAAGAATACCCTTGCCCAGTAACGGCTAAAAGTACGCCATATACGTCACCAAAATCATCAATAACAGACGGTTCACCAACACCCGGAGGTAACTGACGTTTCAAGTCATTTACTTTTCGGCGCAGTTCATCCCAAATTTGAGGAAGGTCATCAGGCCCATAATTGTTTTTCATGGTTACCGTTATTTGTGATAAGCCACGACTTGAAAGTGAATTTACTTCATCAACATAGGTTAATTGTTGAATCGCCTTCTCTAAAGGATAAGTAACCTCTTCTTCCACCTGTTCAGGGGTTGCTCCTGGGTAATTGGTTACTACCATGGCGTCTTTAATGGTGAAGGCTGGGTCTTCTAATCGCCCCAAGCCAAAGAAAGCCGATGCACCACCAATCATAAAGATCAGAGTCAACATCCAGCTAATCACTTTATTTTGTATAAAGTAAGCTGCAATTCCTTTTTCTTGACTCATTATTTCTCCTCCGTATTGATGATATTCACTTCTAGGCCATCACGTAATCGCGAGACGCCTGCAATAACAATACGATCTCCTGTTGAAACACCATCGACAACTCGTAATCCAAACGATGTCGCTTTGGTTGTTACTACTTTTTGTTTTTTTACTTTATTGTCAGAATCGACGACCCAAATATATTTTTCTTTTTTATCAATCTCATCACCATCTTCATTGAATATGGCTTCAATAGGGATAATTAGCCCAAATTGGCTTGCTACATTTAATGAGCTCTGTTCTGTAGTGACTTCAACAGCCATACCATCCAAAATAAATTGGTCTTCTGGCATTGGCATGGTTAAGGTAACAAGATACGCTCCAGATTCTGGATCAGGCTCTGTTGTATACTCTTTCACTTTTGCATTGTAAGACTGTCCATTATCAAGTCGAACAGATGCTTGAATTAACTCTACAACACCTTGGTTTGGTTGCTTTGAATATAATTTATCAGGTACTTGAACAATAATATCAACGGAATCTTTGTTGTTAATATTCACTATTTGCTGACCTACTTGAATCGTTTCAAATTGCTCAATACTTACTCGTGAAATAACACCATCAATTGGGGCTTTTAGTTCAGTAAAACTCAGTCGAAGTTTCGCTAGCTCTAAATCAGCTAATGCTATTTGACGCTGCGCGGCTAATTCATCAAATTGAGATTTAGCAAGTAGACCTTTCTCAACTAACGGTTTTGAACGTTTATATTGGCTGTTTGCTACGGTATAACGTGCTCGGGCATTATCAACATCGATGTTGTAGTCGGTTTTATCTAATACTGCTAATACTTGCCCTTTTTTAACTGTCTCACCTGGACGAACATTAAGTTCCTTAACTTCACCAGAAAGTCTAAAGCTTAAATGGGAACGATCAGCCGCTGTTGCAACAGCAGGAAGATAAAGGCGATCACTGACTAAACCTGAATCAATATTTTTAACGATAACATTAGGAGCTTCTATTTCTGTATCCATAGGAGCAGGACTGCAAGCAGTGAGTAATATCGCTGTTGAAAGTAAGGATAGTTTCATTAATTTCTGCATAATTATAATCCTCTCTCCTTAACCCATTTGCGTACTTTCATTCCTTCTTCTAGTCCAGAAATACCTGAAGATACTATTTGCTCAGAATCATTAAGCCCCGAAATTACTTGTCGTTTTTCATTCAACTCTATCGCGATTTTCTCAACGATGCCTTGCTCAGAAACACGCCATACATAAGTGGTATCGCCGTCTTGTTCAATCGCTGAAAGCGGAAGCTTCTCACTGCCACCTTTTGGAATAGTCACTTTCACTTGGCCTGACATTCCCGGTAATATGCCTAAGTCTTTTGGTCTTGGCATGCTCATTTTTACCGTGTAACTTGATGTCTTGCTATCTGCTTCGGTATCAATTTCTTCAAATTCTAGAGGAAAACTAACCGTTGGGAATGAATCGAAAGTAACGGAAGCCGAGACTTGAGTAAAACTAAAGCGTTGCAATAGATAATCAGGAAGTTGAAAGGCAACATATAAGATATCATTGGTTTGAATATGCATAATGGGTTGCTTAGCAGTGACATATTCATAATTTTCAGCAGGTAATAACGAAATGGTGCCATCATAAGGAGCACTTAATTGGGTATAGCTTAAATTAGCACTGGCTTGGTCTAACGTCGCTTTCGCTGTTTTTCTGTTCGCTACAGCACTGTCGTAATCTTGCTCTGAGACGACTTTGTCTTTACGCAGTTTTTTAATACGTTGGTATTGAACATCAATCAGTCTGTACTGTGCTTGTGCCTGCTTTTGAATCAAACGATACTCATCAGGGTTTATTGTTGCTAGTAACTGCCCTTTGGTAACTAATTGACCCGCATGAACATCTAAGCTATTAAGTTGACCGGGAACTCGAAAGGCAAGAACTGCTTTATCTCCAGCTTCAGCTTGCGCTGGAAACAATCGAGAAGTTTCATGATCGCCAACAGTGACGGTCATTATTTTAGCTGGTCGCGACTCTGGTTCAGCAATTACTGGGGCTTGTTTTCCACATCCAATAAGAAGCGTTGAACTTAACACCGTCGCTACCATCGTTTTTTTGAACATAAACCGTTCCTTGTAATGGTATATATAAGAATTATTCCTCATATCCCTACCGTCATCCAGTCAATAAGAATAATAAGTTATAAAAATACTCTTATTTATTCTTTTTTATGATTTTTCCCTTTTTCATACTCAGCACGAAAATCAGGCATAACTTGATCGCAAATACCAAAATATGGCGCTTCACGTAACCCTAAAATATAGGCTTCTTGAGAACAATAGATAGTCGTTCCAGAGGTATGCCCTTCAAGGTACGCATTATAGAATGCCTCCGTAACCACCTCCTCTGGGTTTGCACTTTCTAGAGTTTCCTTTTCTTGAACTAAAAAGCCATTTTTTGCTCTTTGCTCTCCATATTGGAACCAATCATCCGTATTTTTTTCTTTTACTTCAGATTGTGAAGCTGTACAGCCAACTAATAACAACATCATTAGACTAACAACTTTCTGCTTCATACTTCCTCCAAGAACAATCTAAATCACACAATATCAACAACATAATAACTTAGTTTAGACCTAAATAGTTAACATTAAAAACACAAGTATAAAAAAAGCACTCAATTTATGAGTGCTTTCTTAAATCCTAGAAATATAAATCAATTAATTCATTTCAGCGATTTTAACTTTCCATGTATCTGGGCCGATTTGATGCGCATTTGCCCCTGTTGAATCAACAGCAACCGTTACTGGCATATCTTCCACTTCAAATTCATAAATGGCTTCCATTCCCAAGTCTTCAAAAGCCACTACTCGTGCTTTTTTAATCGCTTTAGCTACTAAATAAGCCGCACCGCCTACCGCCATCAAATACACGGCTTTTTTATCTTTAATAGACGCAACCGTTGCTGGACCACGCTCTGCTTTACCAATCATGCCCATTAAGCCCGTATCAAGCATCATATCGGTAAATTTATCCATACGAGTGGACGTTGTTGGGCCAGCAGGGCCTACGGCTTCATCACCAACAGCATCAACTGGGCCGACGTAGTAAATAAACTTACCATTGAAGTCAACGCCCTCAGGTAAACCCTCTCCGCTTTCAATCATGCTTTGAAGACGCTTATGCGCTGCATCACGGCCTGTTAATATTTTCCCAGTTAACAGAACCGTTTCACCCGTTCGCCATTCTTGTACGTCTTCTTTTGTGATCGTATCAAGGTTAACTCGGCGTGTATTAGCACCTGCTTCCCACGTAATATCTGGCCACTCTTCAAGTTTTGGTGGTTGTAAGTCCGCCGGGCCTGAGCCATCAAGTGTAAAATGAACATGACGAGTCGCTGCACAGTTTGGGATCATGCATACGGGTTTTGATGCTGCATGAGTTGGTGCGGATTTGATTTTTACATCAACAACGGTTGTTAAACCACCAAGGCCTTGCGCACCAATACCAAGCTTATTCACGCGATTAAAGATATCAAGACGAAGCTCTTCTTCTGCGTTTTCAGGACCACGATCGATCAACTCTTGAATATCGATATGCTCCATTAATGATTCTTTTGCTAATACAGCTGCTTTTTCAGCGGTTCCACCAATACCTATACCTAGCATTCCTGGTGGACACCAACCGGCTCCCATTAATGGTAAGGTCTTTTCTACCCATTCCGCCACATCATCTGAAGGATTTAGCATCACCATTTTTGTTTTATTTTCAGAGCCGCCGCCTTTTGCTGCTATCTGAATCTCAACCTTATCACCTGGTACCATATTAATATGAACTACCGCAGGCGTATTGTCTTTTGTATTAATTCGCTTACCCGCAGGATCAGAAAGTACTGAAGCTCGAAGTGGGTTATCTGGATTCGTGTACGCCTGACGAGTTCCTTCATCAATCATTTGCTGGACGGTTAAATCTCCTTCCCAGCGTACATTCATGCCGATATTAACAAAGCAAGTTACTATCCCCGTATCCTGACAAATAGGGCGATGCCCTTCAGCCGACATACGTGAATTTATTAAAATTTGAGCGATTGCGTCTTTCGCCGCTTGGCTTTGTTCTCTGTGATATGCTTTTTCTAGAGCTTGAACAAAATCAAGTGGGTGGTAGTAAGAAATATACTGTAATGCATCAGCCACTGAGCTGATCACGTCTTCATTGCGGATGATAGTTTCTTTACCAACAGTCATCATTAAATCCTCTTATATATATGCTTCCATGGCGTGTTAAGTCTGTTTTTTTACTTAGTGACGTGAGCGATCACCAATCTATTATTTTCTTTTAGAACAGCCAATATGATACTCTTGCTCCCCATCCAAGGCTATCGTTGCTCATCACATTCTGGTTATAAAACTTAAAATGAACAATCAATTAGATGCAAAACCACTTATTACCCTACTTGATTATCAATCTACTTCTGTGGTTGATTTATTTTCTGCCATTGAAAGCCAACCTTGGGCAATGCTGCTGCATTCATCCGCCAAAGAACATGTTGATAATCGTTACGATATTTTAGTGGCGGATCCAATAGCAACATTGCAAACCCACCAAGATGTCACTTCTATTAATGTCATAGGAAAGCAGCCAGTAACCAGTGAAGCCTGCCCTTTTAAACTGCTTGCTCATTATCAAGAACGATTAACGCCTCATTGCCATTCAATAAATGGTCTTCCTTTTATTGGCGGAGCGTTAGGTTACTTCAGTTATGACTTAGGTCGCCGAGTTGAATCTATGCCTAGTATTGCTGAGCGAGATATTCCAACCGCTGATATGGCTGTTGGGATCTATGACTGGGCCCTAATTGCTGATCATAAAACGTGTACCCTCACTTTAATACAACCACAAAGGAGTAATCGTCTCGATTGGCTACAGCAATTTATAGCGATAAAAGAAAAGAAAGCTGATTTTAATTTAGTGTCTAAATGGCAATCGAATATGACTCAAGCGGAATATAGCGCTAAATTTGATGCGATTCAGGAATACCTTAAATCAGGAGATTGCTACCAAATTAACCTTGCTCAGCGTTTTCATGCTCAATATCAAGGTTCAGAATGGTTAGCGTATCAAAAATTGGCAACCCAAAATGGGGCACCCTTCTCTGCGTTTATTAGAACCCCAGAACTTACCATCTTGTCCGTCTCACCAGAGCGTTTTTTACAGGTAAAAGATCGTAAAATAGAAACAAAGCCCATTAAAGGTACTCGCCCTCGCTCAAATGATCCGAAATTAGATGCTAAAGAAGCGGATATTCTTCGTCATAGCGCTAAAGATCGCTCTGAAAACTTAATGATTGTGGATTTACTGCGTAATGACATTGGACGAGTATCCAAGCCTGGATCGGTAAAAGTACCTAAATTATTTGATATTGAAAGCTTTCCTGCTGTTCATCATCTAGTAAGTACAATTACTGGCGAATTAGATGACAACTATACTATTAGTGATTTATTGAGTGCTTCTTTTCCCGGAGGATCAATCACTGGGGCTCCAAAAATTAGGGCTATGGCGATTATTGAAGAGCTAGAGCCTCATCGTCGTAACTTATATTGTGGAAGTATTGGTTATATTAGCCGTTGTGGGAATATGGATACGAGTATTACTATACGCACATTAATAGCCTACCAAGATACAATATACGCTTCAGCGGGTGGCGGTATTGTTGCCGATAGCCAAACTGAACTAGAATATGAAGAGACACTGCATAAGCTAAGCAAAATTTTACCCATTTTATAGTTATAAGGATCGGTTTATGGATACGCATTTACTTTCTTATTTGTTACTTCATAAACCAATTGATTACAGCTCCAGTTTACTCTCCCATCCACGACTAACGAACGGCAGTTTTAAGTCTGCTGCTGTTCTTGTTCCTATCGTAAAAAGAGAATCTGGTTTCAACCTAATTTTAACTCAAAGAGCGTCACATTTACGTCATCATCCTAGCCAAATTAGCTTCCCTGGAGGCAAGGTTGAACCCTTCGATTTATCCCTAATTCATACTGCGATTCGTGAAACAAATGAAGAAATTGGCATTGATCCTGCGCACATAAAACCATTAGCAAAACTTAACACAATACCAACAATATCTGGCTATAAAGTAACCCCTATCGTTGCATTGATTGATGAAAATTATACCACCGCAATCGATTACGGTGAGGTTAGTGGCACATTTGAAGCACCGATAAATCATCTAATTAACCCTAAAAATACCTATAAACACCAGATATTTAACAAAAACCATACATATGATCTGATTTTTATTCCTTTTGATAAAAAACTCATTTGGGGTATTACCGCTGAAATAATTCACGCAATAAATTACATTACAACTTAGAAAATTTAGCATTAATGATAAGTTTTTCTAATAGTCACTCTACAACTACTGTGATCATTATCAATTATTTTTAGATCTTCGTTCATCTTTTTTCATTTTAAGATCTGGGTCAAAGTTTTTCTCGTCAAAATAACGACAATAGCGCCGTTCCCAAAATTCCTGTTCTAAAAATTAAGAGTAAAATTATGCAAACAACAAATACTGCATCAATAGATGCAAAAAAAACAAAGTGGACTTATAAAGACTTCACTTGGTGTCTTTCTCTTTTCGGTACTGCGGTAGGTGCTGGTGTTTTATTCCTTCCAATTAAAGCTGGCGCTGGTGGTTTTTGGCCTCTAGTTATCCTTGCATTAATCGCAGCACCAATGACTTGGTTCGCACACAAAAGTTTGGCTCGTTTCGTTCTTTCTGCTAAAAATCCAGATTCTGATATTACCGATACGGTAGAAGAGCATTTTGGTAAGACAGGCGCGAACCTAATCACTTTTGCCTACTTTTTCGCGATTTACCCAATTGTACTTATTTACGGTGTTGGTATCACAAACACAGTAGACTCTTTCATGGTTAACCAAATGGGCATGGAATCTATTCCACGCTGGTTATTATCAGGTGTGCTTATCACTCTGATGACATGTGGTGTTGTATTTGGTAAAGAACTAATGCTGAAAGCAACTTCTGCAATGGTTTACCCTCTTGTATTCATCCTAATGGCTCTTTCTGTATACCTAATCCCTGGTTGGAACACATCTATGATGTCTGTTTCTCCTGATTGGGGTTCAATGCCTTCTGTTGTTTGGTTAGCGATCCCAATCATCGTTTTCTCTTTCAACCACAGCCCAGTTATCAGCCAGTTCTCTAAAGAACAACGTCGTGTATACGGTGACAATGCAGTTGCTAAAACTGACATGATCACTGGCGGTGCGGCAATGATGCTAATGGGTTTCGTTATGTTCTTCGTTTTCTCTGTAGTTCTTTCTCTATCTCCAGAGCAACTAGCACAAGCGCAAGCGCAAAACATCTCTGTACTTTCTTACCTAGCAAACGTACATGAATCTCCACTTATCTCTTACTTAGGTCCAATCGTTGCTTTTGCTGCGATTACTTCAAGCTACTTTGGTCACTTCCTTGGTGCTCATGAAGGTCTTGTTGGTCTAGCTAAGTCTCGTTCAAAAGCACCTGTTGCTAAGCTTGAGAAATTCTCTCTTATCTTCATCGTTGTTACTACATGGATCGTTTCTATCATCAACCCAAGTATCTTAGGTATGATTGAAACTATGGGTGCGCCAATGATTGCCGCTATCCTATTCCTTATGCCTGTATTCGCAATGCGTAAAGTTCCTGCAATGGCGAAGTACAAAACTTCAGCACCTGTGCAAATCTTTACAGCATTATGTGGTGTTGCAGCGATTACTTCTGTAATCTACGGCGCTCTTTAATAACTAGTTTATAAATCCTTATAAGCATTAGTTACACGAAGTTAATAATAATGATAATAAAGCCCCCTCTTTTGGGGGCTTATTCGAGGTAATAACATGATTAGTGTTTTTGATATCTACAAAATCGGAGTTGGTCCTTCTAGCTCCCACACCGTTGGTCCAATGAAAGCTGGTAAAGAGTTTATCGACGATTTACGTGGCATGGGCAAACTGCGTGATATCACTAAAATCACTGTTGATGTTTACGGTTCATTATCACTGACAGGGAAAGGTCACCATACTGATATCGCTATCATTATGGGTCTGGCAGGTAACACGCCAGAACACGTAGATATTGACTCTATTCCGGGCTTCATCGCTCGTGTTGAAGAAACAGAGCGCTTACCTGTTGGCATGCACTGCCACACGGTAGAATTTCCAAAAGAAGGTGGAATGAATTTCCACACAACTAACCTGTCACTTCACGAAAATGGTATGCAAATCCATGCGTGGGTTGATGGCGACGTTGTTTACTCTAAAACATACTACTCTATCGGTGGTGGTTTTATTGTTGATGAAGAAAACTTTGGTAAAGAAGTTGAATCATCAATTCAAGTTCCTTACGCATTTAATTATGCCTCTGAATTAGTTGATTTATGTAAAGAGAATGGACTATCTATTAGTACATTAGTAATGAAGAACGAACACGCTATTCTTGCAGAAGATGAAGTTCGTACTTACTTTGCAAAAATCTGGAAAACCATGCGTGATTGTATGGAAAAAGGCATGAACACTGAAGGTATCCTACCTGGGCCTCTACGTGTTCCTCGTCGTGCAGCTGCACTTCGCCAGCAACTACTGACTTCTGAAAAGACGTCGAAAGATCCAATGGAAGTGGTTGATTGGGTCAACATGTATGCATTTGCTGTAAACGAAGAGAATGCGGCTGGTGGCCGTGTTGTTACTGCTCCAACCAATGGCGCATGTGGCATCATCCCTGCTGTTTTAGCTTACTATGATAAGTTCATCCAAACAGTAACAGAGAAAGATTACATCCGTTACTTTGCAGCTTCTGGTGCGATTGGCGGCCTTTACAAGAAGAATGCGTCAATCTCTGGTGCTGAAGTAGGCTGTCAAGGTGAAGTTGGTGTAGCTTGTTCTATGGCTGCTGCTGGTCTTGCTGAGCTTATGGGTGGAAGTCCTGAGCAAGTATGTATGGCCGCTGAAATTGCAATGGAGCATAACCTAGGCTTAACTTGTGACCCTGTTGCAGGTCAAGTTCAAGTTCCTTGTATCGAGCGTAATGGTATTGCTGCTGTTAAGGCAATCAACGCGACACGTATGGCACTTCGTCGTTCATCTGCTCCTCGTGTTTCACTTGATAAAGTTATCGAAACAATGCTTGAGACAGGTAAAGACATGAACGCTAAATACCGTGAGACTTCTCAAGGTGGCTTAGCGATTAAAGTTATCTGTTAATCACAACAGACTTTACTTAAAGCAATAATGAGGGCGAATATCGCCCTCTTTTTATTTCTCCCCATTCCATTTACATCTTCTATACTAAATATATGCATCAATTTGATGAATAAACCACCTTTACTATTAACAAATGAATCAGTTACTGCAATAATGCAGTCATGCAAATAATTAGTACATTTCAATTATGAATAAGAAAAAACATACTCTTTCACCAAGAGCTCAAAAATTAAGAGCTGAATGGACAGGAATGGAAAGTGAACATCGTTTCATTTCACACTCATTTAATTGCGTTAAAATCCATATTCATACACCTGATGACGGTATGTATAACCGCTCTGTTGGTTGCCTAAAAGAAGGCCGAGAAAAAGCCTTAAAAGAAGCAATTAAGCAACGAAATAAAGTCGGTAAAGAATTATGGGGAAATTGTTGGAACATGGTTCTTAACTACCCTAGCCTTTTTGAGCGCTTACCTCACAGCTTAGAGCCTGATATCATCACGAAAAAACGCACCTTACTTTCAGGTGAAGTGCGCACAACAGATTACTATATCGTTCGTTGGAAAGAGATCGTTGATGGTGAATATAAGCCAAAGAGCCGATTGTTCTCTCATGGTAACGGCAACGACAAATTAAGCGCTTACAGTAAAGCAAAGAAAGTCATGCTTGAAGTAAATAAAGAATTTTTACCTATTTTGAAAAAAATGGGACGCTTTAATATCGTTAAAGTGATCTAATTTAAATCTTCATATACAAAAATGGCGGATAACATTATCCGCCATTTATATTTCGATTAAATCAACCTTAAAGATACTACATCCCTCTTTTAGTCGAGTTATAACCTCGTAAATAATCATATTTAAACTCTTTACTGATATCGTCACACACTCCAGTATAAACTCCACCTTTAGTTCCTAATTCAAATGCGTCTTGTCCGCAATATTCTTGTAATCCCTTTTTATATCCCGCAACGTACGCATCATAATTAGAGACTTTAAGCTCCTTGCCATCTAAAAGATCAACTATTTGTTCTTTAGATTCAAAATTCCAACCTTTTTGGCCTGTTTCTAAACCATAAGTAGCCCAATCGCTGTCCTGTGTAGATGTTAATGGTACTGTACTTGAACAGGCTGCTAGAAAAAGTGAAACCATTATAACTAAAATTGCTTTCATAACTTCTTACCCTCTTATTTATCTATTCATCCATGCGCCGTATAACTAAATTACATTCCACCAGCGGTTGAATGCATCCCATTAACATAATCTTGGCGGAAAAAGGGATCTATTCGATCACATATACCATTGTACTGCTTTCCTACTACACCTAGCATATACGCACTTTGATCGCAGTACTCTTCCTGACCTTTAGTATACCCATCTAGATAAGCTTGATAATTCTCTTCGCTTACCGCTTTGCCATCTGACAATTTAACTAATTTGGTTTCTGATTGGACAATCCAACCTTTCATTGCTCTATCATAGCCAAAGGCTTGCCAATCACTTTCTACATTTGAGGTTGGTGGTGGTGTCGTTGAACATGCAGCTAAAAGTAAAACAGTAAAAAGAACCGTTAAATATTTCATCATTCTGACCCTCTACAATAAACACATTATCTATTACGTTAAGTGTATCAGGTCAGATCATTAATATTTATAAAACTTGGCTAACCAATAGTAAAAAACCAAATAATAAGGTTAACCCCAGCGCTACATGACCACCTTCAGCTTCATAAATGTGAGCTGAAGTTTCATTGTCATTGCCTTTTTTCTTTCTCAGTGAAACCACCATTGCTAATGGAATAAAAATAGCTAAGAAAACAAGGATGACACCAGCATAACCCAGAACTGATAAAAACTGATCCGCAGCTAAACTCGCACCCAATAACGGTAAAACAAAAGTACACACATAAGTCACTACCTTATTATGTGAAATCATGTCTTTATTTTGATTATAAAGTGCCATTGCCACACCCAAAAACGATGTTAGCAGAGCCAGAGAAGTAAAGATCGAAAGAATGATTTCAATGTATTCATTTTTTGCGCTAAACGTTTGAATCAAATCTGAAATATTAGAAAAATGCGTGATATCGTCTGCATTCAAATTACCCACAACCGCATAAAGCCATACTAAATAACAAATTAGAGGAATAACAGAACCAAGAATGATCATATTTCTTAGTTGCTGACGACTTGCTTCTTTGTTGTAGGCAACTAACGATGGAATAACAGGCATTGAAGCAAAGCTGGTAAACAGAATCGTACTTGTGCCAAATAGCATTCCTTTATCCGTATTTGTTACTTGTGTTAAGTTATCAACAGATATCCCTGGGACCAAAATAATCAAGGTAATCGCCAACATTGATATCATAAATAGGAATAAAACGCGGTTAAGCTTATCTATAATTTGAGTCCCACATACCACAAACATACTTGCGACAAGTGTAAATCCGATTTGCGCTACTTCTATACTCATCTCAATATCAAATATGGCAAGTATGCGCTTTAAAAGATCTGCCGCCCCTAAAATATAAGCAATAAGCATACAAATAAGCAGCAAATAAAATAGAGCATTAGTGATCACTTGACCACCCTTACCTAGCGTTCTGTTGGCAACGGTATTGATACCAAAAGCCAACTCAGTCTTTGAGCATGCCTCTGTTAAAAGTAAAGCCGAATATGTCGTACCGGCACAAATGACTAGCATCAATAATGTGCTATAAAAAAGACCAAACTGCGCCAATACCATAGGAATAGCTAACATTCCAGCGCCAAGAGCAGTACCTGAAAGGATTAATGCACTGCCAAATAATTTAAAATTCATTGTGTATTCTTATTTCGTGAAAATGATTACTCATAAAGAGTAAAAGCAGGTGCTCTACCAATAACATAGAGCACAAATATATTAGTGGCTAAATAACTTGAGAAACCAATAAAAAAGTACCAAAAACAAAAGAGAAGATAAGCATTGCAACTCCTCCTTCAGCTAAATAGCCTTTCGTCTGAGTCTCAACTTTTCGAAGTTGAACAACCATAGCAAGTGGAACAAATACCGCTAAGAAAACCAAAATAATCCCAGCGTAGCTTAAAACAGATAAGAACTGATCCGCGGCATAAACTGCACCAAGTAACGGCAGAATAAAGCTGATCACATAAGTTACTGCTTTATTTTGCTTAAACGTATCTTCATTTTGAGTAAACAACGCCATTGCAACACCTAAAAATGACGTCAAGAGCGCAAGTCCAGTAAAGCTAGATAACACAAGATTAATAAAAGCATGCTCTGCACTAAATACTGAGATCAACTCTGATACATTTGAAAAGTGAGTAATTTGTTCAGGTGTTAGGTTACCTACCACTGCATATAACCATACTAAATAACATACCAATGGAATTGCAGAGCCAATGATCACCATATTTCTTAATTGCTTTGGCGTTGCTTCATGGTTATAGGAAACCAAAGATGGGATTACAACCATAAAGCCAAAACTGGTAAAGATAATCGCACTGGTTTGAACTAATTCAATGCCATTTGAATTTGATACTTGAAGGAGGTTATCTAATTCGATCCCCGGGACCAAAAACACAAGAGTCAGCAACAGCATGAATAGCATTACCGCAAAAAGTACACGGTTTAACTTATCAATTACTGCAGTTCCAGAAGCAACAATCACACCTGAAACCAAGGTAAATGCAATTTGGCTTTGCACTAAAGATAAATTCAATCCAACATTTCGAAGTAATTTATTGAGTAAATCTCCGGCGCCTAAAATGTAAGCCATCAGAAGACAAATAAGTAAAGCATACAACAAACCATTCGTGACTAGCTGCCCGCCTTTACCTAAACTTTTACGAGCAATGGTGTTCATTCCTAAACCACCACCGACATTAATACTTGCTTCTAGCAGCAATAAAGCGGCATAAGTCGTTCCTACAAAGATCAATAACATCAATGCAGTTCCCCAAATCAGGCCAAATTGAGCCAATACCATTGGGATTGCCAGCATACCAGCGCCTAGCGCAGTACCTGAAATAATAAGTGAGCTTCCGATTAATTTTAAATTCATTGTTATTCCTTCGTTCTATATTCGAGTTTGAGCTTTAGTTTTATTTTTTGTCAAATTCAACGCGCAAAAAGCCATCCACAAAGATAACGCGGTTGAAATTAGAGCTTATTAATTACGAATAAAAACGGAGAAATCGAAAATACGAGAAGAAGTGAAACGCGAGAAACTGAGACGAGAAAAAGCGTAGAGAAAGAACAACTGATGATTTGAAACCAGAGTTATGGGGTGAACCTTCTGTAGGCTCCAACAATGGGCCTGATGTTAATTGGAAAATCATGTGTACATCCTAATTAGTCACATTCCATTTATAATAATAGGCCGTAAATCCCTTACAGACCGAACTACCAAACTAGTAGTCCGATCCATTCTATATAATGAACTTAGCAATGCAACCCTTAAATAAAACTTGTTTCCCCTATCCTTTAGCCTCTACTAAGTTATTTATCCATTTCTTACTTTTTAAACGATAGACAGAGGCAAACCACTTAAACAACGTTTCTAAAAAGAAAAGGCTATAAACAATTTCAGCTGAATAACCAAAATAAACGGCGCCTAAAGCTGCGATTGGAATACCAAAGAACCATTGCGTTAAAACATCTTGGTATAGGCAGAATTTAACATCACCACCAGCTCTTAAAATACCGACAACCAGTGTCGTAGGAATGGAGCGAAGCATAATTCCGACACACAGAATAGATAAGAATGTATCAGCAAGATCTCTGGTATCCGCTGTTAATGCCGTAAACAGGTCTAAGATGGCCTCTTTTGAAAAATAAAGCGTGATTGACACCATTAAGGTTACAGCAAAACCAACCACCATCATTAATATCGCTTGGTAATACACCTTATCGTATTCTTTTGCACCAATATGATTCCCAACAAGTACCCCAGAAGCATTTGCAATACCCATTAAAAAGCTTAGAGAAACCGCTTCAATAGGGGTAACAACAGCAAACGCAGCTAAGCCTTCCGTTCCTGTTTGTCCCATAATTGCGGTATACGCAAATAAGCCACCTGCCCATAACAAAAAATTAGTGGTAGTTGGTAATGCTAAACGAATAAATGCTTTAAATTTGTCTACCTGAAGGCTTTGGATGATATCTTTTATCCCGAACCTTAAAAGATGACTCTTCATAATTAAATAAAGATAAAACAAACCAACTTCAATGATAGAACTCACCACAGTAGCAATTGCTGCACCTTTTATCCCTAAAGCAGGAAAGCCTAAATAACCAAAAATCAAAACCCAGTTCAGTAATATATTCAGAGCAATACCTATCCCACTAAAGAATGTACTTATACCCGGCTGTTGTATTGAACGAAACCCTGCCCCAAGACTCGCAGTAAAAGCAATAGCAAGCATACTCCAACTGGTTATTTGAATATATTCCACGCCAAGTGCAATAACACTTGGATCTTTAGATGCCAACTGCATAATAAAAATGGCACAGAATTGTAAAAGAAAGATAATAACCACAGCTGAGAATGTGGAAGTGAGCCAAGTTAATGCTGTCGTTTCTCTCAGCCCTTTATTATCCTTTGCTCCCCAATGTTGAGCAGCCAATAAAGCACCTGTTGTTGTTATTCCTGTCAGTATTATGGTTGTAAAAAAAATTGCTCGGCTACCTACACCAACAGCAGCAATATCAGCTTCTGAAAGTTGCCCGAGCATAAACACGTCAATTAAGCTTTTACTGGATAACAAAATACTTTGAAGGGTGATAGGTATGGCAATCAAAAATAGACGACGGAAAAAGTCACCATTAGCATGATTATAAACGTTACGAATTAGACTTGAGCTTACTTCTTTCACACTCTCTTCCACTAAATTTAAGTTGTGAATTAAGTGTATCGAAAATTGCAAGAATACTCATAAGTAGGTATAAAAAGAGTTAGGTCGATTGCAAGAATATGAACCTTGACATTACTATGACAACCCACCATAACCACCATCTTATTTATATAAAGAGTAATAATAAATATAGCGTTATTTTAGATATTGAACATGCGCTTCCATCTCTTCGCCAATTTCTTTACGCATATTCATTAGTTTGATTGCTGAATCTCTTAACTTAATGTCTTCTTCTGTCTCTGGTACCCACTCAGGGACTGACGTCGGTTTACCATTTCCATCAACCGCAACCATGATAACGATACAGTGCGTTGTTAAGCGATTATTCTGCTCTTTAGGGTCGCTTGCTTGAACATCAATAGCGATGTGCATAGACGATTTTCCGGTATAGATGACTTTACCTGTCACTTCCACAAGGTTGCCGACAAAAATAGGCTCAACAAAACGAATACCACCTGCGTATGCAGTAATACAATATTTACCACTCCAGCCTGCCGATGATGCATAAGCGGCTAAATCGATCCATTTCATCACTGCACCACCGTGAACTTTACCACCAAAGTTCACATCCCCAGGTTCAGCTAAAAAGCGTAATGTTATTTCTCGTTTTGTTTTTCCCATTTTAAATTCCTTTTTACTGCATTACATTGTGCAAAATTAACTGACTTTTTTATATTGTTTTTCTAGCTCACTCACGCCTAAACCACTGCGCTTGGTGACTTTTATTTGGACTGGTATGCGTTCTTTCATCGCTTCGATGTGGCTTATCACACCAATCATTTTTCCTGATGCATTTAAGTTATCTAATGCATCAAGCGCCATGTCTAGCGTTTCACTGTCTAGCGTACCAAACCCTTCATCTAAGAACAGTGAATCAATGCTTGTTTTGTGACTAACCAGATCAGAAAGTGCCAATGCCAATGCCAAACTAACAAGGAAGCTCTCTCCACCAGATAAGGTTTTTGTATCACGAACCACATCACCTTGCCATGTATCCAGCACTTGAAGCTCTAATCCATCACTGGCTTTACGTTTAAGCTCATAGCGGCCATGTAAGCGAGTAAGCTGTTTATTGGCTAAATAGACGAGATTCTCTAGCGTTAACCCTTGAGCAAATTTACGGAATTTATCGCCTTTTTGCGAACCAATTAATGAATGCAGATATTGAATATCATCGTATTCTGATTGATACGCTTCAATCGCTTCAAATAGTGCTTTTTGATTGGTTTTACGCTCGCTGTCTGAACGCAACGCTTGAGCGATTTCACCTTCACGTTTAACTAATGTTTCAGATTTAGATTTCACTTGAGCTAATTCTACCTCAACCGCTTCTTTTGGCATTAATTGCCATTCAGCTGCTTTTGGCGCTTGATAATGATGTTCTTTGATTTGCTGTGCACTCTCTAGCAAAGCGCCAGTTCGCTCAATCGCTTGTTGTATTTCCGTTTTTAAGCTGAGTAGTTGTTGGCGTTCTTCTTCTGAAATCAATGCCGCTTGGAATAACTCAAGCGTTTCAAATGGGCTTTGTAATAAAGCGTCTTTCCATACATCAGAACGCTCTTCCGATAGTTTTTCACAACTTAAATAACTCTCTTTAAGACTATTCAACTTGCCATCTAAAGCCGCAAGGTCTTGTACTAATGCTTGTAATTTCTGTTGATCAACATCATACGTTTGCTCTGAAATTGACAATTTCTCACTCATCATAAAGCGTGCTGTTTTGATCTCTTGTGTTCCAAACAACTCAATACGTTTTGCTTGTTGCTTCTCTAACTCTGTTGTTAATGCTGACATTTCAGTTTGTGATTGTTGCTGTTGAGTGTTCAATTCAACCAATTGCTCGGCTAAATGAGCGTGATCACTTTGTAGCGTTTGCTGTTGTTGGGTTTGCACTTGCTGCTGTGTGATTTTTTTCTGAATTTGTTGTAAGTCTTGCTCTTTTTGTACAAACCAAGAGGTAATTTGAGTCAACTCTGGTGCATTAAAGCCTGCTTGCTCAATTTCGGTGACCAACTGCTGCTTAAGTTCCGTTTGACGCAATTGCAGCTGTTCTCTTTTTTGATTGTTATCTTGTTGCTGTTGAAGCGCCGTTTGGTGTGATTGACGATCAAAATTTAACGCCGCAGTGACAGCGTCAAGACGATGCTGAACTTGTTGTAATTGGTTTTGTTGCACTCGAACCTTATCACCCACTTGGCGTAATTGCTTTGCTTGCTCATTAAGCGTAGATAAAGAGGCTTCACACTCACTAATGAACTGATTAATCGAATCAGTATCACCTAAGGTTAGAGTGAGTTGCGTTGTTTCTAATAACGTAGACCATTGCTTTTGCGTGGATTCAACCGTTTGTTGCCACTGCACTGATTGAGATTGGCAATGATCTTGTTTTATTTTAAGCGAATCTAATTGTTCACGTACTGATTTACCTTGCTCGACAATCTCTACGCGTTTCTGCTCGGCTTCTTTTTTACGTTGTATTGTCGCGCTCAAATCAAGCAATTGAGCTTGTTCTAATAGTGGATGATGCGTTGAACCACACAACGGACAATCTTGATCTTTTGCTAATTCTGCTCGATATTTTGCTAACTCGCCTTCTTGCTCAATTAAGGTAGTTAAATCGATGACTTGCTGCTCTTGTTGCTTAAACTGAGTCGCTAGTTCAGTACGCTGCACATCCAATTTTTCAATGTCATTCGCTTGTGTTTTCTGCACAGTGGCAAGCATTTTCAGCTCTTTTGTCGCTCGTAAATACTCATTATTAGTATGAGTTAATTCAACACGGTATTGATGACGAGTCGTTAGTGCCGTTATCTGCTCAGTCAGTTGTGCTTCTGACCCTTTATCTTGCCATTGTTGTAATTCAAGCTCTGCGCACTTCGTCGCTTCTATTTCATTATTAACAATAATTTGAGCTTGATTTAATTCTGCTTCTTTTTTGTTGATAGCATCAAGCAGAGTCTCTACCGCTGCATTAGCGGATGTCAATTGACCATCTAAAGAGGCAGTATCTTTATCTTGTTGTAAAATATGGCTAACTTGGTTCTTCCACTGACCTAAATAACGTTCAATTTGCAGATCAGCTTTATGCTCTTCAACATAATTGGCTAATAAAGAAAGTTTCTCTGTTATGTCAGATAATGTTGCTGTCAGACCTTGTTGCTTTTTATTACCATCCTCAAGACGCGCAGTAAGGTTTGCGATTTGGTGCTGCTTCTCTTGAGATTGTTGAGTCAGTTGAGCAATCGCAGTATCTAACGGTTGCACCGAATCATTAATTAAGTTTTCTAATGTTTTACTCTCACCCTTAATAGTATCAAGCTCTTGTTTTAGCCGTGTAACATGAGACTCAAGTGCTTTTTTATCACTGGCCTTTTGTTGGTGAGATTGCTCTGTCGTCTTTAATTCTTTAACCAACTCTTCAAAGCGAGTTTGTGCTTCTTGCCATAGTTGATATGGCGTACGCAGTTTTTCAGCAGGTTCACTTTGTGCTAAACGATGTAATTGTTCGCTGGCTTGTTTTTCTTTCTCTAATGCTAATTGATTATTATCAACCGCTTGCTGCCACTGGAGTTGGTTTTTCGCATCTGCAATCCACCACTCTACATGTGCTTGCCAATTTGAAAGTTGAGCTTGTTGCTGCTTTTGATTCGTTTGCAGTTCAACTTGCTCATCGATTAATGCTTGCTTATCTTCTTCAGAAAGCAGCTCAACCCCTTCAGCTTTGGCTTTAAGCTCGGCTAATTTCTGCTTTGATGCGGTATAATGCTCATGCACTTTTTCAGAGATCTGCCCGTAGATCTCAGTGCCTGTTAGCTCTTCTAATAAACCGGCACGATCATTCGCATCAGCATTTAAAAACGCCGCAAATTGACCTTGAGAAAGCATCATGGATTTTGTAAATCGAGAGAAATCTAAACCCGTAATCGAGTTGATTAGCTCATCTTTCTTTTTTACTTGCGTTGCTAATACTTTTTCAGAATCCACTTCTGCAAGTTCTACAGTAGCGGCTTGTAAGTTGCCATCCACTTTGCCACGTGAACGACGCTGGCTCCAAAACGCACGGTACGCTTTGCCTTTAACTTCAAATTCCACTTCTGCAGAACATTCCGCCGTGCCACGCGTCATGATTTCATTACTTGAGGTTGAAATACCACCAAGACGAGGCGTTTTATGATAAAGCGCTAAACAGATCGCATCTAAAATCGTCGTTTTACCCGCACCCGTTGGGCCAGTAATCGCAAACAACCCGTTTTCAGCAAAAGGAGATGCTGAGAAATCAATTTTCCACTCACCTTTTAATGAGTTTAAATTTGAAAAACTTAGACTTAAAATTCTCATGCATCACCTTCTTGTGAATCGGTATCTTTATGTTCTACTTCTGACAAAATCTGTTTAAATTTCATTGTCATTCTTTCTGCGCGTTGCTGCTCTTTCTCTGTCTCAAACGTCTCTTGCTCTATCCGTTTAGTAAACACATCAAAAGGCGTTAACTCCGCTAGCGTTTCTGTTTTTTCTTGTGCTAACGTTTGTTCACTGCGGTTTCTTGCACGACGCAGTTGCAACACTTCAACGTTAAGATCTTGAGTTAGTGCTTGAATGCGTTGTTGTAGATCTGACAGGTAATCTTGCACTTCGACTTCAATGCATAGCCAAGTCGTATCTTCACACTCTTTAAATTGTGCTAACTCTTGTTCAATCGTTTCTAAATCGCCCTTTAATGCCTTCATTTGTTGAAACATAGGCACATTAATTGGTGTAATTTGAGTTACGCTTGCTTTATCAAACTCCACCATCACCACTTGTTTTTGAGATTTTAATTCATCAAAACTTAATGGGATTGGTGAGCCGGAATAACGAATATGATCAGATTTAGCCACCAATTGCGGGCGGTGAATATGACCAAGCGCGATGTAATCTGCAGGCGGGAAACCATCGGCAGCAAAGCCATCCAATGTACCAATGTAGATATCACGAACTGAATCTGATTGTTTAACACCAAGTGCCGTCAAGTGACCCGTTGCAATAATAGGTACATCAAGATCTAACTCAGATCTTAACTCTAGCGCTTTTTGATACAACTGATGATAATGCTGTTTGATGGCTTCACCGAGCGCTTGTTGTTTCTCTACACCGGTTGAGCCTGCAACACTAGTGACAACGTCACGCGGACGAATAAATGGAACCGCGCATAAAATAGCGCCCACGGCTCCATCACTGTTTGGAAGCGTTAATAATTGAGTGGATAAATCATCATTGGTATTGGCAATCACTCGTGCGTTCAAGTGAGCCAATAATTGTTTTGATTCATTTAACGTTGAAACTGAGTCATGGTTTCCACCAAGCACGATCAATTCGCAGTTTACTTTGTTCATCTCCACCACAAATTGGTTATACATTTCACGCGCGTAACTTGGTGGCGCGCCCGTATCAAACACATCTCCAGCAATAATCACCGCATTAATGGCATTTTCTTGGACTTGTTCAAGTAGCCAGCTAATGAATTTTTGATGTTCATTACGGCGACTTTTTGTGAAGAAATTTTGACCTAAATGCCAATCGGAAGTATGTAAAATACGCATAAATATCAACTTGTTTGATGGATAGAGAAGACGATACCCCTTTTATACCATCTGGGAGAGAAACTATGTACTTTTATAAGCTTTTAAACTTAAAACTATTAGCAGGTGTTGACCTTACTTCATGCTGTTATACTTTATTTAATAAACGTCGATTCCATCGATAATAACAACATGAGTATCTAATTTGCCATCTCCTGAAAGCCTTACATTCACCACCATCAATATGTTCAACTTTGTTGAGCCGCCTAATGCGTATTACGATTTTGAAAATATACTAACTCAAGATGAATGGCTGAAAAAACAGGGCTGGTTTAAGGATAAGATCACGGCATTAAACTCTGATGTGATTGGGTTTCAAGAAGTCTTTAGTCCAAACGCTTTAGAGGCTTTAGTGAACGAGCTTGGCTATTCATATTTTGCCACTGTCGATGAACCAAAATCTGAAGATGGCTATGTCTTTAATTCCCCTGTAGTTGCCTTTGCTTCGCGTTATCCAATTCTAAATGCTCAACCTGTTGTTGCAAAACCAGAACAATTAAAACGATTCGGAATTGAGTTTGAATTTAATCGTGTACCTGTTCATGCCAGTATTGAACTGCCTCACCTTGGGATTACTGACTGTTATGTGGTGCACTTCAAATCTCAGCGCCCTAAAGAGCCGGAAGAAAGTGATGTAACGGATGAAGTCAACAGCTCTCCTCTTCATCAACTTCATGATGAACAGCTAGGTTCTTGGCTTTCTACTGCACAACGTGGGTTAGAAGCGAATATTCTACATAACCATATAATTCAGCAGCGCAAAGAATCAAATCAGCCTGTAATTGTCATGGGCGATTTTAATAAGCCCTTGTTTCATGATGAATTTAAAGGACTACTTTCTTATGAACTTCGATTCGATAAATTCAGTACCGATTATTTAACTCGATTTCAGCTTAAAGACAGCTGGGATATTTACTGTGGATTAAAAGGCGCAGATTTATTGGAAGAGCGAGTAAGTACCCATTATTACGGAGCAAAAGGGTCTGTATTGGATTACATTCTGCTGTCTAACGAATTTGATAGCTCATTTTCGGGCAGTATTTTAGAAGTCATTGATTACACAGTAACAGATCAGCACATTGTGAATCCTAGATTTGATATTGACCAATTCAGCACCGATCACGCTTTGGTTTCAATTACAGCTCGTATACGGCAGGCATAAAAAAGGGCTGAATAATTCAGCCCTCTCTAAACATGACAGTTAATGTAGATTACTCACCGCGGTAAGTACAACCTGCTGTACATGTCTCTTTAATTTCAATTTTACTTAGTAATGGAAGACTTGGTTTTACTTCGTTCCAAATCCACTTAGCTAATACTTCACTTGTTGGGTTTTCTAACCCTTCAATGTCGTTTAAGTAATAATGGTCAAGGCGATCATAGGTTGGTTTAAATGCCGCTTTAATTTCAGAGAAATCAATTACCCAACCCGTATGTTGGTCAACTTCACCTTCAACATACAAACGAACTAAAAAAGAGTGACCATGAAGACGACCACATTTATGACCTTCTGGTACATGTGGTAAATGGTGTGCTGCTTCAAACATGAAGTCTTTATATAGTTCAGTTGTCATTAGTTAAAATCTCTATTACCTATATTATGAAGCAGGGATAGTACTCTACTTCCCTACTAAACAACAAGACTCACAATCAGTAAGTTCCCTATTCTCTTATGATATTGTCGATTTTTTCGGCGAATTTACAACGAAAATTGATTCTTATTCTGAAAAATCACGTTTATAGAACAACAACACTTGAAGCTATCAATAAGAAAGGTAATATGTATTTCTTGAAATAAAAATATTCGTGCATGTAGCACAACAATGGAGAATGTAATTAACATGACTTACGCGCCTGTAACAGACGTATTAAGCGGCAAACTAGCGGTTGACAGTGAAGTAACTGTTCGCGGTTGGATCCGTTCACGTCGCGACTCTAAAGCTGGAATCTCTTTCCTAGCTATCTATGACGGTTCTTGTTTCGATCCGATTCAGGCCGTAGTTCCTAATGACTTAAATAATTACAATGACGAAGTTCTTAAGCTAACAACAGGTTGTTCTGTTGAAGTGACAGGTACTATCGTAGCTTCTCCTGCTAAAGGCCAAGATTTTGAGCTAGCTGCAACTGAAGTTAAAGTTGTAGGTTGGGTTGAAGATGCTGACACTTACCCAATGGCTAAGACTCGTCACTCAATTGAATATTTACGTGAAGTTGCACACCTTCGCCCACGTACTAACGTGATTGGTGCGGTTGCACGTGTTCGTAACTGTCTATCTCAAGCGATTCACCGTTTCTACCACGAGCAAGGCTACTTCTGGATGTCTGCTCCACTAATCACATCATCTGATGCTGAAGGTGCTGGTGAAATGTTCCGTGTTTCTACGCTAGATCACGCGAACCTTCCTATGGATGACAAAGGCAATGTTGATTACGACAAAGACTTCTTTGGTAAAGAAACATTCCTAACCGTATCTGGTCAACTTAATGCGGAAACTTACGCTTGTGCACTAAGCAAAGTTTACACATTCGGTCCTACTTTCCGTGCTGAAAACTCACACACAAGCCGCCACCTAGCTGAATTCTGGATGGTTGAGCCTGAAGTTGCTTTCGCTACGCTTGATGACGTAGCTAAACTAGCTGAAGACATGCTTAAGTATGTATTCGAAGCGGTTCTTGCTGAGCGTCGTGATGACCTTGAGTTCTTTGCTTCTCGCATCGACAAACAAGCGATCACTCGTCTAGAGCAATTTGTAAGCTCTGATTTCGCACAAGTAGACTACACTGACGCTATCCAAATCTTAAAAGATTCTGGTCGTGACTTTGAGTTTGATGTTGAGTGGGGCATCGATATGTCTTCTGAGCATGAGCGTTACCTTGCTGAAGAACACTTCAAAGCACCTGTTATTGTTAAAAACTACCCGAAAGACATCAAAGCATTCTACATGCGTCAAAATGACGATGGTAAGACGGTTGCTGCGATGGATGTTCTTGCACCAGGTATTGGTGAGATCATCGGTGGTTCTCAACGTGAAGAGCGTTTAGACGTTCTTGATGCTCGTATGATTGAAATGGGCATCGACCCTGAGCACATGAGCTGGTACCGTGATTTACGTCGTTACGGCACAGTTCCTCATGCTGGCTTCGGTCTTGGCTTTGAGCGTCTAGTGTCTTACGTAACTGGTATGGGCAACGTTCGTGACGTTATCCCGTTCCCACGTACTCCACGTTCAGCTAACTTCTAATTGGCTTTTCTTATAGGGCACTAGCTCTGTAAGAAAAGATGAAGTAGAAAGTATGAATACAAAAATGGCGACCAATGCGGTCGCCATTTTTTTAACTATATATTTAGGTATCATTACCAGAAACGAACTCGACCAGTATCAATATGAACAAAGTTACTGCCTGGGTAATAGCCTACTCCACCCGCTTTTAATGATAATGCCGCTTTTCTTACTTCAGCCAACGGAACACCTTCTAAACGAAAATCCATGGCTTTGCCTAGCATATGCAAACTTTTCTTTGCCACGCCACCGTGTGATTTACCACGTAACATTTCATTTGTTGCTGGTGAGCGATAACCCGAAATAATTTGAACCTGAGTATCACAACCAATGACATTTTGAATCGCCGACAATTGGTCAAATAATCGTTTATCCATTTCGATGCTTTCATTACGTCTGAAATCTCGACATAAATGATTTAGTTTTGCTAACTCTGCGCTCTGATAACCTCGTCCATTGAAATATTCAGTCTGTAGCTCTTCACCGGTATGTAAATTGTTTAACGCTAGCTTACGTGGTGACTCTTCAAATTGTGATGCGAAAGATAACGTAGGAAATAGACTTAAACCAACGGTAGCTGCGCCACCAAGTAGGATTTTACGGCGTAATGGACTAAATTCAGACATGCAGTAAAGGGCTCACTTATAAATAGATCGGTCAATAACTGAGCGCAAAGATACACATCAATCATTAATTGGTCAAATAATAAACAATTCTTTTTATCGCCTGAATTATATAATAACTAGCTTACTTATTGAACTAAATACACTTTTTAGGCTTAATTTTGAATGTCAATTATTGGTCAATTTTTAGACTTACTCCATTGATCATACTTATAAATATCATCTCTAAACTGAACTTGGTTCTTTTCATCGATCCACGCAGTTTGGTAAATCGTATATACCGAGATCATTTGAGATAAAAACGCTTCTTTCGTTTCAGGCAGTTGATGATAGCTACGGTATTCTTTTTTAGAAAAGTGTGATTCTGCCATTAAGAGCTGAGCAAATTCTGATGCTTTTTCAACCCGAATACACCCAGAGCTATACGCTCTAGTTTGTTTTCTAAACAGTGATTTAGAAGGAGTATCATGCAAATAAATGGCATTTCTATTGGGGGTATTAAATTTATAACGACCAAGCGCATTACTGTTGCCTGACTTTTGTCTCAACTTATAAGGAAAAGTTTCAACGCTCACCTGCTCCCAATCCACATCATCAATCGGAATGACATCATCACTTAACCACGTAGGAACAATTTCGAAATTTTGTAATAATAAAAAATCTTTATCATTAAACGCTTTAGGTAAAATATCTTCTCTCATGATTTTCGTTGGTACTTTCCAATTAGGATTGAAAACAATGGAATCAAGATATGTCGAAAACAATGGCGTTTTTCTTTCTGGTTTCCCTACAATCACTTTACTATGGAACAACAGCTCATCTTCTTGCCAGTACCCCATATCATAGGAAGGGATATTAACTAAGACATAACGATCTTTTTTATTCTCCCATAACCGTAATCGCTGAATATTAAGAGCCATGATCCTAACCCGCTCTTTAGCTGACATATTTAACCAGTATTTGGTTTTAGGGCCAACAATACCATCAGGAACTAAACCATGACGCTTCTGAAAGCGCTTAACAACACTCACAAGTTGTGAGTTATATAGCCCATTACTTTGCGATAACAATTCTGCACTTTCTTCTTCCGTGATCTCACCTGCAATATATAAACGATTGATTAAAGAAGTATCCGATATCACTTGGTTCGGTCGTAACACTTTAGAGGAAAGCTTCTCCATCGGCTCGCTATAAGGATCATAATAGCTAAGCAACTGAAGATAAAAGTCTTCATACTGTGTCGAGCTTGGTACTAAGCTCTCGGTAAGATAAGTCAATCGACCACTTGCAAAGGCACGGTTTATTGAGGAGATTATTTGAGGATATGGTGTACCTAAGTGCTCATCAAGCCGGCCACCAAAAAACCAACTTTTTCCTTTTTTTGGTATTTGAGATTGATAAGTAAGAAGATAAATTAAGGTATCTGTTGCTAAAACATCGTATTCCAGTTCTTTTGAATTCTGCAGATGGTAATAACGTTGTTCGAGAGTATTATTTAAATCAGCAAGAACCAGTAAAGCTAACTGATTTTCTAGATTTTTCCGAGCTTGTGGTGAATACCATTTTCGCTGTTCATTTTGATAAAAGTGAAAAACGTATTGTGGGTAAAATAACTCTGTTTCATACTGCTTTAAAACATTTCTTACATCACTCGACGCTTGTACGCTTAATGGCATAAGTATTAAAAAAACGACAGTAAGAAGCAGAAATCTCACCATAAACACTCCCTACCAAATAATAAATCATTACTTTTATAATAGTCTTTAAGTATTAAATATCAAATTGATAGGATACATTCACTCAGATATAAAAAAGGCCGGATAATCCAGCCTTTAGGTAGTTTTCACTATTTTTTATTGAATAACTTCGCCACTTTCAATCACTGTTTTACGAACAACTTTTGTAAACTCAATGACTTCTTTACGAATTTCATCTTCATTAACGGTTAATATTTCACGATCTTTCATGATCACTTCACCATCAACAATTGTATGACGAACGTTACCTGAATTTGCCGAATAAACTAACGCAGAATAAGGATTATATACTGGCAGCATATTTGGTGCCTTCGTATCAACAACAATAATGTCAGCAAGCTTACCTACTTCAATAGAGCCTATTTTATCTTCCATATGAAGCGCTTTAGCTGCACCCATCGTTGCCATATCAATAACCTTGATTGGAGGCATTGCTGCACGATCTTTATTCACTAATTTATGAACTTTAGCAACTTGGTTAAACTCATCAATAATGCTTAATGTGTTACCAGACATTGGGCCATCAGTGCCTAAACCGATACGAACACCTTCATCGTACATTTTAAGTGCTGGAGACACACCTTTTGCTGATTTGATGTTCGCACTCATGTTATGCGCAACACCCATATCTGATTCTTTTACTAGCTCAATGTCTTTATCATCAATAAGAATCATATGCGCACCAATAAGGTTCTTATTAAGCGCGCCAATACTGTGCATGTACTCTACTGGAGACATCCCATTAGAACGCTCAGCAATCACTTCTTCTTCGCGATGTGATTCTGCTAAATGGATCATGACTGGAACATCTAGCTCTAATGATAGCTTAGCAATTTTTTGTAACGTCTCAGTTGTATTTGTATAGGGTGCATGAGGAGCAAATGCTGGAGTGATACGAGGGTGATCTTTGTATTCTTCAATAAAGTTTAGTGCGTACTGAATGCCCTCATCTGCATTTGCAGCATCTGCCACAGGGAATTTAATAACACTTTCACCTAGAATGGCACGCATACCAATTTTGTCGACCGTCTTTGCAACTTCGTCTTCAAAATAGTACATATCAGCATAAGTGGTTACCCCACCCTTAACCATCTCTACGTTACCTAGATTAGCACCAATGCGAACCATATCGCGTGATACTAATTTTTTCTCTAATGGAAAAATATAACGGTGTAAACGGTCAGGAACATCATCACCTAATGAACGAAAAACAGTCATTGATGCGTGAGTATGTGTATTAATTAAACCCGGTAGAACAATATCACCATCAACATCTAATACCGTTTTTGCTTCATAGTTTTTTGCAATACTTTCATCACCAACTGCAACAATTTTATTACCTTTGATGGCAATTACACCATTATCAAACGTTTGCTTAGATTCATTCATTGTAAGCAATGTTGCATCTTTGATCAGTAAATCGACTTGTTGTGCTGCCAACGTAGAAAAACTAGTTGCTGCTATAGCAATGGCAACTAAGGTTTTTTTTAAATACATAAATATACTCACTAAAGAAAGAAAGATAGCTAGATTTCAGGAGCGGATGATATACGTGACATTCCTTTTATCAAGGGAATTATCAATAAACAGCCCTACCTTATTCTCAAAGTAGTGACCAATGTCATATTTTTAAAGATTCTGCGAGGGATGAGAATTATTGCAAATAATACCCTTGCTGCTATTTTGCTGCTAAGTTGGAAGGTAAGGTTGATAAAGGTATCGAAGAAGAAACATTCACTCAACAAGTGAATAGTTAAATAAGTGTTCCAAAAAATGTAAATATATTAAGAGAGCTAGCTTGCTCTCTCTTTTAATTCAAGTAAATGTCTTTATAATGCCTCTACATTTTTTTCACACTTTTGAGTTATGAAGCCTTATTTTTTATCTTTTTTATTTTTTATTTCATTGTTTCCTTTGGAGAGCAAAGCGGAAGAGGAACCTAGTGAGTTATCTCTTTACTCTGTAAACACGGGATCATTTCTCTATCATTTAGTACCCTACGATCCTGACTCTCATCAATACTTTGGTAATCAATACTTTTCTGTTGAGCGTAAGTTTTCTGCAGATTCTGATTACAGCTTCATGCTAGGTACTTTTTTAAACAGCCAAGCGAATCGCTGTATGCTTATTGGTGTCCGAAAAGACTGGTATCGTGTAAATAGCAAACTTGTGATTAAAGGGATGTATTCGTACGCAGGTGAGTTTTTTATCGATGCATTTGAAGACTGCGGTGATGGTGGGATATATAAGACATCAAAAGAAAAAGTTGGCGTTGCATTTGCCCCGTACATTTATCATGCAGCGCAATACAACTTTACTGACTATTTTGGCGTAGAAGCTGGCTTTATCCTACCCGGGATTATCGTAATGAGTATGCAATGGAGTTTCTAACTTCATAACAATACTAGCACTAGCCATATAATGCGGCTAATAAATACAAAAAAACCACGACTCATCAAATGATAGTCGTGGTTTTTTATGGTAAAACGAAAAAGCTTATTCGCTTTCTACTTCAGCTTCACCACGTAAATTCTGTTGCACACCTTGTAAAAAGTTACGTAGAACTTGGTCTTTACAAATACGGTAGTGTTTATGATCTGCTTTACGGAAGAAAGCACTCAGTTCGTGCTTGCTTAAACGGAAGTTAACTAACTTCATTAAGTCTAAAACGTCATCTGCTTTTAAGTTTAAAGCAATTTGTAATTTTTTAAGAATAATGTTGTTCGTTAATTTTTCTTCAGGCTTTGGTTGCTCGCCTTCACGCTTACCACGACGATCATTAATTAAACCATTTAGAAACGTTGCTAATTGA
This sequence comes from Aliivibrio sp. S2TY2, assembly GCF_028765525.1. Taxonomy (NCBI): domain Bacteria; kingdom Pseudomonadati; phylum Pseudomonadota; class Gammaproteobacteria; order Vibrionales; family Vibrionaceae; genus Aliivibrio; species Aliivibrio sp. S2TY2. Next base: position 487,717 of record NZ_JARACS010000001.1, on the reverse strand, counting down.
ACATCTTGACAACTTTTGTAGTCTTTATCGTCATCCGCTTTTAGCCAGTTACATACTTCTTCACGAGTTACTTTAAGATCAGCAGCACCAAACAGTGCGATCATCTTAGTATCATCAAAATCAAAAGCGTAACGAATGCGTCGTAAAATGTCGTTATTAGTCAAGGTAAATCCTAAATGTATTAAATTTAAATTAGGTGCAGACTATAACTTGTAATCCACTCTGGTAAAAGATTTATGTGATCTATACGCATAAAAAAACCCGAGACAAACTCGGGTTTAATTCATTTCCATCAAATATTACATTTGACGTAAAGCGTCAATGCGTTTCTCAAGAGGTGGGTGGCTCATTAGCAGTTCTGTTAACGACTTTTTGCCATTAATACCAAATGCCATCATTGAACCTTCTAACTGAGACTCTTGGCCCATGCGTAAGCGCTCAAGAGCTGAAATCATTTTTTGCTTTCCAACCAACTGAGCAGCACCAGCATCAGCATGGAATTCACGATGACGGCTAAACCACATCGTTAAGAAGCTTGCTAGGAAACCAAAAGCTAATTCAAGTACAGTAGAAACAATGAAGTACGTCATGAAGCTTCCGCCCTCACCTTCACCTTCTTCATCACTTGATGTAAAGCCACTTACTGCATTAGCAATCATGCGAGATAAGAAAATAACGAAGGTATTTACTACACCTTGCATTAGCGTCATTGTGATCATATCACCATTTGCAATATGGCTGACTTCGTGTGCTAACACCGCTTCTGCTTCATCACGAGTCATGCTATGTAATAAACCAGTAGATACCGCAACCAACGAATCATCACGCTTTGCACCAGTAGCAAAAGCGTTCATATCAGGCGAATCATAAATAGCTACCGTTGGCATACCAATACCAACTTGTTGAGCTTGACGAGAAACCGTCTCTAATAACCAATGCTCAGTTTCGTTTCGAGGTTGTTCAATTACCTCACCACCAACAGAGCGTAATGCCATTGATTTAGACATCATTAATGAGATTAATGAACCACCAAAACCAAACAATACCGCCATAACTAACAAGCCAGACAGACTACCTTGCTGTATCCCCGTTACTGCATAAACAATATTCAGAACAATACTGAATACGATCATAACAGCTAAGTTTGTTGCTAAAAACAGCGCAATACGCTTCATTTATTTTTTCTCCAATTAATAATCAATTCAACTCACTTATTTTTTATATTTTGAGTTGCTACCAAACGTATCTAGCACGTTTATAAAGTATAAGCATAAGATAGTGCCATTTGTCGTAATTACAAGGCTTTGACGTACTTTGATACACTTTCTTTTGCCTATTAACCTTTCTATTCTTTTTAATTTTACCTCTCTGTAACTCAAAGAATAAACCTACCCTTAGACTTTGGTCGTATTGTCAAAACAAGTAATTAACTTTACTTTGTGAATCAAGAAAAATTATGGATATAAATATCAAGGATTGAACATGGCAGAACAACAAACTTACCTAATGGCGATTGATATGCTTTGCTGTCACCTAGGATTATCAAAAGAAGAAGCCAAAGAGCAATTAGGAATCGACGCTCAAACAACGGTCGAAAGTCAGATAGCAGATACCCAAGAAGCATTAATGGGTTTATATCGTTAATTAAAATACGGCACATACAAAAAAGGCAGCTTACTAACTAATAGTAAGCTGCCTTTTACTTTTTTATGAGCTGAACGTTACGCAGTAACTGATGCAGCTTCTTTCGCTTTCATTTCACCAACTGGTAATACAGTACGACCATACTCACCGTTAATTACTTGCGCCATAGAGAAGTACATAGCGCTTAAACCACAGAATAAACCGACATAACCAGCCATGTGACCAATTACTACACTACCTGTGAAATCACGAGCTGAAAGTAATGCGAATAAGATAGTTAAGCTACCAAATACAACTTGCTTAGCGCGTGGGTAGTTAAAAGTACCTAAGAATAAGAAGAATGTTAATACACCCCACATTGCAAGGTACCAACCCATAAATTCTGCTGATGTTGCTTGGCCTAGGCCCATTTCTGGCATAATGATTAAGCCAACAAGAGATAACCAGAAGAAACCATAAGAAGTAAACGCAGTTGTGCCAAACGTATTACCTTTTTTATACTCCATGATGCCTGCAATTACTTGCGCGATACCACCGTAAAAAATACCCATCGATAAGATCGCAGTATTTAAAGGAAAGAAACCTGCATTATGTAGGTTTAGTAGCACAGTTGTCATACCAAAAGCCATTAGGCCTAATGGTGCTGGGTTTGCAAGTTTGTTTGACATGCCGAAGCCTCAAAAAAAAGTGTAATGATTAAAAAATGTTTTAGGAAGCGCATTCTATTTACGAGCACCAAAGATCACAACTATCATTTATGAAATCTTACATTTCATTTATTGCATTCTTAAATTTAAACCGAAATTGATAATTTTTATGCTCACCGTATTCAGTTTTCCCTCTTCTATTTAGACAGCATTCTTAATTACGATTACACTAGAGCTCCTGCATATTAATTGAGAACCTACATGGAATTAGTGTTTTCCCTACTACAGCAATTGAGCGTTTATCTTGTACTTGCTTATTTATTAAGTAAGACACCGCTATTTCTTCCAATTACTACTATTTCAGGGCGTTGGAGCCATCGCTTTCTTTGTTACATCATCTTTTCAGGCTTCTGTATTCTTGGTACCTACTTCGGCCTCGCGATTCAAGATGCCATTGCAAATACTCGTGCAATTGGGGCTGTCATGGGGGGCGTTCTCGGAGGACCTTTAGTTGGATTTTTTGTCGGCCTAACGGGTGGATTACATCGATACTCAATGGGAGGTTTTACCGATCTAGCCTGCGCAATATCAACGACTACAGAAGGCTTATTAGGTGGTTTATTTCATTTGTATTTTGTTAGAAAAAATCAGATAGAACAATTATTTAGACCTAGAACCGTGTTAATGATTGCCTTTATTGCAGAGCTATTACAAATGACGATAATTCTTATTGTCGCTAAACCATTTGATCAAGCCTATGCACTTGTCTCTTCAATAGTTTTACCTATGGTCGTTGCTAACTCTATCGGTGCTGCAATGTTCATGAGTATTATCCAAGATAGAAAAGCCATTTATGAAAAATACTCTGCCGCATTCTCTAATAAAGCACTAAACATCGCCCAACGTTCTGTTGGAATATTAAGCCAAGGCTTCAACCAAGAAAACAGTGAACAAATCGCAAAAATCATCTATGAAGAGACCGGCGTAGGCGCTGTTTCTATTACTGATAAAGAGAAAATATTAGCCTTTATTGGCATTGGTGATGATCATCACTTACCAGGTACTCCTATTGCCTCTGACTACACACGAAAAGCCATAAAGCAGAGTAAAGTAATGTACATCGATGGGGACGAACACCCCTATCAATGCTCTATTGATGAAAAATGCAAACTCGGCTCAGCACTCGTTATTCCGCTTATTGGTGCAAATAATGAGGTGATTGGCACCATAAAACTGTATGAGCCAAAACTGAAACTATTTTCCTATATCAACATAACGCTGGGAGAAGGCATCGCCAAATTGCTCTCCAACCAAATTTTAACGGGCCGTTATTTACAGCAGCAATCTTTACTTACTCAAGCTGAATTACGCCTATTACAAGCTCAAGTGAATCCTCATTTCCTATTTAATGCGTTAAATACGATTAGTGCCGTGATCCGACGAGATCCAACTCGTGCTCGAGAATTAATTCAGCATTTATCACAGTTTTTCCGTCGAAATTTAAAACAGAACTTTGAGCAAGTCACCTTAAAAGAAGAATTACATCACGTACAATCCTACTTAGAGATTGAGCTAGCACGATTTGCAGACAGACTGACAGTCGACGTAAGTATTGACGAAAAACTGTACGATCTAAAATTACCCACATTCACCTTGCAACCCTTAGTTGAGAACGCCATCAAACATGGCACGTCGAATATGTTTGAAAATGGCGAAATAAAAATTAAAGGTTATCTATCTCATCACCAAGTGATCCTTGAGGTAATTGACAATGCAGGGCTATATACAGAGAAAACAAGCAGTGATGGTTTAGGTACTACCATTGTTGATAAACGCTTAAAAAATCAATTTGGCGACGCTTTTGGGCTGACCTTATCATGCATTGAGAATCAACAAACCAAAGCCACCATCCATTTACCATTAGAGACGATAAATCATGCTTAAAGCCATTGTGATTGACGACGAACTCTTTGCTCGCGAAGAGTTAATTGAACAATTAAACGAGATAGGTCACATCGACATCATTGCTGAATGCGGTAACGCTATTGATGGGTTAAAGCAAATAAATCAACTAAAACCCGATGTGGTATTTCTTGATATTCAAATGCCTAAAATTACAGGAATGGATTTAATCAGCATGCTTGATCCTGAGACCATGCCAAATATCGTTTTTGTTACCGCTTATGATGAATTTGCAGTAAAAGCCTTTGAAGATAACGCCTTTGATTATTTACTCAAACCGATAGAGCCTTGCCGCCTTAAAAAAACCGTAAAACGATTATTGGCAGCAGAAACCAAACTCGACCTCACTCCTATTATTACGCCTGACATTGAGTTAATCCCCTGCTCTGGGCACAACCGTATTCTTCTTCTACCATCTAAAGAGATTGAGGTTGCCAGTATTCAAGCGGCAGGTGTTGAGCTTGTAACCAAATCAGAAAAAGCTTGCACACAATTGACATTAAAAGTCCTTGAAGAAAAGACCCCGCTTATCCGCTGCCATCGACAGTTTTTAATTAACCCTCACTTTATTAGAGAGATTAAACTGCATGATAACGGTACCAGTGAGATCATCACTCAAAGTGGTCATACTGCTCAAGTCAGTCGTCGGTATCTTAAAGAAATTAAAGAGCGACTAGGGATTCAATGCTAATTACCGCTTTTAATGCAGCCACTTAATCAGGCTCAAAACCGCTTAACATAATATAAAACCACTGAGCCTCTAATCTTAACCACTCACTTTTTTTGGGCGTGAACTCTTTACGCCCATCAGTATGATAACCACCATATTCATTTATTTATATTAACCAGTAATTCAAACAAGGAATAAATTATGGTTTGGTTTCTAACCTGTGTTGCAGCGCTTATCGGTGGTTACTTCATCTACGGTGCATTTATTGAAAAAGTCTTTGGTATTAAAGAAGACAGAAAAACCCCCGCTCATACAAAAACAGATGGCGTAGATTTTGTTCCAATGTCGACACCAAAAGTCTACCTAGTTCAACTTCTTAACATTGCAGGCGTCGGTCCAATTTTTGGCCCAATCATGGGTGCCCTTTACGGCCCTGCAGCTATGTTATGGATTGTACTAGGTTGTATTTTTGCAGGTGCGGTACACGATTATTTTTCAGGAATGCTATCTGTCCGTAATGGTGGAGCCTCTGTACCTACCATTACAGGTAAGTACCTAGGCAATGGTGCAAAACACTTCATGAACGTATTCGCAATTGTTCTATTGCTTCTTGTTGGTGTGGTATTCGTGTCTGCTCCTGCAAGCATGCTAACCAACCTAATGAATGACCAATTTGATTTAGGCATCACCATGACGGCGATGGTTGTTATCATTTTTGGGTACTACATCTTGGCGACCATTGTACCTGTTGATAAAATTATCGGACGCTTCTATCCGCTATTTGGTGCTCTACTCATCTTCATGTCTGTTGGCTTAATTTCTGCAATCGCACTATCAAGTGATCATTCTGTGCTTGGTGGCTACGAGCCAAGTGAGATGTTTACCAACATGAACCCGAACGACTTACCATTGTGGCCTGCACTATTTATCACTATCGCTTGTGGTGCTATCTCTGGTTTCCACGCAACGCAATCTCCGCTAATGGCGCGTTGTATGGAAAATGAAAAGAATGGTCGCTTTGTATTCTACGGCGCAATGATTGGTGAAGGTATTATCGCTCTGATCTGGTGTGCTATCGCTCTGTCTTTCTTTGATGGTATGGAAGCACTTCAAGCAGCGGTTGCAAACGGTGGTCCTGGTAACGTAGTGTACGCATCATCATTTGGTCTTCTAGGTACATTTGGTGGCATCCTAGCGTTCTTAGGCGTCGTTATTCTACCAATTACCTCTGGCGATACTGCATTCCGCTCAAGCCGTTTAATCCTTGCTGAATATTTCAACATGGAACAGAAAACACTGCGTAACCGCCTACTTATGGCGCTTCCACTGTTCGTTCTTGGTGGTATCTTAACTCAAGTAGATTTCGGCATTATCTGGCGCTACTTCGGTTTTGCTAACCAAACAACGGCTGTAATGATGTTATGGACCGCTTCTGCTTACCTACTTCGTCACAACAAGTTACATTGGGTTGCAACGGTACCAGCGGTATTCATGACAAGCGTATGTATCACATTCATCTTAAATAACAGTCAACTTGGTTTTGGTTTACCGATGACACTATCAACCATTACCGGTGTGGTTTCAGCGTTTGTAATTGCTGGTTTGATTATTGTGAAATCAAAAGGCAAAGGTGAGATTGATTCAGAAGAAGAAAGTCTTCAATCCTGATAGTCACGTATTAAAAAAGCCGAACCGGGGGGTCGGCTTTTTTTATTAAATCGCTTATTTCTTCGTCACTTAATAGCTTGTTACACATGTAATTCAATTATATAAGTTTAATTGCTTTCCAATTATAACGATCTTTCGTTTTGTCCCACGCCATAATACGCAATACCGTTACACGTGATTCATTAGCGATATCACCAATAACAAAAGGCGGAACAAACGTATCTTCTATAAACCCAAAGCCTTTCGGCGTAATGCGAAGTTCGCCTTCAATGGTGCTAACATCCGCTAACTCAACAGGTTTGCTCGAAACTGACGCTATCACCTCTTTTTCATTGCCGTTTATTGACAGTGACAACTCAACATAGTCACCCGCTTGAGGTTTTAGATTGCTTTTGTGTATGCCCATGCGGACAGACCATGTGGTGGATTTATTCACAAAAACTTGAAAACCTTTCTCTGACTTGTGAATGTTCTCGATAACGCCAATGACTTTCTCGGTCGGGCCATGAAGATATTCGATAACATCTCGGCAAAGGGATTTTAAAAACGTTTTCAGTTCATTTTCATTTACACTAGCGTCGTACCATGGTTGATTCATCAACTGCTCAAGCTCTGGCTTTACTTTCCAACCATTACTTTGGTATGCCTGCAATGCTGTCTTTAAGCTCATTGACGCTTCTGTCGATTGCTGATTAGCCAGCAACAGCGGGATCGCCCCCTGAAGCAGCTTTAAACTGAATGTGACATCATGAGCAGAGACGATTCCCTTTGCAAAAAACTTCAGTGCCAAGCTACGGTCTTGCTTTTGGTAGGTTGCGGCTAATGCTCCCCACGCCCACGCTTCTTTCTGTTTTATTCGCAAAATTGGCAGCAATAATTCGCGAGCTTGCTCATATTGGCCAGATACAATCAAACATTTTGCTTGATCGTAGTCGAGCCAAATCAAGTGTTTCGTATCTGCCACTTGCTGACGCGTTTGATTGATAAACCCCAATACCTGATTAAGATCGAGCAGCCAAAACTCACGAGCACGTAGCCAAGCACTGGCAACTTGACGAGCCGTAGACAGCATTAAGCTAGGCACTTCACCTTTCTCGGCTTGAAAAGGTTTTTTACTTTCATCATCAAACAACGCGCTTTGGTGATGCAGCACCAAGTTAACTAGGCTTGGGAACCACTCAAGATTCTTTTTGAATTGAACTAGCAGCATCTTGTATTCCAACCCGCCTGTTGGAATATCAAAACTCACGATGGTTTGAAGCAAGTTTTCTATACGCTCAAATTCAAAGTCGCTAGGTCTAAAGTTATTCGAAGAAGCTGCGCGTTTCGAAATTTTTTCTTGTTGCTGCTTGATAAATTCATAACACACCCAAAATAATGCACCTTTGAGATACGCATCTTGCGGTGAGTGTTCTAATGCAGCAAAGCCAATATTCCATGCTTCTTGTAAATTACCTGCTTTACGTAGGTTCGTGACGGTACGAAATGGTTGCTCAACTGACATTTTTTAAAGCCTCGATAAACTCATTACAAACATCCTCGCTGTCAACCTGTTCAATTTTTATTGATGACATAAGTCCTTTACCATCAACATTAAGATCCAACTTTATGTACCCATTACTACCAACCAAGGTAACATAAGCTTTGTATTGTGATTTTTCCTCAATCAATACGGACTGCCATCCCATTTTATTGAGATAATCAGTCAACTCTCGGATAGCTTCCTCTAAAGCAGGCGATTGAATATGCGCCTTAGTAGACAACAATGACAACACCGTTTCTTTAAAGACATCAGCATTCGAACGCACTGATTGAATGGTAACCTCACCTTTTCCATTGTAACTAAACTGTACTGTCACTAGCTCACCATCTCCCGCAACAAGTTCATAGACTTGCTGATACGGTCGACCTTGAATAACATCTTGGATTTTCCAATCACTATCAACTAACAAGCTTTGAATCGTTGTATATAATGTTGCGTAGATTGAGTTTGATGTATCAAACCCGACTGGCAACTGTTCCAACTCATCCACCAGATTCGATGGTTCAAGATAGAACCTACACTTAACAGTAATAGTACCGATTTTTTTAGGAAAATAATGCCAACTTGCCTTAGATATAGGACTGAGGTCGGGGTAATTCAGTAAACCAATTTTCTGATTAGAGCTACATGTTGCTGTATACAACCAGCGAAAATAACTGTCTGTCGAATAGTTTGCATTATCGTGACAGCACGATGCATCCACATAGATCTGTGTCCAGCCACTGTAACCTTGCGCTCGATGAACGGTCATTGCATACGCAAATCTCAACCGAGCGGCATTGAAGTAGGAACTACTCATGATGTGATAGGCAAGCTTTTTTTGATACTCATGACTCAGTTGCTTATACTCTGCTTCTGGCAGGCTCTCTTTTGCTATCTCTAATTGATATTTTTGATCCTGTAATTTTTCCGTCGCTTCTTCTCGAGCAATAATATTCAAAGCAATAAGTTGATCAGCTGATAGAGCTGGTGTCTCGGCACTTAGATATTCAGGAATATACCTCACAGTTACAATTCCCATGCTCTCAAATTCGATAGTGGCTACTGCAAAATGTAGAACAGTGCCGGCTTCTCGTCCTTTCAGCAAAACTGTTTTTGTTTCAATGTCAGTGGCAACACTGACAACCCGCCCAAATGTTCCTGCATTCACCCAAATAGAGTCTGTAGGGTTATCTTGCAGGCCTACAGTTCGATTATGAATGTCAACGATATCCCCTACCACTAGTGAGTGCATGCTTCGAGTATTGAGATATTTCGCTCGAATTCCACGGTTGATCTTGAATGCATCCATATTTTGAGCACACAAAAAAGCAGTATGTTTTGGCCAAGCTACCAAGGCTCGGCCTATCTCATCTGTTTGCTCTCCAGAAATCACTCTCGTAATATCGTTTCCGCCCACTTTAGGCAGACGAACAAAGCTCTTATTTGAAAGCGCTGATACAAGCGGTAATTGGTAGTCAGATAACTCACCTGAACTTAATTGCTCTTTAAGGGAGTAAGAGCTAAATAATATGCTCTTTTCTCGAAAGACTTCCCCAGCAAGCAAACTACGCTGAATACGACCTCTAGTTAGCTGGAAAGGGTCGCCGACCAGCAGCATCTTCGGCAATAATTGCCCATTTTCTTGTAGCGCAGAGATCATGTCTTGAAACAAAAAGCCTGAACCATAGCGGGTGGTTTCAGTTTCAAACTTATCATCTCCCAACAAATGCGCATCGAGAAAAACCAATACCTCGCGCTTCACATCAGGTAAGACGACAGAAACATCGTAGCAGGCCTTGTCTTTTTCAAGTTTGCTCGGACGGCTTGCATAAAGCCATGAATAAATAGACTGGACGTCAGGAAAACCGAATGCTTTATATTTATTTGCTATGCGTGCATTAGGGCTAAGATAAACTGGGCTTTTACCATGTTCAGCAAGCACTTGAGCGATATGTCTTACTACCGTTTTTTTGCCGCAGTTCTCAGCACCAGTTATAGCGAAAGCAGAACAATCTTCAACGGCAATCCACTGATTTGCCATTAATAGAACGTGTTGCTGACTAGCCGTAAGTTGAATTTCCAAATTGATTTCTACCATATCATTTAAGATAGGAATGATTGGTGTTCACACACTATCACCATTGCCTAACTCGACTTTGCACATAAATAATTTCGCACTCTAAAAATTCCGTTACTTATAAAAACGGCAATCCAAATAGAGCTCCGATAATACCAATAGGACTAATTGGCAATGCCACGTCTGCCACTATATCGGCTAATCCCTCACTCGCAACGTCACTTGCTACAGATTCGCCGACATGGTTGGCAATTTCGCCAGTTAAAACCTCTGACAATGCATCATCCAGCGCAACGTTGTCGATCCCTGAATCAATCACCATCGTGCTATCGAAGCTATCAGCGACCTCACTAGTAACAATTATTGGGATGTCTGGGTTTTCAGCCAATGTCTCGTTGATATAAGCAACACTGTCAGTCGCTTTTAATTGCACTTCAGCCGCAATGTCACCATCACTCATCAAGGCAATATCAGAAACGGGATGGTTAGTGACTTCAAAGAGCATGGCATCCATACCTTGCTTATTAAGTGCAGTAACAACCTCTTGCTCAAAGACAATGCCTTTGATATTGCTGATATGCCCCAACATAGCATCGGGGTTAACATCCGCAAAGTAATCCAGAATTTCGTCGTTACTTGCAAGTTCAAGTTCGTTATAGCCTCGACGGACTGCATCGAAAACGGAGCTTTGAGCAATCATTGTTGGCGGGTTCCTGATAAATAATCAACAATTTGCTTGAAGCTAGTATTAAGCATTGGAAAAATATGATTCCCATTAACTTTACTCAACGCCCCATGTTTAGGTGCATTTAATTTAGCAATATCTTGGGCCGTATTACCCTTTTGGGTTTTAAACTCGGTATTTGCACCAAGATCAGCTAGTTGAATTACAGATTCAAGATAGCCTTTACTCGCCGCAACCATTAGAGGTGACCAACCATTCTTATTTCGCAAATCAAAGCTAGCTCCGTGGCCATGCAACAATTCTAACGTTGATGCTTGGTTATAAAATGCTGCATTGTAGGCAGCTGTGCATCCCGATTCACTTTGCTGGTTGACGTCCGCGCCTTTCTCGATAAGTAACGCTATCAGCTCATTTTTACCAATGACAGCTAATAATGATAACGCCGGATCCGAATCTTTATTTCTTGCATTTGGGTTTGCTCCAGCAGCAACGAGCGCTTTGATCATGTCATCATCACCTTTAGTGATGGCGATAATCAGCATCGTCTCTTTATCTTCGTTTTCCACATCTGGATTAACGCCATCAGCTAACAGCTTCTTCGCGATATTGATGTGCCCATTTTGATACGCTGACAACATGGCGGTTTCTGAATACTTGGCGCTGAATACCGCACCTTTTGCAAGAAGCTTATCGACTACTTCCAAACGTTGTTTGAAATAAGCGCCTGTCACCGCGTTCCAACCGTCATTATTACAGACATCGACGGCAGCACCGTGGTTAAGCAGAAACTCCACCGTTTTAATTCGGCCTTTCATTGCTGCCCAAATTAAAGGCGTCCAGCCCTTTTCGTTGCGGATGTTAACTTCAGCGCCTTTTTCTACCATCAACTCTGCGAGTTCAAAATACTCACTATCCAAACAAAGCAACAATGCGCTACTCATGTGTTGTGGTCGATAATTAGGGTTTGCGCCTTTGTGTAACAGTGTTTGAGCAATATCCAAAAAGCCAAGATCAATGGCTAAGCGAAGTGGGTTATGACCTGAATGATTGATATCAACATTATCATTATTCATGATCTCTTCCGCTAAAGCAGAGAAACCATTTTTCAAAGCAAGTTCAAATGGTGTTACGTTTGGCTCATCAAAAACGGTATTAACTAACTCAGGTTGTTGAGCAAGAATGTCGTTTACTAACGCCTTATTGCCCGATTCAATGGCAACAAATAAATCATCAATCATTTCGCAATCCCATATTGCTGTATCTGAATACGCTTATTATCTATTTTTAATAACGACAATCAACTTAAATTGTAATTAAAAACAATACATTACCTAAAAATAATGCCACTAACTCTAAGAGAAAGTGGCATTATTATTTTCAAGATTAATGATTGAGCTAGATTACTTATTCGCTGCAGCAATCGCCGCGTAGTCACTCAATAATTTAGATAAAATTGGCAACCAATTTAACGCATCTGTCGGTGGTTTCGTTAAAATCTTCTCAACCAATTCACAGTGCTCTTCTAACGATACCGCTTCTTCTAAATTAAATAGCATTGCATAGGTATGCCATAAAACAAGGCGCATCATTCGTAAGCTGTTTTGTTGTGAATTTTCAGACTCAGAAAATGCATGAGTCACTTCACCAAGTGCAACAGCGGCAAGACGTAACATCGCATCTAATTGAGCCGTTTGCATACGATCTTGATCTGCTGTTTCTTCTTGTTCAAAAGTGAAAATCTCTTGGATTGTCTCTTCTGGCACCATACGACTAATCACACGGTGGCTAAACTCTTCAAGTTCATGGCGTGGCATTGTTACTAAACAAGAGAAAGTATAATCACGTTCCATTTTTCTCTCCTACTTTTTAAGCTTAGTAATGCCAGCTTTCTTTTGGATCACATTTTTCAAACGCATACGACGCTCTGCCGATGATTGATCAACGTTAGCATTGTTTGTACGACCTTTACGATCTTTAAAACCTGCTTTCGTATTTACTTTTTCAATATACGCATCACGACTCTTAGGCTCGTAACCTGGTTGAACTACACGGTGAATACGTTGCTGAATTAACGTTTCAACTTGAACAACCGTTAGCTCTTCTTCGCGACTAACAAACGAAATCGCATGACCTTTTTTACCCGCACGACCAGTACGACCAATACGGTGAACATAGTCTTCTGCCAAGAATGGCATATCGTAGTTAATTACGTGTGGTAAATCAGCAATATCAAGGCCGCGAGCAGCAACATCGGTTGCAACCATTACGCGAGCTTTGCCTTCTTTAAACTCTTCTAACGCACGACGACGAGCACTTTGTGCTTTATCACCATGACAAATAACCGCTTTAATGCCATCAAGCTTAAGCTCTTTAACGATGTTGTTTGCTGTTTCTTTGTAGTTTACAAATACCAGCACTTGTTGCCAGTTTTTACGACCAATCAACTCAGAAAGTAATTCTGTTTTACGCTCTTCATCAACCGGATAAACCACATGAGCAATTGTTGTTGCTGTCATGTTTTCACGGTCTACTGAGATGCGCTTAGGACGACGTAAAATATCACTCGCTAATTTGTTCATTTGTGCAGAAGACGTTGCAGAGAACAACATGATTTGTGGCGCTGTATTTACTTCCATCATGATGTTACGAATCGCATTAACAAAGCCCATATCCAACATACGGTCAGCTTCATCAAATACTAAAAATTCAAGATTCGCGATAGAAATATTGCCCTCTTCAATGTGCTCTTGAAGACGACCAGGAGTGGCAACTAAAATATCAACACCCGGATCTAATGCTCTCTCTTGAGAAGACATTTTTTTACCACCAAATACCGCCGTTACTGATAGCGATGTGTATTTTGTGTAATCCGCAATGTTTACTGCGATTTGCTCTGCTAGTTCACGCGTTGGCGCTAAAATCAGAGCGCGAGCTGAACGACGCGTTGCTGTTTTTTTCGAATCAAGCAATTGCTGAATCACTGGCAATGCAAACGCGGCCGTTTTACCTGTACCCGTTTGAGCATTTGCAAGAATATCATGACCTTTACGTGCCAAAGGAATAGCTTTTTGCTGGATTGGGGTTAATTTCTGATAACCACATTCAGTTAATGCTTTTACGACTTCAGGTGCGAAACCTTGAGATGAAAATGACATAAAGTGGATTCCTTAAGCGAACAGTCTATGTATTCAGTGGATAATAATTTAGCCGCGCATTATAAATGATTTACGGTGAGTTAGCGCACATTTTTTGTTAATCCATCATAAAAAAAGGCAGAAACACTGAAGTATTTCTGCCTTTTTATCTATTTCGTTTTAAAACGACCCGATTAGTGAAGTTTTAAGTTTGGACGAAGTACTCGGTTAATACGACCAACCAACATAATCAAGGTTGTTTTAAACACACCATGCAATGCAATCTGATGCATACGATATAAAGAAATGTACACCACGCGAGCAATACGACCCTCAACCATCATTGAGCCTTTTGTCAGGTTCCCCATTAAGCTGCCAACCGTTGAGAAGTTACTTAATGAAACCAAAGACCCATGATCTTTATACACATACGGCTTCATTTCACGATCAGTCATCTTAGCCACAATGTTCTTAAACGCATGGCTTGCCATTTGGTGTGCCGCTTGCGCACGAGGAGGAACAAAACCACCATCTGCTTTTTCACATGATGCTAAATCACCAATAACGAAAATATCGTCATCACGCGTTGTTTGCAGCGTTGGTTTAACAACAAGCTGATTAATACGGTTCGTTTCTAAGCCTGCGATATCTTTCATGAAATCAGGTGCTTTAATACCCGCAGCCCATACCATGATTTGAGCAGGGATAAGCTCACCATCTTTAGTATGTAAACCTTCAGAGTCGGCCTTTGTTACCATTGTCGTCGTACGAACATTAACACCAAGTTTAGTTAACTCGCTGTGAGCCGCAGCAGAGATGCGCGGTGGTAATGCAGGGAGAATACGCTCACCCGCTTCTACAAGGTTTACGTTTAGCTTTGCAGAATCCAAATCGCCAAAGCCGTATAAACGTAGCTCTTTAACTGCATTATGTAACTCAGCAGACAGTTCAACACCCGTAGCACCAGCACCAACAATCGCAATATCTACGGTTTTTTGTGTTGGGTGCATATGAAGCTTTAAGAATTGGTTGTTCATTTCAGTACGGAAACGGTGAGCTTGCTCTGGGCTATCTAGGAAGATACAGTTTTCACGAACACCCGGAGTATTAAAATCATTTGATGTTGAGCCAATCGCAAGGATCAGGTAATCGTATTCGATTTCTCTTGTCGGAATAAGAACTTCGTCATGCTCATCTTTAATTTCAGCCAGCGTGATGAATTTACGCTCACGGTTGATATCGCATAAGCTGCCCATTTGGAAATCAAACGAATGGTTTTTTGCATGAGCACGGTAACTGATTGCATCAACACCTTCATCTAAAGAACCCGTTGCTACTTCATGAAGTAATGGTTTCCATAAATGGCTCGCTTTACGATCAACCAAAGTAACTTCTGCACGACCTTTACGACCTAATGTACGACCAAATTTAGTAGCAAGCTCTAGACCACCAGCTCCACCACCAACAATAACAATCTTAGTCATTGCAATCTTCCTCTAAAAAATAAAAACGGCATCAACCTGAGCGACTCAGATTAAAAAATGTGTGCTCTCTACTTTTCATACACGCTATCGTAAAAAGTAAGAGTCTTGAGGAAACAGCGTTCACGTTACGCTAATTTTGAGCAATGTATGCTTCTTGTCTTTGTTTTAGACCAATGTAATTCATTAGATGATTACATTGGTATGAGCATTATATATCTGCATTTCGGATGTTATCAAGCAGATATAGATGTTATAGAGAAGATTTCTTTTGAGGTGTAAAATAAATGATGGAGTTGTGTTATTTTGTTACGAGGGGTTGTTTCTTTGGTTTAGATCAAAAAACCTCACGATATTGTGAGGTTTTTATTATGTTGCAACCGTTTTTTATATCTAGATCGAATTTACAAAACAGGCACTAGATTAAGGTTTCAGCTTCTTTAAACTCTTTCATTACCTGCAAATGCTGAGAGATCTTTTTGAACTTATGTGTTTCATTTTCATCCCAAATGATTTGGTAATAAGGCTCAAGCTCTACTGCTGTCTCTGCATTATCACGTATCTCATCGCTCTTAGATAAAATACATAAACAATGTTCTTTATTCTTTTGGCGGAATTTTTCTACGCACTTAGTCGCAATGTCAGCATATTCTTCAGGACGATCAATACGTCCTTCCATATTCACTTCTGGGTGCAAGTTAGGATTAAAAATAACCTGACGGATCCCACATAAAAAGCCAATACGTTCAGCCCAAAAGCCACCAAGACCAACACCACAAATAATTGGGTTTGGATCGCCCGCTTGCTCAATAACCTTATGCACTTCTTTTAATAAGTGCTGCATATCATGCTTAGGATGCAGAGTGCTGTAATTAATGAAACGAACATCTTCATCAATAAATTGAAGTTGTACCACTTTCTCATGATTACCAGGGCTTGTTGAGTCAAAGCCGTGAAGATAAATAATCATGTTTCCCCCTGTTCCTGAATAAGAATTAGTCCATATAAGTAAATTTAATCTACCATGAAAATTATGGTTTTAAAGCCATTAACTTAAGCAAAACTGAGAACAGTGATCTAGCCTAGATAATTGCCGATTTATTTTTTAATTAATGGCATTAATTTCTTTAACTTGCTCATTTCTCGTTCAGCCAACTCTTGATAGCACGCATCTTTCAGTAACTGATGGCCTAGAGAAAACCATAACGCCCCCATAAAAAAAACCCAAGGCGTCCACTTATTCACCGCTTGCTTCCATTTGTTTTCATCAAAACCTCGTAGCAGGCAATAACGGTGAATAACCTCATCAGCATCGAACTGATTAGCAATGATCATGGTTGCTAAGTCTTGGCTTGGTTCTCCGATAGAAGCGTATTCCCAATCAATCAACCCATACCCTTTCTCTTTGACAATAATATTATAAGCACCAATGTCGAAGTGACATAAACAAGGAGTAAATAAAGGCAGTTCTTCTTCTTGAGAGAAGTAATCAACATAAACTTGCATTTCACTTGTTTGGTTTTCTGGTTCTAATGATGACCAATAACTCAAAATACGTGATTTTAAGCTCATCACATCATTTTTAACTTCATCGTTAAACCCATCCAAAGCAAGTTGATGAACTGATACTAATAGTTCAACCGCAACGTCTTTGGCTTTATCCAGCTCAATCACATCACCCTTAAACCATTCAACCAATAAACCCTCATCATTTGAGCCGTAAACATTGGGAGCAAAAGACACTGTTTGCAATGCTGTTAATATGACTTGTTCTTTGTCTCTATTTGCCCCAAGTACTTTCGCTTGCTCAGATACTGGACGCCAGACAAAAGTTCCCTCTTTCGCTTCGACTTTTAAACAGGCATTAGTTAATCCACCAGACAGTAACGATACTTTGTTAGTATTTAACCCAAAGCCATCAAAATTAATATCCATCTCTACTCCATAAATCTCGTAATAACATAAGCTTATAAAAGTTTATCACAATTAACCAAGCGCTTTTATTCTGTCTCTAATTTGCATTAAAAATTGATTTTAAAATCTTAATAATTTTCGCTATTCAAACCTAATAAATTGGATTATTATCCGCGCCCTACGCGTCTCTTTAAGGGTTAACTATTATACAGTTCCTCATCGGACGTACTTCTTATACCAATCACAGTAAGTAAGTGATCAGAAATAACGCAGGGAAAATGCTTGAGAACAAGGCGAAGTTTTTCGATAAGTAGTTATTCTACAATCAAAAATTTCAACGTAGTTATCGAGCATTTTAACCAGTTAGGATGAACAGTTATTTACTACGATTGGTATTATATACCTTTCCAAATAAGCGGTTAATCAAACACTTAAAGTAGACTGGTGTTATTTTGGATAGACTATAATGTCCTCTAACGCTTTATATACTGATTTATCTGGCTATTACGATTTAATGTGTGCTGATATCGATTATCAAGAGCAAAGTAACTTTGTTCGCCGTATACATCAAATCTTTGGTAATCAAGGAAGAGATTATCTAGATTTAGCGTGTGGTACAGGCCCGCATGTTAAACATTTTATTAATTATGGATATCAGGCAAAAGGGTTAGACATAAACCAACCTATGCTTGATATTGCAAAGCAGCGTAACCCTGAAGCTGAGTTTATTTTGCATGACATGAGTAACTTCAAGGTTGAAGAACCATTGGATTTAATCACCTGTTTTCTTTACTCGATTCACTACAATGCGAATATTGAAAAACTGTCTGAATGCATTGCAAGCGCTCATGCAGCGTTAAAGCCAGAAGGCGTACTTTGCTTTAATTCTGTAGCAAGAAACAAAATCGACAATCGCTCATTTGTAAAACATCCGGCAGAGCACGAAGGCAGCCAATTTAGCTTCCAATCAGGCTGGAACTATTGTGGCGAAGGTGAGCAACAACACCTATTGTTAAAAATAGAAAAAACAACGGATGGCGTAACAGAGGTTTGGGACGACAAGCACCCTATGGTTGCGGTTGATTTTGAACAGCTTAACGCTTTGCTAGAACCGTACTTTGACGTTCATATGTTTGAGCATGATTATGAAAAAATCACACCATTAAATGATGGCTCAGGTAATGCTATTGTGGTTTGTGTGAAGAAATAACTTTAATACATATTATTGCAATACAAACAAAAAAATCCGCCCATTAAAGGCGGATTTTTATTTAACTCATCTTCAGAATAATCTTATCTCTGAGTACAGATTATAGGTAGTTAGCATCAACCAATTCGCTAAGCTCTACTTTATTTACTTCAGGACGGCTATCTAACCAATTAGCCACAAGAAGTTGCTCGTCTGCTGTGGCTGAACGGTAACGCTCAGTTGAACAGATAAAGCCTTCAAATAGCTCTAGGCCGCCGCCGCCAAAGCATAGGTCAATGCTGTTAATGTAATCAATGAAATCATCAACAAATGCATCGTATTGGTCAAAGTCTTTAAATTCAGTAGCGCAGCTTACTTCAAAACCAAGAATCGCAAATTCACCTAAGTATAATTTCTTACGAATACGACGATTTTTGTTTTCTAACTTATTCAGTTTCATGACATTTCTCTCTTTGATTTATCTACTACCTTTATACTCCTTTAGTCAGGTTTACCCAAGCTTTGTTTTCATAAATAGATCAGCCAATATAACTAATTAGCTGTTCTATTTAATAAAAAAAAGCCAGAGCAGTTACCTACTCTGGCTTTCTTTAGCTATCAATTAACGTTGGGTAATTACCAACCTAATAAGCTTTTCTCTTGTTGTTTACGGATCTCAGTTTCATCAGCCCACTCGATAAGGCCAGTTTCTAGATCCATTAAACGCATTGTCATTTTGTAATATACGTCTTTGTCGCTACCTGCATTTTTCACGATGCTAGAAAGGTTGCCATAAAGCATGTATTGAGCGCCAACCATTTTACCGAACTGAATCGCTGTATTTTGGTTTACTAACTCATCGTTGTTTTGGAAGTTAAGTTGTGAACGTACCGCTTCTACGCGATCCATATCAACGAAACGGAACTTACCAGAATTAAGTAGCTTAGTACTGATTGAATCCGTTACTGATTCAGTATCAATATGCTCGCTTGTTTTGTTCTTAATACTCTCAACAAAAACAATTGGACGATTACCTTGAGTAATTTGAGCAACAGCACCAGAAGACAACATGCTTTCTGTCATTTCACCCGCAATCTTTTGTAGATCCGTTGAGCCAAAGTCTACCGTTGTTGTTTCAACCGCTTGAGCATCACCGTAACTTACTTTATTAGAACAACCACCGAGTAATACAGCCAAGCCTAATAATGCAACAACACTTTTTTTCATTTTATTTACCTCTAGTAAGTGGTTTCTATCTTAAATTATAGAAGGTTATTCTAATGTACGAATTTGAACACGAAATTGAGTTGCTTCAGGCTTTATAGCCACACCTTGAATGCTCATTGTATCTAAACCACGAACAATAAAAGTACGCCAAGGTGAATCAGAACCATTCACTTCTAGCCCTTGAGCATCATACCAATAAAAACGGTATTGAAGTTGTTGATCCCCTGAGAATTTACTTGTAACTGACACAATGCCTCGAACCAAGCCATTGTTGTCTTGTGTACTTATCTGTTCAACCGATAAACGATGCCCAAGTACATTATCACCAAATAATACTTTCTGAGTACTGCTGTCTACGCTAATACCAGCGGTTTGACTTGAACTACACGCTGCTAGTGCCAATGGTAGTAACAATACGATAAGCCATTTCTTCATTATATTTCTCCTAACTGTTTATGCCACCATGTGACAGCTTTTCCTTGCCTAGAGACCCAAACCACCACGGTATGACCATCTTTTACTGTAAAATTTAGTTCATTCCCTAAATATTGAATTTGATTCTCACCAGACTCAATATTTTTACTCGTTACACTAATCACACCCGGTAATGTTTGCCAGCTACGCGTATCTGGTTGCTCTGTCAGTGAGTTAAAAATAGTTAACACTGCATTAGCGAGCTCTTCCTCTTTGGTGTTTCTTGATGTTTTTCGTAGTTCATCTTTTGCTACAACACGTAAAGCCTGTCGAATAACCATTGCGGGGATACGCTCATTCAGATCATTACGAGCCATCAAGGTGACATCAGCAACAGGATCTGAATTTAACGCTTTATCATTCACTTTAAGTGGCGTGAAAACTTCACGGTTTGTCGTTTTATAATAAGGCAAAGCTAGATTGTATTGAACAAAGTTACCTTGGCTATCCCACATTGGTAATCGTAATCGCCAGTCCGAAAGCTGTGGCAAAATACCTTGCTCATCAATAATAATGACACGGCTATCCGTTCGATTAGGTACCTGATATTCACCATACTTCTGCTCTAGCATTCGAATATCATTACGCATACCAAGACGTCGAGCGAGACGCTGTACAGATTCAATAACCGTCTTATTATTCGGTGCAACGGCTAAGGCTCTTTTATAGTCGATATACGCATCACTGTAATTACGGTTCGTTTCATATAACAAACCAGAGTAGTAGAACAAATAGCCATTTTGCACCGCTGCCAGCTTATCACCCACATCAGGATAATTAGCTAAAATCGCGCCGACATTCGCATCAACACCTTGTTTCTTTGCTTCTTTCTCTGCAGAGCGTAAGTCTTTCTCACGATCTCTTTTGGCTTGTTCTTGAATATAGTTTGCTTTACGAACTTCAACCAAAGCACCGTCTAAATCATTATTCTTTAAATAATTCAGTGAAAGATACAAGTGCAAATAACCGAGCTCATAATCCGCCGGTTTATAGTCAATTAAATTATCATTCGTTACCAGCGAACCAACTTGATTCGCCGAATCTGAAACAGAGATAACCGCTTGATCGCTTTGCACTCTTGCCGCCTGCTCTGCGGTTTCAAAATCAGATTTACTGACCGTGTAGTGCTCACTGAGTAAAGCCACTCGCCCACGTTCTAAGTTATCGAGAATAGGACCGCCGATCTCAATAGGCTCTTCACTATAGGCAAGTTTAGAGTCACCATTTTTAACTAGCTGATAAGTGTCATCCGTTTGTGCAGAATAATGACTAAACAAATTACCGACAGACAGATTCGCACACCCTGTCATTAGCAGAGTAAAAGACAATACAATGGTTTTTTTTAATATCGATGTCATTAAAATAGAATGCTCTTGATTGAAAAAGTAAGGCCCCAACTATCGGAGCCTTATATTAGCGATCTATTAGCTTAATAGCATTGGACCTAATGGACGTCCGCCCACAAGGTGCATATGAATATGGTATACCTCTTGGCCACCATGAGGATTACAATTAACAATTAAGCGGTAACCATCTTTGGCAATACCCTCTTCAATCGCAATTTTCTTAGCTACAGTAAACAAACGCCCCATGACTAGCTCATCTTCAGCTTCTACGTCATTTGTTGTCGGGATAAGCTTATTAGGAATAATCAATACGTGGCTCGGCGCACGCGGGTTAATATCACGAAACGCAGTAACTAAATCATCTTGATAAACCACATCCGCAGGGATCTCTTTGCGAATAATTTTACTAAAAATCGTTTCTTCAGCCATGAAGCTTCTCCAATAAAACACAGTTTTTTATTTACTATTAGCTCTAGTATGCGTCACAAATTTGTCGAAAACAATCACTTGAATCATAAGTTCAGCACAAATAATTTCTTAATACATAAAAAACTATTTAAAATTTGAGAGTCACCTCTCGCTACGAATTGTCGTTTTTATAGATATTGTCACAATTAGTGATACTAAATAATCATACTATCAATAATATTGTCATCATATTAAGACAGAGTCTCACCACTGAGGCTTAAGCTTTACATTTAATACAATTATTATATAAGAGAGATAGAACATGAACAGTTCGGTAGTACGTCGAATGTATGCAGGATTTTCACTGATTGTGATCCTGTTTATAACGACGGTTATACTAATGCTCAATGGAACGAGTAATATTCACACTCAAATGAAATCCGTTTCTTCTGAATCATTACCTTTGGTCAGTTTATCCAACGAAACGAGCGTTGCCCTTCTTGCTGCAGACAAATCATTTAAAGACTTTTTAACGACACGCGATCCCTCTCAAATGCAACAGTCAAGAGAGCAGTTCACTTCAGCACAAGAAACATTTAACTCAACCTTTAAGCGCTTAACAACGGTAGCAGAACAAAAGAATACCGGCGCTCAGCAACGAACTGAACTCACCGCTATTCAACAAGCGTATTTCACAGAAGCTAGAGTAGCCATGAATAACTACCAAGCTCTATTACTTGCTGAAGATGAAAAACAGAAATCAATCCGTAGCTTCCAACGCCTTTACACTGAATTAAGTGTTCGTATGAAGGAATACGTTAACGACCAAGAAAGCATTGCCGTTAAAATGATGGCAAAAAGTTACTTTGTTAAACTAGAAGATGCAGAATTAATCACCTCTGACGCACTAGCAAGCAACGATATTGAGTTTGTAAAAAAAGCCGTTAACCAAAACAAAAAAGCCGTTACCCATTTAAACTACGCGTATCGCGGTTTGGTAAATCAGCTACCTCAGTTGAAAGAAACCTTTGATGATCCTGTGAATCAATTTAGTAATGAAGTCGGTAAAAAAGAAGGCATCCTAAATACACACTTTGCTTATCTAAATGCGACCGATACCCTTTATAGCAATATCTCTAATCTGGCAC
Source organism: Aliivibrio sp. S2TY2 (assembly GCF_028765525.1). NCBI lineage: Bacteria > Pseudomonadati > Pseudomonadota > Gammaproteobacteria > Vibrionales > Vibrionaceae > Aliivibrio > Aliivibrio sp. S2TY2. The sequence continues at coordinate 464,518 of NZ_JARACS010000001.1, read as the reverse complement.
GCCAAATTGATAGCGCGCTTGTTTTATTAACCTCATTTAATGAATTAGCAAATCAAGACTTACAACAATCATTGCAAATTGCTGAAGATATCTATCAACAAAGCGTATATAAAGCGATTGTATTAGGTATTGTGGTTTCATTGCTTGCGACCTTTATTGGTTATCACCTTGCATCATCAGTTCGCACACCATTAAAAAATATGCTACGTATTTTAGAGTCATTGACTTCTGGTGATATGACTCAACGAATTGAAACCAAAAGAAATACCGAATTCAGTCGTGTTTCTCGTCACATCAATACACTGGCTGATAATTTACAAAAAGTACTACTGCAACTCAGTGGTGCCTCAGACGAATTGACCGAGGTTGCTCAAAACAACAGCTCAACGGCTGAAAGAGCAAAACAACAACTGCTAAGTCAACGCGAACAAACCACTAGCGTCGCCGCGGCGATGACTCAAATGGAACACTCAGTTGTTGAAGTTGCCTCAAGCTCAGAAAGCTCCCTACTTAAAGTACAAGAAGTAGAAGCCGCTTCAGAGCATGGTCAACAAGTGATGCAAAGCAATTTGCAAACCATTGAACAGCTATCAAGCCGCCTTGATGAATCAGTACAAGCCGTAGGTAATTTACAAAAAGTCAGCGGTGAAATTGGTTCTATTCTCGATGTGATCAATAACATTGCAGAGCAAACTAACTTACTTGCACTGAACGCCGCGATTGAAGCAGCGCGCGCAGGTGAGCAAGGACGTGGCTTTGCCGTAGTCGCCGATGAAGTTCGTATTCTTGCTCAACGTACTGCAAAATCAACCTCTGAGATTGAAGTCATGATTGCCAACCTTCAATCCAGCTCTAAAACCACAACTACCGTGATTGAAAGCTGTGTAGTCGACATGCAGCAGAGTGTTACTCAAACAAACGAAGCCAATAATGCAATGGTAATGATCCAAAGCTTAATTGATGAGATAAGCCACATGAGTAACCATATTTCTCAAGCAGCTAACGAGCAAAGTGCAACCACAACTGAAATTGCACGCAGTCTTGAAGACATTAGCCACATTGCAGAAGAGAACCAAACCGCAATGAATGATATTGCCAATGTCAGCTCAACATTGAATGAGTTGGCACACCAACAAAGTGATATCGTGCATCAGTTTAAGGTTTAGCTTAGTTAATTAAGCAGGTAACCAAACGACAAAAACAAAAAAGGTGGATATATTATCCACCTTTTTTATGCTTGCTTCTTATTACTTCTATTTTAGTAATGACTAACGTGAAAACAACAGATACGAGTTTGCAGGAATAAAGAATCGAAGGTTTCCCTGTTGAGGTGCGTAATAGCAGTGCGAGGTTCTTTCTAGCCACACCACATCCGATTTTACCGCCATATTCACTTCAATATTATGAGCAGATTTATTGATTGCCACGATGCCACTTTCCCCTCTTTCGAAGATCAAATGATCATCACTTGCAGCGACGTGCTTTTGTGGCTCACCATACATATCATGATGAAAAGCAATCAGCGTTGCCATGCGTTCAGAATGCCACTCATCTTTCCATCTTGGCTCACCTGCAACATTTTTTATTCCACTGACATCAAGCTCAGAATAAATCAGAGGAATACCACCATCACGGCCAAACAAATACGCATGCGCAAGCCACTCATTTGCTTCACTCATCACAAGCGACTGGAACACTTGGTTATTTGGAATATCATGAGTGGTCGCAAAAGTAATCGCGCGCAGTGGAGACATTGCCATCCCATAAATGTACGGGTCAATTAAGCTTGTAAAAGAGGCGTCTTTTTCTAGTGCTTGATAAAGGGTATTAAACAAAGGAAAGTCATAAGCGCCTAACTTTGTTTCTTTTAGGTATGGATTTAAAAAGGTTTCATACTCTTCTTTGGTTGCACCACCATCGGTAATGATCTCACCAAAAATATGAATATCATGGGTGATCTCATCATCCCACACTTTGCTAAGGTGCTCTAAACTCATGTGCTTGGCGGCATCAATACGAAAGCCTTTCACACCAATCTGTTTTAGCGCCTTTAGGTATGAACGTTGCTGCTCAATAACATGAGCATTATCTGCTAACGTTGGTAAACCTGGGTCATGAGGCCCACCTGAAATACGCCCGTTCTGCACTTCCCACTTATCATTCCAATTCTCAATCCCAAAGGCTTCGACAAAGTCAGATTCAGTAAATAGCGGCTCAGATAAATCACCAAATAATTTTAACGCTTCATACTTCTCAGGGTTACGAGCGTAATCTTCCCTGTCCCATTGATTTGGGTATTCAAGATCAGCGCGAATGTCTGATTCATTGGCCATGTGATTGAACACCACATCAACATAAACCCACAACCCTAACTCAGCCAATCGCTCTACCATGCGTGTAAAATCAAGCGTATTGCCAAGAGGGTTATCAATAAGACGATAATCTTGCGGTTGGTAGCGCTGCCACCACTGGGTGCCTGATGGCAAGCTTAATGATTTCATAGCAGGAGAAACGAGCACAGAGCGATAACCCAAACGGGCAATCAATTCTGCTTGCTCTGTGATGTGTTCATAGCGCCAATCGAAAGCATGTAGGATTATATTACTCATCGCTGGCACTTCAGCTGAATGGCATTGTGTTTGCTGGTTCATTATTTTTTTATCCATTACATAACATCATTCAATTATAAAAAGTTCCCATTTTCCTTCCCTCCTCCCTTAATCGGTAAAATCCAGTAGGAGATCTTAGGCGTAGAAGAGAAAGATAAGCAGTACTCTATAGCGATACCGTAAAGGATACTAATGGTAACTTACTCTATAATAACAAGTTATCTTCTATTGGGATAAAGCGATCAGCGGCTTCTATAAGTGAATTGGCGGTCAAATTTTGCACGCCATACACTTCAACTTCTTTATTAAAACGTGACTGAATTCGCTTAACGAGTAAGTCAAAATCCCCATCGCCAGATAAAATAACCACAATATCCGCCTGCTCTGCCAACTCAATCGCATCAAGGGTGATACCTACGTCCCAATCGCCTTTTGCTGATCCATCACGACGCTGAATAAAAGGCTTAAGTTTTACATCAAAACCAATACCACGAAGGATATTATGAAACTGCTTTTGTTTGTCATCACTGCGCGCAATCGCATACGCATTAGCCCCAACCACCTTACGGCCATCGGTCACTTTTGCCCATAATGCGTTGTAATCAAAATGACGTTGGTAAACATCACGCGTGGTGTAATAAATATTTTGTACATCAACAAGAATCGCAACGGTTTTCATATTTCGCCTTCCTAGGAAATTATCCAATGAGTCTATATGAATCCCTTTAATTTAGGTATACTTCGCGCAAATTTTGTATTGGAAAGACGGTAAAATGACTAAAGGCTACTCTTGTATTGGATTGGTAAACCCAAAAACACCTGAAAACGTAGGCTCGGTAATGCGAGCGGCAGGCTGCTATGGCGTAAACTCGGTATTCTACACGGGCAGACGTTACGATATCGCTAAACAGTTTTGTACGGATACAAAAAGCCAGCATCTTAACGTGCCATTGATTGGCGTTGAAGATCTAAAAGACATCATTCCTTTAGATTGTGTGCCTGTGGCCGTTGATTTAATTGAAGGCGCAAAACCGCTGCCAGATTACAAGCACCCACCACGTGCGTTTTACATTTTTGGCCCAGAAGATGGTACATTGAAGAAAGAGATCACAGATTTCTGCCGTGAGACTATTTATGTACCAACTAATGGCTGCATGAACTTAGCCGCTGCTGTGAACGTGATCATGTATGATCGCATGGCAAAAGGCGAAAACTTCTCAAACCATAAGTAATCTACGTTAAGCTAGATGAATAAAGGAACTCGACATGTTTGATTTATCACGTATTTCGGGTTTCGAAAACGCATCAATTACCCAAACCGATACCCTACAAACCTTGTGGGGCGGTTATGGGGAGTTGGTGCGTTTGCATTTATGCAATGCCCCTACCTCCTCGGTTATCATCAAACAAATCACGTTACCCAAGCCTAAAGTGCATCCTAGAGGTTGGAATACGGATTTATCACACCAACGTAAACTCGACTCATACCAAGTGGAACTCAATTGGTATCAAGATTACGCCAATGCAGTTTCTACCCATTGTCCTGTACCGCGCTGTTTATACGTTGAGCAGCGCAATAACGAGCTCATCTTAGTATTGGAAGATTTATCGACCTGTGGTTTTCTAATCGTAAAAACTGGACCATTACAAACCAGCGCCTCAATAAATGAAACCAAAGCCTGCTTAACTTGGCTTGCAAACTTTCATGCCGAACACATGAATGTCGAACCGATTGGATTATGGCAAACTGGCACTTATTGGCATTTAGACACACGCCCTGATGAGCTTGAAGCCTTAACGGATTTACCATTAAAGCAAACCGCAGTTAATATTGATGAAGCACTTAAAAACAGCCGCTACCAAACCTTGGTACATGGTGATGCTAAGTTAGCAAACTTCTGTTTTTCTGAAGATGGTAATCAGGTAGCTGCAGTAGATTTCCAATACATAGGAAAAGGCTGTGGCATGAAGGATGTGATTTTATTTATCAGCAGCGCGGTTATGCCAGAACAGTGCGCAGAGCTTGAGAATGAATTACTGGATCACTACTTTACGCAACTTAACATCGCCCTATTGCGCTTAGGTCACGCCGAGGCAAGTAACGATATTGAGCAAGAATGGCGACCATTGTTTTGCATTGCTTGGGCTGATTTCCAACGCTTTGTAAAAGGCTGGAGCCCAGAGCATTGGAAGATTAATGGGTATACTGAGGGGCTTAAAGAGAGAGCGTTGAAGGTGTTGTAGAAAAAAGAAAAGGTCGCAGTGAACGACCTTTTTATGTGGATTCTAGTGACTAGCTTATCTTTGGACAAAAATGATTTAGTAACGTTGCTAAAATTAAAAAAGATATATTAACTCAAGTATGGAAGAATCTTAGTTTCTCGGAATTAAAATGCCATACTGATTATAATGTTATTAAACAAGTAGAATTCCTACATTTTTGATATTGGGAAAAGACGTTTAACACCATCTAAGACTTGTTTTCTAATGGTTACGTTGTTCTTTAGATGTTCCATTTGTTCTTTATTCCATTCTTCGTTTTCTAAATAATCCATCCAATGAGCTGCGCTACAGGTTGCTCTATTAATTCTTCTATCATAATCGAACTGTTCTAATGACTCAGGTATAGGTTTGAAAATTGCGTCCACTATTTGAATTTTTAGATTTTCATTTTTAACCATAGCGTTGGAGAGGCGATTATTGATGTGTTTATCCCCAAAACCATAACCTATAACTGTAACCTCATCTGCTAAACATATTTGCTCGCTGAATAACTTTAGTTTTTCTTCACCTTCCTTATCATTCGTGGTTCGACTATACTTATTTCCACCAGTCAACATTGACTGACATATAATATCAAGCTCCCCATTTACGTCGGTAATAACCCTATCTTTACCTGATGGAACTTTGCAGTTATCAACATAGTATCCCATTTCGTGGATATTCATAAAATCAATCATTAACTCATTTGAATCGGAGACACTTAACGATTGATTACAAACTTTTTGTCCATCGTCATATTCTAGTTCTGAAAGGCCTCCATGAAGTTTAACTAAATTAACACCTCGCTCATCTTTAAAGTATGAATTGTATTCCAACAACTTACTTCTTTCTTGGTACGTAAGTTCAATGATTTTATCCATTTCAATATTACTTTTAGGGAACGTAATGTTTTTATCATCACCATATGTGATAGGAATATTGAAATCCAATGCTAAACATTCAAAGTAAATATCATGATTCAAGGTAAAAACCCATGTCTCATCATTATTTAGAAGATTTTCAATCTTACAGAAGTATTCCTTATTTTTGGGGTACATTAAGGAAAATGAAACGACCTGATAATAGAACAATATTAAATGGATAATGCTGTATAGGACACTAAACAAGCAATGATATGAGTCACGATCTGATTGAGTCTTGTTGCTATATATGTCACTTAAACTTTCAATGTTTGCTAGTAACTCTTCGTAGTTACTTCCCTTGTAATCAAGAACCATTTGCATCGCTTCATTCAAAGCCGCTCTATTAATAGGCCTTGAATTTTCATTGCTGTTTTGTTGGTAGACTAACTCCACAAGCTCTTTCGCATTTTTTTCACTAAACACATTTATAAATACATCTGTTAGCTCATACGCCAATGGCATGCCTAAGTCATAGGAAAAACCAGCTCCAAGCAATACTACTTTTTTCATAATTTGCATATAGCCTACGTTGATAATTGTGTAATAGCATTAGACGTTGCTTGTCTTTTGCTATGATGCTGTCTTCTTTTAATGCTTCAACATAAAATTAACATCTTAGTGGAAGAACTAATAGGGTCGATTACTTCGTAAAGTATAACTTCTTTATTTACTGGATTCGGATAACTTTTAGTAAGGTAAAATCCATTAACAGGATATGAACGAGAAAAAGCACTAAGTAGAAATAAGGCATAAACGTGCCCGTGATTTTGCTAAATTAGCGTTTCACGAATTACCTACAGTATTGCTAAGTTGTTTTCAGTCATTAATCACTATTCAAACAATATTTTTGAAAATAAATACAAGTCACCTTCACTGCCATTTTCAAGATATTTACATACTATTACTAAGAGGGAAAGAATATATCAGCTAATTGGATAAGCCCTTCCTAGCTTTTTAGATGAAAGAGAGTACAACTTATCAATAGGAATCCCAATATTCAGCAATTTATCATGTGTATTTGATACTCCATCATTTTCTTCACCTTTATGATTCCAATTCCTCCACACGGCATCTGGATAAGCATTTAAAATACACTTTAAGTATGGCATGTCGATATCATTAATAGAGTGACCAATTACAATGATCTTTGTAACATTACCATATCCTTCTAAGTTTCCTCTATGCTCTTCGAGTATTTCATGAACTGGCTTATGAAATCTATCCGTTACAGTTGCCATGATTTGATACGACTCCTCAAACCAAGGTTCATCATCATTCTGTGCCATAGACGATGATTGATTACCATTTCCTATACCATGCCCAAATTTCACATCCCATCTGGCTTTCCCATGGATATGCAGCACATCTTCATCTGATACTAAATATACATCTTGAAGAGTAGACGTATAGTTAAAGTTTATGAATTTAAACCCTTTTGGGAACTCCATAAACTTCGTTGCTTGCTTTACATCTACCTTCCTAATCCAAGTTGTAAATGCGCTTTTTATATCATCTACTAGTTCATCACTTTTTTGAGATATTTCGTCATTATACCCATTCACGTATTTAGATGACTCTATCATGTCATTCATACTGGGTACCCATGCTTCACTCTCTCTAAAATTATCTTCGTCAAATACTCCTAAATTTTCCTCGAAATTAGACCATTCTTGGTCATCAAAAAACTCAGGAAAATACACAAATCGTTCATTTAGTTGATGATTATATTTTTTGTGAAAGTGCCAATAACTTGTAGGCAGTCCATTTTGTATGTCAAATCCATTACCGATGATAACTAAAGTTGTCAATCTAAACTCTCCATCATTAAATAAGTACTAAAAGTAGCTGCTTGATCAATTGTTGTTTTATCGAAGATAATTAAGTTCTCAATTAAAGTTTTCGTACATACTCAATATAAACAGTTGGATAATCAAAGTTAAAACAGTTCATGAGGCTTTAAAATGTACCTGCATATATAATTCGACTAAGACTAAGCAACAGTTCAAAGTAACCACTAAACGGCGACAACAAAAAATATCACAGCAAACATTAATGCAAAAAAACCATGAAACATTAGCTTTGACTTACTTTCATTGTGTGGAGTTAATAATGAGTCCTCAGACAAATTATTCCACTCTAAAATGATCGAACTAGATAGGCTCTCAATATCATTCTTATCGATAAGTCCTGTATTAATTTTTATCTGAAGAGCTTCTATCGTCCGCGCTAGATTTGCGTAACGAGCACCAGATGACCGATGAATTTCAGCTCTCTCACCATATCTTGCCTGCGTAACTAGTCCAGAGATAACTGCCGCGATACAACCAACTAATACCACTATATGTTGTTTAGTGATGCCCCAAAAAAGTACTTCTGGAGTATTGAGTGAAAAAAACGAGAACACAGTGACAAAAACAGTTGAGTATATAAGCACATATCCTAAAAACTGTGCTCGGTCAAAAAGGGCTTCAGCTCTTTTATAATGTCCATCACGAGCCTCTCTACAGCGATTTAGCCAAGAATTAAGTACGCAAATAAGCTCTGGTACTAAAAAATCATTATTGTTGGAATTAATATCTTTCATTATAGTTTAAAAATTTGAATTAAAGCGAGTTATCATATTATATATTTTTTATATGAATATCATTATAAACAAGACAAATGAAATTATACTATTTACTTGTTAATAGGTTTTAATCTAATACTCAATAGATACCTTCTAAGTCTAAAGTGTTAACTGTGAGAATTTTGAACAAACCGAATTAAAGCTTTGAGTAAATGCAATTTATGTGTATTCAATAAACAATAAAATTAAGCTACAACTAATTTCCAGAATAGAAAAAGGAACATATCATAGTGTCCCTCTTTCTGGTATCAGCTACCAAGATTAATGACTTAATTACAGTTATTCTTTTTTCTCAACAACTCCCCAGAGTTCAGTAAGATCAACATCATCACTAGCTGGACGGCTTTCTTTGCTCTCTATGTAATCTACCTGTATTACAATCGGCAAATCGAAAGCAGTGCCAGTCACAACACATGATCCCTTTGACAAATTCGGTATCAAGCTTTTTGACATGCGATCTAGCGTACTAATTGTGTTGTCGATTAAGAACAAATCTTTGTCATTAACAAGCCTATGGATAAAGAAGTTGTGAAGCTGAGACATTATCGTTGATGAAATATCTGCTGGTCTCTGACTTGATAATGTTAGATACATTCCAAATTTACGCCCCTCTTTTATGATCTCTTCGAACATCTCCAGTCTGTAATCTTTCCAGACCTCGTGCTCACGATTTGACTGTTGCGACAAAATGTTATGAGCTTCATCAATGATGAAGTGCAAAGTATTTTTAGGTGGAGTATCGACATTATCTCTGTGTTCTTGATAAAACATCTTAGCCAGCAACAAAGGTACAATTTTCTTAGATGCTTGATTACATCCTCTCAACGAAACAACATTCAGCAACTTAAAATCATTATTTACATTTTCTTTGATGATAAATATTTTTCGTAGGTCATTTACAGCACTTTCAACTCTCTTCAAAAGAGGCTGAATATGTTCAAATTGGATATGTCCGAATGATAAATCTCTAAGTAATTGAAGGTTAATACGCACAATCAGTTCATCTAAAGGATCAATCTCTATTGGATCTAATGCATTTAAAATTGGTCTCAGGTTGGCGGTAAAACCCTCATTAGAATCAAAATATTCCCAATTTGGCCCCCCTTTACATGCAAATTTCGAACTTTTATCAAACCAAAAAATGTTACTTAGCTTCTCTATTAAAAGATCGTTTGAAAGATGCCCTGCGATAACCTTAAGATGAACTAAAGAATCTCTATTTTGTGCTGGACTAACAAAACATAAGTAAAACGTACCTATGATGTAATCCTTTAAGCTCTCGCCTTTCTTTTTGTCCTTCTTTCTTCGCTCAATAACACGGTTGATGAATGGAGTCTGGGTATTGGAAGTTGCCTGAAATAACAGAGCTAATATTTCAGTATTCCAAAGCTGTTCACTTGCTAACGGTAACTTATCACCTTCCTTTTTACCAGTGCTTAACTTAAATGACTTTTTGTTATTAAGATCTTTGATAAGCTGATTACCAGTATATTCACCGTTAAAATCGATCAAAAGAAATTGACTTTTTCCTATCAGCTTTTCTTCAAAATTTGAAAATAACTCAGCATACAGCCTAGTGAGGGTGTTTGATTTACCACTACCAGTATTGCCGAAAATACCAACGTGGCTATTAAAAATTTTGTTCCACGGAAGTGATATACGTAGCTCCTCTTTCAACATTTTCCCAATATTGAATGTACCATCTGTTCCCTGACTAAAAATGCTTATCACTTGGCTCTCGTTGAGTAGATAAGCTTTATCTTTAATCATCGGCATTAGTTTTATGCCGTCTTTAAATTTACTCTGCTCAAAGTAACCAATGGGCTTAGCTTCGACCTTACGTATGTATTGAACTTTGTTGTCTTCTCGTTCAAATCGCTGCTCATCCAGATACTCACCTTCCACAATGCACACAATGATACAAAAGCCACGCTTTATTCCTATATATTCACGTATAGAAACACCCTTGTACTTCTTACCGTCGTGAAACATAGTTTCTAGGCTTGATTCATCAAAGATGCGTAAAGATACTTGAGTACCACGAACCCCAATTACTTCACCGACATTAATACTCATTTATTCGTAACCTCTAAGCAAATCAGCATTGAATACTTCTTTATTGAACTTCGTGAAGTCTAATTTTTCATCGTCGAACTTTATTAGTGTGACATTTTTATAACCACTAAAGTAGCCATACATAGTTTCATGCTCTTTGTCGTTAAAGCAGCAAACGAATACTTGTAGTTTGTGGTTAGATAGTGAACGTTTAATCAAGTTGCGGATGTGTTCGTCAGCGAATGAAAAAGCGAAGCTAATTAAAATCGAATTTTGCTCTTCCAAACGATAACTAAGCAAGCGAAGCATTTGGTAATAATGCTCCTCAAAGACAGTTTCATGAAACTTCCACTTGGTAGGGTTGACAATAGGGAGCTTGTCGTAAGAATCCCAAAAAATAGTTCTGATGTCTTCATTAAGCTCCACGTTAAGAGCTAGTACATCTTGCGTTGTTTTGCTTTCATCATTCAGAATATCACTTAGCTGCTTAAGGCCGTCGCGAGCTTCTTCTGGAATTATCACCGCTGTATCAAATGAATTGTAATCTACCTTGATAGTGTCGTTTGATTTACGCCAATATACAGAGCCATGCAGATTGATAAAGTTGAGTTGTGGGATATCAGATGAGTTTCGTCCAAATACGCCAGATTGACACACGTAATTATTGAAGTTTCGTGCTGATAGAGATCTTTCAATAAAGCCACTCGCGCCGTCATTGATGCAGAATTCAAGACTCCCCTTTTTAATCAACTTGTCTGCTACTAATGGTACACAGCCATCATAATTAGTAGTGAAAAGGTTACAACGTCTTTGGAAGTCATTCTTCTGTTGTAACAATCTTACAATAGAGTCAATGAATATTTCATAATTTTCGATAGTCTCTTTTCTGAATTTTATTTTTTCACAAACCTTGCACTGATCGTCTTTTGTACATTCTTCATCATGAGGAATATGAACATCACTAAGCTGAAACTTACACACTGGCTCGATAATTTTTTCGTAGTAGTACATAAATAGCAAAGCGTGATGATTCCTAAATTGCTCTCCTAGATGATCTAGTTTGGTTGCGAGTGTTTCTATTGTTTCATTCTTCTCTTCATCATCAGAGTCTTTGATAGGTAGCCATAATGTAGGAAATAAGCCACTAGAAGCTCCTGCACCGATAAGAAAGTTCAATTTATGTTGGTAGATTTCATTTAGAGGAATAGATGCCATTTATAATCATAACTGAGTTGATACTGGTATATCGAATAGTAAATGTATTAAATGAATTCAGTCAAAGCCCATTGTGTAAAAATGGTACATAGACCTTATGTAACCTAGAATAAGGTAAAAATAAGTCAAATTAATAACTTAACTTTACAATGTTCATTTTCGCATTCTTCTACCTGATCAGTTAAAATTTCTAATTCATCAAACTCAATATCTGGTAATGCATCAGGATCGCCGCTAGTAAGCTCACTGATACGAGCCATAGCTGCATTGTTATTGCATGTTTAGTGTTTGTGAATTCTATAAAAAAACTCCCCAGCACAAAGTACCAGAGAGTTTTATTGTAGATCTAACTTTTACTTTAGCTCTTAATCTAGCTACAAACTAAGCTAACCTAACTAATTAACTCGCTTAGTGGCTGCCTTTGGCTTATCAACTTCCGTCAATAGGCCTTTAAGTAGACTTGCACTGCCAAGCAATAGAATAATTGTAAACGGCATTGCTGCAATAATGGTGATGGATTGCAGCGCTTGAATAGATTCAGTACCACCAATCCACAACATAATCATCGCGATAGCACCAGAGATAACAGCCCAAACCACTTTCTGTTTAACAGGTACTTCTAATTTACCACCCGCTGTCATGCCATCAATAACGATAGAGCCTGAGTCCAACGTGGTCACAAAGAAAACGATAATCAGTGCTACGGCAATAAAAGATAGAATATCCCCAAACGGATAAGCATCTAGCATGTGGAACAAGCTTAAAGAGACATCCGTAATACCTTGCTTAGCTCCTAAAAATCCAACTTTATCGATAACTTGTTGAATCGCCACGCCGCCGAAGATAGACATCCAAGCGGTTGTTACCACTGTCGGAATAAGCATGACACAAAGCAGGAATTCACGAACGGTACGGCCTCTAGAGATACGTGCTACGAACATACCGAAGAAAGGTGCATACGCAACCCACCACGCCCAATAGAACACCGTCCAACCGTGTAACCAAGTGGTATCCTCACGGCCAGAGTTTTGGCTTAATGGAACAATGTTTTTCACATATCCCGTTAATGCCGTAACTAATGAATCCAATACGGTTGTGAAGTTCAGCACAGCAATCAGACCAAGGAAGATAAAGGCAATAACCATATTCAGGTTACTAAGAAACTTAACGCCCCCATCCATACCACGTAGAACAGAAATAATAGCTAAGCCCATAATCAATATGATAATAGCCTGTTGAAGATAGATATTATTTTCCATTCCAAAAACATGGCTAATACCACTCGCCGCTTGCGAGCCGCCTAAACCAAGAGACGTTGCAAGGCCAAACAAGGTAACTAATACCGTTAAGATATCAATCACATCACCCGTTTTACCCCAAACACGATCCCCTAATAGTGGATAAAACACCGAGCGCATTGATAATGGCAACCCTTTGTTATAAACAAAATAAGCAAGGCAAAGTGCCGTCATGCCATAGATAGCCCACGCATGTAAACCCCAATGGAAGACGGTTGCGCCTAGTGCAAGTTCACGACCTGCCTCTGTAAAAGGTTCTACATTAAGTGGGGTTCCAAACCAGTTGGTAAAGAACGCGGTTGGCTCTGCAACACCCCAGAAAATAAGCCCAATACCCATACCGGCTGCAAATAACATCGAGATCCAAGAGGCTTTTGAATAATCTGGTTTTGCACCTTCGCCACCTAAACGAATTTTACCCAAAGGTGAAAACGCGATAATAATGGCTAAAATTAATAATAGGTTAGCTCCCCACATAAAGAGGAAGTCAAAATTTGCTAACACTGAGCCTTTAATGGAATCAATCGCGGCTTTGGCGTCTGTCGGTGGTAGTGCGAGAAGAGTGATAATGAAGAGAAGAGATAAGCCAACTGAGGCCATAAAAACGGTGTTATGGACATCCATGCCCCATTTACTAATGTTATCTTGACCGACTTCATAATCTGTCGATTCAATACTGTACTTTTTTGATTTAAAACCCATAAATGATAATGTTCAGATATTCAATTAAGCGAACGCCTAGACGAATATAAGGACAACTCCTTATCCAATTGCTGTTTGATTGAGTAGCGGTACCATGTAAATAAACATGATAAAAATCACCACGGTAGGTGATTAATGGCTCTTTTTCTCAATCCCAAGCGGCGAATTGTAACACAAAATGGGGAGTTATTGGTGAATTGTCGTTTTTACAGGGGTAGGTATCGGCGCTAAAAGTGGTTTAGTAACTTACCGAAACAGTGACAGGCTATGGAATCAAAGTGACTACTTCATAGTGCCCTAAATATAAAAGGCACTATGACAAACCAAGTAGTTATTGTCGGCTACTTAAGCTCCTCGCTCATGACTTCCACTAATTCACCCGTTGGGTCTCCTGACAACTCCCATACAAATATACCGCCTAGGTTTTTGCTCTTCGCCCAAGCCGCTTTTGCTTTAATTGAACGTTGATCTTCAAATGAGATAAAGACTTTACTCTCAGGGTTCCAAAGGTATGGTGCTTGAGCTTGCTCATCGTATTTATACTGATACCCTTGCGCATCACCATAATTTTTCACTAAGTCCCAATACATGAAGTAACCATTTTCACCAGTACCAAATGGCGCGCCACCATCCGATTGCAAATCACTTTTTGGTAACTCACCATTATACGCTTGGGTTCCTTGCCAACCACGACCATAAAATGCAGCTCCAATCACTAACTTATGGCTTGGGATGCCCTGCTCTATCATTTGGTTTAAAAATACATCAGCGCCCATTCCCCACCAACTTCGCTCTGTAGCATGCAAATTTGTCATGTGTCCGGTTTGAGTTCCCCATCCTCCAAGAAAATCATAGGTCATGGCAAACATGTTTGTCAGATATGGACTAGCGGCTTGCCAATCAATTTGTTTCGTTTTAGCGCCGACACCGACCGCTGTCGACAGTTCATACTCACGATCAGTCTGTTTACTAAGGCTATCTAAATCGGCCCTTAATACTTTAACCAAATGCGTAAATGCGGCGCGTTCAGACGCTTTTACTTCATCACTTAGTTTGGTATCTGGGTTCCAAGGTGATGTGGTTAAACCTCCGCCTCCCGGATATTCCCAATCAAGATCAATACCATCAAAAAAATCATATTTAGCAATCAGCTCTACCGCTGTTTTTGAGAAATGCGCTATCGCTTTAGGATCTTTAGCCATAGCATGAAATGGTTCAGACATTGTCCAACCGCCAAAAGACGGCAAAATCTTAATATTTGGGTGCTCATTTTTTAACTGCGCTAACTGGGCAAAATGACCTTGGTAATCCACCTCAACGCTTACGTCACCAAAATCCTCTTCCAAGGCCGCTTTTTTATCCACAACAATTGCAGTATAAGGTGCTTTGCCTTCACATTGTTGAGCTACTTGCTGTTGAACAGCCTCACTTGCTCCAGAGTGAGGGCCACACATACTTAGAAATGCATAAATAATATGGGTCAGGTTGTCCGCGGGAATGTCGGCCACCACATAGGGATTTTCAGTATTAGCGTACTGCCAATCGGCAAAATAACCCGCTACGATATTAGATTCCGCGTTAACACTAAACGAAAAAGCACTTGCTACAACAATGGCACTCACTGTTTTTTTCATTTCTATTCTCCTTGATAATGATTGACTACAATTTAGACAAGTAAGAATAATTTTGACTCTGAAATAAATAAGAATGCGAGTGACTATCAAGCTTTTATGCCTCTATTTCACCGCTTACAGCGAATAATTTATGCTAGGTTCACTGACAAAAAAAGCAGAATGAATCTTAATCTTCATTCTGCTTCTATTACGAACGTGGCTATTTGAGTATCAAACCAAAATCACTTAAACGAATTCACCTTCATATTGCTTAGCGTAAACGCATACACATCCGCCATTAAATCCATTGATTTAGATATCGGCATACCTGCGCCGTGACCTGCATTAACATCAATACGAATTAACACTGGGTTATCACCTGATTGCTTAGCTTGTAACTCAGCAATAAACTTATAAGAGTGCGCAGGAACAACGCGATCATCATGATCAGCCGTTGTTACCAATGTTGCAGGGTATTCAACGCCCTCTTTTACGTTATGCACTGGCGAGTAGTTTAGTAGATAGTTAAACATCTCTTCATTTTGTGCTGATGTGCCAAAATCATACGCCCACCCTTCTCCAGAAGTAAACGTATGGTAACGAAGCATATCCAACACACCTACCGCAGGCAGCGCGACTTTAAATAACTCAGGACGTTGAGTCATACACGCGCCAACCAATAGGCCGCCGTTTGAGCCACCACGAATTGCCAAATGTGATGAGTCGGTATAACCAGCATCGATTAAGTATTCAGCTGCGGCAATGAAATCATCAAATACATTTTGTTTCTGTTTCTGTGTTCCTGCGTTATGCCACGCTTTACCATACTCGCCCCCACCGCGAATATTGGGAATTGCATACACACCTCCAAGCTCTAACCAACTGGCCATTACACCACTAAAACTTGGCGTGAGGCTAACGTTAAAACCCCCGTAACCATATAGAATGGTTGGATTGGTGCCATCAAGCTCAATGCCTTTTCGATAAGAGATAAGCATTGGAACTTGAGTGCCATCTTTTGAGGTATAGAACACTTGCTTTGATTCAAACTTCTCAGAATCAAAAGGCGATGCAGAGGCTAAATACAATTCAGTATCGCCAGTCTTCACATCAAATTGGTAAATCGTTGGTGGCGTAACATAGTTAGTAAAAGTGAAAAACAGATCGGTTTGATCTCTTTTACCTGAAAATCCTGTCACTTGCCCTTCACCTGGTAACGCAATTTCTCGTAATAAATTACCTGAAAAATCGTATTGCTTTACTTGGCTAAGAACATCAACCATATACGTTGCAAATAAGGTGCCCCCACCAACGCTAATATCTAACGGTTGAGGCTGCTCTGGAATAACATCTACCCAATCGCATGTGACTGCATTATAAGAAACGATCTTACCGTTTGGTGCATTTAGGTTGGTGTACATTAATAGACGAGTGTCTTCATTCTCAATTACGTAAGTATCAGAATCAGTATGATCTAATACGGTAATTCGAGTTGGGTTCTCACAACTTAAACGCTCAAGGTAAAGCTTATTACCAGAGGTCGATGTCGCGGCTGATATCACCAAATACGCATCATCCTCAGTTGTATAGCCACTGACATAACGATGCTTCTCTTCTTCTGTGGCACCAAACACCACAACATCATTCGTTTGTGGTTTACCTATCTCATGAAAGTAGAGTTTATGTTGCTCGGTTCTTGCGGATAATTCGCTACCCTCAGGCTTATCGTAACTTGAGTAATAAAAGCCTTTTGAACCTAACCATGAAATGTCGGTAAATTTGGCATCCACAATTGGCGCTTCAATTTGCGCTTTGGTTTCAGTATTTAATACAAAAATCTTACGCCAATCACTGCCCGCTTCTGATATCGAATACGCTACAAGTGATGCGTCTTTAGAGAAGCTGACAGAACCTAAAGAGGTGGTTCCCTCTTCACTAAACGTGTTTGGGTCAAGAAAGACTTCTATCTCTCCGCCTTCTTTAGAGCGATACAAAACACTCTGATTTTGTAAACCGTCATTTTGATAGAAGTAAGTATAATCACCACGCTTGAATGGCTGTGAGGTTTTTTGGTAATCCTGACCTTTTGCGATTAAAGCGCGAATATCATCACGAAAATCGACATGAGAAAGATAATCAAAGGTGACGTCATTTTGCTTATTTACCCACGCTTCTGTTTCTTCGCTTCTGTCGTCTTCTAACCAACGATATGGGTCAGCAATGGCGTGAGAAAAATAGTGGTCAACCGTTGAGTCCTGTTTTGTGAAAGGATAAATCATAATGCATCCCTATTTATAATTAATTTGTGTTATCTGTTTGTAGAATACGCTCATTAAAAATAGGAATACAACTGTTTGATGGTTTAAGCCTAGTTATTGGTACTGCAAGCGTTACGGTTCTGTCTATAGTGATAAACTTAAGGGATTAGAATGTTTATTAATCAGCTTATTTTTGTAATTAAATTTTTATGCTACATAGCTCGCATTTTTTATAAAATAAAGAAAAAAGTTTGTCGACAGATTAGAGAATTAGCTCTATTTTATCTCGAATCCACATTAATCGTGATCTGGATAACTTTCGAGCATTACATTACTCACAATAAACCGTCCGCTTACACTATTTATACTCTACTAATTTAAGTTAAACCCGTCTGATCCCCTCAGCACGGGGAGTTGTTGGTGCGCGTACTTAATAATTAAATCTGTTTTTATTACGGACAATAAAAATGAAAAAACACTTCGAGCTTATCGATAAACCCACTTTTTTCGGCGCAATATTACTGCTTTGTGCGGTTGTAATTCCTTTGCTGATATTCCCAGCTGAAGGGGCTGAGTGGATAGCCGTAGCTAAAACATTTATGACCGACAAACTGGGCTTTGCTTATCTAGGTCTAGGTTTAGCCGCATTTTTCTTCATGATCTACATCGTTTTCTCTGATATCGGCCAAATCAAACTAGGTGATCCTGATGAAAAACCTGAATTTGCTCTGTCGTCTTGGGCGGCTATGCTATTTTGTGGTGGTATCGGTGCGAGTATTTTGTACTGGGGTACCATTGAATGGGCTTACTACTACCAAAATCCTCCGTTTCAATTAGAAGCAGGCAGTGAAGAAGCGGTACGTTGGGCGGCGACTTATGGTCTTTTCCATTGGGGGCCAATTGCTTGGTGTATCTATATGATCCCTGCAATTCCAATCGCTTACTTCTTCTATGTACGTAAACAACCTGTACTAAAAGTATCTGCTGCTTTAATGCCTGTTATTGGTGAAGCAAACAGCTTTGGTAAACTGGGTAAAGTTATTGATGTACTGTTTATCTTTGGTTTATTAGGCGGCGCGGCAACCACATTAGGTTTAGCAGCACCACTGATCAACGAAGGTATTAGCTACCTATTTGGTATTCCTGCAACAACAGGCAGCCAGATTTTGGTGCTGATGGTGTGTACGGCTATCTTTGCCTACTCATCGTACATGGGTATGGACAAAGGCATTAAGATTTTAAGTAACATTAACTTCTGGGGTGCGTTAGGTTTACTGCTGTTTGTATTAGTTTGTGGCCCTACCATCTTTATGCTGGAAACCGGTCTAGATTCAATCGGTCGTATGCTGTCTAACTTCTTTGTGATGGCAACATGGGCAGAACCTTTTGGTGGCATGGGTACGTTTGAAGATACGCACTTCCCACAAGATTGGACTATTTTCTACTGGGCATGGTGGTTAGTATTTGCACCAAGCATGGGTCTGTTCGTTGCGCGTATTTCACGCGGAAGAACAATTAAGCAAATGGTTTCTGGTGCGGTGTTCTTTGGCTCTTTAGGCTGTTCAATGTACTTCATCATTCTAGGTAACTACGGTTTATCACTGCAGTTATCTGGTGAATTAGACGTTGTTGGCATTCTAAATTCTGAAGGGGCAACTCGAGCTATCTTCTCTGTATTAGAACAACTGCCATTTAGTACTTTTGTTATTGCTGTATTTACGCTGTTATGTGTAATTTTTACCGCAACAACGTTTGACTCTATCTCTTATATTTTAGCGTCAGTAGTACAAACCAACGTAACTGAAGATCCAATGCGTTGGAACCGTCTGTTCTGGGCTTTCACTCTATCATTCATGCCATCGGCGTTAATGTTTATGGGCGGCTTGGCAACACTACAAACAGCGGCAATTGTGGGTGGTTTACCGCTATTAGTTATTGCAGTTATGCTAATGATCTCTGGTGTTAAAGCAGCAATGCTAGACTTGGCACACCAAGATAATTACGTAGATCCTGTTATCAATATTTCTGACTTACCAGACGTTGATCCATGGAGCAAAGAAGGCCAAGCATTGGCTCGCTTTGAGCAACTACGTGATAACGCAATTGAAGCAGCCGATCTTGAGCGTGAAGCAAACGACGCTATCTGGATGCTGAAAAAGCAACTACGTAAAGAAGCATTAGCTCGTGGTGAATCAAGCGTTGATTTAGGCGATGCACCAGATGAAATCATTGAGAAATTACGTCAATTAACGGATGATTCAATGAATGCTAAAGATGCTAAGCTAGCGGCGTCTGAGCTTGCTCAAGAAGCCCGCGTTGCCTTTGATGCACTGATGCGTCAAAAGGTTGAAGACGAAGCACAACAAGCAAATGAAGAAGCAAAACTGGCGATTAAAACAAGATTGAATACGCCAAGCTAATCTAACTTTGTGGTTAATGTCTGCTGAAATACGCAGGCATTGCCCTAAGACTAAATACAAAAAACCGCTAAATTTAAAGCGGTTTTTTTTTTACTTAGACGTTAAAAATATTGCTCTATTTTTTGATAAGATAAGTTAGGTTCTAACCCCAAATACGTTTTTAATGCATCAAAATATTCAGCTTCATCTTCTAATGTAATTTGCTGGATTACCCCATTCTTCTTTATTTTTAATTGTTGATTCGACAAAGTATTAATCCCCTCTTCCGTCGATAATGCAGCTATCGCACCAGACGTAAAAACTGAATCGGAATGAGTCGAGGAAAAATGATTCGCATATTCTAAATCACCCTGACAAACATAACCCATATCTAAACTGTATGTACTTAACCATTCGTCTGATTCTTTAACTTGCAACAAAACACCGTAATTTTCATCACGAAGAAAACGAAACGTTTGAAGATCCGTCGTCAACTCTTTATCAAATTCAATAGGTAATGGCTCTCTTGGTGTAAACGTACCAAAACCAGCATCTACTAACCATTGCTGGTGATTTATCGTTACTAATGTCACACGATGCCCGCGACCTGTTGGTTCTGGTGATAAATGCACTCTTCCTAATAATGTTCTGGCTTCAAAGCCTAACGTTGTTAATACATTAAACAGTAATCCGTTTAACTCATGACAATACCCACCTCGTTTCTTATGCACGAGTTTGTTATAAATCACTTCTTCAGACAGTTGAATAGACTGTCCATTTACAATATCAAAGTTCTCAAATGGAATGGTTCTGTGCTGAGCACGATGTATCGCTTTTAGGTTTTCAATCGTTACTGCCGTCTCTTTAGGTAAACCAATTCGATTAAAATAATGAGTTAACATTTCTTGATTCATTTCATACCCTTGTTTTAATCTTAAAATTATTTGTCTAACTTAAAAACACAGCTTAATACCTAAAGCTAAGTTGAGGTAAAGTTATATTTCAAATAAATTTAAGAAAATCCTATCAACAAGTTACTTCATCTAAAAAAAGGATTTTATGTCGCCGATATAATGTCCTAGCTAAAAGTACTCGTTGTTTTTTAACCGCTTGTTTTCAAAATAAGTCTTCACCTACATCACCTACACTCCATGTAGTTAATACAACTTATTGATTAACTATCTGTTTTCTGGCTTCAGTAATTGCTCGTAACAAAACCACATCTCTTTCATTAATAATGTCATTAACATTACGCTCAACAAAAATATCAGGCTTAATACCAATTCCAACAAATTCACGTCCATCAGGGTAAGTATCACGCTTAGTACAGATACGAGCCTTACCTCCACCGGGTAAATCTACTGTTAATGGTTGTCCCGTACTGCCATAAGTATTTTCCCCTATGGTAGTAAAGTGTGAAATTTTATCTGTATAAACTAAAAAATCTTCAGCGGCAGATACTGTTCCCCTGCCTATCAAAACATAAGTGGGAACAATAAGTGGGTTTTCTTGGGGAGAGACAACAGGCATGTCACCAGTTTCCCAAGCATTGGTAAATTGAAAATCGATAGAGCCTTCTTTATACCTACCCCATGCTTTATATGCAGCGATATGTTTTGGTGTTTTCCATTTTGCTCCATATACGTCTTCATCTATCAAGTAACTTAGGATATCTGTACCAATATTTGTCATGCCACCACCATTACTTCGAATATCTATAATTAACGCATCTGCTTTTTGAACTTCATGAAAATATTGTTTAAATATATCAACGACTTTTACGTCATAAAAACTATTTAAAGCGATGTAAGCAATATTATTATCTAACCATTTAAATTCAGTAAGAGCCTGATTGTTATTCATAAATGGCATATAAACATCAAGAAAAGCATAATCTCTTTTTCTTTGAAGTGTATCGCGAATTAACCTTACTTCCTTTAATTCCATTTTTAATGTTCTGATACCAATAGTTACCTCGCTTCCTTCAATGCCTTCACCAAGCATTATTTGAATTGCTTTGGTTCGTTCCACCTTTTTGGTTGAAATGTCGTTTAAAAAAGGAATCACTTTAGTACTAAGGTGTTGATCTAAAAGAAGCCCATTTACAGAGACCACCTTCGACCCAAGAGGTATTTTACTTTCTAAGGTTTTGTCCACGGCAACAATAATAGCCTCACCTTTTACTTCAACGGCCCACACGCCAGGCCAGTTAAAATGCTTTTCAGCAATATTTTCTGGGAAATAAACACCGGTATGACCATCCTTTAACAAAGCCATAAAACGCTGCAATTCACGGTAATACTCGAAGGTATTGTTAGTGGCTAATACTTTAGGAATGGCATCTTGATATGCTGCATCAAAATCAAGATCTGGTACTTGATCAAAAAAAGCAAAGTTATAGCTGGCTTCCTTCCAAAGCAGTGACAAACCGTATAGTTTATCTTCAGTACTCAGGATTTCATTTTGATTACTGTTATTCGCTAAAAGCAGAGGTGGAAATAAAACAAAAAGAAGTGAAATTACGACAATATATCGTTGAAGCATAACTCCCTTCCCCTTATTTATTCCAACTAAAAAGCACTTTGTTAGGCATGATATTACTTCCCAGCAACCTGTTTTGTTGTTTTTTAACCGCTTGTTTTCTAAATAAGTCTTTCACCTACACTCTATGTAGTTAGTTGATATGGTTTATTTATTAACAACTTTCTTTCTGGCTTCAATAATTGCTTGCTGTAAAACCACATCTCTTTCATTAATGATGTCATCAATTTTACGTTCAATATAAATATCAGGCTTAATCCCAACCCCCACAAACTCTCGCCCATCAGGATAAAAGTCACGCTTAGTGCAAATTCGAGCTTTACCACCTCCGGGTAAATCTAGCGTTAATATCTGTCCCGTACTGCCATTAGTACTTTCTCCAATAATAGTAAAGTGTTTAACCTTATCGACATATACTAAAAAATCTTCTGCCGCAGATCCCGTATACCTACTAGTTAAAACGAAAGTTGGTACTACATGTGCATTATTGTGTGGATAAATAGTCGGTGCATGTCCAGTTTCCAAAGTATTATTCGAATTAGAATCTTTCAGATTCCTCCCCCATGCTTTATAAGCAGCAATATGTTTGGGTGTTTCCCATTTTGAACCTTCCAGCTTACGCTGAGTTAAATGACTAAGAATCTGTGCACCTATATTGCCATCCCCTCCTCCATTAAGCCTAATATCAATAATTAAAGTTTGAGCTTTCTCTATCACATGAAAAGATTCTAGAAATTTTTGATAAATACTTCTATCGTGAAAACTATTAAGTGCTATATAGAGAACACCTTCATCCAGCCACTTCAATTCAAATGAAACTTCGTTTCCTTCTGTGATTGGAGATGGGTAATTAAGCGACGAATAGTTAATATGACGCCATCTTGCATCTCTAACTAATTTAATTTTACCTTTAGTTCCGGATGGGGAAATAAATCCAACAATTATTTCACTCGACATAATGTCATCAGATGAAAAAGCTGCAATTACTGAGTTTTCTAATAAAGCATGCTTTGTTGAACTAGATATATAAGGCATTACTTTTTGTTTTAAATGAGAAGAAAATTCCAACCCATCAACTGAAATGATCTTTGAGCCCAATGGAATCTCACTTTGTAACTGGTTATCTATCGATACAACAATCGCCTCTCCTTCCGCTTCTATTGCCCAAATAGCTGGCCAATTAAAATACTGTTTAGACTCTCGAGCAGGGTAATAAACTCCTGTATGTCCATCTTTTAATAAGGCCATGAACCGCCTTAATTCACGGTAATACTCGAAGGTATTGTTAGTGGCTAATATTTTAGGAATAGTAGCTTGATATGCTGCATCAAAATCAAGCTCTGGTACTTGATTAAAATAGGCGAAGTTATAATTAACTTCTTTCCAGAGTAACGATAAGCCGTATAGTTTATCTTCAGTACTCAAGGTTTCATTTTTATTACTGTTATTCGCTAAAAGCAGAGGTGGAAATAAAACAAAAAGAAGTGAAATTACGGCAATATATCGTTGAAGCATAACTCCCTTCCCCTTATTTATTCCAACTAAAAAGCACTTTGTTAGGCATACTATTACTACCCAGTTAAGTACATCGCTATATTTCACAAATTTAAATACCTTTGATTTAATTGTAAGGTTCCGCTCTTATCAATATAAATCAGCAGAACATAAGGAGATACTACCCTTAAAAATGGTCAACAAATTGACATTAATCAAATGCGAAAATATATATAAATAAAAGCAAATAAAGACTCAAATAATGATACTTAGAGTTCTAAAGAATTAATATCAACATAATTATAATTTAGAACACTGCTATTGCGTTATTTAACCAGTAATAATATAAGTAGATAATTCCTGACATTGGTATAAGGTTTATTTAAAAATACAAGAACAACAATCTAAATTAACTCGTAAATTAGATTATTATCTCACCCCTAATACAATCGCGGCCACTCCAGAGATAGAACACATCACTAACGACACCTTTCTTATGGTTCCTTTATCAATTCTATCAACCACTTTCATAGCGACTAGATAACCGATAACCGAAGCCGGAAGTAATGGCAACGTAAGATATAAATGATTCAAGCTCATGTACCCAGCAGGCACTTGAACCGCTAATGAGATAACACTACTCACCACAAAGAAAGCGGATAAGTTAGCTCGAATAAGATTTGCTTCTTGATGCTGTAATAACAGCGCCATTGGCGGTCCACCAATGCCTGAACTGGTGCCAAACAAACCTGAAAAGAAACCTGCAATCGTCATTCTTGAATTATTTGGTTCAATACGAAATGGAAGCAAGCTAATCGCAACAGCAAGTAATACAACCACGCCAATCCAAAGAGACAACAGTTTTGCATCTACGTAATAAAGCAGTAAACCACCAAGCAAAGAGCCCGGAATTCGGCCTAAAAATGCGTAACCTAATCCACGAAAAGAGACATTCGCCTTGTATTTATAGGCATTAATAATGGATAAGAATAAACCGACAATTACGATTGGGCCCGGCACATAATTTGGCGAGATTAAAAATAACAATGGTGCAGTAACAATAGCCAAACCAAAACCAATGGCGCTTTGCACAAATGAGCCTATAAAAATCAGGAACATTGCAAAGAATAAACCGAGATCGATTAGGGGAAATTCCATAAAAAATGCCTTCTATTTATGGGAAAATAATAGAAGGCATTATGAACTAGATTTTAGAAAGGAAATAGCAGTATTACACTATTTACTTTTCATTATTACTCAACCGATTGCAGAGTTTCCCACGCTACTTCGCACTCACCTTTTACCGTAGAGATAAATGCTGAATCACCGGTGATCATTACTGAGAACTCCATCGTTCTTTCTAAGAAAGTGGAGAACTCTTGGATCTGCTCCCAATCAAAACGAACCACTTCTACAGGGTATTGCTTAAACTTGCTTTGGTTTTGCTTCCACCACACATCAGATTTTGAGTTAAAGCTGTACACTTTAGTTACTTTTGATTGGCGTGATGCTTTTTTCATGCGATCAGGATCTGGCTCTCCAGCATCAATCCAAAGTGAAATGGTATCATCATATTCACGAACCCAGATATCTGGCTCATCAACCGCTGATAATCCTTTAGTAAACGTTAAATTTTCTTCTGCATTTAAGCAAAAAGCCAACACGCGAGCCATCATACGCTCAACGTTCTCAGATGGGTGTTGAGCGATGGTTAAGTTTACTGAATCGTAGTGATCACGGTTCATGTCCGTTAATGCAACACGGAATTTATAGATGGTTGGTTTGATAGCCACTGGCTTTCCTAAGTATTGAAAATTGGGTGCATTGTACCCTTTTCTTGTTGGTATGCTATAGCTGTCTGATTTTTCATAAAAAAAGCCTCATTGTGGTACCAATGAGGCCTTAGCGTACTTATAGGGGCAAGTACTTCTTATTTTTTATTCATTTGATTAAAACTAACTTAAATCAACATTCTTTGTTCCGAAGAACCAAGTAGCAATAAAGCCGGCTACGTATGAAATCACCAGACCTGCGGCAAATACCAACATACCAGCAAAGATACCTGCGTTTGATGTCATTAACGGTAACGCTACGATGCCAGAAGGCCCAAACACGGTATTTAAACCAACAGGCAAACCCATGTAAGAGACAAGTCCAATAAAGAAACCACCAGTTGCGCCGCCCACACATGCCGTAATAAACGGTTTTACTCTTGGTAGTGTTACGCCATAAATTAACGGTTCACCTATTCCTAAGAACCCCGGAATAATAGCGCCTTTCACTTGTGTACGTAATAGCGCGTCTTTACCTGCTTTTGAATAAAGTGCTAATGCTGCGCCAACTTGCCCTGCACCTGCCATTGCTAAAATTGGGAATAATGAGTTAAATCCTTGAGCGTCCATTAGTGCAAAATACACTGGAACAAAGCCTTGGTGGATACCAAACATTACCGAGATTAAGAATAAACCCGCGAGAATAGCACTGCCAAATGGATTGCCATTTAAGTTAATAAATAACCAAGACATGCCTTGGAATAACACGCCACCAATCGGCATAATAACCACAAAGGTAACGGCACCCATAATAAGCAAGGTCACTACCGAGGTTAAGATCATATCTAGGTTATCTGGCATGTATTGACGTACTTTTTTCTCTACACCAGCACCAATAATCGCGGCAATCAAAACACCAATGATGTTACCTCTTGGGTCAATACCGTGGCCAAAGAAATCCGTCATACCAGAGTAAATACCAGAGGTCGCTTCTGGGTTATAACCAAGTACAAATAGAGAGGCTAAAATCGCACCGTTTACACCAGAGCCACCAAAAGCTTGCTGTGCGTTGTAACCAATTAAAATACTTAAGAAGCTAAACAAACCTTTACTGAATACCTTCATGTAGAGGATCAAATCAACCAAATGTGCATTTGGTGACTCATTACCCATCACGTAAACTTGGTCCAGTAATGTTGCAAAGCCTAATAACAAACCAGCGGCAATGAATCCCGGAATTAACGGTGTAAAAATGGTCGCGAATTTACTTAAAAATCGCTGTGTCGCACTGGTCTGTTTCTTTTTCAGTTTCTGCTTATGTTCAGAAGCTACATCTTTTAAATCTCGATTTTCTGAGGTTACGGGCGTTGACTCTTCGTCACCTTCCATTATCTCATTCATCATTTCAGCAGCAGTCTGTGCTTTACCCGGACCTAAAACGATTTGAAATTGATCGTCACTTTCGACTAATCCCATCACGCCTGCAATGCGTTTAATTGTATCTCTGTCTGCAAGATCATCATTGTGTAATGTTAAACGTAAACGAGTCATGCAGTTTCCGCATTTAATGACATTATTTTTGCCACCAATTGCAGAGAGTATTTCTTGAATCATGGAAGTGGTTATTTTAGCCATGTCCTGTTCCCTTTCAATTATTCAGTATAAAGGCCACGTATGGCCTTGCTATCGCTTAGCCGTTATTGGTCTGAAAGCGCGTTGCGAATAAAGCCATTATGTTTTGCTAACTTTGCTTTCGCGCTTTTTGCATCTAACCCAGACAAAACCATTAAAATGGCTGTTTTACAGTGATTATCACATTGAGATAGGGCGTCAGCCGCTTCTGATTCTTGGCAACCTGTAGCTTCTATTACAATGTTCTTTTGGCGTTGCACTAATTTTGCGTTGGTTGCTTCTACGTCAACCATTAAGTTACCAAATACTTTACCTGTGCGGATCATCGCTCCTGTCGTTAGCATATTCAGCACAAGCTTTTGAGCCGTTCCTGCTTTCATGCGAGAAGAGCCTGTAACCACTTCAGGGCCTACAACTGGTGTCATATTGATATCGGCAAGCTCTGTCATTGGGCTGTTTGGGTTACAGCTTAGTGTTGCAACCGTTGCCCCTACTGATTTTGCGTATTCCATCGCACCAAGAACATAAGGAGTACGACCGCTTGCTGCAATACCAACTAATACGTCTTTCTCATTGAGGCCTAAATCTTGTAAGTCTGAAGCGCCTAATTCACGGTTATCTTCTGCGTTCTCTACTGCTTTTAGAATCGCTTGATGGCCGCCAGCAATGAGACCAACCACTAAATCAGGGTTAGAGCCATAAGTCGGAGGGCATTCACTCGCATCTAAAATACCTAAACGGCCTGAAGTGCCTGCGCCGGTATAGATTAAGCGTCCGCCTGATTGAAATGCGATTGCAATGGCATCGACCACTTCTGCGATTTGAGGAAGAATGGCTTCAACGGCTAAAGCGACTTTTTGATCTTCTTTATTAATCACTGTCAGCATTTCAACCGTTGATAACACATCGATATTTTCACTGGCTTGGTTACGACTTTCTGTTACTAATGTGGTTAGATCGATTTTCATAATCTGTACTCTTTAAAAGTTAAATTCTCAATTTCAATGGTTGCCATCATAAAGAATAAAAAATTCCATTTAGTGACCAAAATCACAACAAAAGTTATTCTAAACTTCCAAAATAGAAAGAATAATTACGATAAAAACCAAATAAAAAAACAATACAAATACCAGTTAAAATATACAAATTCAACAAGTTAAATAAATCGCACATACTTGGAATAATAGTTTTAATTTTGGAATAATTAATTCAAAAAAAGTGAAGGTAAATGAATATTTTAGAAAGGATTCAAAACCAAAGAAGCAGCTTATCAACCAATGGGATCAAAATTTTAGATTTCATTCTTGAGGCGCCCTCTTCAATTGGATCATATTCCAGTCAAGAATTGGCCAGCAAAGTAGGCGTATCGCAATCGAGTATTGTGAAACTTACCCAGCGACTCGGGTTTAAAGGGTTTACTGCATTCAAGCTAGCAATTATTGAAGATCTTGGAAGAAAACAAGCGATTCTAGAGCCTGAGCGCCCTATCCATAATAAAATAAATAGTGACGACTCTTCTCTTACGATTGCACAAAAGTTGGTACAAGAAAAAACTCACGCATTGATTGCTACAACAAACGCAATTAATTTCTCTGAGTTTGAAACTATTACCGCTCTACTTAACCAAGCGGATCGAATTCAAATTGTGGGTATTGGAGGCTCAGCATTAACGGCTAAAGATCTGGCTTTTAAACTGCTTAAACTTGGTATGGTTGCACTCTCAGAGCAAGACAGTCATGTTCAAATAGCCACAGCGAATACGCTCTCGGTTGGAGATATCCAGATAGTGATCTCTTATTCAGGCAATCGAAAGGAAATGTTAGTCGCAGCACAAACTGCATTAGAGAAAGGCGCTACCGTTATTGCCTTAACTTCAACAAAGAAAAATCCATTAAGAAAGATTGCAAGTTATTGCATTGATACCATTGCGGATGAACGTCAATTTCGTGGCTCGTCTATCTCATCTAGAACCGCGCAAAATGTCGTGACTGATTTACTATTTATGACCTTGTTCCAGTCTCGAAGTGATACGGCAAAACTATTGATTGATGATATTTCATCGTCTATCAATAAAGTACGCTAAAAACTCCATTTGATTTGAGCGTATAGCAAGGTACTTGGGTTTTCGCCAAACACGCTGTCGCTCGCTCCATCAAAATATTGCACAACACCAATTAATTGCCAATCATCGGCTAGTGAGTAGGTCTGATTAACACCAACAAAGAAAGATCCATCATCGTAATAACTGTTCATAAAGGTGAGTCTTGATAATGGCGATAAATCCACACCTAAGCTTGAATACCATGTCCAATGGGTAAAGCTAAGGGTTCTGGCACTGAGTGGTAAATTTAAGTATGCCATTGCGTTGTCGGCATCTTGAGGTTCTGAGATATGCATGAGAGAGCCTTGAATCACCCAGTTTTCAGTTCCATTAAAGCGATAATCCATTTCAAGGCTTGAAACACTGGATGCAACGAGATCTTGGTTATCATAACGACGTTGAGTGGGCTCAAACCAACTGAACTCACCACGCAGCCCTGCGCCATAAATATCCCCTGCAAAGCCTGCACCTACCACATAATCTAGCTGAGACTTACCGAGTAATACCTGCATGTCCCACCCCTCTTTATTAAACAGATACCGCGCAGCATAGCTGTCTAACTCACTGTCTGAACTGGGATTAAAAACCAAGTCAATTGAGCTCGCAAAACCGAGTTTTTTACTTACCATTACTGCATCGGTTCCAGGGCGCTCTTCATAATCAAAATCATAGATGGAATATGAATTAAAGATATCGTTTGGGTTCCATACGGTGGTCATTCCCCAATTTATACGAAAACGCCCAGCTCGAAATTGCCAATCGTCTTTATTCCAATTGAGATAAGCTCGATCAAATTGCGTGTTTCCTATCATCCCTTTTTTATCTAGCCAATTTTTAGATAAATCAACGTAGCCGGGATCATAAGAGATAAAGTCACCATAATTTGGGTACTCAGCGCTATCGCCAAATAATAGACGGTTGCGCATACCCAAATTCACGCGTAATTGATCATTAAATCGGTATTCAAAATTAAAACGTTGATGGACAATATTATCAAAGATAGCGTCGCCCGAGTTTGGGATGGTACTGGTTGCCATGTACTTTACATAGCCGTTTAAATCCCAGCTTTTCTCTGGGGCTAAACCGGGAATTTGAGCGTGGCTTAATAAGGGAAGTAATAATAAAAAAGGCACGAACCTTGTGAATATTCTCTTCATCAGTTCATGCCCCTTAGTGATACCTATTCTAGATAAGTATTATGTCTGTTTGATAATAATCAGGTTACGACAGTTCCTTGAACTTTATCAACAATTCTTTCTGCTCTTCAGTCAGATTCGTCGGTGTCGCCACAGTAATAACCACCATTAGATCGCCCGTCGCACCTTTACGGCTCTTCACGCCTTTTTCTTTCATGCGGAATTTACGACCGTTTTGAGTCCCTGCTGGTACTTTTAATTTAAAACGGCTTTCTAGCGTTTGAATTTCAACCTCACCACCCAGTGCTGCTGTCACAAAATCAGTCGTTACTGGACAAATTAAATCATTACCTTCACGTTTTAAGTGTGTATGTGCACGAACATGAATTTGAATTAATAAGTCACCTGCTGGGCCACCGTATGCGCCCGCTTCGCCTTTACCAACAAAGCGAATTTTCTCACCGTCTTCAATACCTGCAGGTACTTTAACGTTGATTTTTTTGTTCACGCCATTGACTGGTAATTCGATAACTTGCTCACAGCCGTTAATCGCTTCAGCAAATTCAACCGTTAAGCTAAACTGACGATCTTGACCTTTTTGTGGGCGTGGTTGACGCTGTTGAGAGAACATATCTTCAAAACCACCGCCGCCGCCAAAACCACCACGTGAACGACCACCAAATGCGCCACCGAAAATATCTTCGAAGCCACTAAAACCTTGGCTATGACCACCGCCAAAACCGCCGCCACCCATGCCACCATTTTGGAATGCTGAATGACCATAATCATCATACTGACCGCGTTTATCAGCATCAGTTAGAATTTCATACGCTTCTTTAATTTCTTTAAACTTATCTGCGGCTTGCGCATCACCTGGATTTTTATCTGGGTGGTATTTCATCGCAAGACGTTTGTACGCTTTTTTGATCTCTTTTTCTGTACTACTTTTGGAGACACCAAGGACTTCATAATAATCACGTTTAGACATGACTTAACCTCGTCAATGAATAGAAACAGGCATAAAACAGAGCTGCTCATACCTTTCTTAAATAAATCTAATCAAAGGAGTTTATGTCCTATCAGATTAAGGTCAAGATCTATCTCACAAAATGCGGCAGTTATTGCGGTTTATCTTCTTTCAATTGTCCATCTTCAAACACGATGACTCGCTTAGCTCTATCAAATACCCTTGAATCATGGGTAGAAAAAATAAATGTAGTTCCCTCTTCTTTATTTAAGCTCTCCATAATGTCAAGCAGCTCTGCGGTGCTTTTAGCATCTAGATTTGCCGTTGGTTCGTCTGCCATAATAAAGCGCGGCCTTGGAGCGAGCGCTCGTGCAACCGCAACTCGTTGCTGCTGTCCGCCAGAGAGTTGGGCTGGCCTTTTATGCTGCTGATCTTCTAAGCCTACTTTTTTCAGTAAGTCTTGCGCTCTGTGTTTACACTCCACCTCTGTGTGACCCTGTAACTGCATAACGAACTCCACATTCTCTAATGCGGTTAATATAGGCAATAAACTATAGTCTTGAAAGATGAATCCTATATTGTCACGACGAAACTCTATCAGCTTCTTTTCGTCCATAACTGTCAGCTCATTACCATCAATACTCACTTTTCCTGAGCTAGCGCTGTCGATCCCACCCAACATATTTAATAAGGTTGTTTTTCCTGATCCTGATGGGCCAATCACCGCAACAAACTCACCTTGCTCAATAACCAAATCAAGGTGATCAACCGCATGGACAGGAAAATCCGACTCTGGGTTATAGGTTTTGCATAACTGCTCAATTTTTATCGTCATACTTTTTACCTTATTGTTTCTCTGCCATGGCTTCGACGGGTTTCTTTTTAATAATTTGATGGGCAGGATAAAGCCCTGCTAATACACTGACACACCACACCGTCACAAAAACGGTGACATAATCACTGAAAGCGACACTTGGGTATAAAACCGAATCAATACCAAATGCATTTAACCCTTCTGCCATCGCTTCAAGTGGAATTCCGGTTTTGCTAAGAAGAAACAATAAAAATAAGGAGAAAATAACACCAGAGCCCGCGCCAATTATTCCAATAAAGCCGGATTCTAAAATGATTAAACGGCGAATATTGCCTTTCTTCATTCCAACTGCCATTAATACGCCAAACTCTCTGGTTCGCTCAAAGACTGACATCAGAAGAATATTGATGATGCCAAAGCCCATTGCGATAACAAAAATAACTAAGATCACTTGATTACCGGCATTCATCGAACTCATCATAGTCGACAGTATTGGCTGTAATTGAAGCCAATCCTGCACGCTATTGTTATTTGAAGAGTGATTACTTGAAAAATCACGGCTCAATTGATCGCGAAAATCACTAACTTGAGCCTCATCGTGCAGCAAAATTGCGATTTCATGATCAAAATGCACTTGGCCAAGTTGTTGAATATCGGCTTTTCTGACATACACGTTGGCATCATCAAAGGTGCTGGATGAGGTTTTAAAGATCCCCCTAACTCGAAACGCCGCACCAGTAACATCTCCTGTCATATCGGTAAACGTGAGCACGACTTTTGAGCCAACTCTGAGCTTTAATCGATCCGCCGTTTTCTGTGACACTAAAATGGGATTTCGACCTTTATTATCAAGCCATTCCCCTTCAAGAATATGATCTGCAATTGGGGTTATCTTAGGCTCTGACTCTAAATCAATGCCGTTTATTTGAATACCACGCGTACTGCGTGCTGACGCTATCATGCCATTAACTAAGGTTCTGCTTGTCCATGCTTTGACTTGTGGTGCTTGTTCTAGCTGTTTGGTTATCTCAGCTTCATCATCAATCACCAGATTAATGTCTGGATTTAATGCGTAATTTTTCTGATGGATTTGAATATGACTGGTTTGCCACTGAATGGTATTTTTTACCAAATTATCAATGATCCCATTCATAAACCCCATCATCAACATAACACCAGCGACACCAAAAATCATGGCTCCCAACATAATGGAGGTTCGTAATTTATTGCGCCATACGTTGCGCCACGCCAATTTAACCAGCATGCGAACCTCCTTTAAGCGCAGAGACAATCGAGAGATGGTAAATACGCCACAGTGGATAAATAAGACAGAGCAATAGTAGCCCTATTACAATCACTATCTGATCAATAAATAAGCCTGAACTAATTAATACTGGGATTATTGGTTCATAGCCCATTTCAAGCATGGCTTGTGCCGTATCTCCAGTTAAGGTGATAGGGTTAATATACAAATAGCCTAAGATAGGAATGGCAATAACTAAACCTATAGCAATACCTAACAATCCGATAAACAGGGATTCAAGAACTAATAACTTTAATAGCTTTACTCGAACCATTCCGGTCGCTAGCATCACGCCAAACTCTCGCTGCCTTTCTAAGGTCATCATTAGTAAAGTGGCAAACAGACCAAAGCCAACAATACCGTATAAGATGTACATCATGATAATGCCACTCACCCGATCAATTTGGATCTGCTGTTCCATTTCGGGGCTAAGATCATTCCAAGGGCGAACAGCAACGTTTGAGCCATACCCTATTTGTAGATCATCCACTGTTTGTGACAGTTGTGAAAAATCACGAGTATGCAGTACCCAAGCGGTGACTTGATCTTCTGTGCTAAATAAATGAGATGCTTCTTTGATAGGTAAATAAATAAGTTGGTTGTTCAACTCAGGCATTGGAAAATGCACAATCCCTTTAATCAGATACAATCCAGCAGCGGTTTGACCTCGATAGCCTTGCCCATAAAGCACAACCTCGTCACCAAGGGTGAGATTAAAAAATTGGGCAAGCCCTTCTGATATAAGAATGGCTTTGTCGTCTGATGAGAAGTAGCTTCCTTTAACGACTTTATTTGCCAAACCAGAATAAGCGGTTTCTGGTGTTGGATCGACACCCACCACCATCACGCCTTTTGATTTATCATTCGCGGCAGCAAGAGAAAAGGTTTCGATACGTGGAAGTGCAAATTCAATATTAGGCTGTTGCTTGGTGGGTTTGATAAAGTCATCGCTCATTGGCAATAAATCATCAATGCTTTGGCTTTCTTTAAATTCTGGATTTTGCAGTTGAATAAGACCCGTAGATAAACGAGCCGCATTCTCGATGTTTGCGGTATAACTGCCCTCTTGAATGCTTCGCATTAATAATGAAAGCAACAAGGCCAGCGCCAACGCAGAGGCCGTTAGCAAGGTTCTTCTTTTTTGTCGCCATAGGTTTCGCCAAGCTAACTTAATGAGCATGTTTACCGCCTAGAAATAAGGAATTAATGGCTTAATTACGTAATGATTTCATTTGGCCTTGTGAGAAAAACTCATCATTGATAAGAAAATTAAATTGCGCTTTATGGGTAATCATTTCGGTTTTATTACCGGGTTTATTGGCAGGCACCATTTCCATTCTTGTTGCTACCATGCGATTGCCCATTTCTTTAATATCATAGGTTGTCATGGTATTAACTAGCTCATCGAACTCATCATACGACTCGACTTTGCGTTGTAAGAACGTCTCTTGTGATATCCATAAACGTACTTTACTCCACACCACAGGCGCATCTGGTTTTGCTATTGCATCAATCACCCATGTTTTATCGCCGTCGATCATTTCTTGTTTAACCATTTTGTGGTCGTAATCCACCACTATTGAAGATTGGTTGATCAAATCATCATTGGTAAAATCAGAGCCCATCCATGACTGGCCCAACATTGAAGGGGCTATTTTTATCACTCGCTCAATATTTGGTATCCAACTCCACATCTCTTTATCACGCTTAAGAGAAGCACTGCCGCGATCTTTTGCTGGCCCTGTAATCAATACTAAAGAGAGATTTTGTTCCTTAGTCCAGCTCTTCATGCTCATGCTGCGAGTCCAATCAGGACGTATAATGTTCATGGTTAATTCTGTGTAACTTGAATTACCACGCATTTGAGCATCCGACTTTTTAACAATCGTATTTGCACTTAACTCATCAGCAGCAAATACGTGACCTACTACGCCGAAAAACGCAAAAAACAGTACTATTTTAATCAATAATTTTATTTTATGTTTCATATCACACCCCAGCCATGATGCTTAATTTATAAACACATAATAGAATGTTTAGGCTAATATTTTCGTGACCTCTAAGACGAAATTATCCAAATCTTTGTCATAGAAATGTCAAGTTCGCTCCATGCTAGTCATGATACGTTCGATTAATATGGTTAATGCTTTGGGTTGAAATTTTCGTTGTTTATAGACCAGATAAGATTGCCTTGGTGGAAATTGATATTCAGAAAAAACCTCAACGAGATCCATCTCTGGAGTCACAAGGT
The DNA here is from genome assembly GCF_028765525.1 of Aliivibrio sp. S2TY2. NCBI lineage: Bacteria > Pseudomonadati > Pseudomonadota > Gammaproteobacteria > Vibrionales > Vibrionaceae > Aliivibrio > Aliivibrio sp. S2TY2. The sequence continues at coordinate 428,547 of NZ_JARACS010000001.1, read as the reverse complement.
GAATGGGTAATCGTGCTGCGCCTAATCCTTTAATAACCGCATGCATGACTTGATCCAAATCGTTCACTTGCAGACGAGGATGTATATTAATCTGTTTTAACGTTTGCTTTGCATCGGTATAAGTTAAACTTTTTTGGCCATCTAAGCGGATCCAATCAATAGTCTCTATATCTGTAACGTCATTATTTTGCCAATACGATTGAGAGACAAACACGCTATGCTTTGCTAAAAATAGCGGACGAGCGATCATCCCTTCAGCTCGACTAATATCAAAAGTTAGAACTAAATCTCGATCTGTTTCTGGTAAAGCGTCTTCTGCACATAAATTGACTTCTATTTGAGTGTGGGGAAACTCCAATAAGAAATCAGTAATCAACTCTCTAACATAGCTATTATAGAAACGATAAGGCAGGGATAAACGTAACGTGCCTGTTACTTCCTCTTTATGATCTTTTAACTGATGGCAGTGACTTTCTAAATCGGTAAACTGACTTTCAAGCAGTTGGTAATATTGCTGACCTGTTTCTGTTGCAACAAGCTCTCGTCCCTTTTTTTCTAACAAGCGAACACCGAGTTTTTCTTCCATTAAAGAGAGTCGTCGGGACACGGTTGATACTGGTAGTTTTAACTCTTTGGCTGCGCCTTGCTGAGATCCAAGCTGAACCACTTTACAAAATAAAAACAGATCATCAATACTTCCAAATATGGAATTCATGGTTTTATTTCTCGCTATTTTTTATCATTAATGAAATTAATATACTTCACTCTATCGAAACAAGCACGATTAGTGTTAAAAAAAATTCGTTAATAAAGAGAGAGATATTTATGAGTAAAAAACAATTTTGGCTTTCAGCCTTACTGTCTTCAGTCACAATGGCATTAATAATGTCTGGTTCAATGTCTGCGATTAGAATGGGTGGATTTAGTTCGGAATGGGTATCTGCGTGGATGAATGGGTTTACTATTGCTTGGCCTGTTGCGATATTTGCTAACTTAACTATTTTACCGAAGATTCGCGAATTCGCCGCGTGGTTATGTCGAGATAACAAAACCAACACAGCTACGACGCAATCTAAAATGGCAAATTAAAACCAGCGTTTAACTTGATTCATGTAATCAACAAACTCATCACCAAAAAGTTTAACTAGCATTTTTTCTTCTGGTTCAATTTGAAAGCGATTCATGTAAGCAATAAAACCTAGCGCACTCACCAACCCTAGTGGGTGTTGGGTATAAACCACTGAACTGAGTAAAATAAACAAGAAACCAAGGTACATAGGGTTACGTGTATATTGATAAATACCTGAATTCACAAGCGATGAACTGCTTTCTGGTTTTAATGGGTTTACTGTGGTTTTAGCGTCTCTAAACTCTTTTACCCCCCATAACGACACGAACCCGCCAAGTACGATTAAGCTAATAACAAGCACATAAGTTAACCAAGGTAGATAAAACAGATCAAATGGCATTATTTTGTCAAAACCAAAGACTGTCGCCATAAATAGCAACATGACTAGCGGTGGAGGAATTTTCAACTCTAATTTTGATAGCATTTATTCTCCTTAAAAACGTGGTATATTCTTTCCATATAATTATTGTATTAACTTTAGCAGTCGAGATTTATATGTCATCTGATTTTTATGGCTCTAGTGCCGCTTATGCCCGCCAAGAAAGTGGCTACCGTGAAAAAGCATTAAAACTGTACCCTTGGGTTTGTGGTAACTGTGCGCGTGAATTTGTTTATTCAAATTTACGTGAGTTGACGGTTCACCATAAAGATCACGATCATACTAATAACCCAAATGACGGCAGTAACTGGGAACTTTTGTGCCTTTTCTGCCACGATCATGAGCATTCAAAATATACAGAGCATGACCAGTACGGTTCTGAAATTAAAGCGGGTGAAGATGATCATCAAGGTGCAACACACAACCCGTTTGCAGCTTTAAAATCAATGATGAAAAAGTAATTCTCATTACAGATTTATATGGCCTTTCAACTCACTGAAAGGTCATCTCTCCTTCCCTACAGTCTATATTTATATCTCATCATGAAAATCCAAAACAGCCCAGTAACTCAGCATCAATTTAATGGTGTTGATTTCTATTTAAAGCGCGATGATAAACTTCATCCTCAATTTTCTGGCAATAAAGCTCGCAAGTTTATGGGGTTATTAGATGGTGATTTTTCTAATATAACCACGATCATTGGTTATGGTTCACCACAGGCAAACTCTCTCTACTCGTTAGCGGCATTGGCTCAACTAAAAGGTTGGCAGTTAGATTTTTACGTTGACCATGTTCCTTCATTCTTAAAAGAATCACCAAAAGGGAACTATCGTGCGGCATTGGATCTTGGCGCAAATATTATCGCGTTAAATGAGACAGATAACGCCAAACTAGATGATGGCAGCACACTAGGGAGCTTAGATTACATTCAACAAGTTAGGCTACCAAGAGAGCATGAATTATTTGTGCCTGAAGGCGGCCGTTGTGGTTTGGCTGAAAGCGGCGTAAAGCAATTGGCAGCAGAGCTTATTGAATGGAAGAAAGAACAGAGATTGACCTCTCTAACCGTGGCTTTGCCTTCTGGTACAGGAACAACGGCGCTGTTTCTTCATAAACATTTAAAAGCCCATGATATAAAAGTGATTACCTGTGCTTGTGTTGGCGGAGACTCTTATCTTACCGAGCAATTTTTAGAGCTTGGTGAAACAGATCATCCTGAGATTTTAACACCAACGAAAAAACACCATTTTGGAAAGTTATATCGTCACGATTATGAAATATGGAAAACTCTTCTCTTACAAACTGACGTTGAATTTGAACTTCTATACGATCCTTTGATGTGGCGTTGCTTGAATGATTGGATACCAAATAACGCCAATCAAACGTTAGTTTATATCCATCAAGGTGGTTTGTTAGGTAACGAAAGTATGTTGCCTCGTTACCAACGAAAATTTGATTAATCTATATTTATAAAAGATATCCTTTAGGACTAATAATGAAATGTAACGCACTGCTTTTTTGCTTAACTTTACTCTCTCATTCTGTATTTGCTTCTTCTACATTAGAAACGGTTGAAGCCATTGAACTATCAAGCTCTAGTACTATCGGTATTTCAGTTCTAGATACCGCAACAGATACTACCTGGAGCTATAAAGGCGACCAACGCTTTCCAATGATGAGTACATTTAAAACTCTGCTTTGTGCTCAAATGCTGTACAACTCAAGTAATGACCTTTTAGATAAAGAAGCACTAACAAGAGTGACTCAAGAATCTATCATTCCATGGTCTCCAATCACTGAAAAGTTTATCGGTGAAACAATTAGTACAGAGAGCGCATGCGAAGCTACGATGCTGATGAGTGACAATACTGCAGCCAATATAGTATTAGCACAAACTGGAACTCCAACTTCTCTCACGCTTTTCTTACGCTTAATTGGTGATGACATTACTCGATTAGACCGTATTGAACCTGAATTAAATGAAGCACAAAAGGGAGATGTCAGGGATACAACGACTCCAAATGCGATGACAAATACACTTAATGAGCTGTTATTTGGTCAAACACTTACCACAGCAGACAAAAATACCTTAAAAGGTTGGATGGTCAATAATAAGGTCTCAGATCCATTATTACGTTCGATTCTTCCAAGAAACTGGTCAATTGCGGATCGCTCTGGTGCTGGTGGTTTTGGATCTCGTGGTATCACCGCTGTTCTATGGAATGAAAAGCGTGCGCCTATTATTATATCTATTTATCTGACTCAAACGAATTTAGACATGGCTGCACGTAATCAAGTGATTGTGGAAGTGGGCAATGCAATATTCAAAGAATTCAACATAAACTAAGAAACTACGTATAATCTTTCCCAATTACTTTTTAAATAGACGTGAACTGTATGATTATTTTTACTACCAATTTCGGCGATATACACATTGAGCTAAACAAAGAAAAAGCACCGGTAAGCTCAAAAAACTTCTTAAAATATTGCCAAGATGGTTTTTACGAAGGCACTATTTTTCACCGTGTTATCAAAGGTTTTATGATCCAAGGCGGTGGTTTTACTGCGGACATGCAAGAAAAAGAAATGCGCGCACCGATTGTGAATGAAGCGAACCGTGGTTTGAAAAACTTAAACGGTACTATCGCTATGGCGCGCACTGATGCCCCTCACTCTGCCACCAGTGAGTTCTTTATTAATATCGCGAACAATACTTTTCTTGACCACACTGCAACCACTAACGCAGGCTGGGGTTATGCGGTATTTGGTGAAGTGACGATTGGCATGGATGTGGTTAAGAAAATAGCAAAGATCAAAACCAAATCTATTGGTGAGTTTGACGATGTTCCAAAAGAGAGTATTGTGATCGAGAAAGTGACGATCGTTGAAGAGTAACGAGCTCTTTGTTATCTCAACATAAACACTAACAACGGTGCTGGTTTAGCACCGTTTTCGATCCTATTAATATTAACAATGGAACTCTATTTATGTCTTTATCTAAAAAGTTAAAACATATCTCTGCTTCTTTGCTTTTCATTACATCCTCTAGTACATTTGCTGCTGATCTTCCTATTTCACCAGAGAAGATCATCGCCCCCTACCCTGAGGTAAAAGTCACTACGCTTGAATCAGCTCAATCTCTTATCAATGAATTTAAGCAGCATCAGTATCAATTGGCTAATGTAAATAAAACAGATCAAATCCCTTCGTTCTTTGTTGAAAACCTACCAAGCGATCTGAATTCACTGCCTGTTCAAGAGAAGATTTCAGGGTTTATTCGTTTATTACTGCCTACCATTATTGAGGTGAATAAACGCATAAGTACGGTTAGACATGACGTTATCGCGCTATCAAAGCAACCTAAAAGTGAATGGTCGAAAGAAGAAACGGTATGGTTAAATGACTTAATGACATCTTATGATATTAAATCAAACAACATTGATGACCTACTTTTACGTCTTGATATTATTCCTGTTGGTATGGTTCTAGCTCAAGGGATTGATGAAAGTGGTTGGGGAACCAGTTACTTTGCAGTTAAAGGGAATGGATTATATGGAGAGCACTTATCTTCTAAAGGCGGTAAGTATTTAAGTACCCCTGGTGGGCATGTAAAAGTAGCTGCATTTGATAACCTATTCGCTGGAACTGCACGTTACATGTACAACTTAAATACGACCTCTGCCTATAAAGATCTTTGGACTTTACGCCAAAAACTAAGCACAGAAGGTAAATTATCAGGTTATGAGTTAGTTGAGTCTTTATCTCACTACTCTACGCGTGGCGATGCCTATGTTGAGAATTTACAATCTCTAATCAAGCACCATCAACTTGATAGCTTTGATAATGTTGAGTTTGATAACACGGCTCCGGTACGTATTCGATTTACTCATTAGAAACAAAAAAGGTTGCGACTTATCATCGCAACCTTTTAACTATTAACTATTAACTATCTAAATTTATTATCGTCTATAGCGACAAAATCACACCGGCAATCGCCGCACTCATCAAGTTTGCTAATACGCCTGCAGTAATCGCTCTGAATCCCATTTTAGCGATGAATGAACGACGCTCCGGAACCAAGCTCCCTAAACCACCAATCAAGATAGCCATGGTTGATATATTGGCAAAACCACATAACGCAAAGGTAACAATCGCAACAGAATGCGGACTTAGTTGGTCTTTCACTTCCATTAATTGAATGAAGGCAACAAACTCATTCACCACGATCTTATTACCAATCAATGAACCAGCAAGAATCGCTTCATTCCATGGCACACCTAACAAGAAAGCTACTGGTGCAAATAAATAACCAAGGATCAATTCAAAGCTTAGTTTTAAACCAAAGAAATCACCAACATGACCAAGCAAACCATTAAGTAAAGCAATTACACTCACAAAGGCTAATAGTGTTGTACCTACTGCTACTGCAATACGTAAACCAGACATTGCCCCATCTGCTAATGCTTCAAATACGTTTGTTGCGTGGTCAATTTCAACAGAGGTAATTTCATCGTCGTTATTGGCTTCATCACCCGGTGGCACCATCATTTTTGCCATTAATAGGCCAGCCGGTGCTGACATAAATGCTGCTGAAATAAGGAAGTTAAGATCCACACCTAGCGATGCGTAACCTACCATAGTACCGCCAGCCACTGATGCTAAACCACAGGTCATTACAGCAAAGAACTGTGAATCACTCATGTGCTTTAAGTAAGGTTTTACAACAAGAGGAGCTTCTACCATGCTTACAAAGATGTTTGCTGTAGCGGCAAGTGATTCTGCGCGTCCTGTGCCTAATAAACGCTGTAACCCACCACCAATGAAGTTAATTACTCTAGGCATGATACCAAGGTGATAAAGAGCAGAAATAAGTGCCGAGAAGAATATTATGATACCAAGCACATTAATGGCAAAGACAAAACCTACTTTGCCTGTCGCTAAGCCACCAAATAAAAATGCAATCCCTTGTTGGCCATAATCAATTACGCTTGAAACGCCTGCAGTTACTGAGTTGAGCACTTCTTTACCGGCTGGAACATATAAAACAAGTAAAGCAAAAATGATTTGTAAACCAAACGCTAAAGAAACGGTTCTTAGAGGGATATTACGACGATCTGTCGAACATAAATAAGCGAATAATAAAATGGCAAAAATACCAAGTAGCGATGTCATGATAGAAACCTGTGCTATCGAAAATAGAGCAGGCATTCTAATGCGCAAAGGTTTGCGTGCAAGTCGGGATTGATAACACGCTGTTAATGAGATTTAGATCACACTTCTTACTGTACATAAGTGGTTGATTTATAAAACGAGACAAGCGACTTGAATGACGATTATTTCCATATGGAAAATATATTTCTTCCATTAAAAATAGTCGCTATAACTCATTGATTAAATTAACATCATCACCTTGATGTTAATTTAATCAGTAACTATAATTTAACCCATTTCAGAAGAGATTTATCCCAATAGGGTTGCTGACCAATATGCTCACGCAGGAACTCAATGACTGCGGTAATTTTTCTTGGTAAGTGCTTACGGCTTGGATACGCTGCATAAATTGGCATCTGTTGACTCGCTTTCCAATCTGGTAATAATTGAATAAGCTTTCCTTCACTAAACTCATTAGTTAGTAAATAACTTGCTAAATAAGCCACTCCCCAACCTGAGATAGCTGCATCTCGCACTGCTTCTGCTAAATCGACACGATAGTTTCCTGACACTTTGACACATAACGTTTCATTGTTCTTACTGAAATCCCAATTGCTGTAATCACGATAGCGGCTTTGATAGGTAAGACAATTATGCTCTATAAGATCTTGAGGATGATGAGGAACAGATTTATCAATCAAATAATCCGGTGAGGCCGCTAAAACAAAGCGAGAATCTGCCAAACGTTGTGCAACATATCCTTCTGGGATATCTTCAAAGTTTGTTACCCATAAATCTAAACCTTCTTTAAGCATATCTGCTCGGTGATCGAATAAGCGAACTTCAACTTGCAGATCGGGATATTGCTGACGTAACTTATCAATCGCTGGGATAATATGCATAGTCCCAAATGATTGAGATAACCCTAAACGTAGCACTCCAGCAACTTCATCTCGTTCATCATCCATAATTGCGCTGGCTTCGGTCATTGCGTGATACATTTTCTCGCAATACAGATAAAACTGCTGACCTGCATCGGTAATTTTTACTGATCGAGTGGTTCTTTGTACCAATTTCACATTAAGATCGGCTTCTAGCACTCCAAGCTGTTTACTAACATGAGACGTTGATACTCCCATTTGCTTTGCTGCCGCAGTAAAACTGCCCGCTTTGGCTAAGGCGTAAAATATCACCATTTGGCTGGCTCGATCGTGCATCTATCATGTCCTTTACTGCAAAAGGGAAATTGGGGCGAAGATAGTATCATTATAGGATTAATTTTCAGTAAAATATTCCAATAGTATTTGATGCCATTCTGATGTTTCTCGGATCTGCAATAACGCCCGATTGATCTTCTCTTCATAGGGGCTATTTTCAACTAAAACTAGGCCATAATTTTGTTTTTCAAGTTGATACGGTAATACGACTAAATCAGCAAACATCTCTTTTCCTTTGCCTTGTTTAATCATATAACGCAGCACCGCATCATCGGCTACAATAGCATCCACTTCTCCATTATCTAGAGCGACTAATAGCGCCCTCATACTAGGATAGGTTTCATGGGCAATACTGTGATCGGTCAATAACAAAGAAGCCGTTGTTGCTTGTTTTGCTCCTACTTGCAATTTTGATAAATCATTCACTCCTTTTACATCAAACCGTAACTGCTCCAATGTTAATGAACTTGCTAATATCGCGGTAATACTGGCAATGAAAACGGTTGAAAACATAGCAATCAATACGGTCATTATTCGCGCTGATAAGGTTTTAAATTCAAAATAGTTGAAAGGCCCTTTGGTAATAAACAGTACCCCGAGAATAAAAGCTTCTGCTAACCGACCTCGCTTGGTTGGCATAGAGTAAAGTTTGTCATTATTTTTACGCTCAAGAAAATAATAGAAAGCCCCGACACTTATCGCGACAAAGAAAAATATACCAAGCGCTTTCCATAAGGTTTTATTGGTAATGATGCTAATAAATGAATCAAGATAACCACGGTTTTTTACCGTGATGGCAAGATGCGTTTCATAAAATGAGTGTGAGAAATCGACATGTTCTTCACGATCAGGAGTAATTGATATACAAGAGACACCTACATCTATCTCTCCTTTTTCAGCGGCTAACAATAGATCGTCTAGTTCATAATTTTGAATTGAATATTCAACCTTCATGATCTCTGAAATCCGCTGCCATAACGTCATACTTAGACCTTCGAACTCTTGGCTTTTGTCATGAAAGATAAACGGTGGGCAATGATAGGTTCCAACTTTAAGCTCGGTATTCGCTTCAGTTTTTTCTATCCCTATAAGTATTGTTACCACAAAAATAACCATTGAAATAACACAATAACGGAAAGCCCTTTTCTCATCATACATACCACTCTCCCGTAAACCCTAAATACGCCCTACTGAATTGATTCTCTTATTAAAAGGTAGCAGTTGAATGGAGATTCTTCTAATTATCGAAATTAATACTTAGGATAAGAGACAAAAAATCCCCTTTAATTTTAATTACTAAAGAGGATTTTAATTAAGATGGGTTGTTTAATGATAAAAAAACTAACTCTGACTAATCCGCTCTCTACCTTTCCATTGAACCAAAATTAAACCAAGCATGATTACAATACCTAAGAAACCAACGCCAAAAGGATTCAGCATAATTAGTGGTATGGTAAAAAATACCAATAACCTTTCAACCCCAGTTAATGGGCGTAATAAATACCCTTCAATAGCAACCGCAATAGCCATAATAATGGTTAACGTCTGAATGATTGAAAACGTTAAATCAACGACTCCAGCATCTGAATTAACAAGATCAGTATACGCCATCATAATTGGAATAATGAATAAACCACCGGCCAATTTAAATGCCTCAACAGACGACTTCATTGGATTGGCATTTGCAACACCAGCACCAGCAAAGGCAGCTAAAGCAATCGGAGGGGTTACGTTTGAGGTTTGCGATAACCAAAAAACGATGAGGTGTGCTGTTAATAATGGTAAACCAAAATCACTTAACATTGGCACTGCCATTACTGCTAATACAATATATGCCGCAGTAACAGGAAGCCCCATACCTAACACTAAAGCCACAAGGCTTATTAAACCCAAAGCAATTAGCATGTAGCCACCAGAGAAATCCATCACAAATTGAGTGAACTGTAAGCCTATCCCCGTTTGTCCAACCACACCAACTATAATACCCGCAGCACCACACGCTGCGGAAATTGGTAATGCCATTAAGGCACCATTTTTCATGCCTTCAATGAATTTTTTTAATCCAATACGGCTGTGTTTTCGCAGCGCTGCCGTCACTAAAATCGCAGCACAACCTGCAACACCCACTAATAATGGAGAATATGCCATCATTAATAAGGTAGTGATTAGCGCTAGTGGAATTAAGTGATGCGCGCCATCTTTCATCACACTAATAACGGCTTCTGTTCGACTTACCGCTTTAAGATCAAGCTTACACGCCATTAAATGCACATATAACAAGGTACAGAAGAAATACAAAATCGCAGGCGCGATAGAAGCAAGCATGATCTCACTGTAAGGCACACCGGTAAACTGCGCCATTACAAACGCACCCGCCCCCATAATTGGTGGCATTATCTGCCCACCCGTTGAGGCCGCCGCTTCAATCCCTGCGGCTTGTTCTGGTTTATAACCCAGCTTTTTCATCATAGGAATGGTGATTGAGCCTGTAGTTACGGTATTTGCTATTGCTGATCCTGAAATAGAACCTAGCCCTGCCGAGGCCAATACGGCAGCTTTAGCAGGACCACCACGATATTTACCTGCAATCGAAAACGCTAAATCAATAAAGAATTTCCCTGCTCCTGTGACTTCTAAGAATGCCCCAAATAAAACAAAGATAAACACTGTTGTTGCCGCGATACCTAAGGCAGAACCAAAAACACCGTTAGCCGAAAATATTTGAAATTGAATCAGTTCTTGCAGAGAGTACGACTTAATAGCAAAGCCACTCGGTAATAAATCACCAAATGCACTGTAGGATAAGAATAGTACTGCAATAAGGACCATTACCCAGCCGACCGTTCTACGGCACCCTTCCATTAATAGTAAAAGTAATGAACAACCTGCGATCATATCGGGTAGCTGTAAGCCATAAAACAGATGGTTTATGTCGTTATAATCAAATATCGACATGCGATAAGCTGCAAAAACAATCAAGCCACATAACGCAAGATCAATGACTCTTCCTGCAAGATAAAATGAGCTCTTTCGGTTTGTTATCAATGGGTAGTGTAAGAAAATAAGAATAAGCACCCAACAGAGGTGGATTGGTCGAAAGTACGTTGCCGAGATAGTCGAACTGACTCCCTGCCAAATTTGAAAAACAGACAACGCAACGGCAATACCTAAAATAAGATACCCAAATAGATTTACTGTTCTTTCATGAGGCAAATGCTCTATATCAGGTTGGTTTTTATCGGTCATAATATCCATATTAATGCCTTTGGATAAAGTCAGAAAAGAAGAAAAGGTAAGCGAGACACTTACCCTTTCGTTTTACGTGTATTTGGTACTTATTATTTCATTATTGAATCAAGGTATTTTTGAGCACCAGGATGAAGAGGAACACCTTGCAGGCGGTCTGCATTTTTTGGTGTTGTCATCTCAGCCATTTTTACTACTTTACGAATATCACCCATATTTTCATACGCAGCTTTCGTTAAGTTATACGCCATATCATCGCTCATTTTTGCATTCACCACTAATACGTTCCAAACGCTTAATGTCGATACCTCACCAACATTGTTGTATACGTCCGCAGGAATATCATAGCTGCTGTATGCTGGGTATTGTTTCATGAACATTGCACTTTCTTCTGGTGTAATTGAAAGCACTTTAATTTTATGAGTTAACGCAATTTGAGTTACCGCCCCAACCCCTTGTCCACCAACAATAAAACCGGCATCAATTTGACCATTAGCCAATGCGTTCGTGGTTTCAGAATAGTTTAAGTACACTGCATCAATGTCTTTTTTTACATCAATACCGAGTGATTCAAGCAAGGCAGCAGACGTCACAGCGGTGCCACTTGCTGGTGCTCCTAAAGAGACTCGTTTGCCTTTTAGTTGTGATAATGACGTAATGCCTGACTTTTCAAGAGTTAAGGTATGCACTAGGTTTGGATACAGTGCAAAAAGTGTATTTACAGGCATTTTTGTTGGAAATTTACCTTCCCCTTTATAAGCATCAAGCACTACATTCCCCATTGCGATACCTGCGATCATATCACCACGAACCACTTTAATCGTGTTCTCTACTGAAGCCGCTGTCACTTCCGCTTTGGCATTAACATCTGGCACATGCTCTGACCATACTTTCGCTAGTGCACCACCAAATGGATAATAAATTCCACTTTGACCGCCCGTACCAATTGAGTAGTTTTCAGCGTTTACCGCTGATGGCAATATAAGCATTAAAGCCAATAGTAAATTACGTTTAAGCACAATCATCTCCTTGATTATTCAATACAATTAGATTCGGTATCTAATAATAAATCTAACAACAGGTTAATTTATCAGCAACGCAACATTACCCTTGGTGAAATTAAAGTCCAACAAATTACACTACAATTGTGAACTTGGTGTTAATTTATTGTTTCTATAAATATATATAAAAAAGGGTAACCAAAATTAATTAGTTACCCTTTGAACTACCTTGAATTTGAAGTTAATTAAAAATCAATACGATATACTGATGTCGTCCCACTGACCTCATTTGCAACAGCAATAAAATGTTGGTTTAGACGAGTGAAATATTTTATCGACTCAGGGCCAAGATCTCCTGCATTAGGGTTATAACTCCTATTTTTACACTCCCCTTCTTCATCAACCTGAGTACATACACCTACATCAAAATTACGATTATTCACATACGTAACAAAGCGAGAAGATTTTGGTTCTGTTACGTCATACACCATCACGCCGCCTTGACGCTCTAAACCAATAAACGCGTATTGGTGCTCGTTAATACTAGCAACCTCTATCGCTTCTGGCTCTGCGCCCTTATCATCACTGCGATCATCTGCACTGCTGTTATTATCATTAGTGCTATTGAAATTATTTTTATTATTTTCAAAAACAATACGAGCAAACTCATCGCCGCTATCGAACACTAATTCCCCTGATTCATCCAAAATAGAGAATGAACGGCTACCAAATGCTTGTACTTTTTCGTCGGCTGCTAGCGTGCCTTGTGGCTTAACTACTTTTAAACGAGCCAGTTGATTTTTATCTTTTAACGCCGATGCTAGTGGGTGGTTTTTATCAATGTCTAATTTTTTACCGCGAATTTCATCAACGTAAACAATGCAAAAATCTTGTTTGGTTGCATATTCTGCAGTGCCTTGATAGTCATCACCATCCCACTCATAAGATTTTTCATCACATTGCTTTTGAGTTGTTTCGATACCATATTCTCTACCATCACCTTCATTCGCAGTCACAATATAAGTGGAACCATTAACACTATAACTGGCAATGCTATCTGGCATATAAAGTCCTTCTAACATCGAATAGCTTTGAAAATTACCAAGCTTTTTATCTTTATTCGAAGCGTCTAATTGAACGTTTCCCCAAGATTTTCCACCAAGACCAAAGATGCCATCAATTGAGGCATTTTCAACATCAATCGCAGCTAATGCATTGTTCTCTTGCAATGCGACATACAATTTACCGTTATCAGCAAAAGTGAGGTATTCAGGTTCGAGATCTTGAGAAACCGTGGCAGTAGGTGCTGAAATACGAACTTTATCGGTTAGCTCTGAATGACGTGAGTTGCCTTTATCAAACGCATTAAAATCAAGTTGAGTTACCGATGCATTTAATGGTCCATTAGCAATATCAACTAAGGTGACACTGCCTTCTGGATCAACAGAATAATCCGCATTGGGCTCACCTTCATTAGCTGAAGCAATATAGCGTCCATCTTTAGAGAAACTCACCATATCAGGCAAAGCTCCTGCAGGATAAGTGGTTATAATCTCAAGTGTGTCCGAACGATATAAGGCAATAATACCGTTTTTCTGTTTATCATTGTTTTCAATTGCAACAGCCACCAAGCCACTGTGTGCAGAGACGCTATTTGCTGCGCCAATAGCAATGCCTGAATACTTAGCCGCTGACTGAAGATCAATATGACCAACAGCAGTCGGTTTGCTATTGGCATTCAATGTTAGAACATCTACCTTTTTGGCTTGAGCATTTACCACGTACAACTTATCTGTACATGAGTCGTAACTTAGGATCTCCGCTGCAGATGTAGCAAAAGGAGCTGCTGCTATAGATGAGCCAACCAATGTCAGTCCACTAATTTCTAAACTGTCGAACGTTGGTTCTTCGTGTAATTTGCATTGAATACCAAAAGTATCTATCGCTGAAAATGTGTTTTTTTCTGTTGTATTGAATTGCTGGCTACAACCTAGTAATGCAGAAGTGACCACCGCTAGAGTGGTAAAAGTGAGTGTATTGCGATTCATATATCCTCCATGATCAATTTGATTGGGCAGATCATAGAATGGTTATATGACAGTTTGTTTTCGCTTTTATGTCGAATTAAAGACAGAGGTCAATAGTCACATTGAGAAGTACCAATCTACATAAGTATTTGATCATTCTTGCTTGTTAAAATCGATTATATCTGCGTTATAAATTTTGTAATTAGAACCACTAGTTACTGTAATTTCTGCCTTGCTCTAATCGATTTTTTCTGCGCAATTACCTGAACAACTACTTATCCAGAATGGTATAAACTAAGTAACGTACTATTAAAGTGGGCATTAAAAATGGCCATGATTTGTAATAAAACCATGGCCATGTATTTGATCTTTTTACAAAAAATAAAGGGTTATAGAACCATACTCGCAAAAATAAAACCAAAGATAATACTAAATACCATACTTAATAGACCTGGGATCATAAAGCTATGGTTAAAGATGTATTTACCAATCTTAGTCGTACCTGTGCGGTCAAAGTCAATTGACGCAATGATTGGACCGTAGTTAGGAATAAAGAAGTAACCATTAACGGCAACAAATGTTGCGATAATCACTTCAGGTGGAAGACCTAACGTAATACCAACAGGCACTAATACGGCAGTTGTTGCACCTTGGCTGTTTACCATTACAGATAAGCCAAACAGTGCAAACGCGAATGTCCATGGCGCAACTTCAACCAATCCAGAAACCGCTTCTTTTACCATGTCATAGTGACCAGCAATAAAAGTATCACCTAACCATGCGATACCAAAGATAGCAACGATTGCACGCATACCAGCATGGAATACTGAACCTTGAGTGATCTCGTTACCATCAGGTTTACATAATAGAATAATCAGTGCAGCCATTGCTAACATGACGATTTCAATTGTGTGCGCCATGCCCATTGGTGAACCATTGAAGTTAGGACGTAACGATGGGAATGCCCCCATAACCACAACCACAATTGCGCCGAATAAGAACAGACCTACTGCTTTTTTAGCGCCAGGTTTAATCTCAATCTCTTCAACTTTAACTTCTTGTTCCATTTCTTGACGGAACTTAGGATCTTGCATACGACGCAGGTATTCTGGATCATCTTTTAGGTCTTTACCGATCTTGTTTACGATAACGCATGCAAGAGCTAAACCACAGAAAGTGCCAGGAATTGTTATCATCAATACATTTGCTAATGTAATGCCTTGAGGTTCTAAAAAAGCAACCAGAGCAACTACAGCCGCTGCAATTGGGCTTGCTACAATCGCAAATTGTGAAGCGATAACTGCCATACCTAGTGGGCGCTCAGGGCGAACACCACTACGACGACTTACCTCTGCAATAACAGGAAGAACAGAATACGCTACATGCCCAGTACCTGCTAAGAAGGTGAACATATACGTCACTAAAGGAGCAATAAAAGTAATATGACGTGGGTTTTTACGAAGAATATTCGAAGCGATTTTGATTAAATATTCAAGACCACCAGCGGCTTGCATTGCAGCAGCTGCAGCTACTACCGCCATGATCATTAACATTACATCAATAGGTGGGCTTGTCGGTTGTAAACCAAATACAAAACTCAGTATGGCTAAACCAATACCGCCCATAACACCTAAACCGATACCGCCAATTCGGGCACCGACTAGAATACAAATTAATACAATTAAGAACTCGACTAAAAACATATCAATCTCCCTGATGATAGGTTTTATATAACTATTTTTAAATTACCGCTTATTACACTAGTAATTTAAACACCAAAAAATCGAGAGGATAATAATCATCTTATATATTCAATAAATAGCGACAGATCACACATCACTCAAATTTATAAAAATAAAACAAAATATTTATAAGTAGTTATTATTTCTACAGTTTTTAAATACAAATAAGCAACAAAAAGATTACACTTATCGTCATATTCTTCTTATTATTTTTATCAAATCGCATTAAAGTAAGGTGGCAGCTTCCACTTAGCTTTTATGTTAGCTATACAGAAAAACAAATAAAATTATTGTCTTCATTATTTTTTCGACTAAAAAAGTAGAGTTGTTCATCATCAATCATAAACTTAACGTCAGCTTCAAACCCTTCCAGCGATTCTGTATCCCTAACAAATATTGGCGCATTTTCTGGCTTTTTATGCCAATCAATATTTTTATAGAGTAAAGAGAGTTTATCCTTCGTCACTTTATAACTTACATCCATAATGACTTCGTATTTTTCGCGGTTACCATTTTTAAAGACCAATTCACCCGTTTGATAAACAGTTAGGTTAGATGACGAGGCAAAATAAAGTATATCTCGCTCTCCTATCTCTTGATATTTTTTATATGGTTCAGAGATAAAGTTACCCGACAGTTCATTACAACTCCAACGCGAACCAGAAAGCTCAAAATCAGCCCCCTTCTTCCATTGGTAAGTAACACAAGCAATTAAAATTAGTAGCAGTAAAAAATTAACTAATCGCATATTACTTTCGCTCTCATTACTGCATTTACAATGACGCTAGGGAGTTCCTGATGTGAAAACTGACTTAATGTATAATTTCCATTTCTATTGCTCTTTTTTGAAAGCATATACCCTCTTAAAGATAAAACATCATCCTCATAAGCTGACTCATACAGCCTTATGTAAATCTCTGCATTACATTCTTGTAGATCCATTGATTCAAGCTGTAATTGAATCTTATCAAGCTCCATACTCTCTTTGGTTTTATTCAATAAGTAAAAGTCAGTATTATTAATATTGAAATGTTGATAATGCTCTTTCATTAAAAAATGAGGCGCTGATGATTGCCCCTGAGCCCAATATAAGCCACCAATGGCAACTAACAAACAAAAAGTAATAAGTCGTGAAATTCTAGATGATTTACCAAAGATGCTTTCGTGGATTAAGACTAACTTTTCCACTTTAGTAAGATTATCAGTCTCTACAAGAAAAGTGCTTACTTTTCTTTGAGGCTCGGTAACGAGAAAGTCATCATTAATTGTGAGTAAATATCCTATTTTACTCACCGTCTTCAACTCAATGCCTTCCGCTGCTAGCTGAACCAAATCACGCCTTAATCCTGAAATAACATTAGTCAATGCTTGATCAGTAACAACAACGCCTTCCCAGCATTCATTAAAGAGATGATCACGTGAAACACTCTGCTCTTTTTGATCGAGAAGTAACATAAAGACATTATAAGGTAATGGCCTTAATATTATGGTCTCTCCAAGATGATTTGTTAATGTTCGAGTTTCTGGTATTAAAATCAAATTCGCGACAGCTATCTTTTGCATTTACGCCTTATAACAACAAAAAAATCTATTTATTCTCATGAAAAAGAGATGAAAGTTATAAATAAAAGCCACTGTTTCTATGAATTTATTTATACACCTCGAAGTTTACCTAATAAACACCTCAAATCAACGCCTTACTACTTTTACCGCATCAAAAAATAAGAAAAGCAAATTTAATCAAACACTTATAGCAATTTAGCTTTCAACAAATTTAGTTATTAAGGATGTATAAATCAAACAAATTTCAAATGTGTTAATTTTATTTAGTTTAACTCATCCAACTTCTTATACTCCACTCACTTTTATCCTTTCAATTTAAACGAGAATCTCATGAAAAAAATTGCACTTCTATTTGTATTATTCTCTGCATTTTCTAATGCTAACGATAACATTTCAGGCTTTTATCTAGGTGGTGGTGTTGGTGCTACTACTTTTGATGATGGTGGTGCATTTGATTATACAGGCACAACTATTGATACTGATGATTCTACGATTAAGTTTTTAGGTGGTTATCAATTCAACCGTATTGTGGCTGTAGAACTTCAATATACAAAATATGGCGATATCAATGTAAATCATCCGATAGTGAAATCTACTGGTTTTAAAGGCGTTGATATCGAATCAAGATCTATTTCTCTTGCTGCAAACCTAGGCTACACGTTTGATAGTGGCTGGCGTCCATTTGGTATTGTAGGCTTAGGTTCATTAGAATCATCGACTGACATTTTAGGTCACTCTATTAGCGAAACTAACACGTCTTTTCACTATGGCATTGGTGTTGAGTACGCTCCACAAGCATTAAGTGGTTTAGCTTTTCGTGTAGCTTATGAAGGTGATCTTTTCATTGAAGAGAATGTATACCAAGATTATGGTTACTACAGCTATTCAGACGATTACGCAATGAACATTGGTACTTTATACGCGGGCGTAACTTACAAGTTTTAATATAACTGTTTATTCGTGTTGCTATATTATACCAATCTACATAAGTAGTTATTCAGAATGGTATTTAAAGTCGAACACAAATGAAATCGGGTAGCCGAAAAGCTACCCGTTTTATTTAAGACAAAGAATACTCTTTATTTTAGGCTTGCCGCCTTTTCTGATAATTCAACCGCCTCACTATTCGCTTTTCTAGCTAATATCTTACTTATAGCAATAGCAGCAAACACCGGTAAGAACCAACTGGCATGCGCTTCAAACATTGGAACATAATCATTTAACGAGGTAACCAATGATTCTGGCAATAACCCAAGAATATGTAATGCGTCTAAACTACCAAATACCACTGTAATACTAACAATCGTTACATAAGCAGTTACATTGCGTTTTGTCGTAGGTAAGAACAGTGCCGTGAGCACCAAAGCAATGGCAATAGGACAAAGAATTAAAATAGCAGGTAAGCTAATAGCTAAGATTTGCTCCAAACCAAAATTAGCAATAACGCCTGTTAATACTGTTACGATGATTGCCGTAATTGCAAAAGGTGAACGGAAAGTTTGCTGATAATACTCAGCACACGCATTGGTTAAGCCAACTGTTGTGGTTAAACACGCCATTATGATGATACCTGCCAATAAGTACTGCCCTAATGGCCCGAAGATCTCTGCAACATAACGAGTTAATAATTCACCACCATTCGTTGCCCCTTCTGAAATAGAAGCAGAAGTAGCACCAACGTATGCCATCGCTAAGTAGCACGCTGACATTAATAAGGCATACACAACAGTAACTTTGACTGTCGCTTGGAAAATTTCTTGTGGTGACTCACACCCTTTATCTTGAATTGCTTTGATTATAATCCAACCAAAACCAACAGCAGCAATAGCATCCATTGTCATATAGCCTTGGATTAAACCACTGGTTACTGCTTTATATTGATAATCAGCACTTGGGGCATTAAATACACCTAAAGGCGTTACGATAGCTGCTACTGCTAGAGCCGCTAGCATCAGCACAAGTAAAGGGGTCATCACCTTACCGATATAATCAACTAATTTTCCACGTTGAAATGCTAATAACAAAGTCGCACCAACAAACAAAACTGAGAAAATTAATAAATGGTCACCTTCAACAAAAGGTTTTATGCCCATTTCATAAGCCACAGTTACCGCTCTTGGCATGCCAAACGCGGGACCAATTGCAGTAAATAACAGTACCCAAAAGGCAATGGCTAACGGCTTAGGTAGTGCCTGTGTTAATTGACCACTGCTACTTAACCGGCCTAGTACAATTAGTGTCAACGATGGTAACCCAACGGCAGTAAGCAAAAAACCGAGCATTGCTGGTAAGTATTGAGTGCCTGCTTCTAAGCCAAGAAATGGAGGGAAAATGATATTTCCTGCACCAAGAAACATGGCGAAAGTCATTAAACCGATAGCAAGTAAATTTTGTTTTTTCAATGTCATAGTCCTTATTGCTATTGGGCTTAACCCTAGTAGCTTTTATTGTGGACCGTCAGATTGGCTGAGAAAAACAAGAAGAGAATAAAGCAGTCTCCCGTCAGCCTGGCTGACGGAAGTGCCGCCAGCCTAGTTAATAATCACTAGAATGACAGCAATAATAGATGATGTTACACGCGACACAGCACCGAGCATTGTTTTGCACAAAGCAGCAAATTGTAGGGCTGTAGAAGAAAGCATGAATGTATCCTAGTCGTTTATCGTGGTAACCAAATCAATATATAAGTAATAAACCACATTGTAAACACTGTAATAGTTAAAAATATCATTATCTCAAAAATGGGGCCTTTTAAAATTACCTTCATGGCTTCTTCTAAATAGCGAGTGCGCCATATAAGCGACAATAAATACATTAACCAGAAACACTCCTACCCCTAAAATGCTCGTATGAAAAAACATTTCATATATTTCAAAAGGCAAGTAAATCGCGCCACTCAACAAAGCAAACCATTCAGTCCATACGAGTCCATTCCATAATCCATAGGCTTCAACGAGTCGAATCAACGAATAAACTAGTGCGCCAATGGCTAATAGCCCCATTCTTGCATCTGTTAAACTACTCGCGGAATGAATAAAAATACTAGGTAAGTGTCCAGCAGGATTTAAATGTAAACGACTGACGATATTTTCTGCAAATTGACGCATATTATGACCAGCAAGAACATGCAAACCAAATCCCACCAAAAGAGATACCACACCTTTGCAAGCCTCTAATACCGCAACGGCTCGCAACCCTTTATTTACTACTTTCATGTTTTTCTCTTTATAACGATGAACACTGTTTATAAACAATACTGTTAGCAAGAGCTAAGTATCTGCTTTTATCTTCTTCTTTAAAAGTTCTTTATTAATTAGATTCAAAAAGCAATTTTGTACAATAATGAGCTATCTCCTTGAATTATTATAATTTCATAATTAAAACAAGGATTGATACACCATCATGGATCATAATTTTTATTGGCTACGAGATAACAGCAATATCACAACAGTTGCCACTCTAGGACCTAAAAGTTCAAGCAGTGAAGCTGCCGCAAATTACTATGCAAACTTACTCAAACGACCATTAAAGATCTTACTTTTTGATACTTTTGAAAAGGCGTCTGATTTCGTTGAAAATAACGATAATGTGGTGCTACTTGTTGCAAATGCTTATAAAAAAGCAGATTACTTTTACATGAATCCAAGAACATTGCTGTCAGGGTCATTCTTTTTCTCTCCTCCTAAATACTATCTTTGTTGTAAAAATCTCTATGAATTGCAGCAAAAAATAAATAATAACGACATTATTACCATTGATACTCATCACGCCCCTATTTCACGACTCGATGACCTGATAAAAACAGCCAACCCAAGCGTTATTGATTTATCAACGGCAAATTTACATATCAAGTTATCCACATCAACCAGTCAATCAGCAATTCATGTAGCAAAAGGGACATCAGACTGCTGCCTTGTCAATTCAGATTCAATCAAACTACATCGCCTCGAAAAAATTTCAGCCCCTTTAACTATTCAAATGACTTGGGTGCTCTTTATAAAAAATAAACAACGTCAAAAGGAAGAAGTGTAATGGACAATCAAAAATGCGTACTCGTGATAGATAAAACCTTGCCACAAGGGTTAATTGCGAATACTGCGGCTGTTCTTACTTTATCGCTAGGTAAATTACATCCAGAACTCATCGGTGCAGATAATATTAATAATGACGGTGAAGTTCACTCGGGGATCACCTCTATCCCCATCCCTATTTTAGCCAGTTCACCGGAGTCTATTAAATCAATAAGAAACTCGTTAAAAGAAGAAACGACATTAGTTGATTTTTCAAACGTGGCTCAAAGTACTAAAAACTATCAAGACTATTCAGAAAAACTAGCTTCTACCAAGGCCGAAGATATCGAATATCTTGGTATCGCGGTCTACGGAACAAAGAAAATAGTTAATAAATACACTGGAAACCTAGGATTAATTAGATGAGTATTATTAATAATATGGTATTGATTTCGGGTGAACCGTACAAAAGAGGATCGAACTTAAGTCCTGATGAACAGCCCGTTAGCCTAATTACTTTATCGCCTTTTTTCATGGACATACATCCTGTTTTAAATAAAGATTTTAGAGTATTTATTGAGCAAGGCGGATATTCAGATCCATCTTACTGGTCACATAAAGGGTTCAATTTTATTACTGAAAATCAAATAACTGAGCCACTTTATTGGCAGGATAAAAACTGGAATGGTGATAAAAAACCAGTAACAGGTATTAGTTGGTATGAAGCGGAGGCCTATGCAAAATTTGTAGGCAAAGAACTACCCACAGAAACACAGTGGGAGTATGCTGCCAAAGGGAATGATACCCGAACCTACCCTTGGGGCAATGTAGAACCAACCTCTTCTATCGCAAATTTTGCGCCTGATTGTGAGCCTGAAGAATTTGACCGCAGATCGACAGATTGGGATGCTCACCCGCAAAACCGCTCTCCATTTGGCTGTATGGATATGGGAGGAAACCTTGCGGAATGGTGTTTAGATAATTACCTTCCAAATTACGCATGGGATATTCAAAATCAGGACCCTTTATGTATCTCTAATATTAACTTTGATCACGTTGTTAGAGGGGGGTCTGGTTTGCATGATGAAGATTATATGCGTTGTTCAAGTAGAGATAATTACCCACCAACAGTTCGAGATAATATTGTTGGATTTCGCTGTGTTAAAAATTTAACGGATTAGTGAGTCGTATTATGGAAGCAATTACGAAAACCCCTTTTATAGAGAAGAAACCCTCGTCATTACGCTATTACCAAGAGGGACCACCAGTCGAGTTTGATGCACAAAAATGGTCATTGAAAATCTTTTTACCGAATGAATTAACTCCGTTCGAAATTGATCTTGAAGAACTAAAAAATATTGCGCCTATTACAGAAAACCGTCGAGAAGTATGTGTTTGTAATTGGAGTATTCGTCGTACATGGACAGGTGTTTTACTTGCTGATGTGTTAAATCACCTTAGCGTCAATAGCGATCAATATCGTGATTATTATTTAAAACAAATAAGCGTTGGTACTGAAAAAGGACAATATGATTCTACAATCCCTTTTATTGACGCCCTTGAGAACCGTACTATGCTTATTTGGGCAGTTGATGGTGAAGACCTATCTTTAGAAGAAGGCTATCCATTAAGGTTGATCGACTTCTCGCTGTATCGCTATAAAGGGGTTAAGTGCCTATCTGAATTACGATTAACCGACGAGTTTAATGCCGGATTTTGGGAAAATAAGGCTGGTTATTGTAAAACAGGAAAAATCAAGGCAAAACGTTATCGTATCGTCGATTTACAAGAACATCGCTTCATTGAAGGAAACAAAGAAGTAACTGAATTTTAAGGATAAATAATGAGTCTTTTTTTAGCGATGGCAATGTTTGCCTTTGTCACCTCCCTCTCACCAGGACCTGTAAATATTCTTGCTACTATCACTGGTGCTAATCATGGATACACAAGAACAATTCCACATATTTTTGGGGCAACAGTTGGTTTTGTGTCTATTCTTATTATATTGGGGCTTGGGCTAATACAAGCCTTTGATGATTCGCATACAGCAACGCTAGTTCTAAATTACCTTGGTAGCGCTTTTCTACTTTATTTGGCTTATAAAGTAGCAACTAGCGAAAGAACCGAACAAAATAAAAACAAAAAGGACGATGCCCCAACCATGTTACAAGGCTTATTGTGTCAATGGTTGAATCCAAAAGCTTGGATTGTATCTTTGTCTGGTGTCACCGTATTTTCTAGTAACGGTGTGATTCCTATCGAAGACCTCGGGGCATTTAGTGTGATATTTTTTATCGTATGTTACTGCTGTATATCAACTTGGGCTTTATTAGGTTTAACCATTGGTAAATATCTTGAGCACCCTATTCATTATAAAATCTTTAATCGAGCGATGGGAGGCTTGCTTGCGTTAACAGTAGTGTATGTATTCTTTATATCAAAATAATAAATGGACGTTACGTTGGCTAATTCAAACCCTCACTTTTTAAGATCATCTGTTCTTCCGTTTGAACTACGGTATTCCGATAATTCAAACGCCTGCTATAAAAAACACACTCACCCAGAGTTTTCAATTGGAGTGGTAGATAGCGGGATTAGTGAGTATGTAAATCAAAATATAAAACAAACTATTCGACCGGGTTCAACTGTTATCGTGAACCCGGAAGAAGTCCATTCATGTAACCCACAAAAAGGCACTCACTGGAGCTACAAAATGCTCTATGTTGAACCAGACTGGATTGCCGATCTTCAATCTCAAATATCGAATGGAAGCAATCAAGAATTTCAACCAATTCAAATGACGCACAGTGATTGTCCTTTCTTATATCGAGGATTCCAGTCACTGGCTAAAACTCTAATAGAAGATGAATCTGCAATCAAAGTTGAACAAACTGCGATTAATTTTTTCTCTGAGTTAATCCTAAAAGACAGCGATAGTCCCTCTCTTGATAGCATATCTAAAAAAGCCATTGAGTGTGCTTATCAGTATATTTCAGATAACTTTAATAAAAACATTTCCATTTCAGAAATTGCTGAAATCTCAGGGTTAAGTGATTATTACCTCATCCACTCGTTCAGAAAGCAATACGGCATTACCCCACATGCGTATCAAATAGTAATGCGGATAAATAAAGCCAAAGCCTTGCTAAAAGAAGGAGAAAATATCGCCTCGATTGCCACAGATCTTGGTTTTACCGACCAAAGTCATTTCCATCGCAACTTTAAAAACATGGTTGCCGCAACGCCGAAACAATATAAGCAGAGTTTATAATTTCTAAATAGCACTTCTTTGTTGATATTTATGCGTTAGTGTTTCACTATAGTTAATTAATAATAATTCAAGGAATGACTCTTTATGAATTTACGTAATTTCTCATTCATTTTATGCGTGGTTACACCTTCGGCAATGGCTCAACTTGCAGATAAAGAAGGCATTAGTGGTGAAATTGCATTAACAACAGGGTTTACATCTTCAACATCCAATTTTAATACCGAAGGTGAAGATACTATTAGCTCCGTGTACCAAAAAGGCTCTAGCGATAACGGATTTATGGCTTTTCCTCTTGGCAGCATAGCCTATACATTTGGCCAAGAGTTAAATCAGCAAGTGTATGCAGGTACCACTCGCCAAGATATCGCCACAGGTACTGTTGTTCTTGAGGTGGGTTATAAGTATCAATTTGATTCAA
Organism: Aliivibrio sp. S2TY2; assembly: GCF_028765525.1. Taxonomy (NCBI): domain Bacteria; kingdom Pseudomonadati; phylum Pseudomonadota; class Gammaproteobacteria; order Vibrionales; family Vibrionaceae; genus Aliivibrio; species Aliivibrio sp. S2TY2. The sequence goes on along the minus strand of NZ_JARACS010000001.1, from coordinate 403,393 downwards.
GAATGGTAGTTGATGTATCTATTTTACCAACCGTTATGTCAAGTAAGACATGGGCTAACCCATATTTAGTCGACTCAGCTCGAACAGAAACAGATGCATCAGGCAATGCATTTCGTTTTAAAGTGAATAATATTGCGGGCTCAAATTTTACTATTGATAGCGCTTATGCAACAAAAGACGTTGAAAATGATGACGTTATCGAAGAATTAAAAAGAGACGCAGATACAATCTACTTAAAAGGTCAATATCGTTTACCATTAAGTCGTACTTCATTCGTCCTACCTTCTGTTATTTACCAATCTTCATCTGCGGACGGAAAAGCAAGCTCTTACGATCAATACGGTGCGGAAGTCAGTTTCTTTAAAATAATGCAAAGACACCAGTTGGTATTAACTGCTGGTTATAATCAACGAACATTCGGTGCTGAAAACCCAATTTATACTGAGATTCGCAAGGACAACAAATTGAGCTTCTTTGCCGCTTACGAGTACACTAAATTCATGGATTGGCAAGATTGGTCGTTCATCTCTTTTGCGGGTTACAGCTCAACTGATTCAAATATTACCTTCTATGACGAGTCAGAATACATTGTTACTGTAGGTCTGAATTACAAATTCTAATATTATAAATAACATAAAGGCCCTACTGAGATTATTCAGCAGGGCTTTTTATTAGGAACTATATTTTTCTAAATTGTACATACGTTAGAATAGAAAGCAGAGTAAAGAAAGCAGGATCGCTCCAGCCAAAGCCAACAAATATTCCGATAACACCTGCGTAAATCGTAACAATAGCGCCCAAAACATTGCCAATAAGTAATGCTAAAAACAACTTTTTCGCAATGGGATTTGACCCGATATCTCTCATTAAGAAACTAATCGCAGCAATTGCCCCAAGAAAAATACTCGTATGTTGTGATAAAAAAACAGCGTATTGATCATTTAATTCAACGCCATACATTGGCCACATTAGTGTTGGAATAAAAAATAAAGCAAAAGCAAATGTGGTATAAATAACACCATGAATGGTTAAAAATGTTTTGTTGTTCATTATTCTATACTCAAAATATTTATCTCTATCTGGATTGGCATTAAGCAAGCGGCGCATTATTAATGGCAGACAACTCAGAATTTACATCAAAAATATGGCCACGAATGTTTTTGATACCCATTTCAGTTAAACGAGTAGAATGCATGCTCAAATATGATTGTGCTGTCGCCTCATCTTCAAATAAATAGATCCCACCACCCAGTTGTGATTGCTCGCTTGTGGTCCATATTTTCCAAATAATTCCCGGTTCCTGGTTAATCGACTCAGCTAAACTTGTCATCATAGCGGTCATTTCATCGCCAAATGGTCCAGTAAAATCGAAATCAACTTGCAATAATTTACTCATCTTTATCTCCAACTAATTAAGCAATTAGGTATAGCACTTAGCGTGTCTTCTCCCTTGCGATAGGTGCTATAATACCTAGATAAATTACACATAAAAGTTCATAAAACTGCACATAACTGTGAGTATTTTAGACAGATGAGATTAAAAACAACGTTAGATCAATGGTTAACATTATTTGAAATAGATAAAGCAGGTAGCATTCAAGCTGCAGCAAATACGTTAAATAAAAGCCATACCACTTTGATTTATTCGATAAAAAAATTAGAAGACCAACTCGGTTTATCACTACTGAAAGTAGAAGGTAGACGAGCAGTCTTAACTAATGATGGGAAATCTCTGTTACGTAGAGCACAATCAATGATAGAGCAAGCTAGAGCTCTTGAAGACATTAGTGCTCAGCTATCCCAAGGAGTAGAAGCCGAAATCACAATTGCAGTCGATCACTTATGTGACCGTTCGTGGTTATATGGTGCAATGACAGAATTCATGAAAGAAAATACATCAACTTCTGTTCAGGTGATAGAAACCTCGTTATCTAAAACAACCAAAATGGTAACCTCTGAAAACGCTGATATTTCTATTATTACTCTACCTATTACCAATCATTCATGTGAAGCCTTTGGGATAACAACCATGCTACCGGTTGTTTCAACTCACCACCCTCTTGCAAGCTTATCCGCTCCTAGCTTGGCCGATCTAACAACAAATTGCCAAATAGTGATACGTGATTTAGGGGTAGAAAATAAACAAGATGTTGGATGGCTAAAATCAAATCAACGCATTACTGTCGATAATTTTGACCATGCGTGGCAAGCAACAAAACAAGGATTAGGTTACTGCCGATTACCACAACATGTGATTGAACAGCATAATGATAAAGAGATGGTGGTTTTACATATTGAAAACGCATCAAGTTACCAAGTACCTTTGCATTTAACCTTACCAAAAGGTGTAAAAACAGGGCCAGCTGCAACGGCACTTTATAATTTACTGATTAAATCAATAAACTTGAGATAACACCTAACAGCCTTCTAGTTATAAAACAAAAAGGCTGTTTTTTGATCAATAAAAACGGTAATCACTTGTAAAGAAATCGAGCAGTTTATTAATCGCTATATCTCTATAAATGTCTTTCTCTATCAACATATCATGATAAGCGCCTTCAACTTGTTCTAAATGGCTTGAGTTACACTTCTCATGAAACTCCGACTGCGCAATATTACTCACAACAAGATCATCACCGGCTTGTAAGATCAGCATTGGAATTTTTATTTTATGTGCAGTAGCGATGCATTTTTTACCTGCTTTTATTGATTCTGTTATCCAATGCGTACTTGGTCCACCTAATCGTAATCTAGGGTTATTTACAAACAAGTCTACAAATATTTGATACCGTGCTTTACTGTGCGTAAGTACGTTTTCTTCGTATTTCACTTTTTTGAAATGACTTTGACCCAATGCATAATTTGGTTTACTTGCTAGCACATCAAGTAGATTCAATGTCTGCTTTTTTAAACCATGAGCTTTACCCGGAATATAGACCCCAAACATAGGCGATGTAGCCGCTGACGCTTTCACCGGATGGTCAAATGTCGATAAATATTGAGTCATTACCGCAGCTCCCATTGAGTGAGAGAGCATAAAGCATTCCCCCTCCAAGTTTGGCCTCACAACTCTCTCCATAAAGATATAAAGATCCATAACATAATCATGAAAATCATCCACATGACCTAATTCGTGATCTTGAGTCATCCGTCCTGATTCACCTTGGCCACGGTGATCATAGGCATAAATATTGTAATACTGACTCAGCTCTAAAATGACTTCTTTATATTTCCAATAGCTTTCATTGCGTCCATTTACAATAACTAACGTTTGTTTTTTCTTATTGGGATTAACGTTAATCCATTTTAGCGGAATACGCTCAACCCCAAGAACCTCCCCGCAAATTTTACTATTCCAAATAGCATCTATTTGAGTATTGTACTCTTGCTGTTTCCTTTCATCGGTGAAACGCTCTTCACGAGTCTGTATTAAGAACTGCTCTTGTTGAAGGTGCGATAAGCTCAATTTAGAAGCTATTGTTTCAAGAAATAAATTACCTAACGCTTTACCGTGTTGATAATCGGCATCTAATTGCTTTTTCGTACTACCAAGCACTTTAGATTGAAGCGCTTTATTTGGCGATATTTCATAAATGATGACATCGTCAGGAGGGTTCGCTAAAAATTCTTGGGTCTTACGATAGTTCTCTTCATGAGTCACTAGCATCGCAGCCATATGATCCAGTGTGTTGTTCTTTGTCATCTTAGCAAGAGAGATCAACCAATCGTGATTCTCTTTAAAATCAACAGGTACGGTACGAATAACAACGATATGCCGAAAACCTCGATCATATGCCGCTTGCACTGGAATAGGCGTTGTTAAACCACCATCAAGCCAACGTTTATCATCCATAATAACTGGCTGTTTATGCAAAGCAGGAATTGCGCACGAGGCCCGTAGGATGTCTTTCCAGTTACTGGTGGATAGGTCAAAATACTTAGTTTCAAAATTGGTTGCATGGGCGGCTACAGCAAGTACCTGTTTAGTCGTTAAATGTTCTTCCCCTACTTTCCAATTTAAAGGAATGTCAGATTCAGTTTTATCGATTAGCCAATCCAAATCCATCCCTTCGCCAGTCAATAAAAAGCGAGACAATTTGAAAAAATCAGGACTGCGAGTCACTTGATCAATAATGCGGTAAGCGTGTCCTTTATGCCCACAAATATAAGAGGCTAAATTCAGAGAACCCGCAGAAGTGCCAATTAATAAATCAAATGGATTAAAGTTTGCCTGTAAGAAGCTATCAAGTACTCCAGCAGTAAACACACCTCTTTGACCACCACCTTCCGTCACTAAAGCAATTTTATCGACTTCCCTTTTTGAAAAGCGCAAAACATCAAAGCTATTTTTACTGATCGAATAATGTTCACCCATCATATTTGACCATTTCCGATAGAGTAATTATGTTCTTCTATTATTGCATATTGCTATAAAATCAGGGGAAATAAATAGCCTTTCTATAAATAATGCCGTCATTCCTTTTGTAATACCAATCGTAGTAAATAACTGATCATCCTCGCTGGTTAAAATGCTCGATAACTCGATATTTAAAATCCATCTATGTTATGGTTCTTGCAACAATTAAGGAGAGTTATGAACGACTATGAACTTTTCATCAAAATAAATGATGCTATTTTACTTGAGTTCGATGTCTTTAAAGCATGGGAAAAAACGTTGCTTTTAAATGCTCAAAACCAATTGATGGATAGGTTCCCGATCTCAGATCCACAAAGGGAACTACTCACTAATGTACTCGAGAAAAAAAGACCAAAAAAGAGAAAGAAAAGAAGAACATAAAAGCCATAATGACATTTCATCACTATGGCTTTTTTATAGATTACAATCTTGTACCAATGTAATTAATTAGCTGCTCATATTAGTGGAATTGATATTAATACAAGACCATTGTGAGATAACCAAGAACGAGCACTATCATAGAAGTAAGAGCATAAGGAACCGGGTAGCCTACCGCAGGCATATCACTTTGACATTCGTCCTGAGCCCCTTTCATTGCAGGGGTACTATTACGCCCACCAGCACAAGCACCAGCGAGAATCGCAGGGTTCATCTTACGGAAATAGAAACCATAAATCCAAGCAAGCAGCGGTGGAAGTAACGCAGCAACTAAACCTAGACCTGCAATTTTAATAACCACAATACCTTGGAACGACGCTAGAATCTTAGGACCAACAGTCGCAGCTAATACCGCAACAAACAAACTCAAACCAATATCTTGTAAGAAACTACGAGCCCCTTCACTCATAGGGCCACCAAATGCAGGGTTACGAGTACGTAGGAATGAGAAGACAATCCCCGTCAACATACAACCTGCAGACGTCCCTAAAGCAAATGGAATACCGCCTAAAGTGACACTCAAATGACCACATACATAACCAATCAATAAAGAAAGTGCTAAGTAGAAGGTTTCAGTCAGTGTACTTTCAACAATTGGATTACTATTAAGTTTCTTCGCGGTTTGCTGAACACACCAATCAGAGCCAGCAACACGGATCACATCTCCAACTTCAACTACGGTTTGCGGCAAAATAGGAAGTTGGTGCCCTTGTCTAAATAAGGCTTTCATATAGATGCCAAACCCAACTTCTTTGCTTATATCTTCAATTGTTTTACCTGTGTAAGCCGATTTACCTAAGTGAATATCAGCCACTTCTATATCGACATTACGCGCTCTTGGTTCATCAACTTCAACACCAACCGTAGATTCCCCACCCTCGATTAAAACATGGTAATCACCACGAATACCGATAATATCACCAAGCTGTAACTGTGGATTATCCGCAGAATCAATAACCTCATCTCCACGAACTACTTTAAGAATCGCCGCATGAGGGTAACGATGAAATAACGCATCTACACTCTGACCGACTAATTCTTGGTGATCAACACGATAAGCTCGAATATCTAAAGGAAGTACGCCTAAATTTGAAAAACCATTAGTGCTTGGCAATGCTTCTGTATCACCACCCGCACCAAACTCAGCCTCTGCATCTTTACCGGCTTTAACCGGATCGACACCAAACATGGCAGGCAGATATTTAATAAGTAAGATAATAAATACGCTAGATAAAATATAGCTGATGGCATAACCCGCAGCGATATTGGCACTTATTTGATCAAGCGTCATCCCCGCAGGCGCTTTAACCGCCCCAGAATCAATAGCAGATTGAGCAACCCCCATGACTGCGGTTACTGTGTAACTGCCTGAAATAATCCCAGCCGCATAACCAGGTGCTAAATCTAATAATTTCGAACCAAAGAAAACAATAAGAAAGTTACTAAACACTACAATGAGGCCTATAACGACAAAATCTAATCCTCCTCGTGCGAGGCCTGAGAAAAATTGAGGCCCAACTTTCATACCAATAGCGTACATGAACATCATTAAGAAGATATCAGACACCAATCCCGGTGCATTTATATGTAAGCCATAAACAGAAAAAGCCGTTAATGCAATAGCAACACCTACAACCAAGGTACCCGCGGTTGACCCTAAATTAATTCCTTTAATGGTGACTTTTCCTAACGGATAGCCAATAGCAATACTTAAGAAAAGAAACACAAACGGATTGTGAGCAATATAAGAAAAGAGAAAACCAAAGACACCAGATGCATCTTGAGCAGCCTGACTTTCTAATGATTCAGCCAAAGCCAAATGACTAAAGAAGGTAACACACAGCAAAGTAAATAATTGAACCCAACCTTTGGAACGGACCCAAGTAAATGGACGACCTATTTGACCGATATTCATAATTATTTCCTATATTTTTAAGGAGGGAAGATCCTCTATAGAACAATAGAGGATCTAAAAACACTGTTTCTATTTAACCACTAAAGGGGTTAACCGTGATTAAAGCCTGATGATTCCAACTCATCACTACCATGGGAAATAGGATGCTTAGCAAAAAACTCAACACAATGTTTTAAGTCCGCAACCAATAAATCAGCCTGATCTCGACTGAATCCATGACGAACCAAAATACGCATGATGACTAAATCCTCACGTTTAGGTGGCATAGCATAAGCAGCAATTTGCCAGCCACGAGAACGAATTCGGTCCGATAGATCAAACAAATTAAAACCGGGATCAACGCCTTCCTTCAATGACCAGCTCATTGCAGGAATACCCCCTTTACCATCATAGATAATCTCAAACATACCCAGTTTTTCAATTTCAGATGATAAATAAACAGCCGTGTCGTAACAGGCTTGGTGGATCTTACGATACCCTTCTTTGCCTAAACGTAGGAAGTTGTAGTATTGCGCTACAATTTGGCCACCAGGGCGAGAGAAGTTCAATGCAAAAGTCGGCATATTGCCACCTAAGTAATTCACATTAAAAATCAGATCTTCATGTAAGGCTGACGCATCACGCCAAATAACCCAGCCCACACCGAGTGGACTCAAGCCAAATTTATGGCCTGACGCATTAATCGATTTAACTCGAGGTAAACGGAAATCCCACTCTAAGTCAGGATCACAGAATGGAGCCAAGAAACCACCACTCGCCGCATCAATGTGCATTGGGATGTCTAATCCTGTGTCTTCTTGCAGTTTATCTAGTGCTTCATGCACAGCTTTTACAGGTTCATACTGACAAGTAAATGTCACACCCAATGTTGGAACAACGCCGATGGTGTTTTCATCGCAACGTTTAATCACCTCTTCAGGCGTCATAATCAAACGATCACCTTCCATTGGGATTTCGCGTAATTCAATATCCCAGTAACGCGCAAATTTGTGCCAGCACACTTGAACAGGGCCACAGATCATATTGGGTTTATCTGTTGGTTTGCCGAGCTTTTTCATTTTTTCTCGCCAAGCCCATTTTAGAGCCATACCACCCAACATAGCCGCTTCACTTGACCCTGTAGTTGAGCAACCGAGTGTGTTTTCTGCATCTGGTGAGTTCCACAAATCGGCTAACATGTGCACACAACGTGCTTCAAGTTCAGCGGTTTGAGGATATTCATCCTTATCGATCATATTCTTATCGATGCACTCATCCATTAATTTATGGACTTCATCTTCAACCCAAGTTTGGCAAAATGTAGCTAAGTTCTGTCGAGAATTACCATCCATCATGAGTTCATCATGAATGACTTGGTAGGCATGACGAGGGTCATGTTCTTGTTCAGGCATTTTATATTTTGGCATAGATAACGAAAGGTCAGCTGACGAATAAACATCGTCAAGGAGATCATCTCTGACTGTATCTTTAGAATGAAGAGGCATACGTTTTAGCTCCATTGAATTGAATAAACAATTAAGAATATAAACTGTCGAATTTAATAAATTCGGCCTTAATTAATGAGTAATTAATAACAATGTCAATTAGTTACTCAGTAATATTTATTTACATTTCTAGACCCTTTGATAATGAATGTCAATGTCATTTATAAAGTATGCATGCTGTTAAGTTGGCTATTTTGCGAGCGAATTATCTCTTCGTCTACCCATTTTAATAGCTGTTTAATCGCTTTAGACAACACCTGATTTTGCCTAACAATATAACCTAAACTAGTCGTTGGAAACTTAGGTAATGGCGTTACCGTCGCTTTAAGGTTACGCTTTGGATGAATCGAAAATTCAGGCACAATTGCCACACCAAAACCTGCCTCAGCCCAATCAATCTGAGCATCTACGCTTCCTACTTCCATTATTCGATATTTGGGCAAATTCAAAGACGGTAAAGCCAAATCAAGTAAATCACGAGTTCGAGTATCATGGCCTAACAAAATCAGTGTCGGTTCATCATCTAAGGTAATTGTAGGATCAAGATTCGCTTGCTGCCACTCTGCCAGGTGATTACCCAATGCACACCATTTGATTTGTTGTAATTCAGTAAAATGCAGGGGCTGACTTTCTTTCTGTGCAATAACAAACCCTAAATCGGCCTCTGCACTTTTCACTAATTCAGACGCTTGCGAAGAAGTGGTATTAAGTAGAGAAAAATCGATGCCTGGGAACTCTTGCTTAAATAATTGGAATGGCCCAATCAATAATAAACGCGAAATAATATCACTGGCTGCAATGGTTAATGTCCCACGGCTCAAATCATTAATCGCATTCAAATCAGCTTGGCACACTTGCAATGCCATTAGCGTATCTTGACTGGTTTGTAATAAACGAGTCCCTGCTTCCGTTAAATGAAAAGGATTTCTCTCAATCAACTTTACTCGAGTCGAACTTTCTAACTGTTTAATATGTAAGCTGACATTGGGTTGCGTCATATGAAGGGCTGCCGCCGTTTTTCCAAAGTGTTTTAACTCTGCTAACGTTACAAATGTTTTAAGCCAGTTAAGATCAAGCATGCCTATACTCTCTTTTTGAATACATTTCACTCAATATGATATATGGATTTCTTATCAAGTCGATAATTATAATTAATTTCTCATATTGCAAATCTACACTTAACATAGCCTCTTAATCATTTAGGAGTTTGTGTTATGCCGTCTATTGTTGTTGTTGGTGCTAATTGGGGCGATGAAGGTAAAGGCCGTATCGTTGATTTTCTTGCTGCGGATGCGTCTGCAAGTATTCGTTTTCAGGGCGGTAATAACGCCGGTCATACAGTGGTAAATGACTTCGGTACCTTTAAGCTACACCAACTTCCAAGCGGTATCTTTAACCCAGACTGTACAGCGGTTCTTGGCCCTGGCATGGTAATTAGCCCTGCGGCATTAAGCGAAGAAATCGCAGAAGTTAAAGCGGCTGGTATTGAAGTAAAAATGCACATATCTGACCGTGCTACGCTTTGCCTTCCTATTCATGCACTTGAAGATACACTTGAAGAATTACGTTTAGGCGACGGTGCTTACGGTTCAACTCGTCAAGGTATTGCTCCTGCATACGGCGACCGTGTAATGAAAAAAGGCATCCTTGTTGGTTGGTTAATGCAACCTGAGGTTCTTCTAGAACGTATCAAGTTCATGCTTGATTGGAAAATGCCACAACTTAAAGCACTTTACCCTACTTGTGATTTCAACCAAACAGCGGAAGAAATGACAGAATGGCTACTAGAAGTAACTGCACCTTGGCGTAAATTCATCTGTAACGTAACTGAGCCTTTAAAAGTAATGCAGAAGAACGATGCAAACTTATTGTTTGAAGCACAACTCGGTGCTGGTCGTGATTTAGTTTACGGTGAATACCCATGGACTACCTCTTCAAACGTAACAGCGGCTTATGCGGGTATCGGCAGTGGCTTACCTGCATTACGCCCTGAGCGTATTATCGCTGTAGCGAAATCATTCAGCTCATCTGTTGGTACAGGTACGCTAGTTACTGCCATGGAAGAGCAAGATAACTTCCGTGAAGCAGCTAATGAATATGGCGCAGTAACAGGTCGTCCACGTGATATGGGCTACTTTGATGCAGTAGCAACGCGCAACGGTGTTGAATTACAAGCAGCAACTGAAATCGCACTAACAAAAATTGACTGCTTAAGTGGCATGGCGGATCTTAAAATCTGTACGTCTTACGCTGGCGAACACACTGAGAACCCAATCTGGCCTCAAACATCAGCATTAAGCCCTGTTTACGAAAACATGCAAGCATGGCAAGAAGACATCACAGGGTGTCGTACTTTTGAAAGCCTACCAAAAGCGGCTCAAGCGTATGTATTACGTATTGAAGAACTAATGGGCGTGCCAGTAAGTATGGTGTCTGTTGGTCCTGAACGTGAGCAAATGATCATTCGTTAATCTGAATATCATTATATACATCCACCTCAATGGCTGATGTGTAGAATCAAAAATTAAAACCGCACTGCCCTATTTTGTGAGAATTTTAGGTGGTGCGGTTTTTTGATCAAATTGTCGCTTTTATTCAATCTTCCTTTTTTACTTTTGCCTACAATCCCTAGCAAGAAATAATTCAACATAATAAACAGGTAACGATAGCCTAATTCGCTGTCTCACCTATCGAGTTATAGGCAAAAAAATGATTAACATTATAAAAATTGAACAACTAGAAGAATTAAGCACACTAAAAAAAGAATACGTTAAGCAAGCTACAGCGCCACTAGATGGTATGTGGTTATGCGGATTTGTGCCAATGGCAGACCATTTTGGTTTTTATAAAGATGCAGAGTTGATTGGATTTTGTTGTATAAATAGCGATGGCTACCTACTTCAGTTTTACGTAAACCAACCAAATCAAGCTCTTGCTGATGATATTTTCACTTCTATTATCAATAAAAAAAACGAACTTATTGGTGCTGTGATTGGCGCATTTTCTAGTACTGCAGAAACGCATTATTTATCATTATGTCTTGATCATGCGGCGAAAACCCAGGTAAATACGCTGATGTATCAACAAATCGAAAAAAACGTAAAGCAAAAGACTGACTTACCAATGGCAGCAACAACGGGTGAACAGCTAGCCGAGTTTGTTGAATTTGCAAAAGCAAACATAGGTGCACCGGAAGAGTGGGTTACTGGATATTATGCAAACCTAATTAGTCGCCAAGAGTTATTTGGTTACTGGAAGAAGAATAAGTTACTGGCTGCTGGTGAATGTCGCTTGTTTGACGAACATCAAACAGAGCATGCTGATTTGGGAATGGTTGTTGCTGAATCTGAACGCGGTCAAGGCATTGCAACTCAAGTACTCACTTATTTGATTGCTTTAGCAAACAGTAAAGGGCTAACCGCTATGTGTTCAACTGAGAAAACGAATATTGCCTCGCAGAAAGCCATTACTCGTGCTGGTCTTACTTCTTCACATCGCATTGTTCAGTTTGATTTTTAAACTCAGCAACATATCAACTTAAACACTAAAGCTAGTGGCTTATTCTTTGAGTCATTAGCTTTATATTCTTACTATAATGGTTATTGGTTATTCAATTCCACCATATATATCAATCGTAAGATCTCGTTGCTTTGCGTACTCCCCAGGGGTGACTCCCAAAGTACTTTTCAAATAACGGATCAAATGTGGCTGATCACTAAAACCAAACTCGTAAGCAACCGTTAACCAATCAATATCGGTTTCTTCTCGCTGATACAGATACGTAATTAACGCTTCCAATCGATTCATTGACTGGCATTGTTTTAAAGTAAACCCAGTAACTCGAACAAAACTTCGCTCTAACGTTCTTTGTGAGCAATGCAATAACTCCCCTAATTGAGCAATGGGCGCTTTCGCTAATAGAGGTAGCGCTTTTGTTGTCAGTTGATAATGTTTATCTTCTTCTACTTTAGATAACCACGGTAACAATATCTCATCTAACTTAGTACAAAGCCTCTGACGATCTTGTTTGGCTAGCTCAATCAGATCTATTTCATTTATCCCTTCAGTTCCAAATAACAGATTCAAATCTGCTGAAACAATAGTATCTGCTACTGATTGTTGTGGTTCTTGGTTTAATAAGTACAACGCACCAACATGAAATTTAACCCCGATGATCGCAAAGCCATGCGAGTGATCCATCTGTAATGTCTTGCTGTATGGGTATAGCCAATGTGACCCTTTTCCCTTTAATCGATCAGATGCAATATCATAATGATAGGGTTGCTCTGAAGCCGAAATGATCAAATGCCCTGCAGGCTCAGGGTTTAATTTGGGAAATGGGTTACTGTCTGTCTCTTCAGGTCTTTCTAAAAACCAATAACAATCGATCAGTTTAGCCACATCCGAATTTTTAGGGGGGTGAATCCAATTGATCATCATTAATACCGTAAAGAGAAAGAAATAACCATTCTAACTGACTTATCTCATTAACAGCACAACAGATCACCATAATTATCTATATGATCCTGTTCGTAGTTGAGCTAGAGATCTGATTTTTGACTAAAAACTCAACAGAGTACGATTGAAAAAAGAGGAGTTCAGGTACACTCTGCATTGCATATTTAAAAACCAAGGATAGGAAAATGAATTCGGTTCGTTTTGGAGAAAAATTAATTACTCCATCTAAATTATTATGTATTGGCCGTAATTACGTTGCCCATATTAATGAGTTAAATAATACGATCCCTGAGCAAATGGTGGTGTTTAATAAACCCAATTCATGCATCACTTCAACCCTATCTTCTTTCCATCAAGAGCGTTTACATTATGAAGTAGAGATCTGTTTTTTGATTGAAAAAGAACAGCTATCTGCCGTTGCAATCGGTTTTGATTTAACCAAACGAGATTTACAGTCTGAGCTAAAAAGCAAAGGACTTCCTTGGGAGCGAGCAAAAGCCTTTGATGGCTCAGCGGTATTTAGTCGTTTCATCCCTCTTGATGGTATAGACATTAATCAACTTCAAATTGAGCTCTTTATTAACAGTATGAGAGTCCAATGTGGTCAAGTTAGCCAAATGATTTACTCTCCAGAAACTATCCTTGCTGATTTAAAATCCTATACTCAATTGTATGATGGTGATGTCATCATGACTGGTACACCTCAAGGCGTTGGTGAAATTCACATGGGTGATATTTTTCTTAGTCGCTTAAAACTCGATGGAAAAACACTGATTGAAGCTGAGTGGGTTGCAAGATAAGCGAAATGACAAGTTACCGTGGTAATTTTATCAATTTACAAACATAAAAGTCGCATTGAAAACCAATTAGCAACAAAATTATCATTATTTTTTAATATGCTGATTATTTATTCTATAATGGCACTTTAAAAATGGAAAAGTAGATCTCACTACTATAAAATCCGCCTCCTGATTTATAATTCAAAATAAAATAATGATTGATATTACTATTCTTCCGGTTTACTTAACCGCTGTTATCGCCCTACTTTTATTACCAGGCCCTGATATGCTGTTGATTGCTAGTTCAAGCATGAGTTACGGCCGTAAAGTCGGTTTATTTGCCAGCTTAGGTAATGCGACCTCAGGTATTATTTTAACCTTGCTTGCTGCTTTAGGCGTATCTGCACTGATTGCGATGAGCCCTATTGCCTTAAAAGCATTACATCTCGTTGGTGGTGCCTACTTATTAAAAATGGGTTGGGATTGTATTCGAGCAGAAGCGGATGAAGCACCAGAATTACAACAAGGTTCGACAATGGCAACTACGTTTTACCAACGTGCTTTAGTCAGTAATTTATTGAACCCTAAAGCGTTAGTCTTCTTTGTGATGTTTTTACCACAATTTGTTTCTACCAATATTGCTGCAAGCTCTGGTGAGCAAATGTTGGTGCTTGGCTTATTGCTTAACGTTCTTGGTTTATTGTTTAACTTAATCTTGGTAGCGTTAGTGGGAACACTTGGAAAGTCGCTAATCAATAACGTGAAATTCAGAACGTATCAGCATAAATTCATGGGCGGGATTTTTATCATTCTTGCATTGTGGATGTTAAGTTCTTTTGTTACTGCACTTTAATTCAATTCAAAATATAAAAACGGTAAGCATTGAGCTCACCGTTTTTATTTCTATCCTACTTTTTAAAAGCTTAGTTTCTTGATCTTCTGACTTTTAAACTAGGCTCTTTTGATGCTCTTCAATTAAATAATCCATCGCTTCATTGGCTTTAGTTTGAATAACCGAGTATTCATCTGTTGGTGCAATCGCTGCCACCACTTCGTAATAACACTTCAGTTTTGGCTCAGTACCTGATGGGCGAACAATAATACGAGAGCCGTCTTCTAAATGATAAATCACAACATCACTGGCTGGTAAATCGATTGATTCTGTCGTGCCATCTGAGAGATATCTCAATGACGCTTTTAAATCTTCAGTAACCGCAATATTCACTCCAGCAATTTGCTTTGGTGGATTCGCTCTTAGCTTATCGCCAACCGGTGGAGAATTTGGTGCTAAAGCGATACTGCGCTGTGAATTTATATACAATCCATGGGTGCGATAAATTAATTCCAACTCATCCCAAACGCTCTTACCTTGTGTTGAAAGTTCTGCCGCTAATTGAGCAAAAGCAACTAAAGCAGATAAACCATCTTTATCCCACACTTCACTGCCAATGGTATACCCAAGTGCTTCTTCATAAGCAAAAAGAAATTGTTTCTCTTCACTTTGCTTTTGCATCGCAACATTAGTTAGCCATTTGAAGCCTGTTAGGGTTTGGAAATACTCGGCCCCTTTCGATTCAGCAATCTTTTTCAATAGCGTGGACGAAACAATGGTATTACCAACAAGCTGCTTACTTGGTTCTGTATGTTTCAACAGATAATGCCCAAATAGAATACCTACCTGATCACCTGTGAGCATTTGATAGCTACCGTCATCTTTTCGTGCAGCAAGTGCAAAACGGTCTGCATCAGGATCATTAGCGCATGCAAGCTCTGCCTGTACTGAATCAGCTAACGCGATAACCATATCCATAGCCCCTTTTTCTTCAGGGTTAGGGAAATTTACCGTTGGGAAAGTGCCATCTGGTTCTCTTTGTTCTGCCACGCTCACCACATGATTAAAGCCTGCATCACGCAATAAGGTTTCTGCCATATCGGCACCCACACCATGCATCGCTGTATAAGCAATTGAAATTGCTGATGGGTTAGTATGGTTTGAAAGCAGCGGATTGCTGTTCATTGCATTACGATAACATTGATAGTATTCGTCATCTAACCACACTAAAAGCCCTCGAGCCTCAGCATCACTCAATGACATCAGTGGAATAGGCTTTGTGGCTGCAATATCGATCTCATTGGCAATACCTGAATCATGCGGCGGAATAATCTGCGCCCCATTCTCCCAATACACTTTAAAACCATTATATTCTGGTGGGTTGTGGCTTGCGGTAACCACGACGGCTCCGGCTGCATTAAACTTCTTGATCCCATAAGCCACAATAGGGGTTGCCGCAACTTTGGTTGTTAAAAAAACTTTAATCCCTAAAGCCGTTAAAACGCTAGCGGTATCATGAGCGAATTGTTGAGAATCAGTACGACCGTCATAACCAATAACAACACCTCTTTCGCTAGCATTCGTGATGTTGTCTATTAAATAATGACCTAATCCTGTGGCTGTTTCTTGAATTACCAGCCGATTCATTCGGTTAGGTCCTGCTCCTACCATTCCTCGTAATCCAGCGGTACCAAATTGAAGTCGAGAAGAAAAGCGATCTTTTAGTTCTGCCATGTTTCCGATATCGACAAGGTACTGAAGTTCTTCTCGAGTTCTTGGTTCTGGATCTCTACTCAACCAATTTGTTATTTTCTGCATCATAATAAAAAACCTCATTACTGAATATTCATTAAGTCTAGATGATATCTATTATCAATTACATGAGCGCAATCGCTAAACTCAGGAAAATAATAGTTAACTATGAACAAATTATAGTTCTGATACGTAAATACTCTTAATACCATAAGCATTAAAACATTTTATTCATGAGTTTTATCTTATTTTTAGTTAAAGAAGTGGTAAAGTGGAAAGAGTTAGCATTATTATAACCTGTTTATTTGTAAGGATATTATATGAAAATCGCAATGTTCAGTACTAAATCTTATGATGAAGTTTCTTTCAATAGTATCAATCAAAATTACCAATTCGAATGTCAATATTTCAACTTCCAACTCACTGAAAGTACAGCCCCAATTGCAGATGGTGCCGATGTGGTTTGTGCATTCGTTAATGATGATTTATCTGCGCCAGTCCTCACTAAACTTGCGAATCAAGGCACCAAATTAATCGCGATGCGTTGTGCGGGATTTGACCGTGTAGACCTTGATGCGGCAAAAGAACTCGGTCTCCAAGTGGTTCGAGTGCCCGCTTACTCACCAGAAGCCATCGCCGAACATGCTGTCGGAATGATGATGTGCTTAAACCGTCGTTTCCATAAAGCATATCAACGAACTCGTGATGCCAACTTCTCTCTAGAAGGGTTAACAGGTTTCAATTTCTTTGGTAAGACGGTTGGTGTTATTGGCTCGGGTAAAATTGGGCTCGCAACAATGCGAATTCTTAAAGGATTAGGAATGGAAATCTTGTGCTATGACCCATACCCAAGCCAAGTAGCGATAGATTTAGGAGTGAGATACACTACCCTTGATGAGATTTTTGCGAAATCAGATGTAATAACACTGCATTGTCCATTAACGCCTGAAAACACGCACTTATTAGACACAGATTCATTTGAAAAAATGAAAGATGGCGTAATGATCATTAATACCAGTCGTGGTGGGTTATTAAACTCAGCCAACGCTATCGAAGCCTTAA
The DNA here is from genome assembly GCF_028765525.1 of Aliivibrio sp. S2TY2. Lineage (NCBI taxonomy): Bacteria > Pseudomonadati > Pseudomonadota > Gammaproteobacteria > Vibrionales > Vibrionaceae > Aliivibrio > Aliivibrio sp. S2TY2. The sequence goes on along the minus strand of NZ_JARACS010000001.1, from coordinate 386,256 downwards.
AAGCAGGAAAAATCGGCGCGTTAGGATTAGACGTTTATGATCACGAGAAAGAGCTTTTCTTCCAAGATAAATCAAACGACATTATTACCGATGATGTTTTCCGTCGTTTATCTGCTTGCCATAATGTACTTTTCACAGGCCACCAAGCCTTCTTAACTGAAGAAGCATTAGACAATATAGCTGCAACAACACTAGGTAGTATTGATGCCTTTTCAAAAGGTGAGCACTCCGGTAACGAATTAATTCAAGCGTAGTAACCTATAAAAGCGCCTTACATAGTTTGCTTATGTAAGGCGTTTTAATTTGGTACTATCTTAATCGGCTAAGAACAACTTGTTGATCTAAATGTTCTTGATAGTCAGTATATTCCAACCCTTTATCAAAAATATATTCCGTCACTAAACGAGTAACTAACACTCTTAGCTCGTCCCCGTTCCATGGTTTTTCAATATAACTTTCAATACGCGCTCGATTAATAGCGATAATTGTATCTTGATGAGTTGCTTGCCCTGTTAACAGAACTTTTTTTGTTCTTAAAAAGCGATAATCGTGGGAAACATCAGTCAATAATTCAACACCATTTTTTCCTGGCATTACGTGATCGGATAATACTAAAGCGATATATCCTCCTTCACTGTCTAGCTCATCCATCAAGTCTAATGCTTCATCCGCAGATTCACATTCCTCGATATTAATCCATGATTTAAGTGGTGCAAGATCTTGCAAAACGGCACTCAGCACTTCCCTTTGATCGTCTACACAAATCAGATTAAGTTTTTCCATGACCGTCCTCGACTGGCAATTTAATTCTAAAAATGGTTTTCTCTTGATTGCTCTTTACTGCAATTGAACCACCGTATCCTGTTATGATTCGTTTTACGATGGCTAGACCGAGCCCTAAACCAAAAGAAAGTCCGCCCTTTTTGGTGGTAAAATTCGGTTGGAATATTTTACGTCGAGTCACTTCATCTATTTCAGGACCATTATTCGCAATCGTCACTAAAACAAATCGGTCTGATACTCGCGTCGATATTTCAATTTCTGGTGATTGTATTTTCTCCATTGCATCGCTGGCATTTTTAATCACATTAGCCCACACCTGAACTAACTCAGTGGCTGATGCTTTTACCATCGGCATTGCTGCTGGGCTCATATGGACAGAGACGCGTCTCAAATCACTCTGTAATAAGACGAGCGCTTTATTAATGCTGTCATTCACATCAAGGATTTCATCGGTATCTATATCTGTTCTGCCTAGTTGTTTCACCGAGCGAACAATACCAACAGAATGCCTTGCCGCTAACCTCATGTCATGAAGATCTCGACCGATATTCCAATAGCGTATGGCTTTTTCAGGAGCGCTTAACCAGTACGTTGATAACTCACCACTAGGCACCGCACGAGCTAATTCACGCGCGAGATCTCTTTCAAGACCATAACGTTCTTCTATTTCACGCCCTCTTGTGCGAACTTCTGATGAGCTAATGTTTTGACCATTCATCAAACCTTGATCAACAAAACTACTCGCTTCTGGGTGTATCTCTTCTAGTAACTCTAAAATGATAGACTGCAGACGCTCTGTTTTACTGCTTAAGACTCCAACCGCATTATTAAGCTCATGAGCAATACCCGCAGCCAATTGACCAAGTGTGGTCATTTGCTCTGCAGAGTAGAGTTTTTGTAGCGCTTTTTCTTTCTCTATCGACTCTTGCATGGCTCTGCGCTGACGACGAGAAAGCTCATTAACAATAATAGGCGTAAACTGCGCGGTAAGTGGTCCATAGCGCTCTAGCTCAACTGCCGTGGTCTTTGTATCTATCCACCCAAGTTCACTTTCTGTTTTACTCACTACGGTTGATGAAGCAATTAAGGTTTCAGAAAAGAAACTATGAACGCCTATGAATGCGCCTTCAGAGGCACTAAATACCATAACTTGGCTTTCACTCTCTTCTTCTTGATAGAACCCTTCTAACTCACCAGAGCAAACATAGTATAGACGGTCATTGTCTGCACCCTGCTCTAAGATCGTTTCACCCGCAGGAATAACAATTCTTCGCTCTTCTTGACTAAAATAGGCATCAATCAAACGTTGTAATTTTTCTTGATTCATAGGCTATCCAATATGGCCCACAGTATGAAGGATCCATACCATTACAAAACTTAATAACACACCAACGACGCCCAATATCACACCTGTTTTTGCCATTTGATTACTTTCTACATTACCGGTTGCATGCGCCAATGCATTTGGTGGTGTACTGATTGGTAATGACATACCTAGAGAAGCGGCAAATGTAACTATCAGTATTAAGGTTAGCTCACCACCTAATGGGGTCAATGACGTCATTGAAGTACCTAACGCTGCCATGATCGGCATCAATAAGTTCGCCGTTGCTGTATGAGACATGAAGTTTGCCATGACTAAACATAAGAATGCAGCACCAAATAAAACCACATAAGGAGAATAAGCATCAAAAGGAATACTGTGAACCACTAACTTAGCCAAGCCTGTTTTATCTAACGCTAAACCAAGAGCAATACCACCTGAAACTAACCACAGCACATCCCATGATATTTTCTTAAGATCTTCTTTGTTGATGATCCCCGTCAGAGAGAAAACCGCAACTGGAATTAGCGCAACAGTATATGAGTTCATGCCATGACTTGATCCCATTAGCCATAAAAGGATCGTACCTGCGAATGTGATGTACACCATGATCGCTTTTGGTGTTTTTAAGAACTTCCCTTTGATATCTAAATTCATTGTGGTTTGTTTTGCTGGGTATAAGTAGGTAATTAAGAACCAAGCAAGCGCCATCATCACGATGACAAATGGCACACCAAATGCCATCCACTCACCGAATGTGATTAGGTTGTCTCCAACAAGATATTTCAAGGCAATGGCATTTGGTGGGGTTCCAATCGGGGTTCCAATACCACCAATGTTCGCCGCAATAGGAATACACAAAGCAAACGCAACTCGGCCTGGATCTTTCGGACCAAATACGGCAATAACAGGCGTTAAGATCGATAGCATCATCGCCGTTGTTGCCGTATTCGACATAAACATGGAGAAAATTCCCGTAATCAACATTAAGCCAAGCATGACAAACTTAGGGTTGGTTCCAAATGGTTTTAACAATACTCTGGCTAAGTTGACATCCAATCGATATTTCGTTGCCGCCATTGCTAGGAAAAAACCACCTAAGAACAGCATAATTATCGGACTGGCAAAGGTTGCCATAATATCACTGTAATTTAGCAACTCTCCAAAATGAGGTGCATCTTGATTCATCTTAAATAAGATAAAACCTTTATCAGAAACCATTAATAGTTCGAGAACAATAATGACTACTGAGGTTGCGTAAATTGGAATTGGCTCAAATACCCAACACAGTGCTGCCAATAAAAAGATAGCAATCACACGCTGCTGAATTATTGTCATTCCTTCAAAAGGAAAAGCGGACAAAGGGAGTAATAAAATAATTAAAGGAATAACTGTTGGGATTAAATACTTCATGTATTGACGCATAACGCTACCGACTTCCATAGAACAGTAAAAATATATTGTCTTTATTATGGTCTTAGTTACTGTTCGGTATACCGAGTTAGATCAATGAATATAGTAAAATAATTAAAAATATGAAGAGTTATGATTTAATCACATAAAAAAAGGAGCCCCATGTCTGAGACTCCTTTTTAACTTTTAGTTAGCTATTTTCAAAAAAAGATTATTTATCTTCTTTCTCGGCTTTTGGTTTTTTACGCTTATCCGTAATTGCCCACTTGCCGTCGATGTATAAACCAGTCCAACCTGATGGCTTGCCATCACTTTCAGTACGAACATAGTTCTCTTTCGTTTTACGACTGAAACGAATCACTGCTGGCTTACCATCTGGATCGTGCGTCGGTGCTTCTGTTAAGTACAAGAACTTAGGAGACAGACGCTCTTTAAAGCGAACAAGCTCTTCCACTAATGGTGCACGAGTTTCACGTGATTTAGGGAACGTACTTGCTGCTAAGAATAAACCTGATGCGCCATCACGTAACACAAAGTACGCGTCTGATTTTTCACATTCCAATTCAGGAAGGTGTACAGGATCTTCTTTTGGTGGCGCAACTTCACCATTTCTTAGGATTTTACGTGTGTTTTTACACGTTTCACTCGTACAATCCATATATTTACCAAAGCGGCCGTTCTTAAGTTCCATGTCTGAACCACATTTGTCACATTCGACAATTGGACCATCATAACCTTTAAGTTGGAACTCACCTTTCTCAATAATGTAACCTTCACAGTTCGGGTTATTACCACAAACATGAAGCTTACGATCTTGATCAATTAGATAAGGATCCATCGCTGTTTCACACTTAGGACAACGTTTCTTCGCTCGTAATGCTGCGGTTTCTACGTCTTCTTCAAGAACATTAACAATGCCCTCTTCACTGCCTAAGTTAATCGTTGTTTTACAACGTTCTTTTGGTGGTAATGCGTAACCCGAACAACCAAGGAATACCCCAGTTGATGCAGTACGAATACCCATATTACGGCCACATGTTGGACATTTAATATCGGTTTCTACGATATTATTTGGTGACATGCCACCTTCAGATTCATCAAGCTCCGCTTTGGCAATATCATCAGTAAAGTCTTGGAAGAAAGCGTTAAGTACGTCTTTCCAATCTTTATCACCTTCAGCAATTTTATCTAAGTTGCCTTCCATACGAGCCGTAAAATCGTAATCCATTAAATCATCAAACGATTGATTTAGACGGTCTGTAACGATTTCACCCATTTTCTCTGCATAGAAACGGCGACTTTCAACACGAACATAACCACGGTCTTGAATGGTTGAGATGATTGATGCGTAAGTCGATGGACGACCAATGCCTTTTTTCTCAAGTTCTTTAACCAATGCAGCTTCTGTGAAACGCGCTGGTGGCTTAGTAAAGTGTTGTTTTGGATCAAGCTGTTCTAGCTTTAGCTTATCGCCAAGTTGAACCGCTGGTAATAGCTGATCTTCATTTTTCCCCATTGGACGTTGTACGCGAGTCCAACCATCAAACTTAAGGATACGTCCTTTTGCTTTTAAGGTGAATTCATCGGCTTTTACGCTCAATGTGGTTGAATCGTATTGCGCAGGTGTCATTTGACAAGCAACAAATTGATTCCAAATTAGGTTATAAAGTTTGTGAGCGTCCGCTTCCATACCTTGTAGGTCATCAACTTTCACATCAACACTTGAAGGACGAATCGCTTCGTGAGCTTCTTGTGCGCCTTCTTTGCTACCGTAAAAAATCGGTGCTGAAGGCAAATAGCTGTCGCCATACTCAGAACCAATGAACTCACGTAACGCCTCTACAGCCTCTTTACTTAAGTTAGTTGAGTCAGTACGCATATAAGTGATGTAACCGCCCTCATAGAGGCGCTGAGCTAACATCATGGTCTTTTTCACACCATAACCTAGACGTGTACTTGCTGCTTGTTGCAATGTTGATGTGATATACGGTGCTGATGGCTTACTTTTTGTTGGGCGATCTTCACGTTTACACACTTCATATTCTGCTTTTTCAAGAATACTAACCGCTGCAAGCGTATCCGCTTGATTTAACGGTTTGAAGGCAGAACCATTACGTTGTGCAACTTGTAGGCGGAAGTTTTCTTTATCCGCAGTTAACGTATCCGCATGAATATCCCAGAACTCTTCAGGAATAAATGCATTGATTTCACGCTCACGCTCAACCAATACCTTCACAGCAACTGATTGAACACGACCAGCAGATAAACCACGAGCCACTTTTTTCCACAACAATGGAGAAGCCATGAAACCAACCACACGATCTAAGAAACGACGTGCTTGCTGTGCATTTACACCTGGCATACTCAACTCACCTGGAGTTTCAAAAGCCTGCTGAATTGCATTTTTAGTGATTTCATTAAAAACCACACGTTTAAAGCGTGAATCATCACCACCGATGATCTCGCGAAGGTGCCACGCAATAGCTTCCCCTTCACGGTCCAAATCGGTTGCGAGATAAATAGTATCTGCGCTTTCCGCTAATTTTTGTAATTCAGCAACTACTTTTTCTTTACCTGGAAGAATTTGATAGTTAGCTGCCCAATCATTGTATGGGTCAATTCCCATTTTATTGATTAGATTTTTTTTATCTCTTTCTTTTTTAATGCGTGCTTTTTCTTCAACACTTAAGCCTTTAGTCGATGCCGCAGCCGCTTTTTTACCTGTGCTCGTTGAGCCCATAGGTAAATCACGTACGTGACCTACACTGGATTTTACGATGAAGTCTTTGCCAAGGTATTTATTTATTGTTTTTGCTTTGGCTGGTGACTCCACGATAACTAGAGATTTACCCATAATGTCTCACTAACGTCCTCGTGCTGAAATACAATGCTGCTCAAAATAACGATATCAACAGCTATAAATTAAACTTTATCTATATATTACTATTGAGGGAGGATGGCACTACGTCAACCACTTTTTTTACATTCGTTACTGAATGGTCGTAGTTTGGACAGTTGTTAATTAGATGTAATTTAGACACACCCTACCATCAAACTCCCTTTTTAATTAGGCCGACTCTATTATCATTTACACGTCCATAGCTCAAAAGGTGAGTTAAATATCTTGCACTTGCTCACAATAAAATTGTCAATCTTCACTGAATTTTTATTTTACTAGCCATGATTTACATCAATTGTATTTTCCAACCGTTATGCTTAAAATCCCTCTTTTATATAGCAAAAAATGAGTGAGATATGAGCGATAAAAAATCCATTTCTGAGGCTGATTTACTGTTAATCGCCAACCAAATCATTCAAGATCACGAGAACTACGTTGAAGGTATGCGAGCAACTAGTGTAGAAGAAAAAGATGAAGTATTAGTATTCAAAGGCGAGTACTTTTTATCCGATCAAGGCCTACCAACAGAAAAAACCACCGCTGTATTTAATATGTTTAAATACCTTGCTCACCAATTATCAAAAGAATTTAGCGTTAAGTAATTTTTGCTAATTACAAACAAAAAAAGGCTGAATAATTCAGCCTTTTTTATATTAAAAAAGATCCGTGCAATTAAAGAATTGGACGTTGTCCTTTACTGATTAAACGCATAAATACATTCTCTGCTGATTGACCAGCGATACCTGCAATTTTAGCGCCTAGCTTTTTCTTCTGTACGTAATGAATCGCTAATACTTCACGATCCTTACACGCTTTTGTTAAGTAATCGTCGGATGTTTGAATCGCATCAATTAAGCCTAACTCTAGCGCTTGTTTACCAAACCAATGCTCACCTGTTGCTACTTTTTCAAGATCCAAATCAGCGCGATGTTCGTGAATGAAATCTTTAAATAATACGTGTGTTTCTTCCAACTCTAATTGAAATTTTTCACGTGCTTTATCGCTGTTTTCACCAAACATAGTTAGCGTTCGTTTGTATTCACCTGCTGTCAGCTGCTCAAATTCAATATCGTTCTTTTTCAATAACTTACTAAAGTTTGGTAATTGCGCAACCACGCCAATTGAGCCAACAATTGCAAATGGTGCTGCGATAATTTTCTCACCGATACACGCCATCATGTAGCCACCAGAAGCTGCTACTTTATCAACAGAAATCGTTAGTTTGATATTCGCATCACGTAAACGATCAAGCTGAGATGAAGCCAGTCCATATCCATGAACCATACCACCTCCACTCTCAAGACGAACAAGGACTTCATCACCTTCTGCTGCAACCGCTAAAATAGCTGATACTTCTTCACGAAGCCCAGCGACTTCTTTTGCATCGATACTGCCTTTAAAATCTAAAACGAATAAACGAGCATCGCGTTTTAGCTCTAAATCTCCAGATTTTGTAGCCTGTTTCACTGCCTTTTGTTTTGCTTTTTCGGCTTCTTTTGCAGTTTTTTTCTCTGCTTTTGCGCGTGCTTTTAACTCAGCATCATCAAATAGATGGTGTTCTAGTTCTTCAATCGTTGACTTATATTGTTCAGTCAAATTCGTAACTTCTAACTCACCTTTTGATGCTGAAGAGTTACCACCCACAGCTTTAGCGGCAATCAAAATGGCGATAATAGAAACAACCACTGTTGCTATCTTTGCTAAAAAGAGACCGTAATCAAACAAAAATTCCAATGTAATACCCTCTTAAGTATGTTTCGTGTATTGTACCTAACTTAACCCAAAGTTAATTCATCTAATGATAGAAATTCGTACTAAATGTCTATTTTTACGGCTATAAATCGCAAAAAAGAACAGAAGGACTTAGGATGAATGTTGAAATACAAGGATTACAGAGTGGACTATCAGGTTTCTGCTGACGCATTAAAAAACAAAACAATTCTCATAACTGGTGCAGGGGATGGCATTGGTAAACAAGCAGCATTACATTATGCTCAACATGGTGCTACGGTTATCCTTTTGGGGCGTACCGTTGCAAAATTAGAAGCGGTCTATGATGAAATTGAAGCGGCAGGTTATCCAACGCCAGCGATTGTGCCTTTAGATTTAAAAGGCGCAACAAAGCAGAATTATATCGATATGGCTGAAACCATTCAAAGTCAATTTGGTAAACTCGACGGCTTACTGCATAACGCAGGTTTACTTGGTATGTTGAGTCCATTCGAGCAATTTGAAGAAGCGATTTTCGACGAAGTCATGCAAATTAACGTTAAAGCGCAATTCTTAATGACTCAAGCACTACTGCCTGTTTTACAACAATCTGATGATGCTCGAATTATCTTCACCACCTCTACTGTAGGTCACCAAGGTCGTGCTTTTTGGGGAGCTTATGCTATCTCAAAATTTGCTACTGAGGGCATGATGCAAACATTAGCACATGAAATGGAAGGCACTCAGGTTAAAGTAAACGCAATTAATCCCGGTGGAACTCATACACGTATGCGTGCTCAAGCCTTTCCAGCTGAAGACATTAGCTTACTTAAAACACCAAAAGATTTAATGCCGTTATATGTCTATTTAATGGCACCTGAAAGTATTAACGTAAATGGTCAGTGTATTGATGCACAACCAAAATAGTTATTATTAGTATAAATAAGTAACACCAAGCAAAATAAAAAAAGGGTTGAAACCATGTGGCTTCAACCCTTTTTATTTGTCTGTTTTCTAAATCAACTCATCAATTCAACTTAACGCTGTCTTGGTGCTGATTTAGGTGCTTTACCATTTGGTGAAAATTTACTTCTCACAGGCTTAGAACCCGCTGCTGGCTTCTTACCCTTACCGCTTGGTTTGCCTGTTGGTTTACCACTTGGTTTACTTGTTGGCTTACCTGTTGGTTTAGCGTCACTATTTGAATTGCGCGGTAATGAGCTACCTACTGGCTTTTTATTATTACGACCACGGCGACCACCAGAAGTATTACGATCTTCAACGGTACGTTCATCATGACGCTTCACTGCACGACGGATTTTTTGAGATTTAGACTTCGCGCGCTTACGAGATTCTTTATCTACATCCAATAGGCTTTCTTTTTCATGTGGAAGTTCAACCATTTCACGAAGGTAATTTACTTCCTTCAGTTCAAGTTCCATCCAACCACCACGAGGCAGTGCTTTTTCTAAGAAGATATCACCATAGCGAACACGCTTTAGGCGGCTAACCGTTACACCTTGAGAATCCCATAGGCGACGAACCTCACGGTTACGACCTTCGTTAATTACTACATAGAAAGTATGGTTCATACCTTCACCGCCAGCATACATAACGTCTTCGAAACGTGCTTCACCATCTTCCAGTTTTACACCAGAAACTAGGTTTTTAACCATCTTGTCGTTAACTTCACCAAATACACGACACATGTATTCACGTTCAACTTTACGACTCGGGTGCATAAGACGGTTTGCTAACTCACCATCAGTGGTGAACAACAATAGACCTGCAGTATTGGCATCAAGACGACCAACAGATACCCAACGTGAGTCTTTAATTTTTGGTAGGCGATCAAAAACAGTACGACGACCTTCTGGGTCATGACGAGTACATAGCTCACCTTCTGGTTTATGGTAAGCAAGCACACGACAAATCACATCAGTAGACTCTTTTACTGATACAACATGGCCATCAATACGAATTTTTGCATCGACATTTTCTAGGCGATCACCTAGCTTTGCTATCTGACCATCAACACTAACACGATTAGACTGAATCATCGTTTCTAATTCACGACGAGAACCAAGACCTGCTCGTGCTAATACTTTCTGTAATTTTTCGCTCATTTTTTACCTTATGATGTCGCCTTCACAGGCGTCAATTAACTTTTATTAATCAAGAACCTACCAAGTTCAGATAGTATTTCTCAATCATTTTAGAATTCTATGGGTGATGATTATACAATAAGGTTGTGATGAATAGTAAAAAATTAAACAAAATTTTATACCATGAAGTGTTTTTCCGTATGATTAAAACTGCTGTGTTTAAAACAGCATTCATTCATACTAAAAGGAAATCCAAATGGAAAAGTTAATTCGTTTTTTTGATGCTCTACCTGCTGAATCCACTGATTCGATTACACAAAAAAAACCTGCAAGATCAGTTTATCAAACTTGTTAACTCTCACTGCAACAAAACAGGAAAACCAACACTTTTAAAAGAGATAATAGAAAATAGAAAGACTACGATTCTAAACCAACTGCATGGCTCAAATATTGGTAACCTAGCGGATATATTTTCAACCCAAACAGCTAAAAATATTATTGGAAAACAAGCAAGTCCAATTCTTCCTGAAGATTACTTTCTTATTGAGCAAATCGCTCATCGACTTTTTGGTTGTTTATTATCTTTCTGGACGGAGTTAGAAATATTTCGCACCATTCAAAGCTCAATGGCTATCAATCAGCATTATCTCAATACACCAAACAAAACTTACACATCAAAAAAAATAAATGATAACTATCACTATGAGATTGTTACTGATATAGCGCTAGATAAACGCGTTTTCTATACCGACTTTTGTGAACAACCGTTATTACTTTCAGATGCCATTGTCCTCATCAATATTGCGACATTCATCAAGCAACATAAATGGTATGAAATGCTTAGTATTCTAGATATTTCATCAAAAGGAGAGCACTTTATTCTGTACCAATTTGATAATGATAATCCCTACCCTACTATCATTTCATCTGCACTAATTGAACCTTATCATGACAAAGTCAACTGGTTATTTTTCGATAATTTTTTTCAATCTGACAAATGGGAAAAAACACAAAATATACATATAGTTGCACAATTATTTCCCAATATGGCCTCTTCATCTACCCAACAAGATCAAACTTTAGAACAATTAACTTGTTCAGAGCTAGAAAACGAAATTTTTTCTTCTATAGTAGAAAAATCAACTGTCTGCGGTGTAATTCGCTTTACCGTCAATGGAGCAAAACCTAAAATGAATTACCATATGTATCTTGCACAGAAAGGATTAGCAATGGCTCTTTTTCATTCGAAAAGAACATTAATTTTTTCAATTATAGAGCAACCTGCAATGGTACTTTTCTACCAATCTATGGCTTGTATTGAAAACGATGACGTACCTTTCGTTTTTACTGGTAACCAAGATATCAATCAGTCCGGTTTAGTGACACATAAAGGAATTTGCTTTACAAAAAATGCAAGTAGCGCTTTCAATCGATATAATTTTAGAGAATACAATGCTAAAATAATCGAAAAAAGAAGAGAATTAAAACAACGATGAGTTTACTATAAATGCTAATTAGCCCCCCTAAAGATAACTTGTTGTTATTCATCGCCGTATTTGTCTTATTATGGGTGGCTTTTTTCATCCGGTCTTTATTTAAAGATCGGATGGAAGTAGACCCAAAGATTTACCATCCTTATATTGCATATTCTATTTTTATAGTTATTTGGATTTTAACTAACTACTACTTCCAATCCGATTTATTGCTTAGATTCAGTGAGCAGACTTCTGTAAATATGGCAATTATTGCTAATTTAAGTTCTTATTTCGCTTTTGGCTTCGCTTTCCTATTCTCTTGTCGACTCAGTTCTGAAGACAAAAAACTAAAAGTTTGGCAGATTATACTTTTCTTTATCGAAACCACTTTTGCTCTAATTATCAACTTAATACCAAATTTGACAGTAACCGGTATTACGGTTGTTGATAAAGGGATATTCACTATTCATTTTGGTCCATTTGCTACATTGTTTTTCCTAAATGCTTTCGTATTTATAGGTATCATCATTTATAATTTTACAAAGCTAAGAAAAAGTAAACTCAAACTCAATAAAGAGAAATCCATCTACTTGTTATTTGGTATATTAGTCTTTATGTCTTCAACCATCATCTCTCAAATTATTATCCCTATAATATGGCAGGACTTTTCATTCGCTTGGGTTCCACCAGCATTATCTGTGACTGAAGCCGTCTTAATTGGCTATACATTGCTTTATCATCGCTTATACAGCTTTCGCTATATCTCATTCTGGCTCTCTTCTTATGTGATGAATTTAGTCATCTTTTTAGTCCCATTCTTATATTTTCACAACGCCAACTCAGGAGCAGATTTTCCTATCAGTATTATTTTCATTATTTTTACTGGTATATTTTGGAATAAAACCCTTTTAAAATCAAAAGGCATTGCTAGCCTTATGATATATAAAGATAAAAAAACACCTGTTGATAAAATATATGAATTAGCTGATGAATTTAAATACTCAAGTCAGCACGCAATTACTAAGTTGGCTTTATTGCTCGATACACCACGAGATGACCTACTCTTGGTTGGAAAGAATACCAACTACAATATCTTTATTCCTCATTTAGAACAGTCTAATTCAGCCTTAGTCAAAGATGAATTAGATTATCAAATCCATTACGCTCCAGACTCTAACCATTCTGAGTTGCATCAAGTTCAAAAAGAGATGGACTCTCATAAAACAGCCTTAATTCTTCCTATTTTTGGGAAAAACAAGCTGATTTCACACTTGCTTGTTTCGGCAAAAAAACGGAATGGATCAACATTTTCAAATGAAGAAATTTCAGCGCTTCAATGGGTATTGACTAAAGTTCAAGGTTATATTGAAAGTGAGCGTAAAGTGCGCCAGTCTCAAGCACTTGCAAACTCTATTGCTCACGAAATGAGGAATCCACTGTCACAGTTAATGTATCACTTTGAACGTATTGGACTTCAATCAGATAAAAATGGCATTAGTAAAGAATTAGAACAGGGAAAATTAGCTATTCAACGCGGTTCACAGTTAATTGATATTATTCTTAACGAGAGTAAAGGTGTTGATATTAATCAATCTCTCTTTAAAACTTATTCTATTTCAGTGTTAACAAAGCAGTTTATTTATGAATATTCTTTTGAATCTGAAGATATTAAAAAGCGAATACATTTAGATCTCAATGATGACTTTCTTATTAATGTTAATGATACCTTATTCGGATTTATCTTATTTAATTTATTACGTAATGCCATTCATTACTTTGAAGACCCTAATTGCTCTATATCAATACAATTAGTAAAAGGAAATACAACCAATTCTTTGATATTCAGAGATACAGGTCCTGGTATTAATTCAAATATTCTACCAAATATCTTTGATGATTTTTTCACTCATAATAAACAAGGAGGCACAGGTCTAGGCCTCTCTTACTGTTTACGAGTGATGCACTCCTTTAAAGGCAATATTGCATGTTACTCAAAACAAGGTGAGTTTACTGAGTTTGTTCTTAGTTTTCCTAAAATAAATACAGATCATCAAGCAATCACTATTGAACCAACAGCAATACAACAAGAATCCTTCGGCATAGCTAAGATTAGAAATAATAGTTCGAAAAAAACAGTTCTTATTGTTGATGATAAAAAAGTACAAAGAATGTTAATTCAAACATTTATTACGAATGATAATCTTGTCATTGTCCAAGCTGAAAATGGGGCTGAAGCACTTAAAATAGTTAACGAAAGGCACATAGATCTGATTTTTATGGATTCACGTATGCCAGTAATGAATGGAGCGGAGGCTGCTGCGCAAATTAAAGCAGGTCATCCATTGCTTCCTATCATTGCGCTTACTGGTGAATCAGGCCATGAAGAAATACTTAAAATAACAGCAGTAATGGATGCATACTTAACTAAGCCAATCTCCAAGCCTCAACTATTACAAATGCTTGAAAAATGGATATAAAAATAGCCAGTCAATGCTGGCTATTTATACTTACTTGTCTTTTTAATTATTGAAATGGGCTTGGATCACCAGCGCCAATACGAACCACATTGATTTCATCGTCACTAAAATCAACCACGGTTGTTGGCTGTTCACCTAAATAACCACCATTCATAATTAAGTCCACGGCGTGCTCAAGCTGATCTCGGATCGCTTCTGGATCTGACTCTGCCATGTCATTACCTGGTAAAATCAATGTTGTCGACATTAGCGGTTCACCTAATGCTTCTAACAAATCAAGAGCGATCTTATTATCTGGTACACGCATACCTATTGTTTTACGCTTTGGATTCATAAGACGACGTGGAACTTCCTTAGTCCCTTTAAAGATAAAGGTATAAGCCCCCGGTGTATTGTTCTTCAGTAATCGGAAAATACTATTGTCGACACGTGCATAGATTGATAACTCTGACAGATCTCGACATAACAATGTAAAGTTGTGCTTATCATCCAAACGACGGATCTGGCAAATACGCTCTAATGCTTGTTTATTCTCAAGCTGACAACCTAAAGCATAACCCGAGTCGGTTGGATAAATAACGACACCACCATCTCTAATGATGGCAACCGCTTGACTAATTAAGCGTGCTTGTGGGTTTTCTGGATGTACGTAAAAAAATTGGCTCATTATTCCTCCTGACGAGCAGGTCGTTGTTATTATTTAAGGATTAAGCCCTACTCAAACGTTGGTAAATCCCATTCTTGCCATACTGGAACTACCCCTTCAGGTAGCCATAAATTTCTTCCTAATTCTGTCCAAGGCGACGGATAATGAAAATCAGACCCTTGTGATGCCGCTAGTTCATATTGAATTGCATAATCGGCAAGAACTCGACGCTCTTGAACACCTTGTTGAGGTAGGGCAACTTCCATTGCATCCCCTTTTGCTTCAACAAATGCAGCTAATAATCGCTTCACCCATTTTGCGGTCAACTTATAACGACCAGGATGAGCAAGTACAGCTGTTCCTCCCGTGTTATGAATGACCTTAACGGCTTCTTCGATTGAACACCATTCTGGTGGAACATAGCCTATGTTATTGCGTGTTAAGAACTTTTTGAATACCGCTTGCATCGTTTTCGCATGGCCTTGGTCAACTAACCACTTGCCAAAATGAGCTCGGGTTAGTGAGCCTCCATCAGCCAGTGCCATTGCGCCTTCTAACGCCCCGACATAACCCGCTTTTTCAAGACGTTCTGCCATTTTTCGAGCGCGAGCATCTCTACGTTGCGCTTGTTCTTCTATCAATGCAATTAATTCAGGGTGATTTACATCAATATTAAGGCCAACAACATGAATATCCTTGTTGCTCCATAATGTTGAAATTTCAATACCATCAATTAAATGCACTGGTAATGCTTTTTCTTTAATCGTTTGATGCGCTTCAGCTAATCCTGCAACGGTATCATGATCAGTAATAGCAAGTACTTTCACATCAAAAGTAACCGCTCTTTCTACTAATTCAGCAGGAGACATGCGTCCATCTGACGCTGTTGTGTGACTATGTAGGTCTATTTTCATAATAATTCTTGACTTTTACCTCTCGCACTAGTTTACTAGTACGCAGTTAAACGTTTTCTCACCAAATTTAATATTGGTCTTTGTTTTAATAGTAGGTACTTTATGTCACAGCTTAGCAAACAACAAGCATTCTTAAAAACTAGCGTGATGACAAAACGATGGTGGCACTACTTCGGGTAGTGTTTTTGTGCTGAATTAACGATTTTGACATAAAAATTATTACCCGCATTTAAGCGGGTTTTTTTATGTCTAAATGTACCAGCACCCTCAATGATAGATGAAAATCTAAACAGTCAGTCATTCAGCTCTCACAAGTTTTAAGAAAAGAGTGGCAACAAAAGTGAAATATGCGACTATGAAAACTAATAAAAATGTAACATCAATTCAACGCATTAGCAGGGAGGCTGAAATGCAGTCAGTAATGTCCAATGATGGTCAACTAGAAGTGCTTTCCCTTGACGTTCCATACGTCTCTGATCCAACCCAACTTTATTCCACTCTATGTGAAAATAAAGAGATGAGCCTATTACTCGAAGGGGCAGAAGTTAACTCAAAACAAAACATTATAAGCTTGATGCTAATAGATGCAGCGGTACGAATTCATTGTTTTGATAAAGAAGTAACACTAGAAGCGTTAACAGCAAATGGAGAATCCTTATTACACTCCTTAGCTCAATCTATTCCTGCTTCTCTTATTGCCCTTTCTTCTAACTCTATATTGACATTACAGTTCCCAAATATTAATCAAGATCTGGATGAGGACAGCCGTTTACGAGAACTCTCCTCTTTTGATGCGTTACGGTTTATTCAAAATCAATTCAATGTAACTGGTTTACCCTCTAATGCACTCTTTTTAGGTGGACTATTTGCTTATGACTTAGTCGCTAACTTTGAAAACCTTGGTGAGGCAGAGACAACAAACAAATGCCCTGATTATGTATTTTATGTAGCCGAATCATTGTTAGTTATCGATCATCAAACGGAAACGTCAGTACTTCAAGGCTCATTGTTTAATGCTGATGCAACAATCAAAACAAACCTTTCTGCACGACTTACTGAAATTAAAGCGTTTTGCTCAGAGCCACATACCGTACCCGAAGCACCAACGCTAGAAAGCTGTGAAGCAATTCCAAGTGTCTCCGATGAAGATTTCTGTCAAACCGTATTAAATTTAAAAGAATTTGTAATTAAAGGCGATATTTTCCAAGTTGTTCCTTCTCGTCGATTCACTCTTCCTTGTCCTGCGCCATTAGCGGCTTATCGTGAACTCAAAATCGGCAATCCAAGTCCTTATATGTTTTATCTGCAAGATCGTGATTTCACCCTATTTGGAGCATCGCCTGAATCTGCATTGAAATACGGTAAAGAAACAAACCAAGTTGAAATTTACCCAATCGCAGGCACTCGTCAACGCGGTAAAAACAGCGATGGCTCTATCAACCATGATTTAGACAGCCGCATTGAATTAGAACTGCGTTGTGATACCAAAGAAAACGCAGAGCACATGATGTTGGTTGATTTGGCTCGTAATGATGTCGCTCGTATTTCAGAAGCAGGCACTCGCTATGTGGCTGATTTATTAAAAGTCGACCGCTACAGCCATGTTATGCATCTGGTTTCTCGTGTTGTTGCTCAGCTTCGAGGGGATCTTGATGCCCTTCATGCTTACCAAGCGTGTATGAATATGGGGACATTGACTGGCGCACCAAAAATTCGTGCTATGCAGCTCATTCGTGACGTAGAAAAAACACGCCGAGGCACTTATGGTGGCGCTGTTGGTTACTTAACGGGGGATGGCAACATGGATACGTGTATTGTTATTCGTTCAGCCTATGTTGAAGATGGTATCGCTCAAGTTCAAGCCGGTGCTGGTGTCGTATATGACTCTAACCCACAAGCTGAAGCTGATGAAACTCGTGGAAAAGCACAAGCGGTGATCTCTGCGATTCAAAAAGCACACTTAGCTCAACCAGCAAGCACTAAGGAGAAAAACTAATGGCTCATATTGTATTGCTCGATAACTTTGACTCCTTTACTTATAACTTGGTTGATCAATTTCGCTCACTTGGTTACCCAGTCACTATTTATCGAAATAGTTTGTCAGCCGTAGCTTTTGAAGAAGCGGTAAACAAATTAGAAAATCCAGTAGTTGTACTATCTCCAGGACCAGGCGCGCCATCAGAAGCCGGCTGTATGCCTGAAGTCATTCAACGCTTAAAAGGCAAAGTACCTATGATTGGGATTTGTCTTGGTCATCAAGCGATTGTAGAAGCGTATGATGGGACGGTTGCAGGTGCTGGCGAAATCGTTCATGGTAAATCGGCTATGATGAGCCATAACCAACACGCAATTTTTAATGGGTTACCAAACCCACTCTCTATTGCTCGTTACCACTCTTTAGTGGCGACGAAAGTAACAGAGCAATTAACCATTACAGCAACCGTTGATGATTTAGTTATGGCGGTGACCCAAGAAGAAGATAAAGTGTGTGGATTCCAATTTCATCCTGAATCCATTTTAACGACGCAAGGCGCTGAGCTACTCATTAATACATTAAACTGGGCTTTAAATTTAGATTCAAGCCGTTCAGATAATAAAGAATAAGGATATTCGCATGACTCAAATTGAAGCCATTTTTACTAAACTGTATGATCAAACTTCGCTTTCAGAAACAGAAAGCCAAGTTCTTTTTGATGCCATTATTAAAGGCGAGTTAGAGCCTATTCTACTTACCGCTGCCCTAACCTGTTTGAAAATCAAAGGTGAAACACCAAACGAAATTGCAGGTGCAGCAAAAGCACTGCTTGATAATGCCAATGAATTCCCTCGCCCTGATTACGATTTCGCCGACATTGTTGGTACAGGCGGTGACGGTTCAAATACGATAAATATTTCCACCACAGCGGCGTTTGTAGCAGCAGCCTGTGGATTAAAAATCGCAAAACACGGTAACCGTGGTGTTTCAAGTAAATCAGGATCTTCTGACTTATTAGATTCATTTGGTATTAATTTAGCCATGTCAGCAGAAGACACACGAAAAGCGGTTGATGATTTAGGTGTTGCCTTCTTATTTGCACCGCATTATCACGGTGGTGTTCGCCACGCGATGCCAATTCGTCAAACCATGAAAACACGCACCATCTTTAATATTCTTGGCCCTTTAATCAACCCTGCTCGTCCAAACATTGAATTAATGGGTGTGTACGATGAGTCACTGGTTCGCCCAATCGCAGAAACCATGGTGAACATGGGAATGAAACGCGCAGCCGTTGTTTTTGGTTCTGGTTTAGATGAAGTCGCGATTCATGGTCCAACAACCGTTGCTGAAATCATTGACGGTAAAATCACAGAATACACATTAACGCCTGAAGATTTTGGCCTAGACACGCACCCGCTTGAAGCCATTAAAGGCGGAGAGCCAGAAGAAAACAAAGCGATTATTACCGATATTCTGACAGGTAAAGGAACCGACGCTCAATTAGGTGCCATTGCGGTTAACGTTGCGCTACTAATGCGTTTATTTGGCCATGAAGATTTAAAAACCAATGCACAAAAAGCAATCGATGCGATGAACTCAGGTAAAGCATTTGAGCTAGTTCAACAACTGGCTGCACGAGGATAAGAAAGATGACACAACAATTGTCTGAGCACATTTCAGTAGAAAATACCCAAATGGCCGAAGTGCTAGTAAAAATAGTTAAAGACAAAGCCGTTTGGGTAGACGAGCGAAAAAAAACTCAACCACTCAATACGTTTAAAGATGGCCTGACCAATTCAGATCGCAGTTTTTACCAAGCATTAAAAACAGGAAAAACTGAGTTTATTCTTGAGTGTAAAAAAGCATCGCCATCAAAAGGATTAATCCGACAAGATTTCGATTTAGGTTACATCGCCTCTGTCTACAACAAACACGCCAGTGCGATTTCTGTGTTAACGGACGAAAAGTATTTTCAAGGCAGTTTTGATTTCTTACCAATTATTCGTGCCCAAGTTAATCAGCCTATTCTGTGCAAAGATTTTATGATTGATGCATACCAAGTCTATTTAGCGCGTCATTACGGTGCCGATGCGATTCTACTGATGCTTTCTGTACTTAATGATGAAGAATACAGAGCGCTTGCAGAAGTCGCTCATTCATTTGGCATGGGTGTACTCACAGAAGTCAGTAATGAAGATGAGTTACATAGAGCGGTCGCATTAGAAGCGCAAGTGATCGGAATTAACAACCGTAATCTACGTGATTTATCCACTGATTTGAACCGCACTAAAGAGCTTGCACCGCTACTGCCAAAAGACACAACCATTATTTCTGAGTCGGGTATTTATACTCATCAGCAAGTAAAAGATTTAGCTAAACACGCTACAGGCTTTTTAATTGGCAGCTCATTAATGGCAGAAGAGAACCTAGAACTAGCAGCACGAAAAGTGATCTTAGGTGAAAACAAAGTCTGTGGGCTTACTTCGGTTGAAGACGCAAAAGCAGTTTATGACTCGGGTGCCGTATATGGCGGGCTTATCTTTGTTGAGAAGTCACCGCGTTTTGTTTCATTAGAAACAGCCAAAGCCATCACTCAAGAAACTACATTGCATTATGTCGGCGTGTTCCAAAACGAGACTGTATCTACGGTTGCACAACGAGCACATGAGCTATCTCTTGCGGTGGTTCAGCTACATGGTTCTGAAAGTGAAGACTATATTGCAGAGCTAAAACAACAGCTACCAACGGATTGCCAAGTGTGGAATGTTATTTCTGTGTCAGATGAGGCGCAAAGTATTTCCCTTCCACAAAGCCTTGCTGATAAGGTATTGGTAGATTGCAAAGTTGGCTCACAAGAAGGTGGCACTGGCATAAGTTTTGATTGGAACAAACTGCCACATCACGACATTATGCTCGCCGGTGGCTTATCACTAGAGAATACCAAACAAGCTGCGCAACTTGGCTGTTACGGATTAGATTTCAACTCTGGTGTCGAATCGGCTCCAGGTAAAAAAGATCACAAAAAATTACGCGCCGTATTTAGCGCATTACGAGATTATTAAGGAAAATATCATGGCAAAATTAGATGCCTACTTCGGCGAATATGGTGGTCAATACGTTCCACAAATCTTAGTTCCTGCTCTTGATCAATTAGAACAAGCATTCATTGATGCACAAGCAGATGACGATTTCCGCGCTGAGTTTATGACGTTACTGCAAGAATACGCAGGTCGTCCTACAGCCCTAACGCTTTGTCGTAACCTAACCAAGGGCACTAAAACGAAACTGTACCTAAAGCGTGAAGACTTACTGCACGGTGGCGCTCACAAAACTAACCAAGTATTAGGTCAGGCGCTACTTGCAAAACGCATGGGTAAAAACGAAATTATTGCAGAGACTGGTGCAGGCCAACACGGCGTTGCAACTGCGCTTGCTTGTGCTCTGCTTGGCTTAAAGTGCCGTGTTTACATGGGCGCTAAAGATATTGAACGTCAAAGCCCAAATGTATTCCGTATGGAATTAATGGGCGCAACAGTGATCCCTGTTCATTCAGGTTCTTCAACGCTAAAAGATGCCTGTAATGAAGCACTACGTGACTGGTCTGCAACTTATGAAACTGCGCATTACCTATTAGGTACAGCCGCTGGCCCTCACCCATTCCCAACGATTGTGCGTGATTTCCAACGTATGATTGGTGAAGAAACAAAAATGCAGATCCTTGCACGTGAAGGTCGACTTCCTGACGCTGTAATCGCATGTGTAGGTGGAGGTTCAAATGCGATTGGTATGTTTGCTGATTTTATCAAAGAAGAAAGTGTGAAACTGATTGGTGTAGAACCTGCAGGTAAAGGTATTGATACCGACCAGCATGGTGCACCACTTAAACACGGAAAAACAGGCATCTTCTTTGGTATGAAAGCCCCACTAATGCAAGATGAACATGGCCAAATTGAAGAGTCTTATTCTGTTTCTGCAGGGCTTGATTTCCCATCGGTTGGCCCACAACACGCGCATTTAAATGCCATTGGTCGTGCTGAATATGGTTCAGTCACTGATGATGAAGCACTAGAGGCATTCCAAACCTTAGCAAAAGGCGAAGGTATTATTCCTGCCTTAGAATCATCTCACGCTCTGGCTTATGCACTTCAACTAGCGCATGCTGAACCAGAAAAAGAGCAGTTGTTAGTTGTTAACCTATCAGGCCGTGGTGACAAAGACATCTTCACCGTTCATGACATTCTAAAAGAAAAGGGAGAAATCTAATGGATCGTTATCAAGACCTATTTGCTAAATTAGCAAACAAAAACCAAGGTGCCTTTGTTCCTTTTGTAACCATTGGCGATCCAAACCCTGAGCTTTCTTATCAGATCATGGAAACCTTAATTGAAGCTGGTGCCGATGCTCTTGAACTAGGTATTCCGTTTTCTGACCCCTTAGCAGATGGCCCTACTATTCAAGGCGCAAACATTCGAGCATTAGACAGTAAAACAACACCTGCCGTTTGTTTTGAGTTAATAGCTAAAATCCGCGCTAAATACCCTGAAACGCCAATTGGCCTATTGGTTTACGCTAACCTTGTGTTCGCAAATGGCATCGATACTTTCTATGCTAAATGCCAACAAGCCGGTGTAGATTCCGTGTTAATCGCAGATGTACCAACTAATGAGTCTGAAGAATTTAGAGCAAGCGCACTTAAACATAATGTTCACCCTATTTTTATCGCACCACCATCAGCATCAGATGAAACGCTAGAGACCGTTGCTAAATTAGGTGGCGGCTACACTTACCTTCTTTCTCGTGCAGGTGTTACAGGCGCAGAAACTAAAGCAGGTATGCCTGTTGCTCAACTATTGGAACGCTTAAACCAATTTGATGCTCCTCCTGCCATTCTTGGTTTTGGCATTTCAGAGCCAGCACAAGTTGAAGAAGCAATTAAGGCGGGTGCAGCAGGCGCAATATCAGGCTCTGCAACAGTAAAAATAATTGAGCAATACCAAGATAATTCTACGATATTACTTGAAGCACTATCTTCTTTTACTACCGCAATGAAACTTGCTACACAAAAGTAACATTTACCTTTAATACCATTCTTATGTAGATTGGTATTAACCCTTCCTAAAAGAGCTCATTATGAGCTCTTTTTTTATCTACAATCAAAAAACACGCCTCTAATACCAATCGTAGTAAATAACTGATCATCCTAGCTAGTTAAAATACTCGATAACTGCGTTGAAATTTTTGATTGTAGAATAACTACTTATCGAAAAATTTCGCCTTGTTCTCAAGCATTTTTCCTTCGCTATTTCTGATCACTTACTTACTGTGATTGGTATAATACGTTAATTATCAATTAATGAAATAGAATGAAAACCTTAAAGCAATCGCTTGCCAATCAATTAAAGATACAAAAAAAATACAAAAGCATTCATATAATGAAATCTATTTGATAAAATTGTTGATAGATGTAAATTTTACGTGTACAACAGCTACCGATATATTTAACTAACGAATAGCTTAGTAATAAGAGATATAAACTACCTCTTATTGCAAAAATAACGCAGAGGTAAATAAAGTGTTACTACAGAAAGGACTTCTCAACAATATCGGTGTTCAAGTCGTTATTGCGATGATCGTAGGTACAATGGTTGGTGCAACAATGGGCCAATCTGCTGCTATGTTCGCCCCACTAGGAACAATCTTCATTAACCTAATCAAAATGCTGGTTATCCCATTGGTTGCAGTCGCGCTTATTTCAGGTGCTGCAGGCTTAGGTAACAGTAGCAACGCAGGCAAAGTTGGTTTAACGACTTTAGGTTACTTTGGTATCACTTCAGCACTTGCTGTCGCACTTGCACTGTTCATGGGTGAAATTTTTGAGCCGGGTAAAGGCATTGATGTTTCTGGCGTTGAAGGTATGTTTTCTACAGCCTACGCCTCTAAAGGTGAGCTACCTACTTTCTGGGCGACCATCACAGGCATGATCCCTACCAACGTTTTCCAATCATTAAATGAAGCAAACATTCTTCAGATCCTCGTTTTCTGCTTATTTTTTGGTATTGGTCTTTCTAAATTAGAAAAAAAACGCCGCGAACCAATGATCAATGGTGTTAACGCTATTGTTGATGTAATGGTTTGGATGATCAACAAAGTGATGATCATCGCCCCTATTGGTGTATTTGGCTTAATGGCTGAAGCAGTTGGTACTTTTGGTTTCGGCGCGCTAATGGTCGTATTTAAACTCTTTATGGTTTATGTTGCCGCTATTTTTGTGTTTGGTTTTATCGTTTACCCGTTAATGGTAGGCCTATTAACTAAAACCTCAGCCAAGAAATTCCTTCTTGCAATGAAAAAGCCACAAGCCGTTGCCCTATCTACTGCCTCTTCAATGGCAACACTGCCAGTAACAATGGAAACTGTTGAGAAAGACTTAGGTGTTCGTAACTCTACAGCATCATTTGTTCTGCCATTAGGTGCAACAATCAACATGTCTGGTAACGCTATTTACTACGGCTTAGTGGCTATCTTCTTTGCTCAACTATTCAACATTGATTTATCAATTGGCGCTTATGTTGCGATTATTGTTACCTCAACGCTAGGCGCTGTAGGTCAAGCTGGCGTACCTGGCCCTTCTTTTCTTGTTGTTGCGGTTCTGCTTGCTGCAGGTATTCCAATCGAAGGTCTACCACTTCTATTCGCTCTAGACCGTATCTTTGACATGATCCGTACCGCGCTTAACATCACTGGCGATGCCGCCTGTGCGGTAATTGTTGATGCTATGGTTGAAACGACAGACACAATAGATACACCTATTGAAAATAAAGAAGCGTAATATTCGTTCTCTTTAAAAGATAATTAGGCCAAATCATATGAGTTGGCCTTTTCTTTTTCTATCCATTCCGCAAAAATGTAACAAGCAATTTTTAGCGATTCCCTCCCTTCTAAATTTTCGATACACTCGCTACATAATTAATTATTGGCTCAACCTATATATGAAACAGATTTTAGATTTTATCCCACTGATCATCTTCTTCACGCTATACAAGATGTACGATATCTACACAGCAACAGGTGCACTAATCATTGCGACTGCAGTGCAGCTAGTCGTAACTTACGCTTTATATAAGAAAGTTGAAAAAATGCAGCTGATCACCTTCCTTATGGTGACAGTTTTTGGTGGTATGACGATATTCTTACATGATGACAACTTCATTAAATGGAAAGTCACCATTGTTTATTGTGTATTCGCGGCAGGTTTAATCGTTACCCATATTCTTGGTAAACCAGTGATTAAAGGTATGCTAGGCAAAGAAGTGACATTACCTGATGATAAATGGGCAAAGATAAATCACGCATGGGTACTGTTCTTTACAGTTTGTGCGATTGCTAACTTGTACGTTGCATTCGAAATGCCACTTGATGTATGGGTTAACTTTAAAGTCTTTGGCTTATTAGGCTTAACTTTCTTATATACTCTATTTACAGGTATGTACGTCTATAAATACATGCCAAAAGAGAAAAAAGAAGAACAAGAATAGCTAAAACGATAATGATTAAGCCGTGTATACAACACGGCTTTTTTATGTGCTAAAATCGGCTTAACTTCATTTTAGTTGTATTGGAAACCACTTTGACAACCCCAGCTCACTTTGGACAAGCCCCTAAAGGCCAACTGCTTCTTCGTACTCTCTCTATGCCCGCTGACACCAACGCGAATGGTGATATTTTCGGTGGTTGGATTATGTCACAGCTTGATTTAGCTGGCGGTATTTTAGCGAAAGAGATTTCTGGTGGTCGTATTGTCACTGTTTCAGTATCAAGTATTACCTTTAAAAAACCCGTAAAAGTAGGTGATGTTGTTTGCTGCTACGGCGAATGTGTAAAAATTGGCAATACTTCAATGTCAATTAATCTTGAGGTATGGGTTAAGCCAATTAAAGAACACGGTGTTGGCGATCGCTTTATGGTTTGTGACGCCACTTTTAATTATGTTGCGATTGATTCGAGTGGAAAACCGCGTCCAATCCCTAAAACTGCGTAGTTATTAGAATTTTTCTGATTAATTCATAAAAAGCTCTGGTTTATGGCTAGAGCTTTTTTTATGATGGCTATATCAATGATGATACAAAATAAAAGGACTCAATCATGTGGTATGTAATTTTTTCTCAAGATGTTGAAAACAGCCTAGAGCGTCGTTTAAGTGTTCGTGAAAAACATCTAGAGCGCCTTACCCTGCTACAAAATGAAGGTCGTTTATTAGTGGCAGGGCCAATGCCTGCAATCGACTCAGAAAACCCAGGAGAAGCAGGCTTTACTGGTTCAACCGTAATTGCTGACTTTAATTCATTAGAAGCAGCTCAAGAGTGGGCTAACAATGACCCATATATTGATGCTGGGGTTTATGCAAATGTTATCGTAAAACCATTTAAAAAAGTACTGCCCGCTTAATTTCCTGTTTAAACATGATCCATTACTCTATTCATGCTTATAACTCACTTGTATTTAACTAAAAAGAATCACAATGAAAAAACTTATTCTTACTGCGTTAAGCGCTATTCTGCTTTCAGGTTGTGCTTCTAACGAACAACAACAAAAAATAGAAATGTTGGCAGACTATCGTGCCAGTATTCTTGCCAGTACCCTTCCACTAGAGATGGGACAACTCACCTTAATTCAAGTAAAAGAGAAGCAAGGTGTCGTTGAAATGATCTTTTTAGACAGTGGCGCTGGTGAAATGAGTACTAATCAAATCATTGAAAACAGTATCACCACTTATTGTAATGATAAAGAAATTCGCCCTGTACTAGAAAAAGGCGTTTCTTATCGTTACCTAATTCGTAATTCTTGTGGTCAAAAACAAAACGATATTTTTGTTAATGAACAGTCGTGTTTAGATCGCGAACAGATGAACGAAGAAAAATAAAATTCATACCGACAGGTAATAAAAAGCCCTCTCACTAGTCATAACATAATGAGAGGGCTTTTCTAAATCTTACAACCTAACGCGTAAAACGCATCACTTTTAAGCCGCTTTCAGGATTAATATCTGCAAACTCTGGCGGGTTATCTAAACGCTCTACAAACTTCAGCTCTGGCGCTTCTTCAGCCATACCATCAATTAAGAAATCAGTAGATACCGCCGGTGAATTCACACACGCTAAGACTTCACCCGTTTCACTCAATAAACTTGGTAAACGGCGTAAGATCTTTTGGTAATCTTTGGTCAGTGCAAAGCTGCCTTTTTGAAAACTTGGCGGATCTATGATGATCAAATCATACAAGCCTAATTTCTTAATCTTACCCCACGACTTAAAGATATCATGTCCTAAGAATTTAACTTTAGACAGATCATGATCATTTAAACGGTGGTTATCACGACCGCGACTCAACGGACCTTTCGCCATATCTAAATTAACCACTTGAGTCGCGCCACCCGCAATGGCAGCAACAGAAAAGCCACATGTATACGCAAACAAGTTTAATACCGATTTACCTTCACTGTGCGCTTGAACCCATTTACGACCATAGCGCATATCTAAAAATAGCCCCATGTTCTGGTTCTTTTTAAGCTCTAGCTGATATTTCAAACCATTTTCTACAGCAACAGGGAAAGTCTCTTCACTGCCCCATACGACTTGAGTTGGTGCTAACTCTTGATAACGGTGCTGCAATAAAATGGCTTGGCCTTTGGCATTTTTCCATGTATCAGATCCGGCAAACACGTGTAGCTTTGATTCTAGAGCTTCAACAAAAGTAGGCTCTTGCTCTTTAAATAACGCCACCACTAGTTGACCTTGAGAGTCCTTACTTTGAGAACCCTGACCTTGAAGCCAATCAACGGTAAGTTGTTCTAAGCCTTCAAAGCACTGACCACGGCCATGAAATAAACGACGAAGCTCATTCTGTGGTGTTGCTAGCTGTGCTTCTAAGTGAGTAAATAACGTATCTAATGCTTCTATCTTCATGATTTCTTCTTAATCTCTGGCCAAGTTAATGTCCACGGTGTTTGCCACTGCGCTAATCCTGCTTGAATGGTGTTATCTTGCCATTCATCGCCTTGTTTTGGGACTTCTACAAATTCAAACGCTTGCTCTTGATAAGTAAAGCGTAAAGCATACGCATGAAGATAACCACGATCTGCTTTAGATGAGCTATAAATTGAATCACCCAAAATACCCGAACCGACACTCTTTAATGCGACTCGAATTTGATGAGTTTTACCAGTATGAGGCTTACATAAAAACAGGCGATTGCCATTATGTGCAGCCATTGAGAAAAACTGAGTAATTGCAGGGTTTTCTTTACTGTTGATCAGCTTCCATGACGCTCTACGTGAACGTTCCATATCGCCAATAACCAGACCTTGTTTTTTCTTAGGCTTTTTATCACCAATAGCGAGGTAATATTTTTCAACCAAACGCTTTGCGAACAATTGTGATAATTCACTTGCAGCAGACTGATTACGACCAATCAGCAATAGCCCTGACGTCATCTTGTCTAAACGATGAATTAAATAAAGCTGCTTATCACCAGTAACTTTAGCCAACTCAATCAATAATGAGGTTTCACCATCATCTTTATGAACACTGATGTTTGGGTGCTTATTTATAACAAGAAAATCTGAATTTTGATAAAGGATATCGAACATTGGCGCTCCTAAAATTGAGCGCAGAGTATAGCGAGGATGGTATCTCAATTCCAATAAAAACGCCGATCAGATGACCGGCGTTGAGTTATTATTTGTAATTAAAGAGGCTTACTTATGGCGCTCTTTCAGTTTATTGATCACATCATCGAACGATAGACCTTGATCTTGAAGCAGAACAAATAAGTGATACATTAAATCGGCTGATTCACACACTAACTCCACCTTGTCACCCGACGTCGCTGCAAGCGCGACTTCAACGCCTTCTTCACCAACTTTCTGCGAAATACGTTTGGTGCCACGGGCATAGAGACTTGCTGTGTAAGATGAGTCAGGATCAGCATTCTTACGCTCGGCAAGTAGCTGTTCCAACTGATGAAGCCACACCAATTGTGTTTCTTCGGCTTTATCACCATCCCAACACGTAGTGGTTCCTGTATGGCACGTTGGACCAACTGGGTTTACTTTAATAAGCAGAGTATCGTTATCGCAATCTAGAGAGATATTCACCAGATTTAAACTGTTCCCCGACTCTTCACCTTTGGTCCATAAACGGTTTTTAGTGCGAGAGAAAAATGTGACTTTTTCTGTCTCTAGCGTTTTCGCCAAGGCTTCTTGGTTCATGTAACCCATCATCAATACTTGGCTTGAACCAAAATCTTGAATAATAGCAGGCACTAAACCATCCACTTTTTCCCAATCAATTCGTGTTGCTAATTCTTGTTGGCTCATCGGCGTACCTCTACATCCTGTTCGGCTAAATATTCTTTCAATTCACCAATATTGATGATTTGTTTGTGAAATACTGACGCTGCTAACGCACCATCAACATTGGTTTTTTTATAAGCATCCGCAAAGTGAACCATTTCACCAGCACCACCTGACGCAATTAATGGAACATGGCACACTTCTCGTACCATTTTCAGTTGTTCTAAATCGTAACCATTACGAACGCCATCTTGGTTCATCATGTTTAATACGATTTCACCCGCTCCACGCTTTTGAACTTCTTGCACCCAATCTTTGGTTTCCCATTTGGTTGCTTTGGTACGCTCTTCATCACCAGTAAATTGATAAACTTGGTATTTACCCGTTTCTTTATCAAAGTAAGAGTCAATTCCTACAACAATACACTGAACACCAAATTTATCGGCAAGTTCTGTGATCAGCTCTGGGTTCGCCAGTGCTGGTGAGTTAATTGATACTTTATCCGCACCAAATTCTAAAATCTTCGCTGCATCTTCGGCGGTTTTAATACCACCTGCCACACAGAATGGAATATCAATCACTTCAGCGACGCGTGCAACCCAACTTTTATCTACTACGCGTCCATCACTTGATGCAGTGATATCATAAAATACCAACTCATCGGCACCCTCTTCAGCATAACGCTGCGCTAACGGAACGATATCACCAATAATTTCATGGTTACGAAATTGAACGCCTTTGACCACTTGTCCATCTTTAACATCAAGACAAGGAACTATTCGCTTTGCCAACATTGGAATGCCTCCTCTGCGGTAAACTTGCCATCAAGCAGTGCTCGACCAACAATGACACCTGCAACACCAGAGCCTTTCAGCGCGGCGATATCATCCAGTGACCCTATGCCACCTGATGATTGAAATTGTACTTGTGGGTACTGTTTGCATAGGTCTACGTAGAGTTCTACATTCGAGCCTTGCAACGTACCATCGCGTGAAATGTCAGTACACAAAACATGCTTCAAACCAACCGTTAGATAATCTTCAAGCAACGCTTCAATAGTCACGCCTGAGTCTTCTTGCCAGCCTGAAATAGCAACGTTACGTGTGCCGTTTTCATCAATATTAATATCTAGCGCTAATACGATTTTTTCTGCGCCGTATTTTTCCATCCAACCTTTAACTAATTCTGGTTGTTTTACCGCGGTAGAACCCACCACCACACGCTGTGCACCCGCGTTTAATAAATCTTGCACATCCGCTTCGTTACGTACACCACCACCAATTTGAATATTGGCTGGCGTACTTGCTAATAGACGTGCAATCAAATCTAACTGGCGCGCTGTTGTGTCTTTTGCACCCGTTAAATCCACAAGGTGTAGCCAATTTGCACCCGCTTGGTGATACAGATTAAACTGCTCTGCTGGATCAACTTTGTATTCTGTTACTTGCCCGTAATCGCCTTGGAAAAGACGAACTACTTGGCCTTCAATTAAATCTAATGCTGGAATAATCATTCTAATTCCTTTTAGCTCTCACTCGTGGAGAGTCCTATTTCTTTTTTAATTCTATCGCTGCTAAAAGATTTAGGATTCAGGGCGCTTCGCTTGCAGGTTTTAGGGTAGTTGTTGTGACATTAGGATTAACCCCTACCCACCCCTGAAACCTTTAAGGGAGCCTGCGACCGATCTGAACCCTGCTTTTCTTACAACTCCAAAAAGTTCTGAATAAGCTTTGAACCCACTTTACTTGAGCGCTCTGGGTGAAACTGAACACCGTAATAATTACCCGCTTGTAGCGCGGCGGTAAACGGCTGTCCGTAATCACAAGAAGCAATCGTATAATCACCTACTTGCATGCCAAAGCTGTGTACAAAGTAAAAGTAACTGTTCTCTGGAATGCCTTTAAACAGCGGGTTACCTTCAACTGGTTTAATGGTATTCCAACCCATGTGAGGCAGTGGTAAATCACCGGTTTGAAGCTTACGAACTTCGCCATCACATAAGCCTAAGCAATCCACAATTTGATCGGCTTTTTGGCCTTTCTCTTCAGAAAGCTTACCCAAAAGTTGCATGCCTAAACAGATACCCAATAGCGGCTTTTCAACTTGTTTAACCAGCTCAATGAGATCACGCTCAGCCAAGTTTTTCATCGCTTCACTTGCAGTGCCAACACCCGGTAAAAACAACTTATCCGCAGCTAATACCACTTGTGGATCACGGCTTATCGTAACGTCATAACCCAAACGCTCAATCGCAAATCTCACTGACGATACGTTAGAGCAGCCCGTATCAATAATAACGATGTTTTGCTTTGTCATAGTCACTCCTACAATACGCCTTTTGAGCTTGGCAGTTCATTGCCTTCTACTTTAATCGCTTGACGTAAAGTACGACCAAACGCTTTAAATAGGCTTTCAATAATGTGGTGATCATTATGACCTGCAGAAGAAAGGTGTAGAGTACAAGCAAGAGTATCAGTTAGAGAGCGGAAGAAATGAACCACCATTTCTGTTGATAAATCCCCCACTTGATCACGACTAAATTCAGCATCAAATTTCAGATATGGACGACCTGATAAATCCAGCGCACATTGTGCTAAACACTCATCCATTGGTAAGCTAAAACCAAAGCGGCCAATGCCACGTTTGTCACCCAAGGCTTCTTTTAACGCTTCGCCCAATGCAAGAGCTGTATCTTCAATGGTGTGGTGATCATCAATGTGTAAGTCACCCTCGACATTGATCTTCATTTGGAAGCCACCGTGCGTAGCAATTTGATCAAGCATGTGATCAAAGAAACCAAGACCTGTAGTGATCTCATTTCCACCTTGCTCATCCAAATTAACAAACACTTTAATGTCCGTTTCTTTGGTTGTACGGATCACTTCTGCCGTACGTGCATTTACGGTCAGATCTTTTAAGATCGCAGGCCAATTCATTGTCTCAGGGTTATATTGAATACCACGGATCGCCATGTTCTCTGCTAGTTGAAGATCCGTTTGGCGATCACCAATGACTACCGAGTGTTGAAAATCGATTTTTCCACCTTGAAGATATTCTTTTACCATGCCTAACTTTGGTTTGCGGCATGAGCAGTTGTCTTCTTCAAAGTGAGGACAGATCAGTACATCATCAAACTTCACACCTTGAGATTCAAAAAACTCCATCATCATATTGTGTGGCGCATCAAACTCATCTTGTGGGTAGCTATCTGTACCTAAACCGTCTTGGTTGGTTACCATCACTAAACGGTAACCGGCATCTTGAAGAGAAAGTAGAGAAGGAATAACCAAAGGTTCAAACTTTAGCTTATCTAAACGGTCTACTTGAAAATCCACCGGCGGCTCAACAATTAAGGTGCCATCACGATCGATAAATAAAATCTTTTGTTGTTTGCTCACAGGAACGTCCTTTTAATTTTTTCTTGTTTTAATTTTATCCCCAACGCCTTATTCCTAAGCTTGAAGAATAAATGATACCAATCACAGTAATTGATTACGGATAAAGCCCAATGTTTTTTCACATTCTTCGCGATTACCCACACTAATACGTACACAATCTTTAATTGGCGAATTACGTAAAATAATGCCGTGATCCCATGCGGCTTTAAATATGGCATCACCATCCGTAAACTTCACTAACAAGTAATTGCCCCAACCATCAAACACTGTAACTCCAGGTAATACCATTAGCCCTGCTTGTAAATAAGCACGATTTGCACTTAAATCAAGCATTTGGTATTTCATGCGAGCTAAACCGGCTTCAGATAAGGCTTGAGTAGCAATCTCAGCCACAGGAACTGGCACTGGGTATGGCGCAATCACTTTAAGTAATACATTAATCAGTTCTTCATTTGCTAATGTAAAACCACAGCGTAACCCCGCTAATGCAAAGGCTTTAGACAACGTACGTAAGATAGCAAGATGTGGATAATCAGCCAGTAAATCGACCGTAGATTTCTCCATACAAAAATCGATGTAAGCTTCATCCATAACAACAATGGCGCGATCTTTTGTCATCTCAAGCAATGAAAGAATGTCTTTACGATTAACGATGTTGCCCGTTGGGTTATTT
The DNA here is from genome assembly GCF_028765525.1 of Aliivibrio sp. S2TY2. Classification (NCBI taxonomy): domain Bacteria; kingdom Pseudomonadati; phylum Pseudomonadota; class Gammaproteobacteria; order Vibrionales; family Vibrionaceae; genus Aliivibrio; species Aliivibrio sp. S2TY2. The sequence goes on along the minus strand of NZ_JARACS010000001.1, from coordinate 353,111 downwards.
GGACTACACACAAATACAACTTTAACATTTTCTAAGCTTGCTTCTATTGCAGAAAGATCTAGCTGCCAATCAGAAGTAAGTGGCACCGTTTTAGTCTCTACACCAATCGTTTCTGCACTGATTGAGTACATGCCATAAGTTGGTGGACAATATAAAATCGCATCTTCATTTGGCTCACAGAACGCACGAACTAATAATTCAATGCCTTCATCAGCACCGCGTGACGTTAGCACTTGCTCTGACCTTACATTTGCGTAAGCCGCATAAGCATTAATTAGCTCTGGTGGTTGACATTCGCTGTAACGATTAAGGCGTGCAAAATTGAATTTGTATTCATTATCAAATGGAGATTCATTGGCGTTTAACCACACATCCCCTGTACCACCAATACGGCGGGCAGAAAGATAAGGCGTTAATGCTTGCACTTGTTTTCTGGCTAACTTTTCCATCATGAATTCCTATTAATTTGCTTCTTGCTGATTGGCTTCTAATTTAGCTAATTTTTCAATTCTGATTGTAACCGCTCGTTTGTGAGCATCAAGCCCTTCAGCTTCTGCCATTGTGACTACCGTTGAAGCTAACCCTTTTAAACCATCTGCTGTTAATTCTTGCACTGTCATACGTTTAGAGAAATCCGCAAGACCTAAGCTTGAATAGGTTCTCGTATAACCATAAGTAGGCAATACATGGTTGGTCCCTGATGCGTAATCCCCAGCTGATTCTGGAGAATAGTCTCCTAAGAAAATAGAACCAGCATTATCTAGCAATGGCAATAATTCACGAGGATTTTTGGTTTGAACAATTAAGTGCTCAGGGCCATAAAAGTTTGAGATTGAAACACATTGAGTTAGTGAATCAGCAATAATTAACAAACTAGAAGCGAGTGCTTGACGAGCAATATCTGAACGAGTCAGCGCTTTCAATTGTCGCTCTATTGCATCTGCAACTTGGTCTGCAATGATCGGAGATGGAGTCACTAATACAACTTGTGAATCAGGTCCGTGCTCAGCTTGACTTAAGAGATCAGCAGCAATGAAATCAGGATCAGCAGTTTCATCGGCAATAACCAAAACCTCTGATGGGCCAGCTGGCATATCTATCGCAGCACCACGAAAATCATTGGATACCTGACGCTTAGCTTCCGTTACGTATGCGTTACCTGGGCCAAAAATCTTATCCACTTTAGAGACCGATTTTGTACCATACGCCATGGCCGCAACCGCTTGTGCACCACCAATGTTATACACCTCATCAATCTTACACAGTTTAGCGACATACAGAATTTCATCAGCGATTGGCGGTGGTGAACACAATACCACTTTTTGGCATCCGGCAATTTGTGCAGGGATGCCTAACATTAATACCGTTGATGGTAATGGCGCACTGCCGCCAGGGATATAAAGACCCACTTTATTGATCGGCATGGTGATTTGTTCACACACCACGCCCGGTTGAGTTTCTACTTTTATTGGTTGTGGCTTTTGTGCTTTGTGAAACTTAGAGATATTACTATACGCTTGTTGTAGCGCCGCTTTCATCTCTTCAGATAAACGTTCACTTGCCGCATCAATCTCTGATTTAGAGACTCGAATCGAATCAGGTTTTACACCATCAAACTTTTCGGTTAAGGCCAATACGCCTGCATCACCCTCTTGTTTAACCGTATTAATGACATTGGTTACCGCAGCAGTAATATTTGCCCCCTCAGTAATCGCAGGGCGTTGTAGTACTGTATTTTGTTGTGAGTCACTGAGTGATTGCCAAACTAGAGTTTTCATAATGATTACTCCATCATCTTCTCAATTGGCAGAACAAGAATAGAACTCGCACCCAGTGCTTTTAGCTGTTCCATTGTTTCCCAGAATAGATTTTCAGTACTTACTAGGTGAACCGCTACTTTTGCACCATCACTTGATAGAGGAAGTACGGTTGGATCTTCTGCTCCTGGAAGTAGTGATTTAATCGCTTCTAGCTTATCTGTTGGTGCGTGTAGCATGATGTATTTAGATTCTTTAGCCTGAATGCAGCCTTGCATGCGTGTCAGTAGCTTTTCAATTAACGCAGCTTTATCTGCATCGAACTCACCTTGACGTTGAATTAGCGTTGCTTTAGAACGGAAAATAACTTCTGCTTCTTTTAAGCCATTGGCTTCTAGCGTTGCGCCAGTTGAAACTAAATCAGCAATCGCATCAGAAAGACCTGCGCGAGGAGCAACTTCAACAGAGCCGTTCAGAATACAGGTAGAGAATGGAATGCCTTGTTCGTCCATATAGCTTTTAAGCAGTCGAGGGTAAGTCGTTGCAATACGCTTACCAGCGAGATCTTGTGGGCCGTTGTACGTTTCATCTTTATCGATAGCGATAGATAGACGACAACCACCAAAATCTAAACGGCGTAGAGCTGTAAATGCTGAAGGCTCACCAAGCGCTTTACGCTCTAAACGTACTTCTTCAAGCTCGTTTTCACCAATCACACCTAAATCGACCACACCATCCATGATTAAGCTTGGAATATCATCATCACGAACTAACAATAAATCAATTGGCATATTTTCAGAATGAACAACCAAGCGCTCACCTGAAATGTTAAATTTCATGCCACAGCGTTTAAACAACTCTTGGCACTCTTTAGATAAACGACCTTTCTTTTGAATCGCAATACGTAAACGTTGTGATGACATAATTTCTTCCTTGTAAAAATGTAATTCTAATTTTGTGGTAGTTATTTGTTACTTAATTTTGGTCATAAAACGAAAAAACCCTCAGAAGATTTACCTTCCGAGGGTTTGAAATTGTATTCACCGGAAGGAAATTCTAATTGCCTTCCCGGATATGCATATCCTCCCGAAAGACTACTCAAGATGATGGTGATGATGAATGTTCAGACCTTGAATACGCATAATTATAAACCTTTAGTAACAAATTGACTTTGTTTTTAACCTTGTAAACACATTATCAAACTGTGGTTTTATTTCAACAAAAAAGAACAATTATTTTTAAGATTTTTTTACAGACGAAAAAAAGCCAGTCGTAATGACTGGCTTAATAATTCAGTTTACTTTAAATCAAGAGATTAGAAGTAGTAGTATGCAGCTGCGAATACGTGAGTTTCTTCGTCTCTGCCTTCGCCCATATCAAGCTCTTGCTTAATATCGATACCCATGTCCATGTTTTTAGCTAGTGTGTACATAGCTGCAACGTTCATGTAAGACTGGTCAAGATCTTGAAGATTTTTCTTTTCAACTGTATTAGCAGCATAACCAGCAGCCAACGTTAGGTCTTCAGAAAGAGCGTAGCCTGCTGACAAGTAGTAACCAGTATTCTTTTTATCAAATGCATTTGTGCCAGTAAGGTCATCTGAATCGCCATTCTCAATCCAGAAGTTAGCACCTAGTTTTACTGCACCTAATTTAACATTACCAGTAACAGTCGCTACATCATAGTCAGCTTCGTTACGAGTTTCGTAACCAGCGTATACGTTGAACATTTCTTGTTCGATACCAACATAACCATTCACACCTGTATCAGAAGCTTTGTGGCTATCTTTAGTTTCAAAGTAAGATACACCGTATGCGAAACCGCTTGTAGAACCTTCAAATTTCACTACGTTGAATGCATCACCAGCATCGCCTACGTTAGCACCAAACTCGTAAGTAAAGTCACCAGCACCATCGATTGTATCTAGTGCTGTATCATTAGCCCATGCAACAGATGCGATACCAACGCCAGTATCAAAACCTAACCATGCTTTATCAACGTTAGTTGTTGGACCTGATTCAATACCATTAACCCAACCAGCTGTACCAACATTTGCAGCAACATCATGCTTAGTTGCGTAGTTCATCATTAGGTCAGTTTCAAAATAACCAACGATACGGTTGTTACGGTAGTTAACTGCTAGAGTTAGGCCAGTAGCCCAATCATCATAAAATGCTTTAGAACCTGTGTCGTAGTAACCACCAACACCAACAGAACCAGATACTGAGAATTGGTCTTTGTGCATTGGGTCAAATGCAAACATTGCATCATTTTTACTGTTTTGGCTGCTTGTATCAACAGCAAAAGCTGAAGCTGAGATACTTGCGATTGCAAGCGCTAAAAGAGTCTTTTTCATAATATTAAGTCCACTGCCTTTTCTTAGAAAGATTTGGAAATCCGATTTCCGGTTCCCTTTATTTTAGAAACGCTACAGCTGCATCTAACGTGCGACTTGTTAGCGTCTCTGTTTCTGGACGCTACTTTGCTAAAGATTCCTCATTGTGTCAACGCGCAAAGTCAAGGAAAGTAAAAAATAATAAAGAGATGAAATACAGCAAGTTATCAATGAAAATATAAAAGCGTGATCGAGCTCAAACTAAAAACATAAATTTACATAAATACCCACACAAACAAAAACACAACTAATTGAGTTAAGTGCTTATAACAAATGGATATAAAGTATAAATAAAGCTAAATGAGCGATAACTAACCAGGGTTGGTTTTTAACATTTATAAATAGAAATAGAGAAAAGATGCAAGGTAAAAAAAAGTGCTTATTCCGCTAATTTTTTTTCAAATAGCGGAATAAAAAGACAGGTATTATAAGAAAGGCTAAAAATTAATTGTGATCAATGATCCATTTTTGGAAGGCCTTACGCTCTTCCTTAGACGCTTTTGTGTACCACGCTTGAAGCTGTTCAAGGTTTGAAACCTTATTATTTACTGTGTTTTGATTACTTTCTATTGTTTCTGCACTTGCTACTAATGTTGCAGCAGAACCAAAAACAATGCCTTTTTCTTTATTATATTTTTGAAGCATAGTTTCAAGATCATAATAAGGCATAAAACCTTCAGCTGGCTTTAGCTTCTCTTGCTGATACGACATCTTATCATCATTAGAATTAGTAATTTCCCATTCAGGTTGAGTTTTAAATTTCTTTTTCGCTTGTTCATAACTATGGACTCTTGGAGCTTTAATAACTAAATCTGATTCAGGGATATCGAGCGATAATATAAATGGTGCGGAATCAAAAATTTTAGCTGAATTGCCATTCCCTACTTTCTGACTATAACGCAGTACTAACTGCGTATTAATTGCATCAACTTTCATAGTTTCACGTTTTTCTTCGGTTTTAACTCCGTTAACAAATAAGATCTCTACTCCTTTTTTTGGAGTCAGCGTTGCTGCTTGAGTAGAAGACGCAAGCACTAAGCTTAAAAGTACTAATTTTATTTTCATATAAGCTCCAATTATTTTATCCATAAAAAAACCACCCTAGAAAGAGTGGTTCAAAGTATATCTTAATTAACTAAGATTAAAATGCAGCTTTAACACCGATAGCAAAGCCAGTACCGTTATCTTCAATAGAAGGTGTACCATCTGCCATGATTGTTGCTGTCTTGCCATTATCGGCACCAACTTCTACATAAGCAGTTGTGTTTGGTGCAATTGGATAACCTGCATTAACATACCATGAAGTTACATCATCAGAACCATCAACATCATCAGAATCGAAACTTACACCTGTAGCAAGAGCGATAACATCAAGTTGGTAAGTAGCAGAAAGTGCGATTGTATCAGCTTTAACAACATCATTATCAGTTGTATAGAATGCCGCAGCAAGACCTAGATTTTCAACACCGTTGAAACGCGCTTCAGCACCTAATAAAGTGTAAGATGTATTAGCATCACTATCACCAGTACCACCTAGTACTGTGAAGTCGAAAGAAGCTACACGGTAACCAACACGAGCATCAAAGTAAGTTTCATCTTGACCAACACCCATACCGTCGGTGTCATTCTTATCTTGTGCAAGAGCTGCTGTTGCATAAAAGTTTTCTTTATCAAGATCCCAACGAACAACTTCGTCACCACAGAACATATCACTACCATTGAACCATGTAGTAATACCAAATTGGTAATCCGAACCAATACCGGCATCATCTAAAGCAGTACAAGTACGACCTACCTTGAATGAACCAACAGCATCAGAATATAAAGCAACATATGCATCACCGGTATTTGTACCAGTATCTTGAAGCTCAAAGAAACCACCGAATTGTAGGCTATCGTTAATAGCGTAACGAACATCAAATTTTACGTCAGCATCTTGAATTTCTTGGTGAAAATCTGTTGCGTCGCCACCTTTAGTACGGTCTTTATCTGATTTCGCAGACAAGTAAACAACTTCAATGTCACCGCCCATGTCAACAGTTACGCCGTCTTGGTTATAAATTTCAAATGCTTGTGCTGAACCAGCTGATGCTGCTAGAACTGATAATGCTACTAGAGTCTTTTTCATAATAATCCACTGCCTTTTCTTAAAGATTTGGAAATCCGATTTCCGGTTCCATGTATTTATGTAATTTTATTCTTCACTGACCAGCACATCTAACTGTGTGATTAATCAGCGCTTCTGAATGTCGAGTGCTACTTTGCAAAATCTTTCCTTCCATGTCAACGATGCGTGTAAATTTAACTCAAAAAACATAAATCAAATAAAAACAATAAGTTATAGTGATTAACGGGTATTTTAGACACACAACACACATTGAAATGAAATTTTAAGTAAATATTTATTTCTTAGCGCAAAAGAATTTAATTCTGAAATATGTGGAATACTAGTGACCAAGCAGAGTAAAAATCTAACAAATAAAGATAAACAACAATAATCACAAATCTAAAAATTAACATTTAGAGCTTTAATATAAGTTCATCTTATTTTCGTGACGTGTATCTCGATTTAAATACATAAGAATGCATTCTTTGCAGGAGATCACATTAGATAACGCGTGCTACAATAGTTTTTTATCTTCACTAGAGCTCATCATGCTGAACAAAGCTGTTACTGATTGCATCCGCGAAAGCTATAAAACACTACAAGATCAATTACCAGGTTTCATACCTCGCCGTGCACAGAACTATTTAGTAGCAGAAATCGCTAAATCACTTGCAGGAGAATACAGTGATACACATCGCATGATTGTGGCAGAAGCAGGGACAGGCATTGGCAAATCCTTAGCTTACCTACTAAGTGCAATTCCCTTTGCCAAACTGAACAATAAGAAAGTGGTCATTTCTACGGCAACCGTTGCCTTACAGGAACAACTCGCTCATAAAGACTTGCCTTTTTATCGCCGTATCTCACCACTTCCCTTCTCTTTTATTATTGCAAAAGGAAGACAGCGTTACTGCTGTAGCCATAAACTGGCTCTATTGGTAGAAACGAATCACGAAGAAGATAAACAGACGGCTTTGTTTACAGAAAAACCTAAAAAGAAAGATTTAGATCTTTTGAGAAGAATGTATAAAGCACATTCTGAAGGTAAATGGGATGGTGACATCGACAGTTGGCCAACAACAATTCCTTCTTCTATCTGGCAAAATGTTGTCTCTGATAAATACAGCTGCCATAACGGTTTACCAATGCATCGAGATTGCCCTTTTCAGAAAGCACGAGAGCATCTGGATAAAGCGGATGTAGTGATCGCAAATCACAGCCTTGTGATGGCCGATATCGACTTGGGCGGTGGAGTGGTACTTTCTGAGCCAGAGCAAACCATCTATATATTCGATGAAGCCCATCACTTGCCTAACGTAGCACGTGAGCACTCTTCTGCTGCTGCAAGTTTAAAAGGCACAGCTTCTTGGCTAGAGTCATTAAATAAATCGGTCAGTAAATTTTGTAATCTTGCCGATCAAAAGCGAGTGAATCGTTTTCAAAATACACTGCATGAAAATCTACAAGAGCTTATCCCCTCTTTAAATCAGCTAAGTAAACAGTTTGATCCGACACTCTTTAATGATGATGGTATTTATCGTTTCGAGCACGGTGAAATTCCAACTTGGCTCGCTGAACAAGCAAAAGAGTTAAAAGAGGTGTCAACCAAAGCAAATCAAGCATTAGCCAAGATCAGTGATTTAATATCCGAACGAATGAAAGACGGAGAACTAGCACCAAGAATGGCAGAGCCTGCATTAGCAGAAATGGGGTTTTATCTACAACGGTTAGAAAACTTAGCTCAAGTCTGGTTCTTAATGGCAAAGCCTAACAGCGATAAAGGCGCACCACTTGCTCGTTGGCTAGAGAAAAGTAAAGACAGAGAAAGTGACACTGTCATTAATGTATCTCCGCTGGAAGTCGGTTGGCAATTGGAACAAAATCTTTGGAGTCGTGCTGCTGGTGCTGTTATTGTTTCAGCAACTATGCGCGCGCTTAACAGTTATTCATTCTTCTGTAAGCAAGCTGGAATTTCAGAGAGGCCAGAAGATGGCGTTCGTTTTCTCTCTTTAGCTTCTCCGTTTAATTATCAAGAAAACGCACAATTGGTTATTCCAAAACTGCCAATGGAGCCTTCTGCTCCCGGTTTTACGGATTTATTAATTGAAGAGTTACCTTTTTATCTTGCTGATCAAACCTCAAGCTTAGTTTTGTTCTCTTCTTATTGGCAAATGAACAAAGTCGCAGAAGGCATTGAAAAAATAGCCAAGAAACACGGTTGGAGTTTATTGATTCAAGGCCAAGAGTCTCGTCAAGAGATCTTAAAAAAGCATAAGAAGCTTTGTGAGGAAAATAAAATCAGCATCTTATTTGGTACAGGAAGTTTTTCTGAAGGCTTAGATTTACCTGGAAACCTACTAACCAATTTAATCATCACTAAGATCCCATTTGGTGTTCCTACTTCACCGGTAGAAGAAGCGCATTCTGAATATATTGAAAGCCGAGGTGGCAATCCATTTATGCAGATCAGTGTTCCAGAAGCGAGTAAAAAATTGATTCAATCTGTTGGACGATTACTGCGTAAAGAAGAAGATTCTGGTAGAGTTGTGCTGTTTGACCGACGCGTTATAACTAAACGTTATGGCAAAGCGCTTTTAGATGCATTACCTCCTTTTAAGAGAGTGATAGAGTAAAGGTTCTTCTTTTTACTTAAACTGTATTTTTACCTGTTACAGCTAACGATTGTCGCCAATTGAACGGCGACTCTACCTATACTTATAATTAAGAGTTTATATGGAATTTCTTGAACCAAGTACCCTGCTTATTTTAGGGTTGGTTGCTTTTATTGCTGGATTTATCGATGCGGTTGCAGGCGGTGGCGGAATGTTAACCGTACCTGCGTTATTATCCATTGGATTACCACCACACATTGCTTTAGGTACTAACAAACTGGCCGCTACGTTTGCCTCATCAACAGCCGCACTTACCTATTTCAAAAAAAAATTATTTGACCCCAATTTTTGGAAGGCTTCTTTTATCGCCACACTATTTGGGGCAACCTTTGGCACTCTATTAGTTAACTATATTTCTACCGAGTGGTTAGAAAAAGGCTTACCTCTTATTATCTTAGCCGCCGCCTTATATACTATTTGGCCTAAAAGCGTCACATCAGAACAGAACCAATTACCTGAAAAAACACCCACATTAAAAAAACAACAAATCATTCAAGGCTTAACTCTTGGATTTTATGATGGTGTTGCTGGCCCTGGTACTGGAGCATTTTGGACAGTAAGCAGCATGGCTATGTATCGTCTAAATATATTACTTGCTTCTGGTTTAGCCAAAGCAATGAACTTTACCAGTAATATAACCTCATTAATCACGTTTGCTTTTCTTGGACATATTAATTGGGCCCTCGGATTAACTATGGGGGTGTGTTTAATGGTTGGCGCTTTTATTGGTGCTCATTCTGCAATTCGATTTGGCTCTAAATTTATTCGCCCTGTTTTTGTTACTGTTGTCTGTATCTTAGCGGCTAAACTTGCGCTGGATGCATGGTTCTAAATTGAGAGGATACAATGACAAACTTCAGTTCTATTGAAATCATGCTTGAACAGCTAGGGAAAACGGCTGCAGAAATTGATCGTCGCCGAGGTGAACAGCGATTACCCTTATTTGATGAGCGATTATTTGGCTGCCGCAGTCGTTACCTTGTTCCTTGCATCAACGAAACTAAATCAACGCTTGGGTCAATTCAACGAGAAGAAAAAGCAGGTATCCTCACAGCCCAACGTGCCGAATATTTAACACAAATGCTAGTCGCACAAATAGAAGCAATTCAACGAGAGGTGGCAACTCAACGTATCCGTTCAAATGAACCAAGGCCAAAAGGCAGCTACAAAAAGCCGATTAGTGACATGTATCAAGACTTGGCTCAGCATCAAGAATGGGAACGCCGACTAACTCAAATGGTTAGAGAGCAAGAGCACGCCATAAATAACTGCCATTCTTTTTCTCAGCAGCAAGGTTTACAAAAAACACTTCTTACCACAGAAAAGCGATTAGAACGCTGTAAAGAAGCCATGAAACGTTTAGAACAACAAATTACTTATCGAGAGCAAAATGACTAAAGAACAAGCAATTAATGATGATATCGAAACTAACGTTAGCATTGAACAAGAAACACCAACTAGCCCACTCGATAATGCTCCAGATGAAATTAAACTTGCTGTCGATTTAATTTACCTATTAGAAAGTAACGAAGTAAAAAAAGACATTGCAGTAAAAGCATTAGAAATCGTACTTAATGATTTTAAAAACAAATAAACAATCATCTCACTTATGAGTCACTATTCTCAATAGTGAGCCAGGTGAAATAGATGTATTTAATTTATTTACATAAAACTTAGATCTATTTCTCAATTAATTTTCATCGCGAATTATTACCCTTCCTTAATATCCCATAGCCATTTATCATTAGTATATAAATAAAAAATATAATAATAAAAAACTTAATAATATTCTTGAATCACATCATTTGGCTAGGGTGAATATGTATTCTTATAATAATATTCTCACTGATATATCAGGAGAGAATCGCTTTGGCACAGATCTATCTTATGAATCTGAATTTGAAGCCATCGAAAATGAAGTAAGTAATTCGACTAATCTGTTTGCTACTAGCAAAACGGACTGGTCACTAGTTCGCAATAACTCATTGAATCTATTAGAAAATCAAACGAAAGATTATCGATTAATTTACTGGATTTTATTGTCTATTCAAAAAGAAGGATTAACTAAAGAACTTATTGTACTTACCCCTATAATTAACAGTTTTATTATTAAATATAAATCCGATGTATTTCCTAGCAGAAAGAAACGTTTATATTCATCTATTAACCAAAGTGTTAATATAATAAATGAGATAGCAAAAGAGCTAATTAATCATATTGATAAAATAGAATCTATTGATGAATTTGTTGTTTTATTTTCTGATTTAGAAACTACTATTTCCACTATTTTTGAGTCTAATACTGATAATGTTTCATCTATCATTAATCAATTAAAAACACATAAGAAACGATTAAAATCATCGATACTCAAAGACATCCCAGATGCCCCAGTTCCCTCTCAAAAAATAGAGAAAAAAACAACAGTAGCTAGCGATGCATCTCTATCATTTACACAAACCGAAATTACTAATGACAGAGATGCAAATAAGGCACTTCGTCACCTACAAGATGTCGCTCGTTCCTTATCTAAATATTGGCTAAACCAGCGAATCAATGATGAAAAAGTCTATCAACTAAATAGAACACTAACTTGGCTTACCATTGCACAGGTTCCTGCGAGTAATGACAGTAAAGTAACTATGTTAAAACCTGTCCCTCAAGCTAGACAGCAGCACTTTCAGCAACTAAAAAACGAAGCAAACCATTCTAAGCTATTAATTGAAATAGAAGAGAGCCTCTCGAAATCCCCTTTTTGGCTCGATGGCCATTTCATTGTATGGGAAATCCTTACCGAATTAAAACATGATGACGCAGCACAATCGGTTATAGATCAGCTCACTTTATTACTCAAAAAAACACCCGATATTATTACTCTTAAATTTGATGACGGTTCTGAATTTGCCAATGCTTCTACCAAAGCATGGTTAGAGCAGCAGTGCTCTGAAGTTAAATCAACACCAGTTTCTTCTCAATCTTCTTTTATCGAAAGCAACACAAAAAGTGAATGGGATTCAACACTCAGAGACGCACAAGAACAATTACTTCAATCCTCTCTTAGTGAAGCGTTACACCCACTTATCTTAGGCCATCATCATTCACGCTCTGCAAGAGAGGCTTTCTTTTGGCAGTTTTCTCAAGCCAAGCTGTTATCTCATGCAAAAAAATTTGATTTAGCTATTCCATTACTTCGCTGGCTCGATACTAAATTTTCAAGCTCTGTACTGAGAGATTGGGATCCGGTACTTGAAGAACGTTTATTAGAGCTTTGGTTATCATGCCAAAACCAACAGCCAGTAAAAGAACAAGATAAAGCCGTAATGGCTCAATTACGTGAACGACTCTGTTGTCTAAATCCAATACGAGTTCTCAGCTAAACCAAAAACACTAACCTACTGATATACAATGTAAAACTAGGAGACCCCATGTCAAAAGATGGATCTGTTGCGCCAAAAGAGCGTGTAAATGTGACATTCAAACCAGCGACTGGTGATGCAACCGAAGAACTTGAACTCCCACTCAAGATGATGGTACTTGGTGATTTTACTCAACAAGAAGATGAGCGAAAGCTCGAAGATAGAAAGCCATTTAGTGTTGATAAAAACAACTTTAACGATGTAATTGAAAAACAAAACCTGAATATTCAATTTGGTGTTAAAAACCAGCTACAGGAAGGCGAAGAAGGTAGCGATGAGATCCCTGTAAATCTCTCTTTTAAGCATATTAATGATTTTGATCCTGCAAGTATTGTAGAACAAGTACCCGAACTTAAAGGATTAATGGACCTTCGTGAAGCTCTTGTTTCGTTAAAAGGACCGCTAGGTAATGTGCCTGCATTTAGAAAAGCGATTGAAGACGCCTTAGTGGATGAAACTGCCCGCGAGAAGCTTTTAAACGAACTTGGTTTAGCAACAGAAAAGGAATAATTCATGTCAGAAACAAGTACATTGCAAGAGGCGCAAAATGAAACGACTGCTGGCCTTCTTGACCAAATTGTTGCTCAAACAAACTTAACACCAGAAGACGAGACCTATGGTATTGCTAAACGTGGTGTTAGTGCTTTTATTGAAGAACTATTAAAGCCACACAACCAAGCAGAACCAGTTAAAAAAGCATTAATTGACAAGATGATCACCGAAATTGATCAACGCTTAGGGACTCAAGTTGATGAGATATTACACCATTCTGCTTTCCAGCAACTCGAATCAGCATGGCGCGGTTTAAAATTATTAGTTGATCGCACTGACTTCCGTGAAAACATCAAAATTGAAGTCATTAATGTGTCTAAAAACGATTTATTAGAGGACTTTGAAGATGCATCTGAAATCACTCAATCAGGGCTTTATAAGCACGTCTACACTAATGAGTTTGGCACATTTGGTGGGCAACCTGTTGGTGCTATCATTGGTAATTATGACTTTGGCCCTTCTGCGCCTGACATTAAAAATCTTCAAAATGTGGCGTCTGTAGCAGCAATGGCTCATGCCCCTTTCATTTCTGCTGCTGGACCTAAGTTCTTTGGTCTAGAGTCATTTGAAGGTCTTCCTGATCTTAAAGATCTAAGTGATCACTTTGAAAGCCCACAATACACAAAATGGCAAAGCTTCCGCGAGCAAGAAGATTCACGTTTTGTTGGTTTAACATTACCAAGGTTCTTATTACGTCAACCATATGACCCAGAAGAGAACCCGGTAAAAACCTTTAATTACCATGAAAATGTCTCTGCCACGCATGAAGATTATTTATGGGGAAACACCGCCTTTACGATGGCGTCACGTATTACTGACAGCTTTGCAAATTTCCGTTGGTGTCCAAACATCATCGGCCCTCAATCTGGAGGAGCCGTTGAAGATTTACCTCTGCATCATTTTGAAAGCATGGGTGACATTGAAACTAAAATCCCAACTGAAGTTTTGGTTTCAGATCGCCGAGAATACGAATTAGCAGAAGAAGGATTTATCGCACTAACCATGCGAAAAGGATCGGATAATGCGGCGTTTTTCTCTGCAAACTCAGTGCAAAAAGCCAAATTTTTCGGTAATACCGAAGAAGGTAAAACCGCCGAGTTAAATTACCGTTTAGGTACTCAGCTTCCTTATCTTTTCATTATTAGCCGCCTTGCTCATTACATAAAAGTATTACAGCGCGAACAAATTGGTAGTTGGAAAGAGCGTACCGATCTAGAGCAAGAGTTAAATACTTGGATACGCCAATATATTGCAGACCAAGAGAACCCACCAGCAGAAGTTCGTAGTCGTAGGCCACTGCGCGCAGCAAACATTGAAGTTATGGACGTTGAAGGAAACCCTGGTTGGTACAAAGTCAATCTTTCGGTTCGTCCTCACTTTAAATACATGGGTTCTGATTTTACGTTGTCACTGGTTGGCAAACTGGATCAAGAGTAACCGTATTTCTCTGTGCTCATACATTCGTTTTTTATGGGTACAGAGAGTTTTATAAGTACAGAAAACTTTATAAGTATAGAAAGCTTTATAAATATAGATAGTTTACCCAACTATCACGCATTAATGGATTAATGACACATGGCATCACAACGTTTATTTGAACGGCTACTAACTGGAACAACACAGTACAACCAAGCATCAACGACTCATGCGATTACTGAGTCTATTCGCGCGCACGTTGCACAACTGCTATCAACACGACAAGGAGCGGCACTTATTCGACCTGACTTAGGTCTACCAGATCTTAATATGTCCCACATGACTCCTCACGATGCCATTTTGCATGTGAAGCGAGAAGTCGAACGTGTCATCACTTGTTATGAGTCTCGCCTTAGCAATATTCAAGTACGCTACCTAGGGGGCATACACAGTCCACTGCATTTGTATTTTGATATTCAAGGAGACGTAATTCTAAATGGTCAAATAGTCCCAATTTCATTTACCACGAATAATCCAATGCAAGGTGCAGCATGAGTTTTGAGCAGTATTATCATTCTGAATTAGTAGCCTTACGCGAGCTAGGAAAATCTTTTTCTGAAGAGAACCCTGCCCTTGCTCCTTTTCTTGGTCAAGAAGGTTTAGATCCAGATATTGAGCGTCTGTTTGAAGGATTTGCTTTTTTAGTTGGTCGTTTGCATCAACGTTTAGATAATCAATTGCCAGAGCTAACCCATTCATTGATGCGACTCTTATGGCCCAATTACGTGCAAGCGTTACCCGCAATGAGTACCTTGAAATTCACACCAACCGATGCACTAACACAAAAAACCTTAATTAAGCGTGGTACCGAAGTATTAAGCCAGCCCATTGAAGGGGTTCAGTGTCAATTTAAGACCTGTTATGACGTCGACGTGTACCCAATTTCAATTCACTCATCATCATTTACTGCAAACGGGAATGGCGGGATATATCAGCTCCGGTTAGAGCTTCCATCTGGGGTTACACTGCATTCTCTTAATATGAAACAGCTTAAAGTTCACTTTAACGGTGATAAAGCCAGCAGCCTTGCTTTAATCATGGCACTTTGCTCAACCACTACTCAAGCTGAGTTTTGTGCATTAGACAAAGATAATACTCTTATTAATCGTTCTACTTTCTCAGTAGACAGTATTCAATCTGTTGGTTTTTCTTCAGAGCAAGCCTTGTTTGATTATCCTCTGAATACGTTCGAGGGCTATCGACATATCCAAGAATTTTTTTGTTATCCAGAAAAGTATTACTACATTGACTTAACTGAACTTCCTCTTTGGCCAGCTCAGTTTAGTGAAGGGTGTAAATACATAGATCTCCGTTTCACCATTGCTAGCCTTACTCAGCAACCATTTTATGCGAACCGTATAAAGCCCGAATTGTTTTGCACACCAATTGTTAATTCATTTCAAACGGATACGCAGCCGATCTTACTTACCCACCGTAAAGATCAATATAAAATTACGCCTGCATCATTTACTGATGCTAATAGCACGATTTTATCTATTGAAGAGGTACAAGGATGGAACCCTGGTCAAAAAGGGCGAATCCATTTTTATCACTTTGAATCATTTGAACATAATGATAAAAATAAACACTCGAATTATTACAGCATTCGACAAGAAAAGAACATTGTGAATGGGCATTTTGATACCTATTTATCCTTTCGCTCTCAATATACCTTTACTAATAACGTGACCGTGTCACTGTCTGTTACTGCGTGTAATGGCCCATTAGCTCAACGATTAGCAATAGACTCCATTACAGAAACCACATCCCAAACCACAGGTTCGGTGACATTTACTAATGTACGTGCAGTTACGCCTTGTTATACGCCACCGATTGAAAAAGACGGATTGTGGTCACTGATCTCAAACATGTCACTTAATTATCTCTCATTAACCAAACCAGAAGCATTTAAACGCATTTTGTTAGCTTACGACTTTGCAGGTCAGCAAGACGACGCTAAGGGAAAAAAACATCAACGTTTAATTGATGGCATTGAGGACATCACCACAAAACCAAGTGATATGTTGTATGAAGGGGCGCCTGTTCGTGCCATGAATACCCATTTACATCTCAACAGTAAGCATTTTTTATGTGAAGGTGAGCTTTATCTCTTCGCAACCGTCATCAATGAATTCCTGTCTCTCTACACCAGTATGAATTCATTTAATCAGCTTAACGTGACAAGTACAGATGGAGGAGACTATTCATGGCAACCACGAATGGGACAGCAACCTCTTATCTAACTGAAGAAGCAGCACCAATAGTCATTAACTCTCTACCATCAATGACTGTTGAATCTGCACTTGCACTAAATATCTCGGTTGAGAATATTGGTCATTTATCATTAATGAAAGCGCTTGATCATGTGTGCTATCAACTTTGTTCTCATTATGATTTATCTCACGATGACGCTTATGAGCGTATACAATTTATTGCTAACCCTTCTCAGGGCTTTGCTCCGCGAGAAATCCAAAGCGTGTCGGTTGTAAGCCATAATGATGGATTACCAAAAATCATCATGACTTTAAATATGCTGTCGCTGATTGGGGCATCCTCCCCTCTGCCTCATTATTACAATGACTATTTATTGCAAGATGAACACAATGTTCTGAAACCATTTCTCGATATTTTTCATCATCGTCTTCACCGCCTTATTCGACATGTATGGCAAAAATACCGCTATAACGCCGCATTTAGAGAAGGGGCAGATGATCCATTCTCTCAACATATTTTTGCCTTACTCGGGCTAAAAAGCGAAGAGTTACGTGACGACAAATCAATAAATTGGCCTCGTTTGTTTCCATATTTAGGGTTACTCAGCCAGCGTGTTCGATCGGCAAACACCATCGAAGCCTTATTGCGTTATTACTTTCAGCATTCTGATATTCACATTGAAGAATGTATTTTACGTCACTGCCATATACCAGAAAAACAGCTGTGCTCATTAGGAGTAATGAATTCCTCACTCTCTAGTAATGTTGTGCTTGGAGACAGTGCACCTGACCGTGCGAATAAATTTAGAATTCATATTACTCAACTGACATGGGAACACTTTCATTCATTTTTAACCGATAAACCCAATTGGATTGCTCTAAATCGATTAGTGCAATTTACCGTAAAAGATCCACTCGACTTCGATATTCAACTTCATTTAAAAGACGACGAACCCCGTCCATTGACCCTATCAGACAGCAATGAATGCTGCTTAGGTTGGACGAGTTGGCTAGGTTCAAGTGCGAATGAAGGGCGTATTACACTTTCAGGGAAGACATTATGATTAACGTAGAATTACCTCAATTAATTAAGACCTTAGACAAAGAATCCCACTTAGCGCTAGAGCAAGCAGCTCAATTATGTGTGGCTCGTGGAGGAAACGAGGTACTGTGTGAGGATTTCATCCTAGCTGCGCTTAATAACCCGCAAAGTTTTTGGAATAAAGCATGTCAGCAATACCAAGTATCAAGCGAACGTTTAATTGAAGCGCTACAACACGGACGAAAAAGTACAGTATCTGAAAGCAATCACCCAGTCCTCTCCACTGCTCTGATTGAGTGGCTACAAGAAAGTTATTTGTATTCCATGCTTGAAATGAAGTTAGCAGAGGTACTGGCTGCTAATTTGTTATTAACCCTACTTTCACACCCAAACAAATATGGCCACACTCCTTATTATCGTGAATTAAGTGTTATTCCAGCATCTTCTCTTAAGCAGCAAGTCGAAGGTCTTATCGACTCTGTAACTCAAAACGAACACACAAATCATGAGCATCAAAGTGCGCTAGAGGCCTACACCACCAATTACACCCAACTTGCTAAAGAAGATAAAATCGACCCAGTATTATGCCGAGACAGTGAGATCAGACAAATGATCGATATCTTAGCTCGTCGTCGTAAAAACAACCCGATGATTGTTGGCGAAGCGGGAGTAGGTAAAACAGCATTAGTCGAAGGCTTAGCCATCAAAATAGCACATGGTGAAGTTCCTGAACTTTTGCAAAATGTTTCTCTTCTTTCGTTAGATTTAGGCCTATTACAAGCTGGCGCAAGCATTAAAGGTGAGTTTGAACGTCGTCTAAATCTCGTTATTACTGCCGTTCAAGAAAGTCCAAGTCCTATCATTCTTTTCATTGATGAAGCCCATACCTTAATTGGTGCAGGTGGCCAAGCCGGAAGTAACGATGCGGCAAACTTATTAAAACCGGCGCTCGCTCGTGGTGAATTACGAACCATTGGCGCAACGACGTGGTCTGAGTACAAAAAATACATTGAAAAAGATCCTGCTTTAGCTCGTCGATTCCAACCAGTGAAAGTTCTTGAACCTAGCGTAGAACAAGCCGTCACCATCTTACGTGGACTTGCTGAACGCTATGAAGAGAGTCACGGCGTTTATGTGCGAGACGATGCCATTATTGCCGCCGCTGAATTGTCTGCTCGTTACATTAGTGGACGTCAATTACCAGATAAAGCCATTGACCTTCTCGATACCGCTTGCGCACGAGTAAAGATCAACCTAAAAGCCAAACCAGAACCGTTAGAAGCGCTTTTGCATACCATTGCAATTACCCAGCGAGAATTAGATTGCATTGTAAGAGACAAACAAGCAGGAATTAATATCGAAGAAAGCCTCATCACTCGCCTTGAAGACACCTTAATCCAAACGCAGCAGCAAGCGAACGAACTAGAACAGCAATGGTGCGAGCAAAAAGAGTTAGCAGAAGCCTTACTGACTTCGAGAATCGATATTGCACAATGTGATGAAGAAGCAGAACGTGAACGCTTAGTTTGCAATCAACAAGAAATTTATCAGCAACTCACTGATGCCCAAACTTCGGGCTCTCTGGTCAATTATGAAACCTGTCCTTCTCTTGTTGCTGAGGTAGTTTCTCATTGGACAGGAATACCATTAAGCACTTTACAACGCGGTCAAGCAACGCAAGTGCTGAACATAAAACGCCAACTTAAAGAACAAATTAAAGGCCAAGATCAAGCCGTTATTGCATTAGAAAAAGCCATTCAAGCTACGGCTGCAGGTCTTAATAACCCGAATGCCCCAACGGGAGTTTTTCTGTTTGTCGGCCCAAGTGGTGTGGGAAAAACCCAAACCGCACAAGCAATCGCTGATCTAATGTATGGCGGTGAACAATTTCTTACCACCATTAATATGTCTGAGTTCCAAGAAAAACACACCGTTTCTCGCCTTATTGGCTCCCCTCCTGGCTATGTTGGTTATGGTGAAGGCGGAGTATTAACGGAAGCGGTACGTCAACGACCTTATTCTGTGGTTCTACTTGATGAAGTTGAAAAAGCCGATCCAGAAGTAATGAATCTCTTCTATCAGATCTTTGATAAAGGCGTGGCGAATGACGGTGAAGGCCGAGAAATCAACTTTAGACAAACGCTTATTATAATGACATCTAACTTGGCATCAGACCAAATTGAAGCCCTGTGCAGCCACGAAGAAAAGCCAACCACAGCCGAGCTAACCAAAGCCATTCGCCCAACACTAAATCAATACTTTAAACCTGCACTTGTTGGTCGAATGAATGTGGTTCCTTTCTTCCCGCTAGAGCTAGATAGCATGGAGGCCTTAGTCACCATTCGATTAAACCAACTGCAAACTCAGCTTCTACAACAAGACATTACACTAGATTTTGATGAAGCCATTGCCCATCACATAGCTCAAAGCTGCACCTTAACCGAAACTGGTGCTCGAAATATTGATGCCGTTATTAATCATCAATTAAAACCTGCGTTTTCATCTCAAATATTATTGGCACTTGCTCGAAAAGAGCCATTACGCCAAATCACTCTTGCTATCGACTCTGATGGTCAAGTTTGCTGTGAGTTTGGGGAGTAACTATGTCAGATCAAGGTGAGTTTACTCAATGTTGGTTATCTGGGGTTCTTAAACACAGTGGCGCTCAAAAAGTCATTTGCTTTTTATCTCAAGCCTCAGGAACTCAACTGTTTAAAATGGCGGAAGGATTCACACAAGAAAATGGTAATAGAAAAATCAAACTTACCGCTGTCGAGCAGAACCAACACACAAATAAGCGTATTAATACCGACTATAGCGAGTTTAATACCTTAACGCTGTGCATGAGTGAAGGACGTAATTTTAACCTTCATTTCAGTCAGTGTAGTGATGAAATCAAAGATATCCTATTTGATCACACTGAACATTATTCACTCACTGATGGTGAAGTTGAATTCATGCCATTAAGGAATGCTCAAGGACGTGTTTCAGGGGTGTTGATGTTCTATTTTTCACGTTTTACTTGTTATCAAAAGAGCGACAGACAAACGATTAATACGCTTAATTCATTGGCGATTGATCGCTTAGCATTTGCCTTAAAAAACCAACATCATTCTCTGGAAGAAAAACTGTCTCTTCAATCCCAATCGGCTCATATCCCTTCTGACTTAAATATCATAGGAGAGAGCCAAGCGATTAAAAATGTACGGTTAACTATTTCAAAAGCGCTGCATATAAATCGTAATGTTTTAGTTACAGGGGAAACTGGCAGCGGTAAAGAGTTAATCGCCAAAGCCATTCACCAATTTGGAAACCGAAGAAACGAGCCCTATGTGGTTCAAAATTGCGCTTCTATTCCTGAACACTTACTAGAGAGTGAGTTGTTTGGTTATCAAAAAGGCGCCTTCACAGGAGCAGATAGAGATTACATTGGACTGATACGTTCAGCAGATAAAGGCATTTTGTTTTTAGATGAGATAGGTGATATGCCAAGCTCTCTTCAGGCCAAATTACTTCGCGTATTAGAAGAGAAGAAAGTACGCCCTCTTGGCTCAACAACACTCTACGATGTTGATGTAAAAGTCATTTCGGCGACCCATCAAATCCTGCTTAACAAAATTGAACAAGGGGAATTTCGTCAAGATCTCTATTTCCGTCTAGCGCAATTTCCCATCGCCCTTCCACCACTGAGAGAAAGAGAAGAGGACATTGCACTTTTAGGGCGTTTTTTTGCAGAGCATTACGCCAAAGAACAACACCAAACGTCACCAACGTTAAGCAAAGGCTTTATTGATAGCCTGTCGAATTACCCCTTTCCAGGCAATGTGCGCGAGCTTAAAAACATCATTGAACGATGCTGTATGGAAGCCCCAAATAGCAAACAGTTAGACAAAGAGATCATTACGCAAGTCTTAAACGGCATCATGATCATAGCACCAAAGAAAGAAGAGCCCCTGTTAATGGGTAGCCTTTCTGAACAAATTGAGCAGTTTGAAAAAAACGTTTTGATGCAATATCTAGAAAAGCATCAAGGTCACCTGCAAACGGTCGCTAATCGACTCGAACTATCAAAAGGCTCACTCGATTATCGACTACGAAAATTTAATTTATCCGCCAAGGAATGGAGATACTAAGCATGTTGTTACGCTTTTCATTAATCACAACCCTATTACTGCTATCAGCATGCAGTAATTACGATGATTATCGCCCTGTTGGCAACCCTGAACCGCAAGAGCAATCGACATTAATTACAGAGGAAGAATAAAATGGAACTGGCCTTTGATATCATTAAATCACACGATCTTCCTATCGATACTCTGCCTACTTTCACCTTCAAAAAAGCAGGTGGAACCATAGGCCGCAGTCCAAATGCCGATTGGTATATCGCGGATACTAAACGTCAATTATCCAATATTCATGCATCGATCAGTTTTGATGACCAACAATATTTCATTACCGATAGCAGCACCAATGGAACCTATTTTGATGGTCAAGAAGCCTCTTTAAATACTGGTGAACTGCATCCTGTTTCTCATGGTGATGTTTATGAGTTAGGGTTTATCAAAATAAGAGCGCGAATTCTTCAAGATCCAACAAATTATGCATCCCCTGAGCCAACAAATAACGCCGCATTAGATCCTCTTGCTAATCATGGTACCGATCAGAACCCATCGGTATTTGATATGATCCCCGACGACAGTTTTTTAAGTAATACTCCCATTGAGGAGCTCTTAAACAGCGATGAGGAGATCATTCTAAAGCAAGTGGAAGAGAATGTTCCCTCTCAATCCATTATGGATGATGCCTTACTTAAAGAACAATTTATCTCTCCCGTGCTTGATGACGACATTATTAGCGAAGACATTGAATTAGAAACTCAAGCATTCAAAGCTCAACCTACGTCTAAAGCTCACGCATCAACGAAAAGACAAACAACTCAACCTACGCAACCACAAGCGGAGGCTATAAGTGAAGATAATGATGCCTATTTAGCCGCACTATCTAAAGGCCTAGGAATAGAGCTGAATGACTTGGAAGATCCAGAGCAAACCTTATTTGAAATTGGTGCAGCACTACGCAGTTCAGTCAATGGCATACAACAGCTTCTGCGTACCCGTACCGAACTGAAAAATAAACTAACTGCAAATGCCACAACCATTCAAGCACAAGGAAATAACCCAATAAAATTTAGCCACGATGTAAATGATGCCCTTAATGTCATCATTCACCACAAGCCGGGGTATTTACAAGGTATTGAAGCAATAAGTCAAAGCTGTAAAGACATTCAAGCTAATCAACTGGCTATCCATGACGCATGCCAGCACACCTTAGATGCGCTGATTGATAAATTATCGCCACAAACGTTGATATACCGATTTGTTCAAGAAGGTGTGCAAAGCAAATTTGGAAAAGCCGATGCGCAATATTGGCAGGCATACAGCAAATTACACGAGCAAATTAGTAAAGATCCTGATTGGAGAAATGCCTTATTAGAGCAAGATTTTGCTAAACAATATGAAACTCAATTACAGATGCTCTCTGCAGCGCTTCGCGTATAGCCATTAAATAGTGAAATGAAAAGGACGCTATCATTATGAAAAAATTAATTACCCTCATAACTTTGCTGTTTCTCAGTGCGTGCAGCAGTACACCTGACCCAACTTATGTCGCGTTAACCTTGAACGCATCTTCAGATCTCAACCCCGACCATGTTGATCGCCCTTCTCCATTAGTCGTTAAAGTCATTGAAATATCTTCTGTCACCAGTTTTGAAAACGCGGAATTTTTTGATTTATACAACAACGCAAAATCAACCTTAGGGTCGGATTTCATCGCTGAAGAAGAGCTTATCTTACGACCGGGAGATCAAAAAACCGTTAAATTGAAGCTTGATGTTAAAGGTCAATATTTAGCAGTTATTGGCGCTTATCAAAACATTGATGATGCCAATTGGCATTATATCTACACCGTTAAGCAACAAAAGGCTCAAAAAATTGAGCTTATCGCTACAAATAACGCCATCGTAAAGCTAGAGCGAGTAAAGAAAAAAACATCGCCTACCAATAACAATACGCGTATTTAGAGGACAAAATTATGCAAAAAGTTATATGGAAAGAAGGCATGTTATTACGGCCTCAACATTTTCAGCAAAATGACCGTTATTACCACAATCAGTTACAAGTAAGAACTCAACAACAACACAGGTACAATTGGGGATTCCACTCCCTTAGCTTTGATAGTCATCACCTCTCTGTTGGAAAAATCGTGATCAGTCAAGCTTCTGGGATCCTTCCTGATGGCTCTTTATTTGATATTCAGCATCAAACTAACCCTATCATTTGGGAATCGGATGCCCCTGCAACCAATCTCAATTTGTATTTGGCAGTGTCTCTATCCACACTAAATAGCCCTGAAGCTCGAGAAGAAAAAGAAGTCGACATTAATACTCGTTATGTCTCTTATGATCTCACGGTTGCCGATAATAATGCGCAAGTGCAAAACCTACAAACCATTAGCTGTGGTGATCTTGATTTTCATATTATTACTGAAGATGAAATTGACAACCACTGGGTAAAACTCAAATTATGTGAAGTAAAACAAGTTACTCCAGAAGGCGCGATTCAACTTAACACTCATTTTGAAGCCAGTTTTATTAATGGTCTTCACTCCTCTTTAGTCCATAGAGCATTACGGGAGGTATTGACACTGGTCACTCATAAGGCTGATATCTTAGCAGAGCGTATTACCCAATCAGGCCATGCAACCTCTGAGATTGGAGACTTTCTTTTGCTTCAATTACTTAATCGATATGAACCGCAGCTTAATTATTTAAATAAATGCTCTCATTATCATCCTGAAGAACTCTTCTTATTGCTGGCTTCGTTGCAAGGCGAACTTTCAGCTTACGATTCAACGCATCGTAGAGCTAATCTTGACCTTGCCTATAACCATAAAGAACAGGGAGAATCTTTTGAGCGTATTTTATTCCAACTACGTAAGCAGCTAAATCAATCACTGAAACAAAATGCCTTTGAAATCCCTCTTCAAAAGCGCAATCACGGCGTACTTATCGCCCCAATTTCAGACGACAGCTTATTGCAAGAGGCAACTTTTATTCTTGCTGCTCGCTCACACACAGACGCTGAAACCCTCCGTAAACAATTACCGCCACAACTTAAAGTCGGCCCAGTAGAAAAAATACGTAATTTGGTGAACTTGCAACTTCCAGGGATCACTTGCCGATCTCTTTCTGTAGCACCAAGACAAGTACCTTTTCATGGCGATTATTGCTATTTCACCTTAGATCTTAATGCGAATGATCGCTCACAACTGACCCAATCGGGTGGATTCGCCTTCCATATTGCAGGTGATTTCCCTGAACTTTCTCTCTTCTTCTGGGCAATAAGGAACAGTTAATATGAACAGCAGTAACATGGACGATCGCACTGTACTCATTACTCAAGAGCCAAATCAGATCAATCCAACATTAACGCAAAATACCAGCGCGCCAAAATTCGATCAATTGCAAGATCGCATGGTGTATGCCGCTAGAATAAAACCTGAAGAGTATAATTTTTCAGGCAACAATCCACTCATCAGTGCCGCTTCTTCTCTGCTGTGCATTACGTGTGATTTAAAAAAAGAAAGCTATCAAGATATTGAGCTACTTAAACCGAAATTAGTTGAAGAATTGAAGTCATTCGAGTTTCAAGCCCTTAATTCAGGAGTTGAGAATAACTATGTTGCACTTTCTCGCTATCTTTTATGTTCGTTTGTCGATGAAATCATTGTTACCACCCCTTGGGGCTCTGAAAGCCATTGGGCCTCACAAAGTATGTTAAGCAGCTTTCATAACGAGACTTATGGAGGCGAAAAGTTTTTCTTATTACTCGAAAAGCTCAGTCGTAACCCGGCGAAATATTTGGATCTCTTAGAGCTAATGTACTTATGCTTAAGCTTAGGCTTTGAAGGAAAATATCGAGTTCTATCCAGAGGGTTAATTGAGCTTGAGGCCATTCGGGATTCATTATATCGACAGATCCGCTCTCTACGTCCTGAACAAGAATCCAGTCTCTCACCCAATTGGGAGCCAAAACAAGTACAACGCCATAAGTTGACTAAACAAACCTCATGGATTGGTATTGTGTGCGTGGTTACTTTCTCTCTCTGCGCTATTTATGGTGGCTTTTACTACGTTTTGGATCAGCAATCAGAGCACGTTATTCAAGCATTTCAACAAATTGATTTATAGGATTTTCACGGATGAAATCATTTTTTAACACACTATTAGACACCTTAAAAAAGACATGGTGCTGGAGCTTATTATGCAGTTTACTGTTCGCTCTTTTACTGTGTGTATTTGGCAAACACATCGCCATCGCTAATACTCCGCTTATTGAAACCACCACAGGTAAAGTTCTGACCGTCTTTATTTGTTTGCTTTTGTGGGCAGCGTTCAATCTAACGTTATGGTGGCTAGCAAAACGAGAATCTCAAAAAGAAGAAAACAAAGAAGCGTATGAAGCAGCACAATCTGAACTGGCTTACATCCAAGAACAAAGCTCGCTATTAAAAGGAAAGCTTGATGCCGCCATCACTACGATTAAACGAGCAGGCCTGTATGGAAAGTTAAATAATAATGTTAAGTATCAACTGCCTTGGTACATGGTTATTGGCCCTCAAAATAGTGGCAAAACCACACTATTAGAATGCTCTGGTTTGGATTTCCCTCTTAATCAAACAGATGGCCACTACACGAGAGATATTCAAAACAGCCAACACTGCGAATGGTATTTTGCTAATCATGCCGTTTTATTAGATGCTGCTGGCCGTTTTTTTGATCAACATGAAAATGAACTGAATAAACCGGTATGGGGACGTTTTTTAAAAGCACTGCGTAATAAACGCCGTCGTCGCCCTCTCAATGGTGTGATCTTAACTATCGATATTACAACACTGCAATCTCCTGATGAAAGCAGCATTGAAGTACAGGCTCGTTATGTCAGAGAACGTCTACAAGAATTAAGGCATGAACTGAGTTCAGATATGCCTATCTACTTTTTATTAACTAAAATGGATAAAGTAGAAGGTTTTGAACCCTTCTTCTCCTCACTATCTCGCGAAGAAATGGATCAAGTCTTCGGTGTTACCTTTAATGAAGGGGAAGGACAACAAGCAGATAAAATCAAACAAGAATTTGAAAAGCTTATTCTGCGCATTGACGCCCAAGTAATGTCACGTTTACATGATGAGCGTGATGTAATGAAGCGTGCCGAATTATTGCAATTTCCAAGACAATTGAGCTTTCTTGCAGAGCGCCTTGCTCTGTTCTCTGAGTTAGCTTTCACCAAAACACGTTACCATCAAGCATCACATTTACGTGGGCTTTATTTAACCTCAGTGCCAGCACCAACCAATGCTCAAGCGGATTCTAGTACCTCTAATATTGGTCAAAACTTAGGGATAAGTTCTCGAGTATTACCAACCTACCAACATCAACGTGGTTTTTTTATCCGCAAACTGCTTGATGAGGTGATTTTTCCAAACAGTGAGCTCGCAACGCTGGATGATAATTATGAACGAAAAGTAAAGTTTAAAAATGGGGCTATTTATGCAGCTTCATTTGCTTTAATTATTGGTTTTGGTTCACTGTGGGCCACAAGCTTTTTGAATAATCACAGCAAACAGCAAACACTCTTAACTCTTGCAGACAACTACAACCAACAAATAGTTCATTTGTCTCCATTAGCGCCTTCTATCGAGCTATTGCCTACTTTAGACCCCTTATTAAAAGCAACTCAGGTTTATCAAAAGAAGGATAACCATTTCCCAGAGAACATGGCAGGACTACAGCAAGGAGAAAAATTAAGGCAAGCAGCAGAAAAGGCGTATCACCAGCAGTTGATTGCGTTATTGTTGCCTAAAGTCACCAGTGAGCTCGAATACCAAGTCACCAATAACCAAGATAATCGTGAGTTTCTTACCCCTTCTTTGCGCGCGTATCTAATGCTCAACATGCACGAACACTTAGATACTCAGTATTTAAAGCAATGGATGGGATTACATTGGTCTTATCTATACAGTGGCTCAGCAACAGAACAAAATGCCTTACAAACGCACTTAACCAATTTACTTAGCATTGGCTTTGAACCAGTGCAATTAAACGATAACTTAGTAGCAAAATCTCGTAAATTTCTCAGGGAATCTGATACCTCAGCACTTGTCTATCAGCAATTAAAGCAAGATGCGAAAGAGATGAACTTACGAGATATAAAGTTAAGTGACCATCTTGGGCCAAACCAAAACCTTTTTAATCATACCAGCACTATTATACCTGGGTTGTATACTCAAAAAGGCTATCAAACGGTCTTTCTAAGTAAAGGATTAGATCAGGTCAAACAACTGATTGATGAAAATTGGGTTATTGGATTATCCAGTGACTTGAGCACCAATGAAATTCGCGGCCTTTATGCTGAAGTGGAAGACCTCTATTTTCATGATTATATTCGCTACTGGAAAGAAGCCGTTGAGCAATTACAAATCAAGCCATCTAAAAATATAGATGAGGCGATACTGCAAATTGCAAATATGACAGGTTCGAGTCAACCCATCTTAAAACTGCTTAATCTTATTCGAGAAAATACCACTTTTGTCGATCAAGCACAGCTTGCTTCTAATGCCGCAAAAACAACAAATAAGTTACCCGTTAACACCAAGCTCAAAAAAGTTGCCTCTCTTGGTTTGCACAGTGTTGAAGAGCGCTCACAAAGCGCAAGAAAAGCAGTCAGTAACCAATTTGAACCACTGAATTTATTATTAACCGATAAAGCTCAAGCCACCATTCCTCTTGAGGATGCTCTAGTGGTTGTTAATGAGTTAAGTGGCCGCTTATCAATGGTAAAATTTTCACCTAACCCGGACCAATCAGCCTTTAAAATTGCTCGAGATCGAATGCAAGGAATTCCCAATGAGTTAAATGATATTCGAGTCATGTCTGAGACGTTACCTCAACCATTACAGCAATGGTGGAATCAAATATCCAACAACGCGTGGGGTATCGTTTTAAATCATTCTAGTGATCATATTCAAATGGTCTATCACGATAAAGTGGTTAACCATTACGACATTGCTTTATCTGGCCGCTATCCATTTAAAAACAGTAGCCATGACGTCAACATTGCTGATTTTGATGAGTTCTTCCAAAATGGCGGTATCTTGGATAATTTCTTTGATGCCTACTTATCCTCATTCGTTATTAATCAAAAAGGAAAATTCAAACAAAAAACCTTACATGGCCATTCTTTAGGCCTATCAAAATCATTTTTGAATCAATATAAATATGGCCTTACTATTCAGAAAATGTTTTATGGTTCTAAAGGAAAAGAAGCTAAGGTCTCTTTTCGTATTGCGCCATTTGAACTTGATGCAAGTGCCTTGCAGTCGACCTTCTATTATGGAAGAAATAAGTTCAGTTACCGCCATGGGCCTATTCAGAAAAAACGTTTTACTTGGCCAATCACAAATCAACGTCAATACGTAAGCTTTGTTCTTCAAGATCTCAGTGGAACCAAAGTGGTCAATCAACAAAACTCAGGGCCTTGGGCTTTCTTTAGAGTACTCGATAAATTTAGAGTCAATAAATACCGTGGCCAAGATGTGATTAAGTTGGATCTTGAAAACAAAGGATTAGAAGCCAAATACTTAATCTATAGCGATCGTACTCCTAACCCGTTTAACCGTAAGATTTTGAGTAATTTTTATCTTCCTAAAAGGATCAATGGATGAGCCAACAATTTAAAACGGCTCATTTCTCAGAAGAAGGCAAAGTAAGGGATAAAAATGAAGACGCCATTTTATCCTTTACTGAGCAAGGGATCTGGGTTGTAGCCGATGGCATGGGGGGCTATGAGTATGGAGAGATTGCCAGTAACATGATTATTGATGCCTTTCACTCTGAGCTATTGTACGGCTCGTTAGAGCAAAAAATTGAAAAAGCAAAACGTATGCTCTTTAAAGTAAATCACCATTTAAGCCAAGAGAAAACGCTTTCTCACAGCGCCGTAATTGGAAGTACTGTCTGTATGCTTATCGCCCATGATGGGCATATTGCCTGTATTTGGGCTGGTGATTCACGTTGTTACTTATTTAGACATAATAAGCTGTATCAAATATCTAAAGATCACACCCGCGAGCAAAATGGTAGAGAGGCATTAACGCAAGCTATTGGAATGGGCAACGCTCTTGATATTGAGCACTGTATCGTTCCTTTACAGCATCAAGATACCTTTTTACTTTCTAGTGATGGCGTACATAAATATTTATCCCATAACATGATAGAGGCATGCATGGCATTACCTAGTGCATTAAAAGGATGCTACCACTTAAAGGAGCAGGTGTTACTAACTGAAGCGAATGACAATTTATCTGCAATTATAATTAAGGCAAGCCGATGAGTGAGATGAATATTGACCAATTCTTAGAGGCGGCACCTCCATGCGAAGCGGATGAATCTATAGTTGAAAAAAGAAAGATAAAGCCCATCCCAAAAATCATTAATGACCGTTATAAAATTAAACGAGTTTTAGGGGTTGGTGGTATGGGTGTAGTGTATCAGGTTGATGACCTATTACTGAAAAGTATTGGCCTTGAACAAAGTGAAATGGCCATTAAAGTACTCAGCAGTGAAGCGACTACTTTCCATGATGCAGAGCTACTTCTAGTTAATGAATACCAGCAAGCCAATGAATTACATCATCCAAACATAGTGCCTATTCAGCACCTCGCTTTATGTAATGACTCGCAACAACCTTTTTTAATTATGCCAATAATAAAGGGAGAATTACTCTCGCTATTACTTGACTCTCCGTTTGAAAGCATACCTACTGCTGCCCGTTTAAAATACGCCTTTGTTTTGATAAATTGTGTTATTCATTGCCATAAACGCGGTGTTATTCATGGGGATTTAAAACCCAGTAATATCTTAATTTCAGACACTAATGAACTGTATCTGTTTGACTTTAGTATCAGCCGTAACATCAATCCTCAAAAAAATAATTTTACGATAAATTTCAATCAAGTTCATGCTTGGAGCAGCGATTATGCAGCACCAGAGGTACAACAAGGCAATGCGCCGACCATAAAAAGTGACCTCTACTCCCTTTCTATTTTGCTCTACAAACTGCTACTCGATACGCACCCTTATCAACAAAAGGAAGAAACGTTAGACAGTAGAACTAAAGAGCAACAAAAAATACATCAATTACTGAGACAAGCAATGAGCCCTATCTCAGCGGAACGGCACCTTAATTTCAAAGCATTAAACATATTGATAAAAGAAAACCTTAAGCAGCAAACGACAAGCAAAAAAATACCGATGCTACAAAAGGTATCATCGGTATTTTCAAGGAATAAGAATGTATCTACCTAATAAAATTACGCAATTTGTGTCATTTCATCAGAACTAAAGCAAGATATTTGGTTTCGCCCTGAGGCTTTTGATTCGTATAAGGCAAGATCTGCACGTTTATAACTAGATTCACGACTATTACAGATATCAGTGACGCCACCGCTAATGGTTACTTTAATGTCGTCATATAAATTTATTGCGACTCTCAATCTATTTAAAATCATTTCTGCTTCTTGTAATTGAGTGTTCGGTAAAATAACGGCAAATTCTTCCCCACCAATACGCGCAACAAAATCATTACGACGACTTTCTGTACCTAAAATCCTACCCACTTCAGCAATCACTTTGTCACCAACGTCATGACCATATTTATCATTAATTCGCTTAAAATAATCAATATCGATAATCGCTAAACATGACGACTCATTACCTTTGATAAATGAATCATTCGCTATAATATTCGAAAATTCACGCTCAAACCTACGTCGATTCCAGCACTGGGTTAAGGAATCTTTTTCACTCAACTCTCGAAGGCGATTTTCTAGCTCTTTTCTCTCTGTAATATCAACAAATGAGGCGATGAAATATTCTCTTTTACCGTCATTATTATAAATAGCTTGTATACGTAAAATCTCCGTTAATAGGTTGCCATCTTTTCGCTGGTTGATAACCTCTCCTTCCCATAACCCTTCAGATTGAATTGTTCTCCACATTGCTGAGTAAAAATCTTTATTATGCTTCCCCGATTGGAACATAGAAGGCGTTCTTCCGATAACATCTTCCTCTCTCCACCCACTTAGGCTCGTAAACTCTTCATTGACTTTAATAATGCGATTATTTTTATCGGTAATCACTATCGCTGACATACCATTCAATGCAGCTAACGCTAACTGATTTTCAATACTTGTTGTTCTATGTTTAGCTATATAACGCGCAATTAGAATAGAAATGAAAGTAACAAATAGTATTGCCAAAATAGCTTCATAAATAATAATTGTTAATTTATGCTCTACGTTTTCCATAGCTAAGTTATTCTCACTACTCAATAGTAAATAAAGTGAACTACGACCAAAATTATCACCAAGAGAAACCTTTGCAAAGGAGTAAAAAATTGCTTATCTACAAACTCCCCTGTATTTTGAGTTCTCATTTTTTGCCATAATTCAGGCGTTTCAATCAGAATATTATAACTTTCTCGCTCTGCTATCAGATGTCCTAATGTTTTTCGTTTATCTTGAGACGCAAGGTAATACCCTTCCTCATTAACAAACTCTAATTGGTAGCCAGTCTCTAATGATGCCTCTACTTTATCCACCATTTCATAAATATCTAAGTTAAAAAAGAGATAGCCTTTACGCTTATTATTTATTTCAATCGGTGTAAATATTCGTAATGACGGTTTTGGAGGAGTAACGACGCTCCCATGCTCAACGTCTAAATCAATGCCAAAAAAACCAAAGGCATCTGTCTTTAACGTTTGTGCATAAATAAAGTAATCTCGATGTGATTTATCTTGAAGTTCACTTTCAGGAACAATGGTGAGCGTTCCATTCTCTTCATTAATACGAGAGATTTCTTGCCCATCAATTCCAATTAAGCGTATTTGAGAAATATAAGAATAGTTCGTCGCCGTAAGCGCCCACAGAGATTCGAGGAGTGATCTATTTTTTAGCGAAGGATCTTGGATAAACTCTAATAATACCCGATTACCAGATAGAAGCTTTAGAGAAGTACTTAATTTTGAAGCAATAGAGTGCACCTCTTTTTGACTAAAATTGAGCTGATGCTTAGCTTCGCTTTCCCTTTGAAATTGAATCGCATTCGACTCTGTCTGATATTGCCCCCAAAGATAAAAAATAGGAGTAACCCCTATCAATAAAAGAGTAATAGCGAAATATTTAATTTGTTTGAAAATTATACGATTATTCAAAATAGCCAACTTTTTTTTATTTTATTCTATCAAATAAATAAAAAACATAAGTGATCACGATCCAATAATTATCATTAATGCATTGATTTACTTTGACTTTCTTCTGACGTCATTTATGTGACACAAAAAAATAAAATCACCCTCCTTATCATTATTGTACAAGTCCGTTTATTTATTAATCACTTAACTTCTTTTTATTGAATTCCGCTTGCATTATTTATAGCTATATACAATAATCTCTCCCGTTCTTAAGGAACAACAGAATCTATGGAGGCCCTGGTCCTCCCGCAACACTAACTCGTGAACTCGGTCAGGCCTGGAAGGGAGCAGCCGCAGCGGGCGACGTGTGTGCCGGGATGTGGCTGGGGCTTCCACCTATTTGATGTTTGCAAAATTACTCTGCATAAATTGCAAAGAAATCTACAAATTTGCAAAATAAGCCTGCACAAACTACCTTTAGTTGTAAGTTTACAACATAGAGGTGAATATCATGTACGTTCGTACACTAAAACAATCTCAAGTAAAAAACATTAGCAAATTTATGAGTCTGAAGAATGATTCGATCATTCGTACAGAATCTATGCTTGAATTTGATATGTGCTTTCATCTTGAATATTCTCCAGATGTTGTTAGCTTTGAATCTCAACCTCAAGGGTTTTACTATGAATATCAAGGAAAACACCTCCCCTATACTCCAGACTTTCTGATTACACATTCATCTGGGCGGCAACAATTACTTGAAATAAAACCTCTTTCTAAAACCCAACGTCCCGATTTTCAATCAAAATTCATCCAAAAACAGCAAGCAGCCCAGAAATTAAATCTTTCATTAATCCTTATTACCGAAAAGCAAATTAGAACAGGTCATTTACTCAACAACTTTAAGCTTCTGCATAGATACTCTGGACTACATAATATTTCTGCCACTCAAAAATCAATCATTAACCTCATCCAGACAGTAAATAAGATTCAAATTAATCAAATTGCAAACAGATTAAATATCAGTAATGGAGAGGTATTAGCTGGTGTTTTAAGCTGGCAATCAAAAGGGGTGCTGCAAACGGTTTACACAAATGAAATAATTAATGGGAACTCTATTGTATCGTTAGGTTTATCAATGGATATAGAGTTTCCATTTACTGATGAATTTCAAAAAATATTAACTACTCAATCCTCTCCTGCTGAAATTACTAATGATAAAAAAACAGAAGTGCTTACACCTTCTCTTGATTCATACGATGACGCTATAAAAGCAGAAGTATTGCGTCGTATTTCTTTTCTTAAATGGATCAAACCTCGTTTAAAAGGTGGTTGGACAGAAAAAAATTTAACACCTCTTCTTAACGATGCTTCAATTGATTTAAAAGCGATCGCACCAAAATGGCGAACCCTTGCTGAATGGCATAAAAATTATCACCAAAGTGGGGAAAAGGTATCCTCTTTAATTCCAAAACACTCATATAAAGGTAATAAACATATGAATACTGATGGCGATTTTTTAATAACAAAAGCAATTAACGAAAAATACTTAACACTAAATCGATGCTCCATCAGTCAAACATTTAAGTACTATTGTGATTTAGTAATAATAGAAAATCGATCTATCCTTACGAATAAAATTAAAAAAGTTAGTCAACGTACTTTCTATAATCGAATCAATGCATTGCCTAAATATGACGTTGCTCTTAAACGCTATGGAAAACGATATGCTGATATTCACTATCGTAAAGTTGGAAAGATGCTAGAAGCAACACGCCCTTTAGAATATGTAGAAATAGATCATACTCCACTTGACCTAATCTTACTGGATGACACTTTAGAGATACCATTAGGCCGCCCATACTTAACAATTTTAATAGATAGCTATAGTAAATGCATCGTTGGCTACAATCTTAGTTTTAGACCTCCTAGCTTCGAATCTATTCGTCATGCTTTTTGCAATGCCTGCCTTGATAAATCTTTAATTACACAACAATACCCTCACCTTCAACACGATTGGCCTGTTGCAGGAAAAATTGAAAATCTTGTTGTTGATAATGGCGCAGAGTTCTGGAGTGATAGCTTAGAAGATAGTTTACTACCTTTTGCTACCAATATTTTATATAACAAGGTTGGTGAACCATGGATGAAACCTCTTGTTGAAAAGTTTTTTGACCTGTTAAATAAGGGCTTAGTCCATTCCCTTCCAGGAACAACTCGCTCGAGAATAGAGCAACTTAAAGGTTACAATCCTAAAAAAGATGCCACGATTACGTTCAGTTTATTTTTAGACTTATTCTATACGTGGATTATCGATATCTATCATATGACTTCCGATGCAAGAGAGACTGCTGTTCCTTATTTTAAATGGCAAGAAGGTGTAACGGCTTTACCCCCTCTCACCTATACAGATGAAGAAGCTCAACAATTACGAATAGAGCTTGGAATATTAAATACTCGAACGGTTCGTATTGGAGGTATTTTTCTTCATGGATTACGTTATGAATCAGAAGAGTTAAGTCAATATAGAAAAATTTGGGGGGCTATTGATAAGAATAACCTAACGCTGAAAACAAAAACCGACCCTTCAGATATATCACATATTTTTGTCTATTTAACTAATGAATCACGCTATATTAAAGTTCCTTGCATAACAGATATTAGTTATACATCTGGCCTTACGTTATTTCAGCATCAAACCGCTCAAAAATTGCAAAGAACTAAAACAAGATTACAAATAGATCATGAAAAACTCGCTGATTCACGTATGTATGTTGAAAATAGAATTGCGGAAGAAGTAGAAAAAATCAAATCTAGTAAAAAACGTACTACGAAAACTACCCATGCATCAAAGATCGCTCGGCACCAAGATATTGGTAGTCATACTCAAAAATCGATTCAAGTACCTAATGAGCAAAGTGAAATCAAAAAACTGAATAAAAATGAACATGATGTTTTAAATGGATGGGATGAACTACATGATGATTTAGAGGGATTCTGATGCACACTTTATCTTCGACTCAAAAAGAACAACTCATCAACTTTAATCAATGCTTTATTGAGTATCCAATAATTACTCATATCTACTCTATTTTTGATGATCTACGCATGAATCAAGGTTTAGGAGCAGAACCACAATGTATGCTCTTACTTGGTGATACAGGTTCAGGTAAATCAGCACTCATTAATAACTACCTGTTACAACAACCGCCATCAAATTTTTCCGCACTCAGTTCATTACCCATTTTACATACACGTATTCCACGTAGAGTGAATAACGAACAAACCATGTA
The DNA here is from genome assembly GCF_028765525.1 of Aliivibrio sp. S2TY2. Taxonomy (NCBI): domain Bacteria; kingdom Pseudomonadati; phylum Pseudomonadota; class Gammaproteobacteria; order Vibrionales; family Vibrionaceae; genus Aliivibrio; species Aliivibrio sp. S2TY2. The sequence goes on along the minus strand of NZ_JARACS010000001.1, from coordinate 316,877 downwards.
TCAATTGTTAACTGACTTAGGACAATCACCTTCAGGAACGAGAAGAGCTAAACGCTCAGAGATCGCTCTCGCCGAAGGAGTCGTTCGAGCGTTAAAGCGTAAAAAAACAGAACTCATTATTATTAATGAATTCCAAGAACTCATCGAATTTTCAAGTGCTAAAGAACGTCAGAATGTCGCTAACACGCTTAAATACATTAGCGAAGAAGCTAGAGTATCAATTGTGTTAGTTGGTATGCCCTATGCGGATATTATTGCTGAAGAACCTCAATGGGGATCTCGCTTAGCATGGAAAACACAAATAGAATATTTTTCATTAAAAAATGACATGAAAACATATGTTCAATTCCTAAAAGGCCTAGCAAATCGAATGGGATATGATGAGGTGCCATCACTACACAATAAGGAGTTTGCTATTCCACTGTTTTCAATTTGTAGAGGTGAACTAAGGCAACTTAAGAACTTCTGCTCTGATGCGATGCTAGAAAGCTTTAAGCAAAACAAAAACACACTAACTCATGATGTATTAAGTGCCACTTTCAAGTACAAATTCCCAACGAAGAAAAATCCATTTGAAATGAATGTAGCTGACGTTCCAATTCAAGAGGTAGAGTCTTATTCAAAGTATAATCTAAACGCAATGACTGATGATGAACGCCTTACTGCAACTAAGTTTCTTGATGCTATGTCTTTATCTTCACTGTTGAGTAAGAGTTGAGTTTTTATCAGTATTTATTGATGCTAACTTATTTTTAGACATTTCCAAGTTGCGTTTTTACTAATTTAGTAAAGATTAAATTACCTGAAGTATGGCAAACTAATCTATGTGAGTGCATAGAATCACTAGCGCAGATCAGTGTTCCTTAATTTGGTTCACTAGATTAGATGCGACCATAATGTAAGCCTTTGCATCATTTTCTGTTAACTCAACTTCTTCCGTATGCACAAGTTGATTTCGCAGCTTTCGCAGTTCATCGAAAGAGTTAAGTTGAGAGTAGTTCAAGACGCCGCACTGATGAAGGTAATGTCCTAGCTTCGCATAGTTTTTAAATGGCGATGTATTTGCAGAACTCCAAAAGGATGCAGCTATTGATGCAGCAACATTCTCGAGTTCTATCCATGCCTCCAACACCGCAGTTCGTGTAGAGAAAGAAAGAATACTCATTGCTGGTGCGTCAATTTCCGAAGTTTTATCGATTTCAGCTTCAGACTTTAACGCTTGGACCGTTTCTGAAAATTCCATCTCAAACTCTTTAAATTTCAATTTTAGCATGAAAGGAATCAAAGAAACCAGAGGCTTACGCAATAGTAGTAAGACAACAATCAACGTTCCAGGCCAAGCTAGCGCTTTAGTCATTTCAGATATAAATGTGTACTTATCCATTATTCTACCGTGTACTTAGGTACAGTTTTGTAACTGGGTAGGGGTAGCAATGCCAACCCTCTACCTTTTAGTTGTCAACAAAAGTACTGAGCGATGTATGAAATCAAACGACATGCAAAAAGTTTGTACAAGCCATATGTCACCATTGCCAATAACGTCAGACTACTTATCAATAGGATGAAGAACGGTATCTTGTCGCGAAACAAAGTGAGATTTAGTTCGTCCACAAACCACTGACTTTGCTGCTTTTTGACACCGAACATTTTGTAATGAGCCAAAACATCACTAAATAGAATCTGTTGTCCAATGTTACCGCCATCAGAATAATAGGCGTCCTTCAACTCTAGGAACTTTTGGTTAACCTCATTTAGAACGTCCGGATCGTCAGTCTCTGCTTTTCGGTACAATGAAAGGAGATTTCCGGACAGCTTAGTGAGCTGGACTCCTCGTATCTCATAGTCGGATTTCTTAGGCTCATACATGGTAATAAACAAAGCGGCTATCGATAGCAGAATAAAGACCACCGAAGTTAGGTTAGTAGTGACCTTGAAGGCTAATCCGACAATACCGAAAGCCAGAGACGCAAAACCAATCCAAGCGGGAAGTCTGGATACAATGTCAAACGTCGCGAAATGACGATTCGCGCCATATGTAACGTTGTAGGCCAATTCGGCGATGTCTTTTTTGAGTATTGAACTGTTCATTGGCAGCCTTAGTTAGATATCGGAACAATGATTTCCGACCGAGCCACAACGACACCGTCTTTAATGGCGTAACATTCAACGGAGTGTTCTCCATTGAAGATGGTTAATTCACTGCGATTTCCATAGCCTGCATCATCTAAGATTTGACCTCGAATGCAATCTCTACGCTCTGCTTCCTGCCCTCGATTGAGAACTTTCCATTTGAGTGAATATGGTTGAGGCACTTCAATTTCACTAACGCTGAAAGACAGAGACTTTTTTGCTCTCAAAGGAATGAAGAGGCGTAACATCTCAGAGAGCGAGTATTCTCGATACCCGTTTTGGGAAACATCGCAGTCGATGGCCATATAATACCGTATGTCCACAGGGTACTTGTCAGCAATAAACTCTTCCGTATCGCGCCAAATTTGGCGATTTTCGGCAATTGCCTCAAGATTCCCTGTACTTTGAGGGTAACCTCGTCCGAAAACTTTCCGCCATCTTTCGTTGTTGTTGTCATCATCGATGGCTTCAACACAGAGTTCAAAAGCTTTTTTGACAGCTCGCTGAAAGTTTTTCTTCACTTTGACATGCTGATTGCTGCCCAAAGCGCTCCATCGCTCTTGTTTCGGTAAGTCGCCTAGGTATTCAAAGAAATCACGGCACATTTCGTCGTAATAGAAAGGCCCTGTATTATCATAGTCGGTGGTACCTTTTAGGAAATTATGGGCAAGAGTATCTATCAGAAGACCACCCATTGCTACGCCATGTTTATTCTTCCAAGCACGAGCCATCTTACAAAGCGGCCTCAGATTCTTGTTTTTCGCCTCGTTAACATCCTTCATGGCTTTTATTTCATCCTTAGGTTTGGTTATACGCCATGACCCGCCATTGTGCGTGTAAGGATATTTGAAACTGCCATCACCCTGCTCGAAAACAGGCTGCACCTCGACTTTGAAATTCTGGTACTTAACCACAACGACCAAACTGTCTACCTTCACATCTGTTTTCGGGTAGCGGGCCAAGATTGCGTCCTTGGTGTCTTTGAGCAGTTGACTTTGCTTGTCCTTATAGGCTTCCCATTTACAGCTAGGCATGATGTAAAGCATATCGAGATCAGAGATACCTTTGATACCAGTGAATCGTCCATATGAGCCAACCTGAAGCGTGTTCACTGTTGTAGACTCAGTATTGCGAAACTTCTTGTTTAACGCTTTGGTGATTTGACCATAGCGCTCGCTGATACTCTCCGAGTTGTCGACTCGAATGTTTACTAAAAACTGTTTGAAATCTTCTGAAACTGACATTTCTCACCTATATGCACACGATTACCTAGTTTTTTATATGGGGTAGATGTACATAGCTTTCAATGTTTAACCACATAAAAAGTAAGAGAAAAGAATCAAAAAATGAAAACTTGCCTGTCAATAGGCACAAATATGTTAGCAAGAGAATTCCATCCCATTGAAGCCCTCTAAGAAGTCTTGAACTTTGTCGTCATCGTTTCTATGTTTATTGTTCGAATTTTCACTTTATTATCCGACAGCAACAATTCAGCTTGATCGACTACTACTTTATTCAAAATGCGCAGAAATGATTCCTGCTATTTCTGTGACTGTTGTATCTCGTTTATATCTCCTTAGTATTCACCTACCTTAATTATTGATATATTTTAATTATCCACCGCTGAGTCATCACCATAGCTGTGTGATAAGTAATGCGTAGGCGGACTAAGAAACTTATTATCTACCATTTATAAACCTCTTTTTTTGACCGTCATGCGTAACAAGCAGTTTGTCAGCGATCTGGAGATACAAATGCAAATAGATGGACACCACACCCTGACCTACGTGGTCGCTCGCTTCGCAGGAATTTCACATTATGATGCTGAAAAAATGGCATATTCAGCTCAATACGTGGATGAAGCAACAAACGACAAACCAATCTATTTTGACAATGGTGCAATGTTTGACCGTATAGTTTCGGCACACAAAATGCTGGACTATCGGAACACGCAAGAACTAGCAAACCACTTGGTTTGGATACCTTTTCATTTTCTCCCTGGTAATCAAGGGATTCCTTCAGACATTGAGTCTGATGGTCCATTCATTCACCGGCTGATCTGTAAACCCGATAGTCATGTGGCGAGAGATATGTTGCGAATGGTAGCAACACATTGGGACAAGCCATTTGCGGCTCACCTTATGGGAATTGCCATGCATGTGTACGCAGATACCTTCGCTCACCAAGGGTTTGCGGGTGTAATCCACGATTACAATAGGGTGAGCGAGCTTGATTCTTCTTCCAGTTCGGCTTTAGAAGGCATCAAAGATAAGCTGTTGAGTCAGGGGATCTCTAGGTCATCACCACTTGGCCATGGAGCTGCGTTATCTTTTCCTGATCGCCCCTATGCTACATGGACCTATTTAAACGGAGAAGGAACACCTGTTGAGAGAGACAATACTGCAATCTATCTCGATGCTGCGAATGCTATGTGCAAAGTGCTTCAATGTTGGAAAGATGCTGATTCCCTAATGAACATTGATGCTCAGCCCGGACTGAGTTCTAACCAATACTCAATGATTGAGCAGGCTCTGAGAGAAATCGACGACGATGATGGTGATGCTCGACACTCTAAATGGATTCAAAGGCTACAGGATGGTCGCTTTGGTTTTGATCCCATTGATTTACCATTCAACAAAGATGGCAACGAAAGCTGGAAAGAGTTGGCGAGAGGACCTAGTTGGATTCAAGACGATAATGTAGTTTACCACTACACTCCCGCCTTTCTGCAATCAGACTGGAAACAATTTCATGACGCCTTAAAAACGTACCGTCTAGAAGTAATTCGAGATGTCTTACCTCGATACGGTATCTGCGTTGCTTAATTGGCTAGTTTGAACAAGAAAATAAGGCTTAAAGAGATATGAAAGAAAAAACACTGAACATAATAATACCCAAAGTGCGCCTTAAGGTTATTGCTTCACTCACAATATTCACATTGGTTGGGTGTGCATCAAATGAATCAATAACAATGGTTAGCGAATATGCAAACCAAACCACGAAAGTTCAAGATGCCCTAATGAACGTGTATGAGTCTGCTGATGACGCTCGTATCAATGCAGAATTGGTTAAAGCTATGCGAGATGGGATCACCGGAAATGGATTAGATATAGCAACTATCAACAACTCAGGCCAAGAGCTTTTGTTGCATAATCTGCAGCTGTTTTCTCAGAGTATCTACGCGTTAGCAACGGATGATCGCGGCGAAGAGCTAGACAAATACTCTAAGGCGCTAAATTCGTCTCTGCTGTCTTTATCTGAGTTGCCACAAACTGAGTTAATTGACTCCAAGGACATTGAGCTATTATCAACAAGTGTCAACGCCATTGCACGAGCCTACACAGAGAAAAAACGCTACGACCTATTGAAGACCATCTTGATAGATTCCGAAACGATCATTCAAAGTTCGTTCGACTCTTTGAAGAGCGAGTTAAACTCATGGAAACAGGTAACCAAAATAAGTTTAGAGAAAGAGTTACAAATTCGCTTATACCTGCTCAACAATCCTAATCGCTGTGAAGTTATTGAAGATAAGCGCTGCGTGACGTTCTATCACTCATTAGAAGAAAGAGTGGAAGCCTATAAAAAGACGTATGCGCTAAAAACTCGCCTGAACAACTTAGATGCTAACTACGCAAAACTAGAACGAGCATTGAGTTCAGTTCAACTGCTAAACCAATCTATTGTTGTATCCCTGAAAAACGATGACGACTTAACTAAAGATGCGGCTAAGAAAGCACTACAGTCCACTAAAACCCAAATCGATTCAATCAAAGACTTTCGCGATACCCTAGGAGAATAACCATATGAGCGACAACAATGCGACCCACGAAGAACTGCAAAGTGCGTATGATAAAATCAACACTTATCTTAACAACATTATGCTTGGGCCTGAAAATGAATCGCTATTACGTAGTTTTGAAGAGCTAGGCGATAAACTCCACGAGTACCACACCGTAATTATTGAAGCTAATTCCAACAAGCTTAAGGCATCACAGAAAGAACTTGAGGATCTAATTAGTAGTGCAAATGAAGCAAAAGAAATACTGCAGGAGGCTGAGGAACACGTTAAGAAGCTAGCTAAAGTAGCCAGCTCTGTCGACAAGATTGTGAAACAGCTAGGTAAGTTCATTTAGTAAAAATGTTGACTGGCTCTCGGTAAGAACGCCAGTCATTATCATACTTTCGTTAGTTACCCTTTAGATTTACAGTCACATGAAATAACTTGCATCAAGGAACCGTGGTAGAACCGTATTAATTGTTCTGAATCCATTATCCTAAAATAATCTAATATTCAAAACGTATGACTAACAAACTTGGGTCAAATGTATGTTACAAAGTTCTAGAAATTAAATAACTCCAGATAAACTCAATGACTCTTAACTACACTCTAAGCCGCTGTAGATCTCTTAAATACCATTGGTGAAATTTACTAAGTCCTAGCTTCTTATTTTCTACTTCGTTATTGTAAATTACATTACTAGTTATCATACAAGCAGTAATACCAGCCTCGTAAACGAATCGAGTCGCAACAGGAGCTCTTTTAGGAGAACTATCCCAATGATTTTCAAGCCAACGATTTAATCCATCATCATGAGGGATAACCACATTAAGTTGCTTTTTAGCCCGAGTCATTCCCACATAAAATAAACGTCGTTCTTCCTCAATACCTTCATCAGTGACAGAGTCATGCTTTAATGAATCTGCATCATATGTGTCATCGATTTTTCCGCCTGGATACTCGTCATCATTCAAACCTATCAAAACTACGTTATCCCATTCAAGACCTTTTGAACCGTGTAATGTAGACAGAACAAATGGTTTACAATCTGCCAAAGCATTCTTTGGATGGAGAATAAGATCTAAAAATGTCTTAGTATCAATTTTGCTCGATTCAAGTAACTCTTCAATTCTCGCAATCCCTCTCAATCGGTCATTTGAACCAGTTCGCGTAACTCCTTCCGTACTGATACCGTCCATGAAACCCGATAGTTTCAATCGTACAAACACATCATGAGCTAAGGTTTCCTCTCTGTCTTTCTTACAAATGTTAGTGACTTTTCTTAAATGCTCTTTTTGCGCTTGCGAACTTATGTCGTCATCAAATAATGCCCACAAAACAGCATTTAAATCCGATTTTGGAGCCAACAATCCATTGAGAGCAGCCTTGAGTTGCCCTTTCTGCCAACGAAAACCAGACTCCCTTAGAAAACCGTAAATCAATGCTTGCCTATTGGAGTTATATTCAAGTAATCGAAGATCTCCGTACACAGATAACAAGAAACCTATAACTAGCATCCCAATTTCTGTGCGGTTATATAATGTAGACGAACTATTCAAATATTTATACGGCAAACCACATAGACGTAAAGCAATTTCAGCCTCAGCAAGACTAGCTTTAGTACGAGAGAGAATGGCTTGCGTACCATTAGTAGAGGAAAGTTCGGTTAACACTTGAGATAAATAGTCATCAACGTATATTCTAATTTCAGTTTTTGGCGTACTAGAATGACTGACACAAAGTCTCGTTAATTGTGTAGAGTTCCGTCGAATAACTGAATTAGCCATTAAAGAAAGCTGATGTCCAAACCGAAATGTGCATGAAAGTTGAAACACTTTGGTACTCTCATAGTGTTTTTCAAACAAACCGCCTATAAAGTCTGGTCGTGCACCACGCCATTCATATATACATTGGTTTATATCACCGACAGCCATTACTGATGTGCCAGGCTTCGATAGAGAACGAATCATACTATGCTGTATAAAGTTAACATCCTGATACTCATCAATTATGATATGTTTAAAGTGAGAGCCAAGATTAGGAACATTACGCAACAGCGATACGGCTTCAATTAAATAATCATCAAAAGTTCGCAGATTACGTACCTCCAACAACTCACAATAATGACTATAAGCAAGAATATACTCCCGTTTGATATTCCTGAAGGTTGGATCTGTTGTCGCATCAGTTGGAGTTACGGCAGAAGCCCTGCACTTATTAATAAAAAGTTCAAACTCTTCTAAGTCACTAGGATTTATATAACTCGCATCATGTTCAAAGCCATGACGATACGCTTCTTTTACTAAATTTTCATAGTCGGGATTATCTGGCTTAAGCAGATTTTTCTTCTTGATTATTTGTTGGTGCTCTGCATAACCAACAATCTTTAAGGCTAGACTGTGGAATGTACGGACTTCAGGAATTACGTCCGACTTCAAGGCCACCTTCAACTTATCGCTAAAACTTATCTGCGCAGACTTGTTATACATCAAAATGAGAATAGATCGAGGGTCTGTCCCAGACTTAACCAACCGTTCAATACGTTTTACGAGAGTGGTAGTTTTTCCGCTTCCAGGTACAGCTTTAACCAATGCATGCCCAGTATCATGATTAACAATACTTTTCTGCTCCCAAGTTAATCTTTTCGCCATTCTCTTACCTTATAAGCAGCACATTGACAGGCTTCCGTATACGGAACCAGCTTGGCTTTGCTGTGACAGTGTAAATAACCATCCAACCATGAACCGCCCTGTTTACACATAATACAATTTGGAAATAGCGTCTGAGGATCGACATGATGAAGAAAAGTCCGTAGATTAGTCATTACCTCACCCGCGCCTAATGCTTTAGGCCACGAATTCAGCTTTGAGTTAACTATTAAATCAACATCAGATAAAGGTACAATGTTCTCATTAAGTCGTCCTGAGTCACTCAGACACCAAACAGACATTTCGACCTTACCAACAGAGCAAGTACCACTACAATGTTCAACTATTCTTGATGGAGGTTCCCAATTGAACACACTCAGATTCCCCCTCTCAACTGAATAAACTCCGCTAGACAATACCTTTATGTCATCAGCTGATTGAACCTTAAACTCAAGTATGGGAATACCCGTATCAATTTTTTCTTGCGTGCAAGGGTGAGTGACACAAATCTCGATATAACAACACCTTTTTCCAGATGAATCGGTTAACATCACATCAGGTTGTAGGCCAGTATTTTTATCACGCTTCTCTAAATCTACTTGATCAAAAAATTGAGTTAAGTTGTAACGAGCAGAAACTAACTTGGAACATTGAACTGCTTTATTTCCGAGCAAGCCTAACCGAGGACCAATGCAAGAAACACTACGTTCTAGCTCTAATACCATTGGCCTATTTGTGTTAATCGCATGTTTATAACACTGGAAGAATGCTTGCTTAGCTGCCTTATGTAAATATGTCTCTAAAGAACAACATTCTTCTATGTGACGATAATGCTTTGCATTAACGTCGCCTAAAACAGGTTTCAGACAATTATGGCATCCAGGGCAAGTATAGGAATGTGAACGCTTAGCCTCACTAATATGCGTGAGGATATTATCGCCATCAAGAGCAAATGCATACTGTACTGGATTAGATTGAATCGCCATACTTACAAAGTTCACTTACATTAAAGGTGTTGTTATTAAGATAATAAAAATAAGCACGCCCATATAATAAATGACAATAGGTAGAAATGTACTAGAAAATTTATTAAATCAAATAATTAAAGCAATATAATCTGTCCTCAAACAACTTTCAGCGTAATTTCAGGCTCATCACATAAATACCACGCCACAAATTCTGCAAAAAGTTGAACCTCCCCATTCTCTAGCAAATCTAAGGGGATTTCTGTCCGTACCCCTGATGTATCTATCTTATCTTCAATAAACTCTGCAATTTCATCTAAAGAATCCAAGTTCAATACTATTTCTTTAACAACATCTAGATCTAACACGGGAATATATTGAACAATGGTTTGTGAACTCGTTAGCCAAAAAGCGATATCCCAGCCATTAAGTATTTTGGGAAATCGAGGCATTGCTATTTCCAATGCAGAATAAACACTTCCTGCATTATTTAGTTGGAAATCAGGATAAAAATATTCGTCATCAATTCTAATCGCCAGAACCTTTTTTTCTTTTCTAAGTCGATAAATAGACTGACTTCTTTTCTTGCCTTTTATTCTTAATTTATCAGCAAACTCAGGTAAAGAAAGTAATGTATGACTCTTTATAAACTCTGCTTTTTTCTCTAAAAGACGTCGTTCTAACACACTTTGTGTACTTTCAAACTCATCATTCATATCATTTACCTTTAAATTGTGTCTCTAATATTGAATCAGGAGTGTGAACATGAAGTTCCCATCGTCTCCATTCTGAACCGTGTTCGTTCAAACATATTCAACTTCAATTAAGCTAATGAAATTTATTACATAGCATGCAATATTTATTTTGATTTCAGTTACATATTGGTTGCGAGGCTACTAATGTGACAGGCTATGAAAAAGGTAATAGAGCCAAGTCTTGAGTTTTGTATATCAAGACTAGTTGACTATCTGTAACGTACTTAAATACGTAACAAGCTTAGAACATAGCTAAGCTAATTTCGCCTTACCTATCTGTAATACGCATTGAATTTTGATAAAACGCGGCTTTACTATCCGTAAACATTAACTTTAAAGAATCATTTCTTGCGATAAATACAGATTGGATCACCCCATCAAATCGAGTAGTTAAAACAGATCTTAATCTGTAAGTAAAATTACAATCCAGTGGTGCTAACATATCGCAGTTATCAAACCATAAAAGAGTTGGTTTTGACGCAGACTGAATAGCATCAAAGAACGCGGTATTTTCTGTACTGGTCAGCACATGCTCGATCGATTCATAACTAGAAAAATCCAAATACAGTACATCTATTCCTTCCTTTTCAGCAAGGATGGTCGTTTTTTCAATAAAATCATCACCTAATAGATCTTTATCTGCTGAGATGATACTTAAGTTTATAGACCAAGCCATTTCAATAAATCGTTCTGGTGTAAGCTTCATAAATTATTCCTATCGTTTCATTGTAAGTATCTAGCTAACTTATATAACTAAACACAGAGATCACCCTCTGCCTAAAATCACCCTGTAAGGTAATATTTGGGGCATATGAAAAAACACTAGCCTCTTGTGGGTAATCATCAAACATAACCTCTAGACGCTCATTAAGTGTTCTTTGCGTTGCTTTAAAGGCCTTATCTGGATTCTCAAATACCGTTATCGGTAATAAATTAGCCTTTTGAGTCATCTCAATGTCTTTTTCTATCACTGAATAATCCGGTATATCTTCATCTATTCGCTCAGCGAATTCTGTTAATTTTGGTTCAGCAATAGTGAACAACCAAGCTTCTTGATTTTTTGATTGAGTCACTCGTAAAATACGGCCTAATACCTGCCTAAAATACAGCTCTGTTTTTACAGTACTCAAATGACAACAGACCTGTAAACGAGGGATATCTGTTCCTTCTGAGATCATCCCAACACTAACAATCCATTGTGTATTACTACTCCTAAAATTAGCGATTTCATTTAATGGATTATCATGTCTATAGGTAACAATGGTTGCTGTTTGTTTGAATTTGGTTTTGAGTATATTTAAAAGTTCAATAGCATGACTAACCGATGACGCAACGACTAATCCAGCCGCTTCTGGATTATCTTTCCTAACTTCTGCCAATTTATGACAGCTCAACTGCAATAAGTAATTCATCGTTTCTGGATGAGTAATCACTGACTCATAATTTACAGACGAATACTTTAATAGTTCAGATACACTGCCAAATGTTTGTTTTCCCTTTTCACTCTTGGTTACTTGAAAATTATTATTATCAACAAGTACTAAATGTGGGTTACGACAAACTTTATCCCTCACGGCCTCCCCTAACCCATAGATATAATCACAATAGATTTGATTATCTGGATCAGTATATTTAGCAAGAGTAATTGGAGTGAAATCACTGCGCCACGGTGTTCCCGTTAATGCCAGCGTATATTTTGCTTTCGATTGAATTTTAGTTAGAATCTTTTGACCCCATGCATTCGATTCTGATACATCAGATCCTGAGCAATGATGAATCTCATCAAAAACAACTAATACATTATGGTTTTCTAAGATCTGCCAAAAATCATCACTTAAATAAAGCATGTTTTGGTAGGTATATGACCCACCCACCGCGCCGATTGAACCGTGAAATGACGCATTAAAACGATAAGAAAAAGTAGTTTGCATCCCTTCAGCAACAATCAATGATGGTGAAAAACACAGAATGAAATCAATCTCATTTGTCTGTTTTAATCGATAACCTATTTCAGCCGCTGCCACTGATTTACCAGCCCCGGGAGTAGCAAGTAATAGTATATGTTGCTGGTCGTTTAAATATTTTTCAATACTTAAGTTCACCGCTTCTGCTTGCCACTTTCTTAGCATTAAACTTTACCCTCATCCAATTGAATAATTTTAGTTAATGCATTTACTTTTCCGCATAACGTCGCTGATTGGTTTCGTAAACCTAAATAAAGAGCTTGTAAATGTGTCGATTCATCAGGAAAAGATGACATCACATGCTTAACTTCTTCAGTTTCGCTTAATACCATTGTCAACTCAGCTTCATACTGAGTTTTTTGCTTAATCACTGCTTTTAATAATTCAGAGATAGGCTTCTCTTTATTCGATATCGAAGCAGTAGCTTTGGGTATCACTGAAGTACGCTTAGCCCTCTCTTTAAATTCATAAGATTTCATTGTGACTTGCGAATTTAAAAGTAGCTCAGTCTGATAATAAGTTAGTTTTTTTCCATCTACTTTTTCAGATTTAGCCAATAGTTTTTTCTTTTCCAAAGCAAAAATCTGTCTATATGCAAAAGTTCCAGCAGCTTCTTTTGATTCAAATAAATCAGACACTTCTAACACGCTATCTCTCATGTCAGATACGGTAAAACCATCTAACTTATTTTCTATCAATATCTTAAAGACAACCTCATTTAATTTTACTTTGTTACTCACAACCAAAAAACCTTAACTAAAAACTTAGGATTGCTAAGTATACAAGAATAAGTAAAACTTAGACAATCTAAGTTATTAAAGGTTTTTATGATGATGAGTCTGTGGAAAGAGAGAATCCAATCCCAAAACGACTTAAAGAAGCTCGTAAGCATGCCAAGATCACCCAAAAAGAATTGGGTATTCGAATCGGTATGGAAGAGAGTTCTGCGAGTGGGCGTATGAATCACTACGAGAAAGGTCGCCACACACCTGATATTAGTGTGCTGCAACGTATGGCAAAAGAACTTGGTGTTCCACTGAGTTACTTTTTTTGTGAATCTGATTCGTTAGCTGAATTGAATCTACTAATAGGAAAAATGAGTGAGGAAGAACGAGTTAAGTTAATAGAATCACTAAAGCAATAAAATCAAAAAAGCACTGCTATTTAAAAATCAAAATAACAGTGCCTTTCCCATACCAACTCAAACGCCATTAAGTCTTCATAGAATATAAATGCGCTATAGCCCTCACATTCTGAACAATTACCCTACCTCTTTTTTGACATTCAATAGAATCTAACCTAAAAATAAACTTAGGAATCCTCAGTTTTAGGGCGTAATTAAAAATGCTTAATCCAATAGAGCTTTATAAAGATGAATCGCTAGAGAGCTGTTTATTAAGGATCAGTCAGAATAATTGCTATGATTCATTTCAGGATTTTAGCGATGAAGTTTGGTTTCAAGTCAAAGAAGAGGATCGTGAGGTTCGTGGAACTTTCCCTGCAACCCTAAATACGGTAAATCTCTATCACTCTCACACATCAAGTGACTTAAAGCTCAAAGCACTAATTAAAATTGAGCAGTGGCTTGAGATAAATAACTTCCCTTTATTAAAAAGCGCCTTAAGTAGATCAAGTAGTACTTTCTTACGCCAACATTCTGCTGTTTTTAGAAATGGTGTTGATATACCAAGAATCCTGCTCAGAAAAAATGGTATTCCAGTGTGCCCAGAGTGCCTAAAAGAGAACGAATACATACGTCAAGAATGGCACTTTATCACTCATGATGTATGCACAAGACATAAAATAGGTCTATTACATCACTGCCCAGAGTGTAAAGCCTCTATCAATTATCAAGAAATTGAAAACATTACGGATTGTCCGTGTGGATTCAAATTCAGTGATCACTTAGCTCCGCAAGCAAATAGCAATGCCTTACTCATTGCACAATGGCTTAACGGCGAAAACACTAAATTAGCTAATATTTGGGGAGAACACCAAGCAATATCATCTCGCTTTGGTGTCTTACTTTGGTATATCAATAGATATAATCTGACAGATGATTTTTCTACTTCATTTGTAAAATATTCATTGAATTGGCCTACTAATTTCTATTCCGAACTCGATGAGCAAATAGATAAAGCTAAAACAGTTCAGATTAAACCTTTTAATAAGATATTTTTTAATGAGATATTTGATAGCCTTTTATTAGATTGCCAACGCTTACCTACACGAGAATTTAAAACGAATTCAATACTAAGCCATGTATATCAGTATTTTCTATCTCGCTATCAAATTCAACCTAACTCTGATGTCTTTTCAATCTTGCTAAGCCCCTTAGAGGCATCGAGCTTGCTTTCTTGCACTACCGATCAAATCTATCGCTTATATGAACTAGGTTTTCTTAAATTAGGCGTTAGGCCAAAACTACATCAAAAAATAGCAAGTCACCAATCAGTTTTTACACTCTCAAGCATTATTCTAGTCAAGCTTTCAAACATGCAATCCAGTCAAGATGAATTGCATCACTACCTTTCAGCGTGGTAACTAATGGAATTTACAGATATTCTCATCATTCAAGATGTAAAGGAACGCAACAGAGCTTTAAAGGTTGCATTTGCTCACTACTCTTCAGCTATTTGTATTGATGATCATGAAGTCGAAGCGATTACATGCCTACTTAATTTGTGTACGCCAAAAACGGAGGATTACCTAGACAAAACTAGCGCATCTCTGTTTTTAAATAACCAAGATAATATTCAAAAGTGTCTTGACGAACTTAAGTGGTTCCATAGTCACAATGTTAAATATCCAGATTGCCGAGTTAAGGGGCAAAGCATTATTTCTTTACCAATCGATTCAGTAAGTAACACCATAAATAGTAATGTAGTTCCTTATCGATTAGGTTGGTCTCATGACAGTGGAAAGGTTAACTATACTCATTTTCTACTCTCTTGCTTTAAATGGAGAGGAGCACAAACAACTCTTAGTCAATTATTCATAACTGATACACTGTTTTGGTTAGATATTATAAAAAAAATACAATGTAACTGGACCAAAAAACAAACTGAGCAATTTATTCATTCCATACACAAAGAAATGCCTGCAAAAACACTTCCAGAGAACATCAGTCCATATTCAAAACAGATCTTATTCCCATATAAAAATGACTATCTAACTTTAACTCCTGTTACTTCTAACTCAGTTCAAACATGGTTAGAACACCAATCAAGGAAACCTAATGATATTCATTGGATTAAACGAGAAAGTAAGCACCCTGCTAGTGTAGGCGCGTTATCATCTTCTATCGGTGGTTACCATTGCTTAATATTTTCACCACCAAACACATCACAATCACCACACTCGTATCACGACAATATGACTAGCAAAACTGAATGTAGAGAAGCTTTTTGTGCTTCAGCTATCACTGAGAAAAGTACGACTGACGCATTACAAAGGCTCATCAGTTCTGAAGTAAGAATGAATGTGAAACATAGAAAACAAATCAGAAAATCAGGGGTTCATTTCATTAGACAAAAAATAGCTCTTTGGCTTACTCCTCTGATTCGATGGAGAGATCATATAGATAATAACCAGATACAAATCACTAATGACCATCCATCATTAGTTAACCTATTCTTGTCGTCTCCTATTGCTAATTTTCCCGATTTATTAACGCCATTGCATAATCACCTAAATCAAACTCTAGGAAAGAATAAATACACAAAACGCTTTGCTTATCACCCTGATTTAATGCCTATTTTCAAATCACAACTTTCATGGATTCTGAATAAACTGGCACAAGATGAAAATATAAATCAGCAGCCCGTTCTACCTAGAACCCAATTTATCCATCTTAAAAATTTAAGGCTATACAATGGCAATGCGTTAAGCTCTCCCTATGTTTGTGGACTACCTTCACTAACTGGTTTTGGGGGATTTATGCATGACTTCGAACGAAGATTAAAAACAAAGATTGAAGAAAATATTCATTTTGAAGCTTTCAGCCTATTTGTTCATCAATATGAATTACAATCATCTCCTCCGCTCTGTGAAGTTTCGGATGTTTATAAAAAAAGAGAACTATCCCCTGCAAAACGTTTATTAACACAACCTTCTTATTCTTGTGATATGCGTTTTGACCTCGTTATCAAAGTTCACACAGAGGTTAATTTAAGCGATATTAGTCAACGTATGCAATCTGCAATGCCTGCTCGTTGTGTTGGTGGTACGTTAAATCAACCTTCGTTACATGACAGCTTAGAATGGCTTACAACCTATACATCGTCTGAACATTTATTTGAAGAGTTAGCTTGCCTTCCTAACTCAGGTCGTTGGATATACCCACCATCGGAAACATTTAACACTCCAGATGAGTTTCTTTCTATATTGGGAAATAGCACACACCTTGCTATTTGTAATGGTTACTCATTTCTTGAAGATCCAACAAGTAGAGAGAATGTGAGCCTTAATCAACACGTATTTTGTGAACCTTTAATTGGATTAGCAGAGCAAGTAATACCTATAAATATGAGACTTAAGCGGCAAAAACATTATTTTTCAGATGCTTTTTGGTCGATCAATAGTGATTTCAATTCTATTCTTATTCAAAAGCATGAGTAAGGATACGCTATGAAGCTGTGTAATAACCTGAACTACACTCGATCATTGTCACCGGGAAAGGCTGTTTTTTATTATGAAAGTAAAGACTGTCAAATGAATCCTATTAAGTGTGAGCAAACTCATTTAAGAGCGCCTAAAGCTGGATTTTCAGAAGCCTTTAATAGCGATTACTCAACTAAAAACACGGCTCCACAAGATCTCTCCTTTAGTAATCCTCAATTTATTGAAATGTGTTATGTTCCTGCCGGTATTGATGAAATCAAAATCCGATTTTCATTACATATAGAAGCTAATTCATTACAACCAGATAAATGCTCTGATATTCAAATTAGAGAGATATTGCAAGCTTTTGCTACCAAATATAAAGAAAATGGCGGCTATCAAGAACTTGGTGAACGATACGCAAAAAACTTACTTTCTGGTACTTGGCTATGGCGGAATGAGCATAATCTAGGTACAAGTATTTCAATAAAAACAACAAGCAACCAAGAATTCAATATCGATAATGCCTTTAAGCTATCAAGAAAAGCCTCAGCTAAAGATAAAAAAACAATATCAAAGTTAGGAAGTGAAATCGCAAGTGCATTATCTGACCCTGAGCATTATTACTTTGCCGATATTACAGCAACAATCAATGTAGCTTTCTGCCAAGAAATCCATCCTAGCCAAGAGTTTTTAGACACTAAAGAAAAAGGGAAGCCAAGCAAAGTATATGCAAAAACGTCACTTCAAACTGGTGAAAAAACCATTGCTTTTCATGCACAAAAGATTGGAGCAGCAATTCAACTTATCGACGATTGGTGGGATGAAGGTGCCGATATTCCCTTAAGAGTAAATGAGTTTGGTGCTGATCATCACAATGTCATAGCCAGAAGGCATCCTTCGCATCGCAATGACTTTTATACTTTAATTCAAAACGCAGATAACTACTGCGCGCAACTGGATGAAAATTCAGATATTACTGATGATATGCATTACGTTATGGCCGTATTAGTTAAAGGAGGGCTGTTTCAAAAAAGTGCTTCTTCAAAAAAAGGAAAGTAGATGCTCACTCACTATTTTAGTATTACGTATGTGCCTGATGATTGTGATAATGAGTTATTGGCAGGACGTTGCATCGCTGAATTTCACAAGTTTATCTCTAGTCTAAGGCTGATAGAAAACAACTCTTTTGCCATTGGCTTTCCAAATTGGTCCGAACAAAGTGTTGGGAATGAATTTGCTATTTTGTCTAATAACTCTGAATTATTAAGTGCCATTAAGTACCAGCCCTATTTCAATTTAATGAAGAATGAGGAATTATTTTCTATTACAGATATCAAGCCTGTGCCAAATAATCTTCCTCAAATAAGATTCATCAGAAATCAATCTATTGGGAAAATATTTATAGGTTCAAAAAAACGTAGAATTCAGCGTTCAATCACAAGAAATAATAAAGAGCATACACCTATATCAAATGAAGACAGAGAGTTTGATACCTTTCACAAAGTGTCGTGCTCTAGTAAAAGTAAACAGCAACAATTTATCCTTCATATTCAAAAAGATATCACCCCGAGAACTACAGACTCTAACGATAGCTACAATAGTTATGGCTTGGCGACAAATAGTAAACATTTAGGCACTGTTCCTGATTTATCAAAAATACCTTTTTATTACGAAGACAAATTATCAAATAAAGATCAATGAGTTAAAAAGTCACCTTCAACATTGGTATTTTAAAGGAAACGCTTCAATATTTTTGATTTGTAATAATATCTGCCCTATATTCCATTGTAACCTGCCGGATAGGCAGCCAAGAATAAGAACAGGCGAAACCGATTGTAAATCGAAAGGTAACCTGCCGGATAGGCAGCCAAGAATTTATTAGGAGTTATTGCAGCAACTGGCTATGTGTAACCTGCCGAATAGGCAGCCAAGAATAGGTCAGGAAGAAAGCAGCCTATAATGCTGGAAAAGCAGTAAAACATTCACTTAATCGCTCTGTTTTTACAGAGCTTTTTTGTGCCTTTTTAAGTGGTTGAGCTTAGTTTTCTATCCACTCCTAAAAAAACAGGTTGTTTGGCTATCTCTATATGTACTACTAAGTAGGATTATTACCTTTAATTATCAATAAGTAACTCATTACGCAACTTGCATAATTAACTTTTAGATAGAATGATCATCTGTGGTTAGCTTTAAATTAATCTGCATTATTAACAACGCTTCGATATCTAGATATATCAGTAGAAGGCCCCTTCGAAGTAAAAATAGGATGACTATACATGTCCCTAACAGCACTAGCATGCCACACCTATCTTTCAATATTAATTGCACTTCAGGAGCTTTATCTATTGACTCTAACTCAAGTATTGAACAGGTCACGTTGAATTTGCCTTTCGGTGTAAACTCTAGTGAGTTAGAGTCCCCAAGTTGCTTGTGGTCATTTTGAACACCAAATTCATACCAATTATTAATAGTTTATTTATATTGAACTGTTTTTTCAGCGATGGTACTAAAACGGAAGCATGATTTGTAACTGTAGATCAAGGCATCTTGAGTGTATCACTACTATAGCTTAAACCTACTGATGTATTTCTTTATTCTCACATGTCAATAAGTACAATTTTGTACCAAGATCAAGCATATCTGGTACACCACTCTTAGGGGATGTTTAAATTAAATCAAATCAAACCAACTCATCCCTCATCTGATATATAATCTTGATACAGCAAAATTTGAAATATTATGATCAATATTGTTCTAAATAACTTGTTATAGTATCAATTAAATCCATTTCATTTTGATAAAAAGTTCTATTTTATTCTAGTTCGAAATGCCTATTCTTTATCTCAAAATTGTTTTTATGGTCTTGTGATAGGATTCAATTACTTCCCGAATAAACATGATTTTGTAGTTATATTGGAAATATCATAAATAGAATGAGTACAAATATATCTTTCCGAGTTATATGATTAAAGATAGTCCATGTCCTACAAAGTTATATCTGTATGACCTCTACGAGGTCGTTACTCTAATGCCCCACGACCAACAATACCTAATCTTTCAGAATCAACTTTAATAATTAGATGTATCACTAAACACTTTAACATCAATATTAGAGAAAACAGAAATATTACCTTATTTCTGTTGCATAAGAAATGGAATAAGCTCAATACTTTTTCTGGTTATCAGGTAAAATTTGATTCTCGTAAATTAATTATTTTTCAAAATATGTGGTAACTTACATACTGTATTGATGCAACGTTAGATCCTCCACTAAACAAATGATATATAATAAAATCATCTTATCAAGCAACCAAATTCTAAAATTAACTTATAGTTGATATTTCGAAAAATAATATATTAATGAACACTTTCAAGCTGATATTCACATATCCTTCACACTTTAAACTTTATAATGCTTAACTAATTTAAAAGGAGGAAAATTTATGACTAGACCAATAACCCTATCACTAATAACTAGTTTTCATACTGCGTTATTTGAATATTATTGCTTATTAGATAATGGCGATAGAAAATCGAAACTAAAGAAATTATTATTCAATGCCAATGGAGAACTTATAGTTAACAAACTTGAATATCTATCAAACAGTGAAAAAGAGAGCGAACAACAATATTACAAACGACTATGTTATACGACAAGAATAATTGTTATGAGATATCTAAGTTAATATTTAAAGTTAGATGCCTTTGCTTTATCAAAAATAAGACACAAACAAGATAAAATAGCAAACGAGCT
The DNA here is from genome assembly GCF_028765525.1 of Aliivibrio sp. S2TY2. Lineage (NCBI taxonomy): Bacteria > Pseudomonadati > Pseudomonadota > Gammaproteobacteria > Vibrionales > Vibrionaceae > Aliivibrio > Aliivibrio sp. S2TY2. The sequence continues at coordinate 296,275 of NZ_JARACS010000001.1, read as the reverse complement.
AAAAGTTAAACATTTTGCGCATTATTTATAATGCACATTTAAAAAAAAGCTTGTACCTTAACGGAAGTAAAACGGTAATACAGTTATTTCCATATGATATGAGTACATATAACAATGACGATTAAAAAAAATTTAAAGTATTTTGCCATTCTTTCTTTATTCTCTAATGTTTCAGCTGCAGAAATTTTACCTTACATGGCGATTAATGCAGGAATAGGGGGAATAGATATACCAGAAGCTGATATTAAGGATATAAATTATAATCAAAAATCAGGTATATTCTCTTGGAGTATAAATACAGGTCTATTAACAAAATCAAGCCTACTCGATAATTTTGAATATGGCATTGATCTTAGTTATTCATCTTATGCAACACATAAAACAAAAATTGAAGATACAAATTTTAATTATGATGGTCGCAATATTTCAGTGCAAGGTATCGCAAAATATAGCTTCAATAATAACTGGGGCATTATAGGAAAATTTGGTGCTGCTTATACTGAACAAGAGTTAACCGTTGGCAATATGAAATTTCATGAATCAGAAATATTACCAAAAATTGGTATAAGTGTTTCATATAACATTAATAGCAATATATATATTAGTGGCGGTTTCGATCATATTTTTGGAAGTGATATAGCAAAAGTCACAGATAATATCAATAAATATAATTATGAAAAATCTGATTATACAAATGTTGGGTCTGTTAATAATCTGTATATAGGTATTGGATATATTTTCTAAAGTCGGAGCGCTAATATTCTAGCGCTTCAAGCTATCATATTTATTATTCAGAGAAATATTTTGAAACAAAAAGGCTTCACTATTGTAGAATTAATTTCCATGCTAATATTGTTAACGTTACTATCAACGATAGTGATTCAAAAAACAATTTCATACAAGACTCAAGCAAGAATAAATGCACTTAAAAATATAAAAAGTGAATTTCAAGTAATGCTTGATATTACAAAGGTAAAAGCAATTTTAAATATAAATAAAATTGAAAACTCAAGTCATAATTTGAATAAAATACTAGCTGGTTACATTATAAATAATGGTGACAAAATATATATTTATAAAAACACTTATCACCCTGATTTTACATACAAAACGTATGGAAAAAATATGGATGAAAAAATAATAGAAAACATAAATAAAGTTATAAATATTGATATTAAACCAATGAATGCTTCTAACTATAATAAGAGTAGTTATTTGTTATTTACATACGGAGAGCATGACATATTCATAGTACCAAATAGCAAAAATGCATTTTCAGATATAAATAAATGTAGCATAAAATACTCAGGTAGAAATGAAAATGCATTGTTGATGAAAACCGATGGTTGTTAAACACATAATAGGATAATTTATGAATAGAAATTTAATTTTACTTTTTAGCATATTCACTGTTAATACAGTACAAGCTAATAATGATAATAGCATAGGGGTAGATTTGGGTTACGGGAGTATAAAAAATGATATTTCATCGGGTATATTAAATGGGACAAGTAATAATGATGATATGGCAACAATTAATATTTTCTACCGATACATGGTAAATACATCTTACGGTGTGGAACTCGGTTATAGGAATAGTTTTGGAGGTTTCGGTTCAATGCTAACTAGTGATTTTAAAGGAGTTAGAGATCTAGAATTTTATGGACCTAAAATAAATTTTTATAGTGAGAAATCAATAAATAATCTTGTAGGTATATATGGAAAATTAGGTATTAACTATTATACTACTGAATATGTATTAAACAATGAGAAAAAAGAGATTTCATATTCAGAGCTAGGAACTGAAGCATCTTTAGGTATTAACTTAAGTTTTGATGGGTTGGGGTTTGGTATCGAATATAATTATATACTTAGTGAAAGCTTAAATTCTGGTTCAATACTACTTTCATCTCGTTTTAAATTTTAACAAAACTAACTCACGTTGGTGAGTTAGTTTACAAAGGTTATCGTGTTTCTACCCGATGATTTCGAATCATACAAAGCCATATCGGCGTTTCTTATTAATGCTAAATCATCAATCAACGCACTCCTCTCTGTTACGGCTACACCTATACTAAAAGTAATTACATTTGAAGTTAAGGAAAATTTATGTTCTATACCAGCATTTATAATGCTATCTTTTATATCTTTAGCCAATTCTTCTGCTGAACATTTATCATCATCTATTATAATAATGAATTCCTCTCCCCCATAACGAGCAACAAAAGCATCAGAACCGCATATTGTTTCCAATAATTTAGCCACATTAATGAGAATAGAGTCACCTTTCTGGTGCCCATAATTATCATTATATAACTTAAAATGATCAATATCTAGCATCAATATCGCTCGAGAATATAAAAAAGGAACATTAAGGCGGTTTTCAAGACTTACCCTATTTGCAATACCTGTTAAAGCATCATTATAAGCCAAATACTCTAACCTTTCATTCAAACTTGTTATTTTCCTATTTTTATTAAAATAGATAGTTAAATATAGAAGTAAAATGAGGAAAATAAAAAAACAAACACACAAAAAATAAACGGCAATACTTAGCTGTTTCTCTGAATTCAGAAACAACTGTTTAATCCTTTTGTTATTAAAAGAATAAGTTAAAAACTGCATTTCTTCATGTTTATTATTTTCAAAATTCGACAATTTTAAATTGTAAGCCTTATTTAAGTAAAAAATGGCCTCTACAGTATTATTAATATATTTGTTTAAATTGTAAAGATTATAGTAAGCCTCATGCTTATAGTAAGGTAGTTGTAAATTTTCAATCGAATTTATCACACCTTCATATAGTGATATAGATTTTTTATAATCCATATTTTGATAATGAGCCCTTGCATGCAAAATATCAATAAGAATATTTAAATGATAGAATTGTTCAGCGAGTCCTGCTTCATAACGCTTCTTAGCTTCATGTATTTTAATTATTGCTTTATTGTTAGAATTCATACTCAGAAGATATTCTGCTTCTATAATTAATTGATATGTCATAATATTATCTTTATCTATTGACTCATCCAAATTAATTATTATACCCTTTGATTTCTCAATAAACTTAAGAGCTTTTTTTTCATTATCAATACGAGCATAAGCACTTGATAAATTGGCAAAAATGTAATAGCTATCAATGTAATTTAAATTTAATTTGTATTCTCTTTCGTAATCTAATGCTAGGTTTAATTTATTTATTGCCTCTTCATAATTTTCTAAAAGAGTGTAGTCCATAGCTATATCTATCATAACTTTAATTGAATCAGTATACTTCTTCATTTTTAAAAATGAATCCAAAGCCTTTAATTTATACTTTACTCCCAAAATAAATTGATTACAATTAGAATAAGCCACTCCTAAATTCAACCACAAATAGGGGGAGTTAACAGATTTATTTTCTAGAAAATAAATAGCATCATTAATAACATTAATCGCTTGCTGATTTCTTGATAGATGCAAAAGATCAATGCCTCTATTTAAAGCAATTTCAGAAAATAACATAGAACAATCATCACATGATACCAACAAATCTTTAGATTTATTATAATAATCTAACGAAATCAATTCTTTATTTTTCTTTATTGCAGTATGACTTAAATCAGAATAAAACTTTCCAAGAATCTTTTTATCAGATATTTCGTTGATATATTTCTTGGCGTAAAAAAATTCCCTCTCGGCCTTATAATATCTTCGTTCATTAAGCTCAAAATATCCTTTAATATAATGAAAATAAAACAAATCTTCATCTGTTAAATTTATTTTTTCAGTTAAGCTAATTAAAATCCGTTTTTTTTCTTCTTTATTAACATTCCCACGGAGGATAATATTAGAAAAAAACTCTAATTCGTTAAAGGGGATTTCCTTGCTATCTCGATAAAAAATAACAAGTAAAAACATACACATAATAAGTTTTAAATATCGCAAAAATACTCCCTTATAAAAGCTTTAACTATATACATAACTAAAATATGATTTCACTTAAATTGCATGGGTATCCATAAATATATCCTTGATGACAATATTCACCAATTGAATTTATTAATTCAATTTGTTTTTCATTCTCAATCCCCTCTATAACAATCTCTTTTTTAAAAATTGAACTTACATTCCGGCATGTATTTATTAATAGATTATATCTTAATTTATCATTTTCCAAATTACAGGTTATAGATTTGTCAATTTTGACGATATCTATAGGTAATGTTAATAATCTATCTATATTTGAGTATTCTTTTCCAAAATCATCTAATGTAAAACTGATTCTTTTATTTTTCCTTATAAAATCCATATTACATTTAACTTTTTTAAGTTATTACTCTTGTCATATTCTGTAATTTCAAGAATTAAAGTAATGTTGTTCGGTATTGCCAATAATTCTCTTATAAACTTTTCACTTTCCAAACTCAATATTGATATATTTACAGATAAGGTAATATCATAATTAATAGTTGACCTGTCATTTAATACCTGATTAATAACTTTCAAATCGAATTCCGCTTTACTTTTTACATTACGTATATATCTCTCAATATTTAGAGTTTTATCGTATAATCTAAATAATGCTTCATAATATTTGGTTTTACCTTTGTACATTATTGGTTGATAATTAAAATAAAAATCATTCATTTCACACCCTTAGATATTTTTAATACAACAACCCCATAACAGGGGCTATTGTAAACTTAAATGTTATAATTTGAAAAATAACAATTCTTCTTTTTGTTTTCCTGCCAGTTGAGATAATTCTTGACTTGAAGAAGCGGTCTGACTAATTGACGCACTCTCTTGATTAAATATATCTGATATATTTGTAATATTTAAACTAATTTCATTTGTCACCTGAGATTGCTCTTCAGAGGCAGTGGCTACTAGTGCATTTATATCCGAAATTTCTAGCATCGCTGTACTAATATTCTGTAAAGAATTATTAACTTCAACATTCAACTCTTGATTTATTGAAATAAGATCTAAGCTTTCTGACATACTGTTATCAGCTAATATTGATTGACTTTGTAGTTCTTCAATAATACTCTGAATCTCAGCAGTAGAATCAGATGTTCGTTTTGCTAGCATACGAACTTCATCAGCAACGACTGCAAAACCGCGTCCACTATCACCAGCTCTTGCAGCTTCGATTGCTGCATTTAATGCCAACAAATTGGTTTGCTCAGAAATTGAAAGTATAACATCAATTACTGTACTTATTTTATCTGATTGCGATTTAACTGATGAAACTATTTCCGCTAGAGACTCTAAAGTTGCTCCAACTTTAATATTAGATTCATAACTTTGTTTGAATAATTGAACACCATGCTCAGTTATTTTTTCAATATCTTTTGCTCTAGTATCTGCATTAATAGCATTATCTCGAACATTATCAGCGGTGCTTGACAGTTCATTAACTGCTGTTGCGACCAAAGTGACTTCATTTTGACTCTTTTCAGAGTTTACTTCTGATTGATTTGTTATTACTGATAATTCCGTAGCTGCATCTGATACCTCATCGCTCACCTTAATTAACGATGAAATTGTTGTTGATATACTATTTATTGTTTTGTTTAAATCCTTATTCAAACAATAAATCTCATTTCTTCCATTATCATCTAATTTCAATGAAAAATTACCTTTTGACAATTGAACTACTGCATCTTGCAACTTTAAGATAGGATGAATAATAAATGAAGATAATTTCCAAGAAATTAAAACTAAAAATAGTATAACTAGAGATATAGCTAAGATTGTATATTTTATTATAAGGACGCTGCTATATTTAGACTGTTCTACTCTTTTGTGGGCACCGTTTTTAATTTCGTTAGTCATTGCAGATAAATCACCAATCATATTATTACCTGCAATTTGAAAACCTTCATTGTATTCATTCCACTCATTTTGATAGCTTGTCTCATTTTTTAGTTTTTCTTGCTCAGTAGACAATCGGCTAGCATATGATGCGTAATTTTTTACATTAAGTTCAAGTTTTTTAGCTATATCTTTTAATGAATCATATTTTTTTAAATAAACAATATTTGATAATATCGAATCCTCCCACGTATTAACTAATTCTTTAATATTTTCATCAGGAACATAAATAGCACTTCTTAATGCTAAACGGACTTTATATGTGCTATCCACTATATTCATAATGGTATTATCTTGGTCAAGAGAGCTATTTGTTACGTCATTTAACGCTTCCATTTCTTTTTTTATAAAAAAGAATGATACTGAAAGCGTCAATATTATTAATAATATAAATATATTAACTGGCAACATAACTTGAAACTTTATTGATATATTTCTAAACATTAACGACCTCTTACGAACTAAAATAGTTGAACAAAACAAGGTTAAATATACTAATACCATATTCTTTTTTGAGATATTAAATTATGCTCAATAAATTTAACTATCAGCTCAATGTGCGCCAGATCACTAATTTCAATTGTTCTTTATTATAAAATACTTACAAAGATTCGGTATATTGTTGAATATTATGAGATTTTCAAAACACACATCAAAAGTTATTGATTTAAAACCATTCCACTTAAAGCAAACTATATTTGCATATGCTAATGGATATAGTGGCATCATAAGCATTAATGATAATAAATTAACAGACATTAATAAAAAAATAATCGCCATACCAGCAGGAAGTTATACTGGATGTGATTTAAAAAAAACTTCTATCAATGGTTGCATCTTTATTTTTACATTAAATTCATCTATGTTAGATGAGGTTATTGAGCGCATAAATATGTTAACCAACATAAAATGTAAAAAGAGTGACATGTCAAAATATTTATGTTTTTATAGTGACAGGGCTCTTGGTTGTTTTTTGATAAACGAATCAATTAATAATAAATCGAAAGAGTTATTATATGATTCTATATTACAAACTACTCTCTTTTTATTATCAGAGGCTAATAAACTAGAACAGGATATATCTTTCTTATTTAGAGAAATCCACTTTAATAAAAGATTATATATTTCAAAATTAATCACAAATAACCCAAAAAATAATTGGTCTTTAGATATGATTGCAAGAAAGTTTTTTTTAAGCTCGGCATCACTAAGAAGACAACTTGCTCTAGAAAATACATCTTTTATCGAAATATTAATAAGTGCTCGCTTAGGTATTGCTTTAAATTATCTTACATTCACAGACTTAACTATATCCCAAATTTCTGATAATTCTGGATTTAATAGTTCATCTTACTTTTGTACTTGTTTCAAAAATAAATATGGAATAACTCCCTTGAATTTTAGGAAAAAATCTAAACTTAAAAATGCTGATACGCTTGGTGAAAATACTATTTGATAAAAGAGTTATTTTATTAAACTTAGTATTTACCGAAGCATCGTTAATACTTACCACACAAACTTATTAACGATTTAAATATAACTATTATATAGAAAATTTAGTTAGTGTTGTTAGGTGTGATTTTATAGTTCCATACATTATTATATTCCCTCTCTTATTGTTACTTATAATTCAACTTTACTTGTATTATAAGTACTCTCACTTTACTCGAGCCATTAAATAAATTCCTTATAATTATATAGATTTATATGATCCTTTCTTTTATAATAAATTTCACCTCATAATATTCATATTATTAATATGGCTAGAGCACCACTATTGTTAGATATAGCTTTAACAAATGAGCTTTAGTAAGGTTAATTATATATTTATAAATCATATGCTTTATTGAAATTGTAAAGTAATAAGGTAGTGTACAAATATTAACACCACGAAATCAGCTAATTACAGGTATAGTTAACTATAAAGATAAATAATCAATTTATAACAGTGCACTAATTAAAATATAAAACAACATCAAATATTTTTTTAAAAAACAAAAGCTTGAACTTAGCCAAGCTTTTGTAAGCTTATTTTTGAATATCAAATTAATTAATTTAACTGATAACTTTCTAATTGTTTGTAATAATTTTCCTTATAAGCGAGACTTCCCCATAATGCATTAGCATTAGCACGTTTGATCACTGCATCACTCACTTTACTTTTAATTAGATGATTATTTTTATAATCATATTTGTAAGTTTGTATAGGCTGACCAGGTAAAAAAACAACCACATTATTATCTTCTGTCATCCACGCGAATGTTTTATCACGTTGCATCATTGCTCGCTGTTTTTCTTTTGGTACATCTAATGTAAGATCATGCCCTAGCATTGGATTTGTTGTATCAAGGCCAGCAAGTGATAGCAATGTTGGTGCTAAATCCAATTGACTAACCAATCGATTATCTTTTTTAACTTTAATACCATCACCAAAAATAATGGCAGGAATATGAAAGTGTTCTATAGGAATAACTTGATTCCCCCAAGTCCTTGCATCATGATCAGCAACAGCAACAAAAATTGTATTTTCCCAATAGTTGGATTTCTTAGCTTTTTGAATAAATTGACCTAATGAATAATCTGCATACTTAACTGCATTTTCAACCGTTTTTTTTGGGGTGTTATATTGTTCAATTTTATTATCGGGATACTCGAATGGACTATGATTTGATGAACTAAAAACTAAACTAAAAAATGGTTTCCCATCATTTGCTAATTGAGTAAATTGTTTATCAGCATGAGCATAAAGATCTTCATCAGAAGCCCCCCAAGAACCAATGAATTTCGGGTTATCAAATGTTGATAAATCTTGTATATCTTTGAAGCCATTTCCTAAAAAAAATGATTTCATGTTATCAAAATGACTTTCTCCTCCATAAATAAATTGAGTGTGATACCCATTTTTTTGTAGTAAATCAGCTATAGTAAAAAATCCATTTTGACTTTTAGCTAACTTTACAGTAGAACGTGCTGGTGTAGGAGAGAATCCACTAATTACAGCTTCAATACCACGTACGGAACGTGTACCAGATGCATATAATCTAGTAAATGCCCAGCCTTCGTTAATCAATACATTAATATTAGGCGATAAATTTATTCCACCGAGCTCACTAATATATCTAGCTCCATGGCTTTCTAACAGCAATATAACTATATTTTTTTTACTATCTTGTTCTATAGCTCTATGAATCGCCATTGATGGCTGTATTTTTGATACAAAGTGCTCTGGTGATACATTCATACTATTTCTAACTTCACTAATAATATCTGCTTTATCCATTTTAGGATAATACTTAGAAGCATCTACCTCTGCTCTCATTTGTTTATAAGCAAACAAAACAGAATAAGCAGAATTAAGAGTGAGGTCATTAATTAAGGGATCTGTCGAAAAAGCAACTAAAGCAGGATTAAGCGGACGATGCCCAAAAGAAGAACGAGCTCCGATTATACCAACAGTAACAATGATAACAGCGAGAACCGGACGCCAATACCATTTCTGATAAGTAGCATTTGAAGTCATTTTTCTACTTATCTTCCAACCAATAATAATGCTAATAATAGTTAAAATAATACCAAAAAATAATTCTAACTTATATCCCCCCCATAGCATGGCCATTACTTCTTTAGGATAAATCAAGTATTCAATAAACAACCTATTTGGCCTCAAATCATACTCAAGTATAAATGGAATAGTAGCTGCTTCCATATATACAATAAACCAAATACTAATTGTAATCCATATTCTCAATATATACTTCCAAAATTTACCTATGATTGTTTCACTTGATAAAATAGAGGAAAGTAAACCTGGGAGAATAAAAAGATAACACAAAGAAGATACATCAATACGTAGCCCACTCACAATAAGCTTAAAAAAACCATTTGCGTCACAAACTCTATCCCACTGCCACATAATTAACAACAATCTTGAAATAGTTAGTATAGCTAGACAGATGGAAAATGTCATTATTACGGGATAAGTAACCCCTAACTTAGATTTTATTATTCTATTCATCTCTTTTTCTTTTGATTATATTACTTATAGATTGATTTTCAATTTACATAGAAAATCTATATGTATTTAATTATTTACAACGTTAAATTTTGAATATATTATTTATCATTCTATAAATAACAATTTTGTTAATCCGACATATAATAAGCTCTAAATTATTAACTTAGAACGTTTTTAATTTCTCTTTTATTCTATACTCAAAAATAATGGCATATAACTTCTGCTTTACTTCGTATGCTTTATTACACATAAAATAATCGACCATATCAACACGATTCAAATTAATACTAGTAATCGAAAATTCATTTGTTGTAATATAGCATACTTCTTGTGTATTAGACTTTTTATCTTTAAATCTGTAATTAATAAAAATTTGATTTTCAAGAATGCCATAATTTTTTTTAGTTCAACAGTTACATTATCTACAGATTTTAGAGAACAGATAATAGCCTCAATATTCAATTTATTCATTTTGTATAATTCCAACATTATAAAACCGAACAACGTAATTCTAAAAATACAATATTATTTAATAATAAAACCCTAATAACTTTTATTTGTTTTAAATATAGACCAAGGAAATACAATTCAAATAATAAAATGCATTTATACATTAACTTATCACAGGAGCTATATATTTAAATACCTTATGATATTAAACAATTATTTTTTCATCCACCCTTTATTGGCGAGTTTTCTGATTCATACACTTTATTCATCCAAAATGTTCAAAAAGAATTAATATCCAAGTAAAAAATGCAAAACATAAAGCAATAAAAACAGCTGCAGAACCAATATCTTTTGCTCGACCACTTAACTCATGATGTTCAAAACCAACTCGGTCTACAACCGCCTCTATTGCTGAATTTAAAAGTTCAACAATAAAAATTAAAGCAAATACCCCAATCAATAATACCCGCTCAATAACAGTAACATTAAGAATAAAAGCGGTTAAACTCATAAAAATCAACATGACTAGCTCTTGCCGAATTGCAGCCTCATACTTAAACGCAGCTTTAAGACCTCGAACAGAAAAAATCGTTGCCTTAATTATTCGCTTAATCCCCGTATTATTTGGTTTTCCTAATACTGTATTACTCATAATCCCCCACCCCAAAATAATATTTATTAATCATTAAAAATAAACCAATCAATGTGAAAAATGCATCAATAAACACTTCACAAATCTTTACTCCCAATAATATCTAATTTAGGATCCTTCACCTTTGTCTCTATACCATATAACCCTAATATCGTATGAAATAAATTATCATGCGAATACACTCCATTTTTAGCCTTATTAATCACACTTTTCTTATCTATACTCTTTTGATTAGCATAATCATCACTCATCCAAATATACCAAGGTACATGTGTTTGCTCTTTTGGTGCCATCATATAAGGAGATCCATGAAGGTATAAACCATTTTCTCCTAATGATTCACCGTGATCTGATATATATGACAACACTACGTTGTATTTTCCTGAATAACTTTTTAATAACTCAATAGTCTTTGCAATAATATAATCGCTGTACACCATTGTATTGTCGTACACGTTAACAATTTCTTCATCACTACAATTTTCAATATCACTACGGTTACAGGATGGACCAAATACGCCCATCTCTTTTGGATAACGCTTCCAATATGTTGGTCCATGGCTTCCTATCATATGAAGTGCATAAACCTGATCACCATAATAACTTTCAATACGTTTAGCTAACCCCTTAAGCAATATCTCATCATAGCAGCTTACGCCATTACATAACTCTGAGTCAGCATCTGTACTGATTACCTCTTTTTCAATATTCTTAGCAACTGACTTGTCTCCACCATCATTATCAATCCACACCACCTTCACACCAGCGTGCGTTAAAATATCAAATACATTATCTTGATTATTTGCTTGTTTTTTATCGTAATTAGTCCGATTTAAATTCGAAAACATACAAGGTAAAGAGTGGGCTGTAGCTGTCCCACAAGAACTCACCTCCTGAAACGCAATCAAATCAAACTTCTTTGTATATGGGTTCGTTTCTCGTTCATACCCATTATATGCACTATTTTTAGCTCGAGCTGTTTCACCAACTAGCACAACCATAAGAGTTGGTTTGTTATTCTTTGCGGGTATAACTCTCGCATCTTGACCCAATTTAATATATTCCATAGAGGGTGATAAATATTCATTATTAATGTATTTCACTGCATTAAATACACCCGCTGGATTAATCATCTTATTTAGATACGAGTTATTTCGACCAATTGATGCATAGTCCTTAAAATAAAAACAAGCTATCAGCATAAATACAATAACAGCAACACTGACTAATAATATACGGAGAAACACTTCTTGAAACCAATAGTGACGGTAAACTATCTTGATCTTCAATAATAAAAAAACAGGAATAACACCAAATATAAATAGGTATCCTATCGACATTGGGCTTATATATGAAGATACTTCATTTAGATTCGTCTCAAAAATATTCTCTATCATTGAATAATCAAACATTATATTATACTGAAAGGCAGCATAAAACATCATTGAAGAAAGTATAAACAGGAAAATGGATATTCCTTTAAATAGATAAGGTAATGCAAATATGGAAAAAACAACAATAAATGCACATGTTAAAATTATAGGAGTTAAAAAAAGAAATACTTCCTGATTATGTGATAGTTCATAAATTTCATAATTAATTGGCCAATTAATTATAAGAGAAAAATACAAAGACACAAGAATAATTAATGACTCCATACTCATCGACAACTGACAAGTATTTTTAAATAAATAAGGCAAAATTACTCTCCTAAAACAAACTAAAGATGAAAAATATAAATACACCAACAAACAATAAAAGCTTATTAAAAATAAAAAATATACTCAATAATATAATCAATATCAAAGATGCATAAAGATTCAGAAAAATTTATTTAGAGTTAGTTAATGACATTAATACAAAAATAAACTTCAGCATCAAGATATTATAAAACAATTTACATTTCACATTGCGCTTAATTAATTTCAGTATAAGCTCAACATCTAGAATCACATTTATCAATACAAAAATAATATTTAATCACTCTCGTTAAATTTTAAAAAGTCAATCTAATTTATCCATTAAATAATCGTTCACCCTATATCTCACAAACAAAAACTAGAGCAACGTAGTACTGTTCTTGTTCATTCAGTATATGAATGCATTTATACATTAGTTCTAGCTATGTATTAATAATAATCCAAATGAGTTACATTTCTTAATAGCATGTGAAATTAAATTACATACTAAAATTACAGTCATATTTTAAAATAAAACATTTTGCAGACTATTACTGCAAAACTATGTAATCTTATGCTGCAAATTCAAAGCTAAGCTTTTGATTTTAAAATGGAGACTATGCAAACTTATGTTGCAAGCATCACTATTTAAAACGCCGCTTTTATTAGCGGCGTTTTACTATCTAGTGCTTTTCAAATCCAATAACTCGCTTTACCTCTCGCCCTCACTTCATCTTGTAAACCATTACTTTACTGTTACCTGTTCTATATTTACAATATCCCTTCATCGCTAAAGGAACAGTACATCATGAAGCAAAAAGGTTTTACTCTTATCGAATTAGTTATTGTCATTGTTATTCTAGGTATTCTATCGGTAACCGCAGCCGTAAAATTCATCGATTTACAACGCGATGCACGTATATCAGCTCTTAAGGGACTAAAAGGAGAAATGGTTGGTGCTGTAAATCAACTCCACCCTAAAACCATTCTTGCTGGTATGGCTACACAAGCAAGCGGTGCAATAACCATTGAAGGTGATACGATTCAAATCGTCTATGGCTACCCTAAAGCGGATGCTGCTAAAGCATGGAATTCATTAATGAATCAAACATTCATTGATTCACAATATAACGATACTACGCCATCTGACTGGTATTTCCATAATGATACCAGTAAACCTTTTATTACGTTTATGCATAAAAGTAAAAAATACAGTAAAGACAATTGCTATATCAAATATAGCGAAGCTATAAACGTAAATACACCACCTGTATTTGAATTTGTTAATACAGGCTGTTAATCGCACAGCAACAGAATAAATAAGCAATATTGATACAAAAATAAATGTAATTGCTCTTATTAGGGTTACATTTATTGCGAGTCACTCTTTAATTTATAAAACCAAATTCGCACATTTTCATTTCTACCCTAATCTTATTTCACATCAATTATAAAGATGATTGATGGTTTTTGAATAACCTTTAAGGATATGAAATGGAACATTCAAAGTTTAGAAAAAAACATAATTATAAATTTGCCCTCTCTACACTCACTCTTTCTTGTTTAATGGCATTCAATGCTCAAGCCGCTGTGGATTGCGCACCGCTTGAGTCTTGGGATGCTGGTAAAGTTTATAATGGTGGAGAGGAAGTAAAGAAAGGGTCTAATGCTTATAAAGCCAAATACTGGACCCAAAATAACGACCCAGCAACCGCTGGTGAATGGGGCGCATGGCAAGACTTAGGTGTTTGTTCTGGTGAAGCTGTTAATGTCGCACCAACCGTTGATTTAACCTCCCCTAGTGCAACGGATAAAATAACAACGGGTGATATTGTTACATTAACGGCATCAGCATCGGACAGCGATGGTTCAGTATCTCGCGTCGATTTTTCTGTTGATGGCTCAGTAATAGCATCATCAACGACCTCCCCTTACAGCGCCGCTTGGACTGCCATTGAAGGCACTCATACCTTTAGTACTCAATCTTACGACGATAAAGGCGCGGTAAGTACTATTAGCTCGGTGTCGGTAAACGTAACCAATACTCCTATTGATAATACCGCACCCACTGCAACATTAAGTTTGTCAGCAACCAGTGTTGAGCTTGGTGCAGTAGTCACGCTAACCGCTGATGCTAGCGATTCAGATGGAACAATCGATAAAGTCGACTTCTATGTCAATAACACTCTTGTTGGAACAGCAGCGACAGCACCTTATACTTTACAATATAAAACAACTGCCGCAGGTTCCCTCTCAGTTTATGCAACGGCAACGGATAACTTAGGCGCTTCAACTAATTCAGCCGCATCGACATTAACAGTCACTAGCTCACTTCCTGTTGCTGATAACTGTCGTCCTGATGGCTTATATCAAACGGAAGGCGTTAATGTTCCTTACTGTACAACTTATGATAAAGAAGGTCGTGAGTTAATGGGAGCAGATCACCCACGTCGTGTGATTGGTTACTTTACAAGCTGGCGTGATGGTGGCGACGAACAGAATAGTTACCTAGTAAAAGACATTCCTTGGGAACAATTAACACACATTAACTATGCGTTTGTAAGTATTGGTTCTGATGGCAAAGTCAATGTGGGTGATGTTACGGATCCAAATAACGCTGCGACAGGTAAAGAATGGGCTGGCGTTGAAATTGATCCTGCACTTGGTTTTAAAGGCCACTTCGGTGCGCTAGCTACTGCTAAAGAGAAACATGGCGTTAAAACCTTAATCTCTATTGGTGGTTGGGCTGAAACGGGTGGTCACTTTGGTGTTGATGGTAACCGAGTCGCTGATGGTGGCTTCTATACCATGACAACTAATGCCGATGGCAGCATTAACCATGCCGGGATTGAGAAATTTGCAACATCTGCTGTTGAAATGATGCTTAAATACAAATTTGATGGCTTAGATATCGATTACGAATACCCTACCTCTATGGCGGGTGCTGGCAATCCAGATGATAAGGCATTCATGGAGCCTCGTCGTCAATATTTATGGGCATCATACCAAGTATTAATGAAAACACTTCGTGAAAAACTAGATGCGGTTTCAGCTCAAGATGGACAACATTATATGCTGACCATTGCTGCACCATCATCAGGTTATTTATTACGTGGGATGGAGACCTTTGATGTAACTCAGTACCTAGATTATGTCAATATCATGTCTTACGATTTACACGGTGCGTGGAATGATCACGTTGGTCACAACGCGGCATTATATGATACAGGTAAGGATTCTGAATTAGCTCAGTGGAACGTTTATGATACTGCAGCTTATGGTGGCATTGGTTACCTAAATACAGATTGGGCTTATCACTACTTCCGCGGTTCAATGCCCGCTGGTCGAATCAATATCGGTGTTCCTTACTATACTCGTGGTTGGCAGGGTGTCACAGGTGGTGAGAATGGCTTATGGGGTCGTGCTCCATTACCAGATCAAGCTAAATGTGATGCAGGAACTGGCGAAGGTGAGAAAAATAACTGTGGTTACGGTGCACTAGGTATCGATAACATGTGGCACGATAAGAACTCATACGGCCAAGAAATGGGCGCAGGTTCTAACCCTATGTGGCATGCGAAAAACCTTCAAGAAGGTATCTTTGGGTCTTATGCTAACATCTATGGTTTAGATCCTGTAAATGACCCTGCCGATCAATTAGTCGGCACTTATACTCGTCATTATGACAGCGTTGCTGTGGCACCATGGTTATGGAATGCTGAGAAAAAAGTCTTCTTGTCGACTGAAGATAAAGACTCTATCAACGTCAAAGCGGACTACGTTATTGACCAAGAAATTGGTGGCATCATGTTCTGGGAACTAGCAGGGGATTATAACTGTTATGTACTAGATGCAAATGGTAATCGTACATCTGTCGACTCTACTGAAGCGGCTTGTCAAACGGGTAATGGTGAATACCACATGGGTAACACCATGACAAAAGCGATTTATGAGAAATTTAAATCTGCAACACCATATGGCAATACGGTAGCGACAGGAGCAATTCCAACTGAAACCGTAGATATTGCAGTAAGTGTTGGTGGATTTAAAGTAGGTGATCAAAACTACCCTATTAATCCAAAAATCAACTTTACTAATAACACTGGCCAAGATATTCCAGGAGGCACTGAGTTCCAATTTGATATCCCAGTATCTGCACCTGATAATGCAAAAGATCAATCAGGCGGTGGTCTACAAGTAATCGCCTCAGGTCATACTCGTGCAAACAATATCGGTGGTTTCGATGGAACAATGCACCGTGTTGCTTTCAGTCTTCCAGCTTGGAAAGCATTACCTGCTGGCGGGGTATATGAGTTAGATATGGTTTATTACCTACCAATTTCTGGCCCTGCAAACTATACGGTTAACATCAATAATGTTGATTATGCCTTTAAGTTTGAACAACCAGACCTACCATTAGCAGATTTAAACTCTGGCGGTAACAATGGTGGAGATAATGGCGGTACACCAGATGCCGGTTGTGATGCAACAGGTCTAGTGACTTACCCAGATCTTCCACAAAAAGATTGGGCAGGTAACCCTAGCCATGCCAATACGGGTGATGAAGTAGCTCACAGTAATGGTGTTTACCAAGCAAATTGGTGGACAGCGTCTACACCTGGCAGTGACGGCAGTTGGACTAAAGTCTGTAATCTATAATCGATTGTTTATTAAATCAAACCAATGTAATTAAGTAGAACCAAAAGACTAAAAGAGCAACCATTTGGCTGCTCTTTTTTTTGTCCTCAATCTCACTTAATACCAATCACAGTAAGTATTCAGAAAAGCATCTGAGAAAATGCATTGAAATTAAGAATGAATAAAAAGAATACGAGATGGATTGGATTTTAGAAGAAAAAAAAACTAAATTGATTTAACTCGTTTTACTGTCGCGTTATTTGAGGCTAATAATGAAACTATTTACTATCTTGGCTTGCTCTAGCATTTTATTATTCACTGCTGGGTGCGCTCAGCAAACACAACAAAAACCAGAGATCTCT
Source organism: Aliivibrio sp. S2TY2 (assembly GCF_028765525.1). NCBI lineage: Bacteria > Pseudomonadati > Pseudomonadota > Gammaproteobacteria > Vibrionales > Vibrionaceae > Aliivibrio > Aliivibrio sp. S2TY2. The sequence goes on along the minus strand of NZ_JARACS010000001.1, from coordinate 278,617 downwards.
TCTGACAATATGAACCCATTATGTAATGTCGATAATGGAATGGCAGGAGGATGGAATACCTCTATCGTTACTCCAGACGTAGAACAAGCCACTAATTATGTTCTTGGTATGATGAATACCTCGGCAAAACTTGAAAAGATTTTAGCAGTAAAAACACAAGTAGTTGCTGGAACAAATTACGCCATTGATTTTAAATTAGATGACGGTCAAGTTTGGAACACTCGGGTGTTCAGAAATTTAAATGGTAAATTTACAATGACTCAACCTGCTCAGCAAGGCAGCATGAATCAAAATTGCCAATAATGATTAAATAGAGGATTATTTATGTTAAAAAAAATAGCAATTTCCCTTAGTTTACTTCTTTCTCTTGCTGCTTGTAGTTCTTCAGAAAAAGAGCCATCAGCCAAAGCAGATATGGCAAACCCTGCTGCTGAATTTTGTGCAGAGCGCGGCACTTATAATTTAGACTCAGGTAATTGTACTCTGGGAAATGGTGATGTGGTTAATGCATGGGAATACTACCGTAACCATAAACAAGAAATGACAAAACCGGTCGGAAAAGCAAACCCTGCTGCTGTTTATTGTATTGAACAAGAAGGTTCTTACCATCTAGAAAACAGCGATTGCACACTAAAAACGGGTGAGGTTGTTAATGCATGGGACTTTTATAGAAGTAGCCTTTAATCACTTTCCAAGAAGTCACGATAAATAGGTTCAACAAAAAAGCAGCTCCGCACTAAAGTTCAAAAGCTAGTATGAAATTGATGATTAATTTCATTATTATCTCTCCTTTCTATTCATACAATATAGATGAATAGAAAGGGAATTTATGCCATACCTACATATCCTGATGTTGATTGAATACGATGACACCAATTTTGAATTGCTGGATATTGAGTTAAATCAAAACCACCTTCGTCTGCAACATGGCTATAAGCATAAAGAGATATGTCAGCAATTGTCATTTCATTACCAACAAGAAACTTAGTTTTGCTTAATTGGTTTTCCATTAATTGAAGAGCTTTATGGCCACCTTCTTGAAGTGAAAGATATTCAGCCTCTCTTTCCTTTGGCATACCTAAGTATTTTTGAATAAAGCGAGCTACAGCAATGAATGGTTCATGACTGTATTGTTCGAAGAACAACCACTCATATACTTTTGCTTTTAAGTACGTATCTGTTGGTAGAAATTCTGTATTTTCAGAAAAATAGCCTAAAATTGCATTCGATTCGCACAGATAACGTCCATCATCAAATTCAATCGCAGGTATTTTACCATTCGGGTATTTAGATATAAATTCAGCTGTTTTGGTTTCACCATCTAAAATATTCACATGAACCCACTCATGCTTAACATCTAAAAACGATAGTAACATCTTAACTTTTAAACAGTTTCCTGATTGTAAGTCACCGTATACTTTCATTTACGCCCTCCTTGACGATTACATTTAACGCCTTGTTAGTTTTATTGCTGACGGCTTAGTAACAGACTTGCTCCAGACATAGCTAAAAAAGTCGCACAGCCTCTATTGAAGCGCTTTGCCATTTTCGGCTTCGTAAACCATTGCCTTAAATATATTCCGAATATGGCATAAATCGATATTGCACCCATTTCTAGTATTAGGAACGTTACCCCTAAAACAAAGAACTGTTCGTTTACACTAGCCGCAACATCGATGAACTGTGGTAGAAATGCAGTAAAGATTAAGATTGCCTTTGGATTGCCCGCAGCTAACAAAAATTCTTGTTTAACTAAGCCTAGTCGATTGTGAGTATTTTCTAGTTCAGAGATAGGACTTGCTTTCGAACACCAAAGATTAAAAGCAATCCACAACAAGTACGCCGCACCTACAATTTTAATAGTTAGAAATAAAGTCTCAGATGCATAAAGTGCTACAGCTAAACCTGAAGCAGCCAAAGCAATCATTACAGAGAATGCAGCGATTCGACCAAGACCAGCAATGAAAGCGGATTTAAAGCCGTAACACCGAGCGTTGTTCATAGACAATAGATTATTTGGTCCTGGGGTCAGATTAAGCGCGAAACACACAGGTATAAAAAATAATAACTTCCAGATTTCCACAATATTCCCTCCATGAAATTAAAGACAAACTAACAATGCCGAATATAGCAATCGTGCTATGCACTAATTGTTCATTCTAAATAGGTCTTGTCATGATTACAGGATTTGGATTTTGAGTTTCGCAATCATTGTACAAATCAGCATTTAGCTGAAGATATCTAGCTTGTATAATATTATTAGTATTAAAGGCTTTTTTTGCTTGTTCTATTTGGTCTGAATATATTGGGGAAATAGATACATTATTCCATTCATAATTAACATCTGTCACATATACACCTGTTCCACCATAAGGTAAGCGAAAAACCAATGTTTTATTGCAAGGCGTAAATGTACCTAATGGAGTTCCGCTAGCATCTTGAGCTTTAGTAGAAGTAATTCCAATATAACTGCCTGCTTTCGCTGTTCCAACTATATAGCGCTTATCCTTTGTATATTCATATGATAAAGATGAAAACCAGTCTTCTTTAAATATTTCATTTTCAAAATCAACATTACCAACAGATAGCTTAATGTTATAAATGCTCGTGACATTACCAATAATAAAATTCACGTCTGGTGACTCTATTGTATTTTTTGATTCAGGTTCAGGATCGGTTGTTGCACAACTAGTTAGCGTAAAAATAAAAGCTAAAAAAAATACCCGGAAAAACATATAAATCACCTAAACCGTTACGAACAATATCTAATTATTTTACAACATAGGTATTTTTTAACCGATATAAAAACGTGAACTCGTTCGAATATACAAGGCAATCTTATTGGGTAAGCAAGCTAAAAATGCCTAGCATTGATAATCGACTTAAACGCTTTTTTATAACGCAGATGTCCACTAAACGTAAACTTTGCCTTTCAGATATAAAACACCTTTTCCACAGATAACTACCGTTTCTTCTGAAACACTGCACTTCAAAACACCACCTCTTTTTGAAGCTTGGTAAGCGACTAAATCTGACTTACCTAGGCTGTCAGCCCAATAAGGTGCTAGTCCTGAGTGGATAGAGCCAGTAACTGGATCTTCGTCACCGCCGTTTGCAGGCCAAAAATAACGAGAGATAAAGTCATAACTTTCAGATGTTGACGTCACCACCACATCCAAAGGCGCAAGTTGCTTCAATTCCTCTGAAACATAAGTAACCTCAAGGACATCTTGTTCACTGTCAAAGACTGCAAAGTAAGCCTGCCGATTTTTGAGAACTTGAATGGGTTCTTTAGATAAGCCATTTAGCAACGGTACTGGAGCAGTTAAAACAACCTCAGGCTTTTGGTTTGGAAAAATCATTTCGATTTCATTCTCTGCATTGAGAATAATGTTTAAGCTGCCAACCTCTCGTGTAATGAATTCAACTTGGCTTTGTACACCAAACTCAGTAAACAATACAAAAGCAGATGCCAAAGTAGCATGGCCGCAAAAATCGATTTCAGTCAAAGGAGAAAACCAGCGGATCTCATATTGATTCACTCCTACCTTTTTTATATAAGCTGTTTCTGACAGATTATTTTCTGCCGCTATATTTTGCATTAGATCGTCAGACAGCCAATCTTCAACAGGAATTACAGCTGCTGAGTTACCTTTAAACTGCTGTTCTGTAAAAGCATCAACTATGAATATGTCCATTTCCAATATATAAACTCCATTTGCGCTATAACGCCTTGTAATGTTGTAACTTAAGGCACCTTCGTTTCTATGTTTAACTGTCCAGCCAAGCCAGCCTCACGATGAACGCTTAAAGCCTTAAACTCTTCCGATGAGGTCATTTCAATAAGAGCCTGTCGTGATGGGTATTTAACGATTACAAATGAATCCCAGAGATCCTCAACCTGGCCGAGAATTAGACCTGTAATTTCCGAATAGAAAACCACTTTTGCACCGTATTTTTCAAGAATCTTCGCCATCGGGTGGCCATATAAATCGTATGCTTCCCTACCCGTTAACGTTGACTCCCGACCATCTTTATATTCAGCTTTTTCTCGAAACTTAAACAGGTTTAACAAATGAATTTCACCAGAATCAGGCGAAGATTTCAGTCTATCCATCTGATTATCTGATGGGTAAAGTTGATTAAGAACTTCCATTTTCCCTCCTTTAACGCCACATTAAGTGATTAACAATGCTACCACTTAACTTAAACTATTGTTCTGTAAATACTAAAACACTTCGAGCCGAAATTGCCAAGCGTTGTAAATCTACCTTAAACGCTTGTTATATTCTCAATCTCATCTTGGGTTAAATGATCACCACAAGTTTTTTTGGGAAGTAAAGAGATAATAGTATCTTGATAATCAATGCTAATAGTTTGATAGATATAATTTTGTGCTTTTACATACTCGAATGAGTTATCTATTGTATCCAAATACTCAGCTTTAATAGAGGGCTCACCCTTCAGCTTCGATTGTAAACGCTTTAAACACATCTCTATACTAACTAACTCAACCATAAAATTACGAGCATCAAGTTCGCTTATTTTATTATTTTTATCTCTGTAAATACTTAACAGCTCATCCCAAATAATTTCAGCTTCAAAAGCCACTGTTTTAAGAGACTGATTCGTCACATTTTGATGTACATAATTTTGAAATTCATCATTCTTTTCGTCTGTAGCATTGACCCCAAAACAAACAGCTATCAAAAGCCAACTATATATCCTTATATTCATAATATCCCTTGAGAATCCCCCGTAAATACCAAGTATTAGTAATCCGTATTAAACACTTTGTTGAACCACAATTCACCTGTAAACGCTTTATAGTTATTTACCGTCACCACAGTATTCTCAAAGAGAACAGCTTTGGCTAGAGAACCATTAAATTTTGCAGAATTTATCTGGTATCCTAGAACTAACCATTTCTCCTTTATACACATTATTTTCCTTAAATATCTTAACACCATAGAATGTTGTGCAACTCATAGAGAATTCATAATTAGCACCTTCTTCTACATCGATTATCTTATTACCATGGCAGTATTTCGAAGTCACTGATGAGACACCAAAGTAATAGAGATGGAACGGCTTTCCGGCGGGGATCACCAACTCTTTATAATATGTCGGTTCTATTTTTTCTTTACTCCCGGGTAACCATGCCATGCCATTACTTGATTCTTCTTCAGTTCGGTTCATAAGTATATTGCCGAGCACTGCTAGCTCTTTCATGTTTTCACAACTACTATCCGTGACTTGAAATGCAGTCACAATATTATGTGACTTGATCCGAAGGTTTGCCGTCGGCCCAGAAGTCGGAGGATCGTATTTTGTAACACTCACACAGCCACTCAATAGTAAAACTGCAATCAGAGAAATTAGATAATTTTTTTTCATACATGCTTCCTTTGACTATATTACTGTGTATTGGACGCCAAGCGCACGTGCTGCGAATCGCGCTTAAACAATTTGTTATGCCTCCTATCCGATATCAATATAGCCTTGATTTTTCAAAGGCTTCTTTGCACTTTTCACCAAATCCGTACGTGTAGTTATTAAATACTTTTACCGCTTCTCGCCTAATTTTGCCTTCAGACGTTTTGTGGATACGGCTCACCTCTGCAGTGCAAGTCAGACCCGTATGTTGATAACTCACCTCATACATTTCATCTTTATTGAATTTCATTTTCACAGGCACTGCACAACTATACTCGGCGGTCCCACTCAAATAAGCACTTTTAAACATGAAAACGTGCTCTACATTAGATGGTAACAAAAACTCTTTATATGCATTTTTGTGTAAATCTTCGCTGAGGGGGATATCTAAAGACTTAGGTGAGCTATTCATTAAATATCCATTTTTTAATCTCATCCATTCAGATTCCCCATTGCAGTTTGAGTCCTTATACCCCCAGAGAACTACGATATCTTCAAAATCCGTAGAAAATCGAACTTTTGCTAAAGGCCCTTCTGTTGGCTCTATATAGTTTATGGTGCTACAACCTGAGATTGACATGAATGAAATAATTAACGCCTTCCTAAACATAGTAATTCCCTTTCTATAGGTAAAAACAATTAAATTTCAATATAAGCGAAGCGACGGGCATAACGTCCTATTAAGGTATAAGCAATGAAATACCCTTAACCTTCGCATAATATAAACCAGCGCACAGTAAAAGAACCACGCGCTTCGCATCCCCTTTAAGCAACTTGGTTTAGACTTAAATAACCAATGTAAAGCCTATTTAAGAGACCGATTGTATGAACACTAGAGTTTTAGCCAATGTTGCAGCAAGCATTACTGAGTTAAAATCTAATCCAATGAAAGTTGCAACTAGAGCTTACGGTGAACCTGTTGCTATATTGAACCGAAATGAGCCTGTATTTATTGTGTACCTGCCGAAGCGTACGAAATGATGATGGACAGACTCAGAGATTTTGAACTACTAGCTACTACTAAAGAACGTAGATCTACTGCAATTCTGTTTTAAAATTATATGTAAATCAATGTAATAACATATCCATATCAGTGAGATGACTCATGAACTACGGATAAAGCCATTACACTCTGCTTTTCTTATCTTTTTCTTTACTGATAGCAAACCTCATTTAAAATACTACCATTGGTTTTATTAATGGATTACTCATGTCATATTTACTTTCAATTACCCTTCTTTGGGCTTTTTCATTTAGCTTGATCGGGGTTTACCTCGCAGGACAAGTTGACGCTTGGTTCTCTGTATTAATGCGTATTGGGTTAGCGACTTTGGTTTTTCTTCCATTTTTACGCCCTAAACAAGTGCCTTTATCCACAGCTATTAAGCTAATGCTTATTGGTGCTATCCAACTTGGATTGATGTATGTATTTTATTATCAATCCTTTTTGTACCTTACGGTTCCTGAAGTTTTATTATTCACCGTAATGACACCTATTTATATCACGCTATTAAACGATGCTTTTGAAGGAAAGTTTCACCCTCACTTTATGATAAGTGCTGTGATTGCTACTTTAGGCGCGATTGCAATTCGATATAACGGCATTGATTCTGGTTTCTTGCTTGGATTTGCGATGGTTCAAGGTGCTAATTTATGTTTTGCGACAGGCCAAGTTTGCTATAAGCGATTAATGAAAGATCAAACCATTGAGCAAAAAACCGTGTTTGGGTTCTTTTTCATCGGTGCCTTAATCGTCGCTACTGTTTGCTACGCTATTTTTGGCAACACAGAAAAGCTACCTACAACAACGACACAGTGGGGCGTACTTATTTATTTAGGAACCATAGCTTCTGGCCTTGGCTACTTCATGTGGAATAAAGGGGCTACGTTGGTTAATGTTGGTGTGTTAGCGGTAATGAATAACTTGCTTATTCCTGCGGGGATCTTAGTAAATTTATTGATTTGGAATCGTGATGCCGATATTTTACGCTTAAGCTTAGGAGGCGGATTGATTCTTATTGCTTTATTCGTAAACCAACAGTTAGAAAAGAAACGTAATCAATAATTGCTTCTAACTAACCTCAAGATTGATTAAAATGGGTGTCGACAATCAGTCGGCATCCATTAGAATAAGTAATCGTTATTTCTTACCACAACACACAAGAGCGTTCGAAATACCCTACGGCTAAAACTCAAATCCAGAACCTGCCTCCTGCGTTTACTAAAAATCCACAAAAACGATATGCTTCAGTTTAAAGTACAAGATCACTAATCAACTCCATAGATGTAAATACTTAAGCTGCAATTACTCCAATGAAAGAAAGAGCATAAAATACAATGGCAGGAATAAAAACAGTAGCAACATAAAGTATGATTTTCCCTTGCGAAGCAAATAAATAAGAAATACAAATAAAAACAATAAGATAGAAATAATTGATAGGCAAGAATACTAATTTGAGTTTATGAAACAGCAATACATTCGTGTCTGATATATAAGACATTTTAAAAAACCAGCCAATGCTAGAACTCGTTTATCATTCCCATTTCAATCCATATCATTTATCACATTTTTATATAATCCATTATTTTCTCGCACACCATTTATTGATAAAAAAAATTTATCTTTACCAATAAAATTACTCGTTTTACTTGGATACTTATTAGCCTCATAGTCGCTGAAAATCTACTTACTTCTATTACTTTTTTTGAGGCACTGCGGTGAACACAACAACATCAACTCAATCACAACCTGGTCTACTTATCCCTGTGATTGCACTTTCTTTATTTGCGGTTGCATCAGGCTATTTAATGAGCCTTATTCCATTGATGCTAAGCCAATATGGAATTGAGGCGAAATACGCCAGTTGGTTAGCCAGTGCTTTCTACGCCGGATTACTTGTAGGTGCAGGATTAATCGAACCCTTTGTTGCTCGTCTTGGGCATAAAAATGCGTTTGTTTTATTCTTAATTTTGCTTGCTGCAACTATTGTTATTCTTCCTTCTATGCCTATTGAATGGGTATGGATGACGGCGCGCTTTATTGCTGGTATCGCTGTAGCTGGTGTATTTGTTGTTGTTGAATCTTGGTTATTAATTGGCGATGCTGAAAGTCGTCCAAAACGCCTTGGTTTATACATGGGTGCGCTTTACGGTGGTTCATCATTAGGACAGCTAGGTATCGGTTTTATCGGTATCGAAGGGTTACTACCTTATTACATGATCATCGGTTTAATCATGATGGCTATCGCTTGTTTACTATTTGGTAAAGGGGCGCAACCACAAGTACAACATCATAATGTATTAAACCTTAAGCAAATTTTAAAACTAAACAAAGCATCAATCATGGGATGCGTAGTCTCTGGTTTATTACTTGGTGCGGTATATGGCTTAATGCCTTTAGAACTAAAACATCGAAACATTAACACGACGCAAATTGGTAGTTTAATGGCGCTGATTGTTCTTGGTGGAATGGCGGTTCAACCACTTGTGTCTTACTTATCTAAACATTTAGGTAAAACATTATTGATGGCGCTATTTTGTATTCTTGGTGTATTCGCTATTGGTTTAACTACGTTAAGTGATAACACTGCGGTACTTGCAACGGCACTGGTTCTTCTTGGTATGGCGGCATTTGCTTTATACCCTATAGCTATCTCTTTGGGTTGCGATACATTAGATGAGTCATACATTGTGTCTGCAACACAGGTGATGCTATTTAGCTACAGTATTGGCTCTGTATGTGGCCCGGTATTAGCAAACACATTGATGAATACTGCTGAAGGCTTAATGAGTTACTTATTTGCAATTTTACTAGCAACCGCTATCTATATGTTACTAGCAAGCATGCGCCAACACCGCCCAATGGTTGCTGGTGAATAAGCGGTAGGATTTACGAAGGGTGCGCGTTACAATGCGCACCACAATTGCGAAAGGTAATAAACAATGGAAGATGCACAATACGTTGTAGAATGGGGTGAAACCATCACCCTTAATTTTGAAGGTGCCCAACTTGTTTCGGCTTATCATACTTGCCCTGAAGAAGGGGACGAAACTGAACTTGAGTTTGGTGAGGGTTGGTTCCAAGGCCCTGATGATGAAGAGTACCGCATTGAAATGCAAATGGCGCCTTTCCATCCTTATGATGAAGATCCTGTCCGTTTAGCAAATATCACCATTAATGGCGAGATCGTAAAAATCTTAGAAATCGCAGAAACAGTCGATGGCGAGTTCTTCATTGAACCAAGCGACAGTGATTACTAAGTAAATCAAACAAATTTATTGAAAGGCGCAGTGTTTAATTACTTTGCGCCTTTTTGTATTTAAGCTTAATTATTTAGCTGCTTTTCCATTGATAAATGTGGGATCCCTGCTTCCATAAACTCATCACCAAACGGCTGAAAACCCAATTTAGTATAAAAATCGATAGCGTGCTTTTGCGACCCTAAATAGACGCGTGGATAGCCTTTATTTGTTGCTTCATCAATCAATGATAAAACAATTTTAGAGCCTAGACCTTGCCCTCGAAATGCTTTCAAAATAGCAATACGTCCAATATGCCCATCGTCTAAAATACGCCCTGTTCCCACTGGCTGAGCATTACTATAAACAATTGCGTGTACTGCTGATTCATCTAATCCGTCAAACTCAATGTCAGGATCTATGCTTTGCTCTTGAATAAACACAGTATCACGCACTTCGCGGATCGCTTGTTCATTCTCACCAGTATAATTTACGTTTTTAACCTCAAACATCTTCGTACTCTCAATATTTACTTCGTTCAAAAAAGAAATAAAGTCTAATAAAAATTACTTAGACATTAACTTCTTTAATCTTGCTAGATCAATCGCACTTGAGCGTACTGTTAACTTAATATGCTCATAGTCATATTCTTCTTTAGTTACACTCATGCTTGAGCGGATCTCACCCATTATGCCTTTTGCATCATAAGGAACAATAATCTCTTCTTCGATCATTCCTTGCTCAGAAGCGTTAACAATGTACTTATGCAACTTAGCGACATCAAGTGGATTACGAGTTGATGTCATCATTGCATCTGGAAACTCTTCCATCAATTCTTGTTGTTGCTCTGGTGTTAGCTGATCTGATTTATTTAATACTAATAATTTATCAATGTCGTCCACACCCACTTCAGCAAGTACTTCATGCACAACATCAAGTTGAGATCTAAACGTTGGATCTGACGCATCCACCACATAAAGTAATAATGAAGCATCGTGCGCTTCTGCTAAGGTTGAATGGAAAGACGCCACTAAATCGTGAGGAAGCTTTTTAATAAATCCAACGGTATCTGATACTAGAATACGAGGCTGAGTCTCTGGATACAGTGCACGTACCGTCGTATCCAGCGTTGCAAACAATTTATTCTCAACCAATACTTCACTGCCTGTTAATGCACGCATCATTGAAGACTTACCAGCATTGGTATAACCCACTAATGCAACACAAAACAGCTCTGAACGCTGAGCTCGACGACCTTTAAGTTCATCCTGAACACTTGCTAACTCTCGGCGCAACTCAGCTAACTGGTCACGCACTTTACGGCGATCAAGTTCTAGCGTTGTTTCACCCGCACCTTTACCCATTTGGCGTTCATTATCACCAATAGAAGATTCTCTCAATCGTGGGGCTACATAGTTTAGGCGAGCCATTTCAACTTGAAGACGAGCGGTACGAGTACGAGCATGACGACTGAATATCTCGATGATAATACCAGTACGGTCATAGACTTGAACACCAAGCTGGTTTTCAACATTTCGCAATTGTGACGGTGTTAAATCGCAATCGAATACCACCACATCCGCACAACCAAAAGGCAGGTTATCTGATGGAATATCATCTAAATCCATTTCATCAAAGAAATCTTCAGTATCAGAATCATATTCCTCACCTTCACCTTGGTTACCCGTGATGTGCGCTATTTCTGCCAATTTACCAGCACCTAAAACACTCATCTTTTGTGTGGAGCTTTGGTTTTGAGACTGAGTTCCCACTACTTTAAAGCCTAGCGTTGTTACCAAGCGAGCAAGTTCAGCTAAAGAGGCTTTTGCTTCTTCACCTTTAAACTGTGGAGTACAAATAGAAATGAGCAAAGCATTATTAAGTAACGGTTTTTCAGTTAATTTCATGATTTTATCTTAGAGCACCTAGGTGCAAGCCTGATTTTAGCTAAAGTTAGTCTAATCCTACGCTGTTATGAAGAAGCTTGATAGGTAAATAGAAATTAAATAAAAAATAATCTTTTGGTTAGTGAGCGGCCGCTGACATAACACCAAAAACTTTATGCTTACCAAGGTAGGCGCTCTCCACTGTAAGCTAAAAATGAGCCACTTTGTTGTGGTGTGCTTGAAGCAATCAATCCAATAAGATCACTAGCAACTTTTTCTGGTGTAAATAATTTACCTTGAGGGACATTAGCTTGAAATGGTTCAGATAAAGGGGTGTCTGTTGTCCCCGGATGAAGAGCTAATACCACACCATTTTTTAGTATTCTCTGCCATTCAATTGACATGGTTTTTATAAACATGTTTAAAGCGGCTTTGGATGCTCTATAGCTATACCATCCACCCAATTGATTATCTGAGATACTGCCCACTTTGGCAGAAATGACAGCAAACTTAGGTGTGTCTGTCTTTTGGAGTTTTGGCGTAAAATATTTAGCGAGTAGGAATGTGGGTAGTGTGTTAGTCATCATCATTTGTTGAAAAAACACACTATCTAATGCGGTTAAGTTTTTCTCAGGTCCTTTATCTCGTGTATGCAATATACCAACACAATTAATAATCCAATTTATATCATCAAAGAGTTCGCTGAATACTTTCACTTCATCATCATGGCTAACATTGACTTGATACCACCTCACTCTTTCATGTTGAAATTGCGGTTTGGTTCGGCGATAAGTGGCATGAATTTGAGCATCTGAATACTGGGTAAGGCACTCTTTTATCATTGCAAAGCCTATACCACCATTTCCTCCAACAATAAGTATGTTCATAATGACTCCTTAGCAAGATTCTATCGCATCACAACCTATTTTGAGCAACTGGCTTTACTGCAACGAGAAGATCCCGTTAGCCAATAGGACACTCGATAACGATTTTTAGCAAAATGCAAATAGCACCAATCAGCAAGTACTTTAATTCCCGGCCATCGAAGCGGAGCATAAAACCAACCTTTACCCACGAGTTTCCAGGCAAGATACGTTACATCTAACCCGAGGATCAGCTCACCGTTTTGGTTTAATGCATGTAAAACCGTATTTGCAGCCTTTGGGTCAATACTTGGATAGTCAGAAAAGTCTTCACTATAAATATCAATGGTTTTTATCTCATTATTTTTATCTTGTTGCTTAAGCGCATTCATCTCTTTTGCACACAATGGACAAGTTCCATCATAAAAAATGGTCAACTGGTACATATGAACCTCTAATTTTGGATTTACATACCTTATACGTTAGAAATGACTTTTTAGATCAAAAAAGGGATTTATACCAATCACAGTAAGTAAGTGTTCAGAAATAGCGCAGGAAAAATGAATTAGAATAAAGTGCAAGCTACAGATACGAAAAAGCCCCAGCATTTCTGCTAGGGCTTAGAATGTGGCGGTGAGTGAGAGATTCGAACTCTCGGTACGTTGCCGTACACACACTTTCCAGGCGTGCTCCTTCAGCCACTCGGACAACTCACCGAATCATTGCTCTTTTCGAGACAACGAGCGCTAATTTAATGATTTACGTCTACATGGTCAAGGAGTTTCTTTCATAATCTCAATTGTTTGCTTTATTTTTACACGGCTTGGTTAGCTTGTAATCACAAAGTCTTATTCTTTATGCTTTAAATACTGAATCCAATCTTTTACTTCTTCTGATGGATAAGCTTCATTGAGCCGTTTTGCTTGCGCTAAAGCATCATTATAACGAGATAGCTTATAATATAGACGAACTTTCATTAAGCTATATTCTGGCACACTAATGACTGACTTTGCTTTCTCGGTGCTTATTAATGCTCGTTTATACGCTTTTTGATGTGCTTGCAGTTTTGCTAAAGACCAATAATGTTCTGCATTGTGTTGCGCAGCTTGTTGCCATGCTTTTTCTGCGTTAGCCCACTCTTTTGCCATTTGCCAGTAAGTCGCTTGCCTTACTAGCTCTGGTTCAGTTTTGGTTTTGGGATACTGGAGAAACATTTCATCCATTATCTGAGCTGCTCGCTCTGGTAATCTATTTTGGCTATAAAGTTGAGATAAGGTTTTAAAATCTTGAGCTTCAAATTGAATTCCTTGCTGCTTTGCCAAGGCATAGTTTACTAAGGCTTTATCTGTTTTTTGTTGCTGCAATTGAGCCGCTATTAATTGTTGCCACCACATCTTTTGATTAGGTTCTAACTCAATTAATCTTTGAGCCGTTTTTTCTGCTGGGCGCCAAAACGATAACTGCAATTCACTGACTAATTGGATCTTGTATTTTTGTATTTTCTCATTGCTATTATTAGGAACAAATTGTCGTATATACATTAAACAGTTTTTCCATGATTGCTTTTGATAATAAGCATTCGCAACCCTTAGATATATTTCATTTTTATTTGATGCTAACTCGGTACGTTGCTTATCTGATGATGTTGAATACTCAGATACCAGTAAATGCTGATAATGCGATATGGCTTTTGAAAATTGATATTCGGAATAATAAATATCTGCCAGCATTTTCTCGGTTTGCCATTGTGACTGTTTATCAAGAGATGCTAGAGATACAGATTTATCTAACTCTGATATCGCTTTTTTCGCTTGCTCATTTTGCCAATAAAAAACACCCAATACCCTCGCTATATAAGCTTGGTCATATTTAGCATTTGGGTTTAATAAAGATAATACATCAATGGCTTCCCCTAGCTTTCCTTCTTGTTGAAGTTGGCTAGCATATTGAATTTTCTTAGCATTATAATGGCTCAGTTCTGCTGCATGTAGCTGCCCAACAATAAGCAACACACTTATAGCCATTCCATAATTGGCATAACGAATACATAACTGAATAAAACGCTTCATTGGCTTAATCGATACTCTAACCGTACCGTTTGGCCTGGTTGAGTTATCGCCTTTCCTTTGACTAATTTAGGCTGATATTTCCATTGCTTTAATGCTTGAATAGCAGGTCGAACAAACATACGACTAGGCTCTGCTTCAATGCTTTCGATGTCCGTTGGCCTACCTTGTTCATCAATGGTAAAACGTAAAATAACATACCCTTCCATTTTACGTTTTAGTGCTCGTGATGGGTATTTTGGCTCAACTCGATAGAGTGGCATCGCTTGCTGATTTTGTCCTAAGCCCTCAAATGAAGGTAAAGAAACCGCAACATTCAATCCAACCTCGCCCAACTCTATTGATGGCATTGATGTCTCTTCTGGTGCATTCACTTTTGCAACCTGAGATGACAAACTTGATTGCAACTCGGGCACATTAGGAGTTTTAGGAGGCTCTGGCAATTGACGAATACGACGTTGGCTGTGCGATTCAGGCTCAGCCATCACAACATCAAACTGTAAACGCTCACTTTCTGCAATGGTGTTTTTAGGTTGAATGGTCATCCAAGCCATAAAGCTAAACAAAGCAAGCGTAAGAACTATCGCCAACATAAATGCAAACAGGCTACGAAGCATTATTGTGCTTCCGTCGCTAATGCAATGCCTTCAATTCCCGCCCCTTTCGCGGCATCCATCACTGAGACGACAGTGCCATTATAGGCGTGTTTATCTGCTTGGATCACAAGGTTCGCTTGAGGATTATCCAGATGAAGAGAGGCCAAAACCGCCTCTACTCTTTCCATATCTACACGACGTTTATCGATAAAAACTTGATTATTAGCAGTAATAGCGACAAAGATCCCTACTTCTTTTTGAGCAACAGAGTGAGAGGCTTGAGGGCGGTTAACTTCTACTCCTGATTCTCTGACAAACGAACTAGTAACAATGAAAAAAATCAGCATAATAAAGACGATATCTAACATTGAAGTGAGATCTATATTCGCTTCTTCTCTGGTTTTTGTTCGACGAATTATGCGCATTCGTCACTCCTTAATGCTTGTTCTAAGCGATATTCATGTCGTGTCATGACTTTTAATAATCTTGCGTGTGCAAATAAACCAACGAGGGCTGCCACCATTCCAGCCATTGTAGGTAAGGTTGCCATAGATATGCCTGATGCCATCAGCTTAGGATCACTGCTGCCCTGTTGAGCCATAATATCAAATACGGAGATCATTCCTGTTACCGTACCTAATAAACCGATCATAGGGCATAAACTCACAAACACTTTGATTAAACTGAGGTGTTGATACAGCTGACTATTGGCTAATTGTAATAACCCTTCTTTATTGGCAAGTGCATACCAAGACGTCCGTTCATTACGGTTTTTCCATTGCATCAACCACTGCTTTTTACGTTTTGGAAAGACAAACAATAAAAATGAAATCCGTTCAATTACCAGAAAAAACATAATCAAAACCACTAGCATCAACCACCATAAAACAATCCCACCTTGTGACATAAAATCACTGATGGTTGGAAAATAGCGGTTAAATAACTCAAGCATTATTCAGCTCTGCTTTTGCAGCAACCAAACTAACACCCTGCTTTTCTAAAACGGCATTAATACTGTCAGCACGGCTAGACAGTAAATTATGAGCCAATAACAATGGCATTGCCGCCACTAACCCTAATACGGTTGTTGTTAACGCCATAGATATCCCACCCGCCATTACCTTTGGATCACCATTACCAAATTGCGTAATCACTTGGAAAGTTTCGATCATCCCAGTAACCGTTCCAAGTAAGCCCAACATAGGCGCTAAAGCCGCTAACAGTTTTAGCATAGATAACCCTTTTTCTAATCCTTGCTGTTCATCCATGATCGTCTCAAGTAAACGCAACTCTAAAGATTCTACTGTTTGCGACTTTTCTTTATCATATACCGATAAAATACGCCCTAATGGGTTATCACTTAGCTTATCTGGGTGTTGCAATTGCTTGGTAATTTGTAACTGTAAACGAAGCAATACCACACCTCGATATATCGCAATAATGAGCCCAATACCTAGTAAGCCTAGAATAATTTGTCCAACAATACCTGCTTGTTCAATACGCTGAGTCAGCGTAGGTTGTTCGGCATATTGAGAAAGCAGCGCCCCTCTAGTCACATCGATGAGCATTGAGTTCACTGTAAAATTAGCGGCTGTTGGTGATCCTTCTGGATAACGAAGATACGACTCAGCTTGAGCGTTTAAACGATCCCACTTCATGTAACCTTCATCAGAAAGTAACCCCATATCACCGATACGATGCATGGATTTTTCAACAACAGTACCGTCACCTTGAAGCGCTTGTGCATTTACTGGAGCAATACGTTTACTTTGCTCAATGTAAGCCACCATTGTATTGATGTACTGAGATAACACCGTTATTGAAGGTAATGCATCAGTATTTATTACCGCTTTTATTGGCTCTATGCTGACCCCTTCACTCGGTTGAATAAAAGAGGTCATTACCGTACTTTGGGTCGTTGCTGCTCCCTGACGAACCACACCAAAGACTTCGCCAAGGCTACCTGTTTCAATCTGCAATTGTTTTTCTAAATCAACTAAGGCTTTTTCATTACGGCTGAACGTGGTGCTTAATCTCTCAGTCTCTTTTTCTCTCTCTTGAATCGAGCGTTTTAAGACAGATAATTGTTGTTCTAACTCAACACGAGTCTGTTTTATATGTTGAGTACGCAGCTTATCTTGTTTTTGCTGCTCTATTTGATTTGCTTTGGCTTTATTGTCTAGTTGAGAAAGTGCATCAGCATGAAGCGGTAATGCAATCACAAACATAAAACATGCAACAAGTAATGAAGAAATACGCATCAGATATTCTCCTTAACTTGCGATTCATTGAGATCAGATACTGAAAGTGGTAAACGTAATAATTGAGGTATTTTATGCTTATTAGCGATATCAAAAGCCACATTCACTTCATCGATTAACCCACTTTCTACTGCATGCCACTTCTGTTTTTCTTGCAACCAAAGCCAAAGGTGCTTTTTATCCGCACTGCGAGCAAGTAAGGTAATTCGACCAATATGCAACTGTTCAACCACTCTTTTACTGCCATCTTCTAGGGTAATTTCTTGCTGGTAGGCAGCGATTTTATACCCGTAATCCATCTCTATCTGAAACGCTTCTAATAACCGACGAAATTTTTCAGCATCACTAATGTCTGCTCGACCCATTAAAAGATGAAGTTGGTTAAGGCGCTCTGTTCTAGCGGTAAAACGAATAGGTAAGTCCGAATGCAGAATGCGGTCTAATTCATTTAGCATTTGGTACATCAAAGGAACAATACCCTGACGTGTTTCTTCAATTTGAGTGATTTGAATGTGTAATTGCTGTTTTTCACTTTCTTGAGAGTGAACAAGTTGAGCCAAATGATCACGATAAACGGTTTGATTAGATAACCGAATGCTTGCTTGTTCAATCTGATTTTGCAAATCTAATATGCGCTGAGCTTCTTTATCTATACCTTGCTGAGCCTTCTGAGAGGATTGGTTGGTTTTCGCTTCTATGTCTTGAGCGTGTGACAATGAATTTGCAGACACTGTCGACATCCCCATAAAACCAATTGCGCTATAGGCAAGCATTACTAAAAAATATGTTTTCATTAGTCCGTTAATCTTTATAAATACGCAACTTCAAGAATAACATCTTTAAATCAATATTTTGAATATTCAGAATAAAAAAAAGCCAGCAATCAATGCTGGCTCTAAGTGTTAGTTTAAAATCAAAATATTAATGCGCATGAGGCGTATAACCTGGAACTTTAAATGCTTTACGGCATGCATCCAAAAAGTAGCCGTAAAACACGCCCATTACACATGAAACAACCACATTACTTGAAACTGCAGTAATGATTTGTTCTGGTGTTGCTCCCACAGCCAATAAAATCATTGCATAAGCTGGTGATTGAAATGTCACATACGCCACTAAATCTGCAATATTCTTCATAAATTTACTCGGCGATATACGAGCACCTTGACGCAACATAAAGTCACGAAATACTCCGTAAGGCCAAGCAATTGCTATGTTAACTGGTATTGAGAGAGTCCTTGATGCTAGTGACTGCTCAAATGTCATCCCTGAAACTAAAATTTCAATAAACATGCCCGTAATAAAACAAAAAACCACCATTGCAAATGTATCCGCCGCTGCATTTCGGATACAAAATGGTCCTTTCTTAGACATTAACTTTCTCTCTCCAACTATAATAAACCAGATTAATAAACTGCCCGACCAATGCGGTAGCAGTCGATAGAACTAGCTGAGCATACCTAGCTAGTAATTATCGCTATTTAATCACAATGTTATTAGAATTAGATCTCGAAGTTGAGTCAATGTAGTAAACTTACAACTACTTTTTGATTTGAAATCAGTTTAATTCGCTACTCGTTACATTCCGTAAGTTATTTTCACAAAAAGGCAACTTATCAATACAAGAAGATAAGCATTAATTTCTATTCAGACAATATTAAAAGTTCTTGATACAATAATGAAAACTTGAATGGAATGAGAACATTATGTCTTTATCACTTACGGCAATTCTTTCAAACCCTGAATTAGAAAATAAACTGCTAACTGAAGCACAAACACAAGGTTTTATTGCGGCGATGGCTGCGGCTCCAAACCTTATCAATCCTAATGAGTGGTTAGCTTTTTTATGGGGTGGTGAAGAAATATCTCCTTTTACCACAGCAGAAGATTTAGAAGCGTACGCTAATGCTGTAGTTAACCTATGGAATGAGTATCGCGAAGCATTTTTATCTGGTCAGTGGCAATGGCCGGAAGCATGTCAACTTGATGATGAAGAGATTGTAACAGCACAAACTCGTCAATTCTCTGAAGGTTTATTACAAGGTTGGCAGTTAACGCGTGACGATTGGGAAACACTGATGCCAGAAGAGAGCGAAAATAATGCGCTACTTGGTGGTGTATTGCTTTCTATTAGTATGCTATTTGATCCTGAAACCGCATTAGCAACATTAGAAGAGCAAGGCATTGAAGGTTTAGATGAGTTCAAAGAAATCTATAACGCAGTTCCTATGATGCTATCAGGCTTAACCATGCGTGGTTTTGAACTTGCAGAAGCTGAAGCAAGCCGCGACGAATAAAAGAAAACCCAATAACAAAAATGGCGACCAACTTGGTCGCCATTTTTATATCAGTCATAAAATTATCTAACTATTTCTCTATTAAACCTCACCGTGGCGCAAAATGGTAAGTGTAATTTCTATTTCAACGTATCATTCATTTCATCAAATAACATTAATCAGGAAACGGATGCCACTAACTGTTGGGAAATACCATGACATTAAGCGACTTTAAACACACTGATATATTTCAAATTTTAAAAGTCTCTAAAGAATTAATCATTTCAGTCTCTAATTTCACAATAAAAGTAAGTTTATCCATATTTAAGTTTTTCACTTGGATATTAGTATCGACTTATAACTACGTTATGAAATAGAAAGAATTGAAAAAATACCTTATATAAAAATTAATGATTGGAATTTAAAATGAAAAATATCTTTGTAAAAACTGCTGGTATCATTATTCTTGCATCAACACTAACAGGCTGCATTGGTAGTAATGCCGTTACAGGAAAAGTAATGAAGTTTAATGTAGAGGTGGTAGATAACCGCTACGCTAGAGCTGGAGTTAACTTACTTCTTGCGCCTGTCTACGGTATTACGACCGCCGTTGATTATACATTATTTAACTCATTAGAGTTCTGGACAGGTAAGAACCCTCTTAATGGTAATTCACACATCTTTGATTCAAAGGTAGATACTAAATTTAAAGTAAATGATGAACTAGACCCATCGTTAAGAGATGCGCCTATCGCACCGATCACGAATAATCGAATGATTAAAGCAGGTGAAATGAAAGCCATTGATGAAAACACTATCCAAATGGATATCGTATATAACAATGGAGATACTGGTATATTAACGGGGATCCGTGATGGTGAAAATGTGAATTACTATATTGATGACGAGCTGATATCACAGACTACCATAGCTCAATTAGAAGCACTGCAAGAAGAAAGTGTTTAATTAATAACTAATCCCCGTATTTATATTATTAAATACGGGGATTTTTTTCAATTTAACGTGATTGGTTTAGATGACTACTCACCAAACTCGCTACCATTATCGCTAAATAAAAACCACCTAATATAGATTCAATAAAAACAAAAAATCGTGGTATTGGCAATATCGGAGAAATATCCCCATAACCCACCGTTGTTAATGTGATAAAGCTGAAATATATCGCATCAAACAGATTATCAATCCAAGGTTTCGCTTCTATTCCAGTAAATGAATACGGAAAAAGTTCTATTTGAATAAGATAAATAATGGCCCAAGAAACACCCAACAATAAATACACACAGACAGAACCAACAATTTGGTTTCGACTCACATTATCAGGCAACATTACTTGCTTTAAAGCAGTGTAAGTATGAGATAACAAAAAGAACAACAGTGATCCTAATGTAATTAAAGAAAGATCGTACCCTTCTAGAAAAGAGAGTCCTCCAGATATCGAAGCAATGCTCAACAAAAAACCATACCAAGTTCTATACAGCGCCTGCTTTCGATTCACGCCGACAATGGAGATAGCTAAACAAATAATGATCAATGCTAATACCATTTTTTGCCCGCCACTAAAGAGCTGCTGCATGACAGCGCTCATAAAGAGCAAGCCTAGTAGTGCAAAAAGCAGAAAGTAAAAATTATCATCACCTGACACTTTTTTCATTGCTATTTACCTGATGATTCATGATCTAACCAAACAACAAACAATTGATAAGTTAAACTTAAAATCACTGCACCAACAAATAAACCAACAATGCCAGACATTGCCATGCCCCCTAATGCACCTAGTAAAATAACCAACATAGGGGTGTCAGAGCCACGACTAAGTAACATAGGTTTTAATACCGCATCACTACCGCTTACAACAATACACCATATTAGAAAAAGAACAGCGGTTGTCGTGGTATCAACACTAAAGACATAAAGAATGACAGGTAATAACGCAAGAATAGGAGGAAGTTGGATTATCGCAATAAGCATAACAAGCAACATCCATAAACCAATGGCAGGGACACCAGCAAATGCCATCCCTACCCCAGCCATCACCGATTGAATAACAGCGACACCAATAACCCCTTGAACAACACTTCTTACTGTTGTTTTAGATAAGGTTGTTAACGCTTCGCCATGATCTCCCGTTAAACGATTGGCCACTAATACAAAAGCGCGCTCACACTTATCTGCATTCGCCATAAAAGCACCCGCAATGATGGTAGAAATAATAAACTGAATGAATCCACCACCAAGAGAGCCGACAAGAGAGGCTAATTTACTCACTATAGCTTTAACTTCATCGCCATATTTGAATAGAACACTTTCTAAATTTGAAGAAGCTTGAATACCAAAAGCATATGCTTTATCACCTACTAAAGGCCAATCTTTAACGGCTAAATTCGGTTTAGGTATAGAGATGGTGCCATTTTGATAACCCACCACTAATTCAGAGCCGCTTGTATATAGACCCGTTGAAAGCGCGATTAAAGGAATAACTAACAGCACTACCCCTATAAAAGCCAAACCAGCACTGACCTTTCCTTTACCAATACCAAATTTATTATGTCCCCAGGAAACGATTGGGTACAACGCCGTTGCGATTATCCCTCCCCACACCACAAGTAACATAAATGGCTTGAGGATAGAAAAACACCAAAAGACAAGAATAGCGAGCGCTGCAATCTTAATAAATGCATCTATCGCCTTATTCGAAAAATCACTTTCTAATTTCATAAACAATCCTTGTTCGTAGTAATAATTATGGCTGCATTTTTAGAAATGCCCATTGTCGAGTTTCTAAGAAAAAAGAAACAACAATCATATAAACGCCAATCATAAATAATTGAAATATACGTATTATCATATTGCTATCAATATCTCCCGAACTCATTAACGTACTTCCTAAGAGTACAAGTACGGTACTAAATGCAGTCGCATAAATAGGTGCTTTTGCAGGTTTTGTATAAATCTGAGTTGCCATGATTAGCGCAATGAATGAGATAAATAGCGTATAAAATAGGATATTAGGTGCAAGACTTAATACTGAGAAAACACCAATAGCTAAAGCGCCACCAATACTGTTAGTAATAATTAAAAACGCACTTAGTTTTACTGATTTCTCTCCGGTTATCATTAAAGACAATAACGCTATAAACATCATTGTAAGCAATGCTTCTGATATTTGAAAAATAAAGAAAAAGCACACAACAGGAAATGAGACGATCATCGCTCTAAAAGCGGCATACCATCTTTGTTGCTTAGATAAAGGCGAAGGTTGATACCCTGAAAATGACGATTCAGCTTCAGGGAAATAAATATGAACCAAAGCAAAAATAATCACCGCAACAACACCTGAGCTTGCTAGCCCAGTGGCAAGGAATACCGACATACCAGGGTTTGATATCGCCATAAAAGGAAGCATTAATATTGCAATAATCAATATCGTAGCAAACAGATTCCATTTAGGATCGGTAAATAAGTAATACCCCCATAGCATCATTAACCCAACTAAAATAAGTAGTGGTATTGGGTATTGAGTTATACCATTTGATAACAATAAGCCAAGCCCCATAGTCGCTACCATTGCAACGGTTAGCTCATATAGTGTTTCTTTGTTTAATTCCGGTTTATCAATCAAAAACTTCGCAACAAAAACAGGCGCAACGAACGCTAATGGCCAATTAATCAATGCGGCTAAGAATACGGCAAGACCAACGCCTACCGTATATCTAAGTATCTTCGTTTGAATTTGAGGATCATCGATTAAGTTATCTGACATAAGACATCAAACTCACAAAGCGAATCCACAACTTACCTATCGAGTTAAAAATAACGTTATCACCACTATATACAATCACATCCGCTTGCCCGCCGATACGTAATTGGCCTGTCGTTTGTGAGTGATCAAACTCGATCGCAATTGGCAGCATCTGTGTTTGTCGTAACCACCCAGTTTGATTATTCGCTTGAGCTAACTTACCCGCCTGATTGTTTTGCCCCCAATCAACACCCCAGTCAACACTTGTTACCGTACCTTGGATCACTTTACCTGGTGCAAAATCGAGTGCCATTTCAACCTTATCGCCAACGTCCACATTACCTAAGCTGTTTTCACGAAAATAGGCTTCAATCCAAATACTTTCGGTTGATACGAACGTCATTATAGGTTGCCCAGCAGAAGCATAAAAACCTTCAGACAAACTGAAGTTTGATACGCCCCCATCAGTAGGTGCTTTGATTTCTGTTCGAGATAAATTAATTTGAGCTTGCTCTAATGCCAGTAATGCCGCTTTAATTTGGCTATTATCTTCACCATCAGCACCTAATTGTTTCTTTGACTTTTCTAGATCTGCTTGAGCATTGACGACATTTGCTTTCGCTGTCGCTAATGACGCTCGTGCTTTGTCTGCATCGGCTTTAGATACAACGCCACGTTCGGCCATTTCAAGAATACGATTAGACTGAAGTCGGGTATTTTCTAGTTCAACATTCGCACTAATCAACCTAGCTTGTGATGAAGCAATAACCGCCGTTTGTGCCCCTACATTTTGACCAGCGAGTTCTAAACTTTGCTCTGCTTGCTGTAGCGCAATTTCATAATCAACAGGATTTAATTTAGCAAGAACATCACCTTGTTTAATTAATTGATTAGGCTGAACCAAAATATCCAATACTTGGCCAGAGACTTGAGGCTTAATAGGGACGACGTATCCTTTTACTCTCGCATTGTCTGTTAAAGGGATGATGCGATCAGATATGATGCTAAACAATAATAAAGCGGCAACAGTAAATAATAAGTAGTTAGTTATTTTCCGAACTTTATTTGTTTTCTGAGCGGTATTATCTGCGGATGTGTTTTCACTCTCTTCTTTTGGCGTTTTTATTTCTTCAGTCATATTTTTACCTACTGCTAATGGAATCCATTCCTCAACTATATGTATAGCTGTTATTTGGAAAAAATCGAGGGATTTATATAAAAAATACTTATTATTTAGTTGTTTATTTATAGCGACTTAATAGATTCCAATATACAAGCACCTCACCACTTTGTGTTGTCTGTCGCAAATTCACATAAAAGACAAATATATCAACAAATACCAAATGAAAACTTACCATTTTGCGCCAATAATTATAAAAACATCTTAATTTTAAAATAGGTAGATATTGATAATGCCGAATAAAAAAACAACACCATTACCTATGATTCGTACTGGTTATACAAAAATTTTAATCGATGTTTTTTCAAAGCATGGGATTCATATTCAAGAGGTATTGCGAGACTCAGGCTTACCGCCGGATCTTTTTCATACAGACAAAGAATTTTTACCTACTGAACCCGTTAAACGCTTAATCTATTTACTGTCATCTCAAGTTGGCGTTAATAATTTTAGTGACCTATTAAGACTGGCCTTCCGACAACGAATTATTCCTCAGGTATTAACACAGTTTGATAGTGCTATCACTATTAAAGAGGCACTTGAAAAAGCCAGTGAAGTATTCAAAAGTGATTCTCCAGGCAGTTCAATTTCATTTGAACAAGAGTATGGAAAATATTGGTTTTGTCGCTCTACGCCTTATGAGGACAGTGTGTACTTTTTGTGGGGAGAGGTTTTTGCTGTCTTATACATCATCGAGCTCATTCAGGCCTTAACTAAGACCGATTGGTTCCCTGAACAAGTACGAATTCAGCATAACGATGCCGATGCTTTACTGTCTTCGTTAAACAATAAAACACAGTTGTTTATAGGTCAAAATACAACAGCAGTATTAATTGACGATGACATTCTTAATAAAGAAATTCACATATCAAGTTCTGATACAGAAAAGAAACAACCACTCATTGAATGGCATTCTAGCTTTAGTGACAGTGTTTTTACGGCTTTACTTCCTTATGTGAGAGAGCATTCATTAACGGTTGATCAAGCAGCAAAGCTTCTTAATATGACCTCAAGGACATTCCAACGACGCTTAAAGGAAGAGCGAACCTCATTTAGACAGATAAAAGAGAGCCTTATGCTATCTGTCTCATGTGAATTAATGGAAGAGGGTTACTCGCTGACCCATATATCAAACCAACTTGGTTACAATAATATCTCGCACTTTTCTCGAGCATTTAAACGGATTAGCGGGTTAACCCCTAAGTTATATAAGAAAACGATTCTTGGTTTACGAACCTAGTCGCTTTCCATATTTAATCATTTTATGAGGTTATAAAGCGTTCTTATACACAACACCGTCTTTCATGATTAATTTTTGCGTTTTAGGGTTTGTTACACATTCAACACCATTTAAAGGATTTCCTTCAATAATAAGTAAGTCTGCGTAAGCGCCCTCAGTGATTTGACCTAATTTCCCTTCTTGGTATGGGTGCTTATATGTAGACATCTCAAACAAACGACCACAGTTAGAAGTCACCATTTTAAGAGCGGTTAATGAATCAAATACCGTTTCAATGGCTTGTAGCTCTTCTGATTGTGTTTTATGAACATCAAGTGTACCTACACAATCGGTACCAAAACAAATATTTTGGATATCGTATTTTTTAATTAGCTCCGCCGATTTAAACATCGCTTTACCCACTCTTTCTGTTTTTTGGTACAAGGTTTCATTACCAAGTGGGATTTTTCGTTCTGCAATAAGTGATGAGGTGAAATACGATGGAATCACAAAGATCCCTTTATCTTTGATCGTTTTAGCAATGTCATCATCCATAATCGTTGCATGTTCAAAAGACATAACACCCGCTTCAGCAGCTCTTCTCATGGCATCCGCAGTATGAATATGCGCAGCCACGTATGTACCGTAATCTGATGCAGCTTCAACTGCTGCTTTCATTTCATCTAATGTGTATTGAATCGTATCGAGTGGATCAAACGACGATGAAGCACCACCACCGGCCATCATTTTAATTTGAGATGCGCCCATAAATAACTGTTCACGTACCGCTCTAAGCACTTCTGAGCGTCCATCTGCTACTTTAAATGCGCCAGTTTTCATTATTGGAGAATCTTCATGACTACCAGTACGTTCTTGTGCTTGGTTTTGACGATAATCAGAATGACCACAGGTTTGCGAAATAGCCGCTTGAGAGGGCAAAATTCTTGGACCGGTCGCATAACCATTATCGATACAGTTTTTAAGACCAAGTGTATTACCTGCAACATCGCGAACGGTAGTAAAACCACGCATTAACATGCCTTCAGCCACTTTTGCAGAGCGAATTGCGACTTCTTCTCTGGTCATCTTATCTAATTCATGAAAAGGCGCTGACATTGTTATATGTACGTGAGCATCCATCAGACCTGGCATGACTGTACCGCCTTTAGCATCAATAATTTCATTAGCTAGAGATAAGTCAACATCACCGATTTGAGTGATCACGTTATTTTCAATTAATAAAGATACATTTTCTTGTAACTGATTATCTACACCGTTAAATACGTTAGCGTTAGTAATTACTGTAGTCATATTTTTCTCTCTTTAATTTTGTGGGGACAGAGAGATAATAGGTTAAATTTAGTACAGAGAATTGCCATTTGACGACAAGCGAACACTTTGCTTTATTACGTTAATCTTTAGATACACGGCAACCAAAAAAAAGGCGTCTAGCAACTAAAATAAGCCATTAAAATGTATGCTTATTTTAGTTACTAGACGCCTTTCTATTTATATAAAAATTCTTGCTCGTAAGCCAAAGACCCACGCACTGCTTTCACTAGAAAGAGCTGGATTATTTATATATTGAATATCTGGAGTGATCTGAAAATGATCTCCTATTTGCATGTTGTAATATAACTCAGCTGTAGTTTGATGCTTTTCAGCCCCCATGAACTTTTGTAGCGTATTGCTGTTTGTTTCAGACCAGTTAACAGCAAAGCCTAAATTATTATTGTTTGCACCTAGGCCAAAGTATCCAAAACCGACACTTAGAGACTTATCAAATAAAGCAACATCGCCTTCAGATACGCCACCACGAACAAAAGGCATAAATTGAGCCGTAACAAACTTGCTCCATGAAAAGTTAACCCCTTGCCCACTCTCTCCACCAATAACGGTACCATCAGGCAATACTGTTGATGACAGACTGTGCCTTGACCCTTCATCAAAATGCCATAACGTCACGTGAAAGTTATCGGTATAAATTTGGTCTTGTGAATCAGCCCACCCTAATTCAAGGGTTTTAAAGTAAGTGCTGTCATGAAAGGCAGTATCAAAACCGTCAAAAATATCATCAGATTTCCCTTTTGCATCAGCAATGCCAGCAACAACATAAAAATGGTCTGTCACCATATGCCCTGCAGAAATAGCCAAGATACCATCATCAGGTAACCCCATCACACCAGAGCCAGTACTGAATGCTAAATTTGTAAAACCCGTCCATGGACTTGCTAAAGCGTAAGTGTCTACATAATCCGTCACATCTTGCCAGCCAACAATCAATGACGTCTTTCCATCATTAAATTTCTGCTTCCAATGTAAATTGGTAACCCTAGTACCTTGATCATTATAAGCAGGGGCAATCATACCTACATAACCTAAGCCTTCAGGTCCGTTACTAATATCGTCAATGAAAGCCATATTTTTAGGAGCGGTCGAACTATAGGCGTGTCTATGCTCTACCTTCCAAACAATACCACCTGTATTTTCAGTTCCATTTCCAACAAGGTGCCAAGAACCGTAAAAACGAGCAATACCGGACGAGCGATTGACACTATTTCCTTGAGAGCCATTAGGAGAAGAAAGCCCTAACGCCAGGTAATCAGCACCAAAAGTTACCCCTTTATTGGATAACTCTTCTCGCCAATGCTGTTTGGGGGTCGATTCCTTTTCTATGGTATTTTCTACTGAATCTGGACTTTCAAAATTCGCAGAAAATGCTAAAGGTGAAGCCAACCCAGTAAGTAACAAAACACTTTTAATTATATTATTCTGATTCAATGTAACCTCCTAGCTTATTAACTTTCAGGCTCATAGTAATCTTCAATTAACGATGCGTTCATTTCATAACCCATGGTGATATTGCTTTTTCCGTCCACTAAAAAAACTTCTTCCGTTACTTTTTTTGAATGAAAATCGCCTTCAATCCATACTGGATATTGCACATTTTGAACCGTGAAACCTTCAGGATAAGAAACTCGAACAATTTGGTTAGCAGGTGGTGGTGGCATATGTATGCAAGCCCCCGCTACTGGAACTAATAAAAACTCTGTTGTTTTTAAACCATCAAATTCAATAGGAACAATAAAACCAGGCATACGTATTTTTTTACCATCGTATTCTTGAGTTATCGCCTCTGCATTATTTTGTTTTGCCGTCATATATGCCTGTCTAGCGGCAATCGCCTCATCTGCATCAACGCCTTCGATTTTGAGTTGCTCAGCTAATTGTAAGCGCTGCTCTTCTGCTTGTTTAGAAGCGTCATTTTGTAAAATCAAAATTTGTTTAAGGGCTAATTTTTGTTGGTCAGTCAATTCAGGTAAACTGACATCTATATCATTATTTTTAGCGGCTAACTCTTGCCATTTCAATTCAACAAAATCGTCACTCATTGCATAAAATGGAAGAGATAAGGCTAACAGGAGAATAATTTTCTTCATTACAGATCCTTAGAAATAGCCTACCAAAGTAGGCTATACAGAAAGGTATACCAACAGACTACAGCGTATTCTTGTAAATTTTTCCATCTTTCATGATGACTTTAATTGTATCAAGTGCTGGCTCTCGCTCTTTTGCATCAAACCACTTTTCATTTGCACCAATCACGGATAAATCTTCAAGCGGATTTCCATCTACCACCAATAAATCGGCATACGCACCAACTGCAACCACACCTAGCTTAGCTTCTGGATACGGGTCCATGATTCCTGAAAGTTTTACAATCTCACCATTTACTGATGTCATGCCTTTAAGGGTATAGAAGTTTCCTAACTCTTTTCCTGCAAGGTAAATGGTATGGTCCGTTTGTTTAATACATGAAGTTACATCACCAACACAGTCAGTGTGGAAGCCCCATTTAGGTTGGTATTTATTCACATTAGAAATGTAATTTTTAAATGCTTTAGTCGCCGATTCTGCTTTGCGTTTTGACGCTGGGTTACTATTAATCGCTTCAATTTGGCTCAAATAAGGAGAGAACGCCGTCATATTCGTTGTAATGTAGGCGCCTTTTTCTTTCATTTTTTTATTAATTTCACCATCGAACATAAAGCCGTGTTCAATAGTTTTAACGCCAGCATCTAGATTACGCAAAATCGCTTTTTTGCTGTAGGCATGCGACATTACATAAGATCCATACGCATCTGCAACTTCTACAGCAGCACCAATCTCTTCTGCTGACATTGCATTTAATTGCCACGGGTCAAACGACGATGCAACACCACCAGAAGACATGATCTTTAACTGTGAGTTACCTTGTTTGAAGTTTTGACGAGCAGCGGCTTTGATCTCACCCACTGTATCCGTATTAACACTCACGTTGCTCCGACTCATTGATGTTTGCGGGCCATTAAGGTGTTGGTTTAACGTGGTTAAATTACTAAAATCAGCGTGAGAGCCTGTTGGTCCAATAAACGCACCAGAGGTATATAAACGAGGTCCCTCAAGCATGCCAGAGTCAATGGTTTTGCGTAAGCCTGTATTTAAACCACCAGCATCACGCCACGTTGTAAACCCTGACTGAAATACCGCATTGGCATTGACGGTTGCTCTAGATGCCAACTCTTCAATGGTTCTGTTATTTTCATGGTCATTCAAGGTGCCACCATTTAATAAAAGGTGCCCATGACCTTCAATCAAACCTGGCATTAATGTTTTACCTTCACCGTTAATTACCACGGCATCACCTGCTTCTATCGATTTAGCAGAAATCGCTTTAATTAGATTATTTTCAACTAAAACATAATGGTCTTCATATAATTTGTTTTCTGTGCCATTAAAAATATCGACATTAGTAAAAAGAGTTGATGACGCTGATGCGGAAAAAACAGCACCACACGATAATGCAAGAGCGGTAAGCCTTAGAACATTTTTCATAAAAGATTCCTTAATATATAAATTATTCCCTAAAACTTCTGTTCGCTCATCATGCTACTAAATAAAAAATATATAGCAGCAAAATGAAACATAACAAAAACATAATAGAGATTAGTTGGTAACATAAAGGAATTCAATGCTATTTACTTGCCATTTGACGACATTGATTATTTAGCTGTCATCCGATTAAAGTATTAACTTTACGATATTGAGACGGAGATACCCCATAGATCCGCTTAAATGCACGAGAAAAATGCCCAGCATCAGAGTAGCCATATTTAGTCGCTATGCCAGTAATTGGCTTATTTGTTTCAACAAGTTCAGCGACTATTTGTTCAAAACACATTTCTTCAATTAGGGTTTTATAGATTGTGCCATCATTTTTTAACTTACGTTGAAGTGTTCTCACATTCATGCGTAAAATTTCAGAAGCCAGTTTAATTGGTAATTTCCCTACTGGTAGATATGGGAAAATAGCTATTTTAAATTGATCGGTAAAAGTCATATTCTGAAGATCAACATCTTGTTTTACATTGATCTTTTCTTTCTCATAAGCAGCTACCTTAGAGAATAAAATAGAGGCTGGAATTTCTAATGCCGTAACTGGTCTTTCTGTAAAAAACTGTGTTTTATTAAGCGTAGGAAGATTCAAAAAATCATGGTCATCCTTACTGCGAATCCCGATCCGTGTTGGACTCCACTCACTTTTAGTTAAAGATCTTAATAATTCAGACATGAATATCACTGAAAACATTTCAGCGTACTTAAACCAAGGTTCATCAACCCCTGATTTCTCACGAACTAGCCACCAAGAACCGACGCTTTCTTGCACATAAACTTTTGCGCCTGTTGATTCTTTTGATAATAAATCTGAAAATCCATCTAAAGTCGATTTCAAATCATCTCTATAGTTCAAGCGTTTAAGAAATGATGGAATATACTTATCCTTACACAATCGCCAAAATAAAACGCCAAGCCGATCATTTCCTACATTACGACTAAGCACTTCCATTAAATTCTTAAGGCATGACTCTGGTAAATAAGTATATTCTCGCTCATCCTCCATAATATCGATTGGGATCATGGATTCTCTAAGCAATAAATAACTCTTACTGTCTAATTCTTGAATTATGGATGAAAAAAATCTAACGCTTTCTTTTGTCACTAGCTGAAGCGGATCACTGCTATCATTCATAACTGACTTCCTTTCTCTGAATCAACAAGTACTCTTGAAGTAAGCCTGCCAAATCAATCTCAAAATCTAATTCATTAATGTCTTTTATTTTACATAAAATAATCATCGACGTTCTCCATTAAAAATAATTACCATAATGGAGAAACAATATTAAAATTACCATTTCGCGCCATATCGAAAGAAATATCCTTAAATAAGAGAGATCATAGTTGGCGTAAAATGATAAGTAAAAATGTGCTCACCACCTTAAAGTTAACCGATACTTTAAGAGGTTATAAAATGAAAAAACACATCGTTATTATTGCAATATCATCTGCTTTTTTATCTTCAGCTCTATCCGCTCAAACATCAGAATTACAAGTTTTTGGACAAATAGAGCAAACACAAATTGAAGATGTATCAACTCAACTACCAAGCCGTATTGACTCAGGAGCAACGACTTCTTCTGTTCATGCAATCAATATCAAAACCCATTTTGAGAGTGAGAAAGAAATGGTTACATTCGACTTTCCCCTTCCTAATGGAGAGATAGTCAAAATGAAAAAGAAGGTAGTACGAATAGCCAAAATCCGTCAAGCAAGCAGCAATAGTATCAAGACTCGTCCGGTTGTTAATCTAAATGTAGTAATCCAAGGCGAACCTATCTTTGCTGAATTTACATTAAAAGACAGAAGTCACATGACATACCCAGTTCTTATTGGGCGAAATATTCTAGAAAATAGAGCTATTGTTGATGTCTCTATTAATCAACCGTTGTAATCTTAATTACTATCGGTGATTTGAGATGAAAACGAACTAGAATCGATAGGCGTATCCCAGTTGGGGCCCTTTTTCTACTAGGTCAATTTCTATATTCACACCTTCTGCTTTCATCTCATTGGCAATATTCAGATAACGATAGCCAAACCATAGGTTATGAGCTTCTGTAAACTGATAAATTCCCATAATATTGAAGCCATGATTAACGTCGTTATCACCTATAACATTAAAATCAGCGCTTACTGATATCCCCCAGCGATCATCAAAATATTTGTTGTATTTAATACCAACAAGCCAATCAAATAGATGCTCTTTCGCTAACAAAGCCGACCCATTTACATTAACCAAACCATCATTAGATAATGCGTTAATATCCAGTTCAACTTGGCTGTATGTATGGCGAACACCAGTGAGTATTTCTAGGTTAGGATAGACTTCATACCCAAAAAATAAATCATTAACCGATAAATGCATTCTTGTTGTTATATCGTGTCCAGGAGAGATAACGGTACCCGTTATAGGACCATCTAAACCTTCTGTTTGCACCGAGTCTTTCATATATAGGTAATTTGCACGAGCACCAACTAACCACTTCCCTTTTCTGGCATAAAAATCTCCCATTAAACCAAAAGCGAGTCCGTCCCATATATTTTCAAATGGAACATCAACACGAACAATATCCTCTCCAGAAGATACACTGCCTTCGATACTAGGTGCCCACATCATTGGGAAAACAAGCAGGAAGTCCCACTCCTCCTGCTCTTTTGCAAAAACTGATGTACTAAAAATCACAAAAAGAAACAATCCATATTTCATACATAATTCCATTAATTACAATCACATAAATAATATAGAGCATTTATTTTGTTTAATGAATCAATTATCACTATATTTAGACTTGAGTCTGTAATTTAATCTATATTTTTACCATTTCGCGCCAATTGATTTTAGTGCACTTTTAATATGATAAATAAATAGGCACTATAATAACCAGAAAATGAATAATATATTTAAACAATAATTAGGAATACAATATGAGCTCAACAACTAAAGAATATGGTTTTAACACTCCTCAACGTTTATTTGTCGGCTATACACTAGCAGTTCTTGTTGATTTAACAGTATTGAATTTTTTTGATGAATATTGGGATTTTGTAAACATTGAATCATTTACCATATCATTCGCTGCTGCGATTTTATTGCAGTTATTATTGAAGTTATCGATCAATGCAGAACACCGAATTGCTGATTACTTTAAATCTAAACCAGGAACAGCACCAAAAATATATCGTGGATTAAGTAGCTATACGATTTTGGTTGGTAGTAAATTTATTATGCTAGAAGCCATTAATATTTTATTTGGTGACAAAGTATCATTTAATGGGCCATTAAACGGTGTCGTCGCTTTCTTTGCTGTAGTTTTCACTATATTAATATCTGAAATTATTGTCTCTAAGATTTACTTTGCTTTAAGCGATAAAGAATAAAAAAATGGCGACCAACTTGGTCGCCATTTTTATTTAACTACTTAAAGCATTACTTATTTGCGTTTAATTGCTCGGCAAAATCGAGCATGCGATTTAATGGGATAAGTGATTTTAGACGTGTTTCTTCATCCACAAAGATCTCATGTTCGGCACCACCTTCATTAAGAGCCTTCTCAATCGCTACAAGACCGTTCATCGCCATCCACGGGCAGTGAGCACAGCTACGGCATGTTGCACCAGCACCGGCTGTTGGTGCTTCTAATAGCTCTTTTTCTGGCACCATTTGCTGCATCTTGAAGAAGATACCTTTATCGGTTGCCACAATCATTTTCTGCTGTGGTAACTCTTTCGCAGCTTTAATTAACTGGCTTGTAGAACCTACCGCATCTGCCAATTCAACCACACTTGCTGGTGATTCTGGGTGGACTAAAACTGCAGCATCTGGATGAAGTGCTTTTGCATCTTTTAGTGCTTTTGCTGAGAACTCATCATGAACAATACATTCACCCTGCCATAACAGCATGTCTGCACCTGTTTTGTTCGCAATGTATGAACCTAAATGACGATCTGGCCCCCAAATGATCTTCTTATCTTCATCATCAAGGTGCTCAACAATTTCTAGTGCGATACTTGATGTTACGACCCAATCAGCACGTGCTTTTACTGCTGCTGAGGTATTCGCATAAACAACAACGGTGTGATCAGGATGAGCATCACAGAACTCTGTAAATTTATCAGCAGGACAACCAAGATCAAGCGAACATTCAGCTTCTAACGTTGGCATTAAGATTGTTTTTTCAGGCGTTAAGATCTTTGCAGATTCACCCATAAAACGAACACCAGCAATGACTAATGTCTTCGCATCATGACGATTACCAAATTTAGCCATTTCAAGTGAATCACCAACAAAGCCGCCTGTCTCTTCTGCTAATGCTTGGATCTCAGGGTCTGTATAATAATGAGCAATTAATACCGCATTTTTATCGCTAAGCAACTGCTTAATTTTCGCGATGTACTGCGTTTTCTCATCGGCGCTTAATTTGATAGGTTTTGGAGGAAAAGGATATACCGTATCGACGTGGTCTAAAATGTGGCCCATTGCTCAGCTCATTAATATCTTAAAATAATCTCGATATTATACGCCTTATGCTATTGGCAGCAAGTTAGAGGCAATAAAAAAGGAGCACTTCGGCTCCTTTTTAGTTTCTATTTATAACGATTTTAACTGATTATCAGCTGTTTTCGCTGTTGTGCTATCTGGATATTCAGAAATCACTTTTTGATAATATTTTTGAGCCGCAGCTTTATTGTTATTTCGTTTAGCAAGTTCACCTAATTTTAATAAAGCATCTGCGCGTTTATTTGAATCAGCATAACTTACTACTTTTGCAAAACTTTTTGCAGCTTCTATGTCATTTTTCTGAGCAAAATAAAGCTGTCCTAACCAATAATGTGCGTTTGAGCTATATACAGAATCAGGATAGGCTGCAACAAAATCTTGGAATGCTTTGGTTGCGCCAGCATAATCTTTTTTCTTTAAGATTAAATCAACTGCATTTTGATATGCTTCGTTTTCATTGGTATCAGCAGCATAAGCACCAGAAGAACTATCAGTCGCTTCTGCTGGAGTTGTTACTGGTACTGGCTTTGCTGTTCTCAGTGTATCGATTTCAATATATAGCTGACGTTGACGTTCTAGCATTTGATCAAGCTCATAGCTATTACGTTCAACCATTCCACGCATTTCTGACAATTCTTCTGATAAACCATCAAGCTGCTGCTGAAGCTGAAGTTGAATTTGATTACGGCTTTTTATCAGGCGCTCTAAACGCTCAATGCTCGCTGAAGATGCTGGAGCAGAAGAAGTAGAATTGGAAGTCGCATTTAAATCTGTGACTGGAGCAGGTGCGGCGACCACAAGGGTCGCCGCACTAGCCAGCAACGTAAGCGGAATAATTCGCTTAAGGTTACTGTATTTCATATAAGTCAGCCTTATAAACTATCGATTAGTATACTAATACTGCGCGACGGTTTTTAGCGTAATCTTCAGCAGTTTGACCAAGAACTAGTGGCTTCTCTTCACCGTAGCTTACGATAGAGATTTGGTCAGCAGAAACACCTAGAGCTTGTAGGTATTTAGATACAGCTTTAGCACGACGCTCGCCTAGTGCGATGTTGTACTCAGGAGTACCACGCTCATCAGCATGACCTTCAACAGTTACTTTGATTGCTGGATCAGCGCTTAGGAAAGCAGCATGTGCAGCAAGCATATCTTCGTACTCAGAAGAAATTGTTGAATTATCAAACGCGAAGTAAACTGTTTGTACTTTACGAAGCTCTTGTTCTGCTTGAGCGCGAACTTCAGCTTCAGTCATAACTTCATCTACTTCGATAGAAGTAATAACAGCAGTGTCTGTTTGACCTTCAGCACCTGTTGTTTGAGTTTCTGCAGCATTTGTTGATTCTTGGCCAGCAGTACTGTCAGTTGCGCTGTCGCTAGAACTACAAGCAGAAAGAGCAACCACAGGCAAAGCGATTAAAAGACTCTTAAGAAGATTATTTAGTTGCATTATATTTTCCTTATTACCTAAATATTTAGTAGCTATAAAAATGGCGACCACGCTGGTGCCCTTACACGTCCGTTAGTCGCTGGTAAGCGAGCTTTAAAACGGCCATCGATAGAAACCATCGAAAGTACATTCTGTTTTCTATAAATGGAACTGTAAATCACCATGCCGCCATTTGGCGCAATACTAGGTGACTCATCCAGTAGTGTCTTGGTTAAGACCTGGACGGCACCAGTTTCTAAATCTTGTTTTGCTAGATTGAATCCAGTCTCTGAGCGATTCACCATGACAATAAACTTACCGTCTGGAGTAATCTGCCCACCAAGATTTTGACTGCCTTGCCAGGTTAAACGTTTTGTTGAACCGTCTTGTAAATTTACTCTATATATCTGAGGTTTACCACCCCGATCTGAAGTAAATATTAAAGACTTGTTATCAGGAGCCCAAAAAGGTTCCGTATTATTCGATCTTCCGCGAGTTATTTGACGCATTTTCTTCGTCTCTAAATTCACGATATAAATATTCAAGCTTCCTGTTTTCGACAATACAATGGCTAATTCTTTACCATCATGTGAAAAACGTGGCGCTCCATTATGACGCGGATAAGAAGCAATTAATTCTCTCTTACCCGTATAAATATTCATAATAAAAACTTGTGATTTTCTGTTTTCAAAACTCACATACGCTAATTTTTTACCATCAGGTGACCAAGCTGGTGACATGATTGGTTGTTTTGATTTTAGTACCAGGCGTTCGTTGTAACCATCATAATCAGCAATGCGTAATTGATACGGATATTGTGCTTTATCATTAACCACAACATAAGCAATACGAGTCAAGAATGCCCCTCTCTCACCTGTCAATTTTTCATAAACAACATCAGAGATTCGGTGTGCGTACTTACGCAGCTGTTTTTTCGATAGTGTTGCAACTTTATTTACAAGAATATGATCTTGAGTCAGTACCAATTCACCAGTGCTGTTAAGAGCCTTCGATTGACCTTTCGTTAATTGACCACGAACGACATCAATTAATTTATAGGTAACTTCGTATTTACCTTGAGCATTAAGTTTCACTTCACCGGTAACAATCGCATCCACACCCATTTTAGTCCAAGCTTCGTAATTGATATCCGAATCTTTATAGGGTGTTTGAGGCATTTTATTCGTTGCTACAGGGCTAAATTTGCCACTGCGCTGTAAATCAGACGAGATAATAGCAGAAATATCTTGTGGTAATTTACCTTCACCATGCCACTTAAACGGCACGATTCCGATTGGCCTTGCAGAATCAATACCTTCTGTTATAACCAACTCTAATTCAGCTCTTGCTACTTGGCTAAATGTTAAACAAGCAACAAAGAGAGTTAATATCCATCGTTTTAGCACTTGAGCTTCCTTATTCTGGTTGAACCGTAAGGTTAATATTCGTTAATTTAGCAACAACATCTGAATCTTTTGGCATTGGGAATACATTTACTTTAGTTACCGCCGTTTTTGCTGCACGGCAAACTTGAGCATCTCCCCCTAATGTTGTCACAGATAAAAGTAACCCTGATGACGCTAACTTAATTTTTACTCTACAACTTTTACCTACATAGGTTTCATCAACCAATAGGTTCTGTTGAATCATTTGAGTGTAAATAGCGGCATGGCGATTCACTTCATCATCAATATGTTGCTGCTTAGCCGATGAGTTTTGAACTGTCTCATCTTCTAACCCTGCAAAAATATCATTTAGCGCTGCTTCTTTTTGCTTTCGCTCAGCTTCTGCTTTCGCTGCACGTTCTTTTTCTTTACGCGCTTTTTCAGCAGCTGCTGCTTTTTCTTTTGCGACTCTTTCTGCTTCTACTTTCGCCGCTTTTTCTTTTGCTTTACGATCCGCTTCAGCTTTCGCTGCGCGTTCTTTTTCTAATTGCGCTTTTTTTGCAGCCTCTTTTGCGGCTTTTTCTTTATCAGCCTTAATTTTAGCCTGTTTGGCAACTTCAGCTTTTGCAGCGGCATCCGCTCTACGTTTTCGTTCAACTTCTTCAGCAACAGCACGTTCTTTTTGTTTCTTCGCTTCTGCTACTGCTTTTTTACGCTCTTCTTCAGCTTCTCGAGCCGCTTTTTTCTCTTTAACTTGTTGTTCTTTTAGTTTTCGAATTCGATCTTCTTCCGCTTTTCGATTTTTTTCTAACTGAGCAGCTTGTTGTTTTAATCGCTTTAAACGCTCTTGCTCAGCCCGCTCCGCTCGTTCTCGCTCTTGACGGATCTGAGACGCTTGTTTTGCAATCGTATTTGGATCGATCACAACAGCTTGGATAGTATTAGGCTTTGCTTTGTCATCCAGAGAAAAATCGCTGCCAAAGATAAGCGCTGCCACGAGCAACAAGTGCAACACGACAGATACAATAATAGCAAAAGTGTAATTATTATCCGATTTCATTAATGATTATTCACTTCTATTCCTTGAGATCGGTAAGTAATCCAACTTTACTCACCCCAGCACGGCTTAATTCATCAAGAACTAAAACAATCTCTGCATAAGGCGTGCTAGCGTCCCCACCTACCGCAACGGGTGAATTAGGCTTAATGCTCAGCTCTGCTTTCACATTAGTGATCATCTCTTGCATTGACATAGGACGACGAACTTCTTGATTATCAACACTTAAGCCAAGGTTTCCATCTTTATCAATTTCAACAATGATAAATGTTGCATTAGGATCTTCACCCGCCATCGCTTGCGCCGATTTTGTGTTACTCATCTCTGGTAATTCAACATCTACCCCTTGAGTGACAAACGGAGCCGTTACCATAAAGATAATTAATAACACCAACATGACATCAATGTAGGGAACCACATTAATTTCAGCCGTTAATTTTCTTTTCTTTGGTTGATAGCCAGACATTACTTCTCCTGACTTGCCATTGCTTGACGATGTAAAATGCTTGAGAACTCATCCATAAAAGCAGCGTAGTTATGCTCTAACTTGCCCACTTTAACACTAAGTCTGTTGTAGGCAATAACCGCTGGAATCGCAGCAAATAGCCCCATAGCTGTTGCAACCAATGCTTCAGCGATACCTGGAGCAACCATTGCTAGTGTCGCTTGCTTTACTGCACCTAACGCAATAAACGCATGCATGATACCCCATACGGTACCAAATAAACCTATGTATGGCGTTATAGAACCAACAGTTGCAAGAAAAGGTAGGTTGGTTTCAAGACCGTCTACTTCTCGCGAAACCGTAACGCGCATAGCTCTAGATGTTCCATCCATTACTGCTTCAGACGATGAACTCACTCGAGATAAGCGTGCAAATTCATTAAAACCAGAATAGAAGATTTTTTCAGTTCCACTGATTCGATCTTTACGAACTTTCACTTCATTAAACAGCTGTGACAAATCCATTCCTGACCAGAATTTATCTTCGAAGCGTTCTGCATCAATACGAGCAACGGCTAAAATTTTTGAGCGCTTGAAGATCATAGCCCATGATGTTACCGACAAGCCTAATAAAATAAGCATCACGATCTTAACTAATAAACTAGCTTGTAGAAATAGATCGAGAATTGATAGTTCACCTGTCACAAGTTATCTCCGATAGTATAAATGATGGAATCGCTGTTGGTTTCATCTTTGAGTTATCAATACAGGCTACCTTAACCGTAGCTTTGCACAATACCTTCCCTTCAGAATTAACCAATAACTGACAAAAGGTTAGCGATACTTTTTTAAATTCTGTTATAGATGTTTCAACTTTGAGCTGTTCGTCTAATCGTGCAGCTTGAATGAAATCAATATTAATACTTTTTACAACAAATCCTATCGATTGCTTTAACAGTACTTGTTGAGAGACACCATGATGGCGCAATAATTCCGTTCGAGCTCGTTCAAAAAACTTTAAATAGTTAGAATGATATACAACTCCGCCAGCGTCTGTGTCTTCATAATAAATAGTGATCGGCCATTCAAACGTGTTGTTATCCATTACATTTTTCTCTTTTCTTATTGAAAAATCCGTTGCTAACTATAACCGATTTTTTATTAGCATCACTATAACAAATAAGAATTTTAGGCTATATCGTCAAAAAAAAAGCAGTTTGATACTTAAATAAGTAACAAACTGCTTAGTATGCTGTTCCAATAAACAAACTTTTATCGGCTTATCACTTTAGAAAAAATACAAATAACTAAAGTAGCCTAAGATTACTATTGAAAAATACGGACTAAATATCAGCTTCCAAATCCATTTATGAGGAATAAAACCCACAGCAAAAATGAATGCAGTACACACTGAATAAATTAAGCTTGGGGCTAATAAGCCACTAAATCCGCCAATTTGATCAGAGTACACCCTTGGTTCCCACATCAGCATTGCCATGTGAAATACCGCAGCTGCAACCAACAATAATCGTACTACGATATTGTTGATTGGGCTGTGGACACTGTCTATTTTGTCAGCGAGATTACTCACTGTCTTTGTCCATCATTTCTGAATGCTCTAACCAAAGTGCATTAATGATTGCAAATGAACATGCTAGTAGCACGCCTAGGATCCATGCGAAATACCACATAATAAATACTCCTTAGTAAAGAGACGTTTTGTTCTCTTCAATGAATTTAGAATCAAGACGACCAAACATTTTGTAGTACGTCCAAATGGTATAAGCAAGAATAATTGGCACCATTACGATAGCAACATAAGTCATTAATCGTAGCGTCAATTCACTTGATGTCGCATCCCACATAGTTAGACCATGATCAGGATTAAAGCTCGATGGCATTACGAATGGGAACAATGCGAAACCAGACGTTAAAATAACACCCGCATTCGTCAAGCTAGAACTTAAGAATGCTAAACCACCAATATTTGCACGAGAAGCTATAATAGTAACGATAGGCATAATCACAGCGAGTGCTGGAGCAATCCAAAGTAGTGGGTATTCATTATAATTATTGAATAGCGCACCGACTTCACGAACCACTTCTTTATTTAGTGGATCAGAGGCTGCATTGTGATCAAGAACCGTAGTAATTACATAACCTTCGATGCTTTGAGCCCAGAAACCAGCGATAACAAACAGAACAATAACAGCAACACTACAAATCATCGCAACATTACGAGAACGAGTATGAAGCTCTTCTGTTGTTTTCATCTGTAACCATGTTGCACCTTGAGTGATGAACATTGCTGAACTCACTAAACCACAAAGCAATGCAAATGGGTTTAACAACTCAAAGAAACCACCATGATAACTCAGCATCATTAGGTTGTTTAACTCAAATGGTACACCTTGAAGTAAATTACCAAATGCAACACCAAAGATCACTGGTGGAACAAAGCTACCGATAAAGATCGCAGAATCCCACGCTGAACGCCAACGTTTATCTTCGATTTTAGAACGGTAATCAAACCCTACTGGACGAAACCATAGTGCTGCTAATGTTAGGATCATTGCTAGGTAAAAACCTGAGAATGACGCAGCATATACTAATGGCCATGCAGCAAATAATGCACCACCGGCAGTGATTAACCATACTTGGTTACCATCCCAGTGTGGGGCAATTGAGTTAATCATAACTCGACGTTCTGAATCTGTTTTTCCGATAACAGGTACTAGTGCACCAACACCCATATCGAAACCATCTGTTACAGCGAAGCCAATCAGTAATACACCGATTAATGCCCACCAAACAAATCGCAATACTTCATAATCAAACATTGCTCAAATCTCCGTTTTTATGCTTCTACTTGGCGAGTTAATTTCGCTTCTGAATCTTGACCGTCTTGCTCAAAGTGGTAGCGACCTGTTTTTAGGCTGCTTGGACCTTTGCGCGCGAATTTCACCATTAGGTAAACTTCAGCAATCAAGAATATCGTGTATAAGCCAATGATTGCAGCCATTGAGATTAAGATCTCTGTTGCTGTCAATGCTGATGCTGCTACGTGAACTGGTAAGATTTCACCAACAGCCCATGGTTGACGACCATATTCTGCAACGAACCAACCTGCTTCAATCGCAATCCATGGTAGTGGCATACCAAATAGCGCAGCTTTAAGTAGCCATTGTTTTTGACCAATCTTTTGACGACAAGTCTGAACAAAAGCAAAACCAAAGATAAGTAGCATAGCTACACCACACGCAACCATGATACGGAATGAGAAGAACAACGGCCATACTGTTGGAATTGAATCATCCGCAGCGGCTTTAATTTGCTCTTCAGACGCATCAACTACTTTGTCAGTATAACGTTTCAGCAATAGGCCATAGCCTAAGTCATGCTTAACGTCATCAAACGCAGCGATGTTTTCTGGTGTTTTCTCACCATTACGTAGTTTTTCAAGTAAACCGTATGCAACCATACCGTTACGAATACGAAGTTCGTGTTGGTCTTTAAGATCGCGTAAACCAGTTACCTGCTTATCTAAT
This sequence comes from Aliivibrio sp. S2TY2, assembly GCF_028765525.1. Classification (NCBI taxonomy): domain Bacteria; kingdom Pseudomonadati; phylum Pseudomonadota; class Gammaproteobacteria; order Vibrionales; family Vibrionaceae; genus Aliivibrio; species Aliivibrio sp. S2TY2. The sequence continues at coordinate 235,536 of NZ_JARACS010000001.1, read as the reverse complement.
GAACGCGTCGCAATAATACCCATAACATATGGGATCTTAATTGCGTAATCCGTTTCCATTGTTTCTTGATTTGGTAAACCAATAACAGTAAATGCTGCAGGTGCTTCTTCTGTGTGCCATTCTGCTTCAATCGCTGCAAGTTTCACTTGTTGAACTTCACCTAGCTCATAGCCAGATTCATCACCAAGTACCATTACAGATAAAATTGATGCCATACCAAAAGAAGCTGCAATAGCAAATGAACGACGTGCAAATGCAATATCACGACCTTTAAGTAGGTAGTAAGAACTCACACCAAGAACAAACATTGCACCACAGGTATAACCCGAAGCTACCGTATGTACGAATTTAACTTGTGCTACCGGGTTTAGTACAACTTCAGCGAAGCTCACCATTTCCATACGCATTGTTTCAAAGTTAAATTCCGCACCTACTGGGTTTTGCATCCAACCATTAGCCACTAGAATCCAAAGTGCTGAGAAATTAGAACCTAAAGCAACTAACCACGTTACTGTAAGGTGCTGACGTTTTGATAAACGATCCCAACCAAAGAAGAATAAACCCACAAAAGTAGATTCTAAGAAAAAGGCCATTAACGCTTCGATGGCAAGAGGTGCACCGAAGATATCACCAACATAGTGAGAATAATAAGCCCAGTTAGTACCAAACTGGAACTCCATGGTTAGGCCTGTAGCGACACCTAACGCAAAGTTAATACCAAACAATTTACCCCAGAACTTTGTCATGTCCTTATAGATTTGTTTGTCTGTCATTACATATAAAGACTCCATGATAGCCAGTAAGAAGGCCATACCTAAAGTCAGGGGAACGAATAGGAAGTGATACATCGCTGTCATTGCAAACTGCAATCGCGATAACTCCACTACATCAGTGATCATGAGAACTCCTTTGTGTCAGGCTGAATGACACAGTGCTTCCACACTTTTGGGTGAGCGTAATACTTTATATGGCTTTAATATTTGTAACCGTATTAATAACCATAAAGTGTTACATGATTGTGTAAAAAACGTTAGCTTAATGTTAAGCTTAACCTAATATAGAACCTGCTAATATTAATAGTAAAAATGATTTCTTTCAAAAGGTTTGTCCATTTTTTGTAAGTTAATTACATCAAAATTTACATAACTGGCTATTTTTCACACTTTCCACATTTCTTATACGAAAAAGCGGATGATTTTGATCACCCGCTTCCATCATACTGAGTTTTGTATTAATAGAGTATTACAACATATGAATAGTCAAAGCCAGTCTATTTATCTGGCTTATCAATTCCAAAATGGAGGTATGCACGATCAGAGACGATTCTCCCTCTTGGTGTTCTTTGCAGATATCCTTGTTGAATTAGGTAAGGTTCAATGACATCTTCAATCGTATCTCTCTCTTCGCCAATAGCTGCCGCAATATTATCAAGACCAACAGGGCCACCATCAAACTTTTCCATAATGGCTAAAAGTAACTTTCTGTCCATATAGTCAAAACCTCGAACATCTACATCAAGCATATTCAATGCTTTGTCTGCAATATCTGAAGAGATATAGCTATCACTCATTACATCTGCATAATCTCGTACTCGACGTAACAATCGATTGGCAATACGTGGTGTACCACGAGCACGACGGGCAACTTCAAGAGCACCTTCAGATTCCATAGATAAATTCAAGCAATCAGCACTACGCTGAACAATATATTGAAGATCGTCGACTTTGTAATACTCTAAACGTTGAACAATACCAAAACGATCACGTAATGGTGACGTTAATGATCCCGCTCTGGTGGTTGCACCAATTAAAGTGAAAGGGGGTAAGTCAATTTTAATAGAACGTGCTGCAGGACCTTCACCAATCATAATATCTAATTGGTAATCTTCCATTGCCGGATAGAGTATTTCTTCAACCACAGGGCTTAACCGGTGGATCTCATCAATAAATAAAATATCATTTTCTTCTAGATTTGTTAGAAGCGCAGCTAAGTCTCCTGCTTTTTCAAGAACAGGGCCTGAAGTCGTACGAATATTCACTTCCATTTCATTAGCAACGATATTCGCTAATGTTGTCTTACCTAAGCCTGGAGGACCAAAAATAAGTAAATGATCGAGTGGTTCATTACGCATTTGTGCTGCTTTAATGAAAATTTCCATCTGGCTACGAACATGGTCTTGACCTCGATAGTCTTCTAATTTCTTCGGACGTATCGCTCGATCGATGACTTCTTCTTCACGAAAAACAGGGTTATCAGCAGCAATAAGGCGATCAGCTTCAATCATAAAATGGCACTCAGCGATTCAATAAATAAATAGTAGTAAAGAATAATGAAAATAATTAGATCATCGACTTCAATGATTCACGAATTAATGCTTCGCTTGTCATATCAGGTTTAGCTATTTGAGAAACAATTTTAGATGCTTGTACTGGCTTATAACCAAGAGATATCAATGCACTTACGGCTTCATCTTGTGCACTTTGAGGAGAAGAAATTAGATTAGAACCATCGTCCATTGGCGCAGCATCAGTTGCTGGAGTAAATAAATCACCAGCACCCCATCCTTTCAAACGGTCTTTCATTTCAACCACTAAACGCTCTGCTGTTTTCTTTCCAACACCTGGTAATTTCACTAATGTCGAAATATCTTCACGCTCGACACTTTGTACAAATTGGGATGCTGTCATTCCAGATAGAATAGCAAGGCCAAGTTTAGGGCCAACGCCATTTGCTTTAATGACTTCTCTAAATAAAGCTCGTTCTTTTTTTGTATTAAAACCATATAGCAATTGAGCATCTTCACGGACTACATAGTGAATATAGATGATCGCTTCGGTGCCAATCTCAGGTAACTCATAAAAACAACTCATTGGCATCTGGACTTCATAGCCAATACCACTTACTTCAATCAATAATTCTGGTGGTTGTTTTTCTAATAGATTTCCACGAAGGCGTCCGATCACAATAGATACTCTTTAAAATAAATTAACTACATCGAATAGTAATAAAGAACTGGATAGATATCCAGTAAAAGAAATGAGAATTTGACAGACTCTAGCGATATCTCCCACGTCGAGCACTCGTTGCTTTGCCTGCCAATGCTATTAAAGTTTTATTAGTATTCGCATGACAAATCGCAACCCCTAGCCCATCGGCGGCATCGGCTTGTGGTTTTGCTGGAAGTTTCAGCATACTCATCACCATATGTTGAACTTGTGCTTTATCTGCACCACCCGTTCCTGTTACTGCTTGCTTAATTAATCTTGCTGCATATTCATAAACCGGTAAATCTGCATTTACTGCGGCAACAATTGCACTGCCTCTCGCTTGGCCTAACTTTAAGGCTGAGTCGGCATTTTTAGACATAAAAACTTGTTCGATAGCGAATACATCAGGCTGAAACTGGGTAATAATTTCAGAAACACCTGCGTATATTTGTTTTAAGCGACCAGGAAGTTCTTTTTCTGACATACGGATACAACCGCTACCTAAATATTGCAGGTGTCGGCCATTTTGACGAATAACACCGTAGCCAGTAATGCGAGAGCCTGGATCGATCCCTAAAATGATAGACATAGTAAAACCACTGATTATTTATACATGTATATTAGCGAGGTATGCCCATAAACTCAAGGTATTACTAGCACTTGCTTGTCTCGTTTTAAATAGAGCAGATACAAAAATGCCCGCATAATACGGGCATTTTTAAGAATAAAGAAAACTTAATTAAGCGTCTTTTTTCTCAGCAAGTTTTACTGCAATCGATAGTTCAGTAAGAGACTCAGGATTTGCAAGACTTGGTGCGTTCGTTAGTAGACACGCTGCTGCTGTTGTTTTCGGGAATGCGATAACATCACGGATGTTTTCAGTTCCACAAAGAAGCATAGCTAAACGGTCAAGACCGAATGCAAGACCTGCGTGTGGCGGCGTACCGTATTTAAGCGCTTCAAGTAAGAAACCAAATTTCTCTTGTTGCTCTTTCTCTTCAATACCTAGAATGCCAAATACTGCAGTTTGCATTTCAGCATTGTGGATACGAACAGAACCACCACCCACTTCATAGCCATTGATAACCATGTCGTACGCATCAGAATTAGCGGCTGCTGGGTTTGCTTTAAGCTCTTCAGCGGTAACACCTAAAGGAGAGGTGAATGGGTGATGCATTGCGTGCAAGTTACCTTCGCCATCTTCTTCAAACATTGGGAAATCGATAACCCAAAGTGGAGCCCAAGCTTTCTTATCTGTAAGCTCAAGATCATCACCTAATTTAATACGTAAAGCGCCCATTGCTTCTGCAACGATGCCTGCTTTATCAGCACCAAATAGAATGATGTCGCCAGTTTCAGCTTCAGTACGCTCTAAAATACTATTTACGATATCTTCGCTTAGGAACTTAGCAACAGGTGATTGAACACCTTCAAAGCCAGCAGCACGATCGTTCACTTTCATCCAAGCTAGACCTTTCGCACCGTAGATACCTACGAACTTACCGTATTCATCAATTTGCTTACGAGAAAGCGATGCGCCACCAGGAACACGAATAACCGCTACACGGCCTTTTTCATCGTTAGCAGGGCCAGAGAATACTTGGAATTCAACTTCTTTAAGAAGATCAGCAACGTCCACTAACTCTAGTGGGTTACGTAGATCTGGCTTATCAGAACCAAAACGACGGATCGCTTCAGAGAATGGCATAATTGGGAATTGACCAAGCTCAACATCTAATAGCTCTTTCCACATATCATGAACCAGACGCTCTGTGATTTCACGAACTTGAGTCGATGATAAGAAAGACGTTTCGATATCGATTTGGGTAAATTCAGGTTGACGGTCAGCACGTAAATCTTCATCACGGAAACATTTAACGATTTGGTAATAACGGTCAAAACCAGACATCATCAGAAGTTGCTTAAACAACTGTGGTGATTGTGGAAGTGCGTAGAAGCTGCCTTTATGAACACGGCTTGGTACTAGGTAATCACGAGCACCTTCTGGTGTTGCTTTTGTTAGTACTGGTGTTTCGATATCTAAGAACAAGTTCTCATCTAAGAAACGACGAACGAAGCTAGATGCACGTGCACGTAACTTGATGCGGTCACTCATTTCTGGACGACGTAGATCAATGTAACGGTACTTCAGGCGTTGTTCTTCTGAGTTCGTTTGGTTGAAATCCAGTGGAAGCGCTTCTGAACGGTTGATGATCTCAAGACCTGTCGCGTAAAGTTCAACTTCACCCGTAGCCATGTCTTTATTTACTTGGCTGTCAGGACGAACACGTACTTCACCAGTAAATTTGATACAGAACTCATTACGCAGTTGGTTAGCGATTGAAAAGATATCTTTCATATCTGGGTCAACAACTACCTGAACGATACCTTCACGATCTCGCATATCAATAAAGATAAGACCGCCTAAATCACGGCGACGGTTTACCCAGCCGCAAAGTTCTACAGTTTGCCCTGCAAGGGACTTGTTCAGGTTACCACAGTAATGGGTGCGCATGATGATTTTCCCAATCTAATATATATATCAATAGTAAATGCAGTAAAAAGACTCACTGCATTTTTCATAAACCGATTTACGCTTGCTAAAATGACGAATAAAACAGCTACCTTGCTGAATTAATAAGCGAAACGCAAAAATATAGCAGCATTATAAAGGAAAATCCCTTTAACGACATAGCAAGGTGAAAAAAAAGTTCACTTTCAATGTTCACAGCCCTAAAGACATTAAGATAAGAATTAACTACAATAGCGACCTAAATGCGCAGGAGCGCGCAGAAAATGCCATTCTAGGTAAGTAGTACACCAATATTTACCTAGAATTGTATGATGTAAGTATGGATGTAAAAACTGCCTTTGTGAGAACCCCATGGCTAACCCTGATACAATATTTTCCGCCCCAATTGATAGAATTGGTGACTTCACGTTTGATGAACGTGTTGCTGAAGTTTTTCCAGATATGATCCAACGTTCAATCCCGGGCTATAGTAACATTATTTCCGCAATTGGAATGCTTGCTGAACGTTACGCGAAACCTCATTCAAATGTGTACGATTTAGGGTGTTCATTAGGGGCGGCAACACTTTCTATGCGCCGTCATATTAATCAAGAAGGCTGCCAAATTATTGGAGTTGATAACTCTTCAGCCATGGTTGAACGTTGTCGTTTACTTATTAATGCCTATCGCTCTGACACACCAGTGACTATTATTGAAGCAGATATTCGAGATGTTGATATTCAAGATGCATCTGTTGTCGTTCTTAACTTCACCTTACAGTTTTTAGCGCCAATCGATCGCCGTGCTTTACTTGAAAAAATTTATGCAGGTTTACGTCCTGGCGGTATTCTTATCTTATCTGAGAAATACATATTTGAAGATGAAAGCGCGAACGAGTTACTTATCGACTTGCACCATGATTTCAAACGTGCAAATGGCTACAGTGAACTAGAGATCAGCCAAAAACGCAGTGCTATCGAACATGTCATGCTGCCAGATACCATTGAAACTCATAAACAGCGCTTTAATGATATTGGCTTTAAGAGTGCGGAAGTTTGGTTCCAATGCTTCAATTTCGGCTCTATGTTTGCCATAAAATAATCAAAATATTGCCTTTATTTTTTTACTTATTTATTAATTTAAGATACTTCAATGATTAATTTTGCTAATTTTTATACTCTTATATCTCAAGATACTATCCTTCAACCGTGGTTGAATACACTTCCTCAGCAATTAACTGATTGGCAAAATGCAGAGCATGGTGATATTGAGCGCTGGACAAAAGCACTTAAAAAAATCCCTGAAGGATGTGCGGATAACATTGATTTAAAAACGTCAGTAACGTTATCAAATAACACGCCTTTAGCTGATGGACAGCGTAAAAAATTAGAAAACTTATTACAAGCTTTTCACCCTTGGCGTAAAGGGCCTTTTACAGTTCACGATATCCACATTGATACCGAGTGGCGCTCAGACTGGAAGTGGGATCGTTTGCTGCCTCACATTACACCACTAAAAAATCGCTCAGTGTTAGATGTTGGTTGTGGTAACGGATATCATATGTGGCGTATGCTTGGTGAAGAAGCTCGCCTATGCGTAGGTATCGATCCATCGCATCTATTTTTAATTCAATTTGAAGCTATCCGTAAGTTAATGGGTAATGACCAACGTGCTCACCTATTACCATTAGGGATTGAACAACTTCCTGAATTAAATGCGTTTGATACTGTATTTAGTATGGGCGTTCTTTATCACCGTCGTTCTCCATTAGATCATCTAATTCAATTAAAAAACCAATTAGTTGCTGGTGGTGAATTAGTATTAGAAACACTGGTTATTGATGGTGATGAAAACGCGGTATTAATGCCAGTCGATCGTTATGCGCAAATGCGTAATGTTTATTTCTTCCCATCGGCTCGGGCATTAAAAGTCTGGCTTGAAAGCGTTGGCTTTGTTGATGTGAAAATTGTAGATGAATGTGTCACAACTACTGGCGAGCAGCGTTCAACAGAATGGATGAAACACAATTCATTACCTGAATATCTAGACCCAAATGACTCAACAAAAACGATTGAAGGCCACCCTGCTCCTAAGCGTGCGATCTTAATTGCAAAAAAACCTGACTAAACGCTAACATTTAGGGGCTATTCGCCTCTATTTATTATCGTTATTATCTCTATGTTAATTTAACTCAACGGAACATCAAATGATCCAACGAATTTTACCACTGGTTGCTATTTTAAGCCTTTCAGGCTGTGCTCTAACCCAACAAGCAGAACCAGTTGCTTCAGATAATACAGAAACAGTTGCAGCCATTAAGTCTATGGAAACCAATCTAAACACTCGTTTAGATGGTATGGAAACAAAGATTGAGACGCAAAATGACTACATTTCGACATTAGAGAAAGAACTGTCGAACGTATCAGAAGAGCTATCAATAGTTCGATCTGAACAAACCAAAATTCAAGCAAGTATAAAGCAAGCTACCTCTAAAAAAGCTCGCCTAGCACCAGTTCCTGTTTCTATGCAAACTCAATCATTGAAAGACACCTTAATTTTAGGTGCGATTGAAAATGTTGAAATTGCTGATATTAAGCAGCAATTTACTGCTCGTATTGATACAGGGGCGACAACCTCTTCTCTTAATGCCGTTGATCTTCAAGAATTTGAACGAAATGGTACTCAATGGGTACGATTCCATCTAATCAACCAAGATGCGCAAGCAGATGGAAAACTAGAGTGGATCACCGCACCGGTGATTCGTAACGTTAAAATTCGTCAATCAACCACAGAAGAAATGGAACGCCGCCCAGTTGTTGAGCTTTGGATCAAACTTGGGGCAATCCATGAAAAAGTTCAGTTTACGCTTGCCGACCGCTCTCACATGACTCATTCTGTTTTACTTGGTCGTGAGTTTATTCAAGATATTGCTGTTATTGACGTCAGTAAAGAGTTTGTTCAAAGCAAAAAATAGCTCCTACCTCAAATAAGCGGTAATTTATTCAATATGTTAGTAGCATAATTTGCCGCTTGAATTACAATTATAATTATCTTTTCGATATGCTATTACAACGAGGACGTTATGCCATCAAGAGTGCCTTTTTATTTTCTTATTTCACTATTAATTGTCGCGGGGCTTACATTAAGTTGGTTACGCCATGACTCATACGGAGTACCTTGGACACCCGGTGAAAGAAGCCAAGTTTGGGATGTAGAAGCCCGAATTCAATTTGATGCAGTCAATAAACCAGTAAAAGTATCTATGGCTGCCCCACAAAACCAAGCCGGCTTTACTATTGTCGATGAGAGTGCATCTTCTCCAGGCTATGGTATTGCTTATTTAACGACAGAGCATGGACGCCGTGCCGAATGGACTATTCGCCAAGCCGACGGGCCACAAACCCTTTATTATAAGACTCAAATTTTAGTTGACCCATTCGCAGAAGCGACCATTGAGCCACCGAAATCAGAGAAACCAGAAGCGGTTACTTTTGAGGGTCCACACGAAGCTGCAGCTATCTCATTATTAGATCAAGCAAGAGCTCGTTCTTCTGATGACATTACACTAACTCGTGAACTAATTAAGCAATTTAATGATCCTGATAATCAAAATGCCTCTTTACTCCTAAATGACTTAACCAAAGTCCAAGCCGTTTCTAAATTATTAAGCTACGAAGCGATTCATAATAAAATCGTAGGCGCTCTTTGGTTAGAAGATGGGCGTCGTCGCCAATCTGTACAACACATGGTTGAAGTATGGAATGGTGAAAAGTGGCAACTGTTCAATCCTGAGACGGGTGAGCAAGGCCAACCTACGAACTTACTGCTTTGGGATGAAACCAATGTCTCTCTATTAGATGTTGTTGGCGGTAAAAACAGCCAAATTAACTTCTCAATGATTGCACAAGAAATCTCACCAACAGCGGCAACCGAGAAAAAAGTAGAAGCAGATAACTTATTAAACTTCTCTATCCATAGCTTACCTCTTGAAGAGCAATCGATGTTTAAAACCATCATGCTTATTCCTATTGGTGCGTTAATGGTTGTTTTCTTACGAGTTATTGTCGGCTTAAAAACCTCTGGTACTTTCATGCCAGTACTTATTGCTGTTGCTTTTGTACAAACTCAACTAGTCACTGGTATTGTCGGTTTCTTACTGATTGTTGGTACTGGTTTGGTTATTCGTAGTTACTTATCTAAACTCAACCTACTTCTGGTAGCAAGGATCTCCGCGGTGATAATCACCGTCATTATGATCATCTCAATCTTCACGATTGTTGCCTTTAAGATTGGTTTAACCGCTGGGTTAAGTATTACTTTCTTCCCTATGATTATTCTATCTTGGACGGTTGAACGTATGTCTATCCTTTGGGAAGAAGAAGGTTGGAAAGAAGTGGCGACACAAGGTGGTGGTTCATTATTAACTGCAATCTTGATTTATATCGCAATGACAAACCCATTTGTACAGCATTTAACGTTTAACTTTATTGGTGTACAGCTAATTATCCTAGCGGTTATCCTAATGCTTGGTAACTACACGGGCTACCGTTTAAGTGAGCTTCGCCGCTTTAAGCCTTTAGCGGAGGACTAACTTATGTTTAGTAGATTTACATCTCCGTCAAAACTAAAAGCCAAAGGGATCATGGGAATGAATCAACGTAACGGCAGCTACATTGGCCGTTACAATGACCGTAGTAAATACCCATTAGTTGATGATAAATTAAAAACTAAGATTATTGCCGAAAAAGCTGGGGCTACGGTACCTAAGCTTATTGGGGTGATAGACAGCCAAGCTGAAGTAAAAAACATTCACGATATCGTTAAAGATTGGCCTGGGTTTGTTATCAAACCAGCCCAAGGCAGTGGCGGTAAAGGTATTTTAGTTATTACTTCTCATAAAGATGGTGTGTATTACAAACCTTCTGGCGCAGAAGCAAATAAACAAGATGTGGAACGTCACATTACCAATACATTGGCAGGTCTTTTCTCCCTTGGTGGAAAAAATGATGTGGCAATGATTGAAAACTTGATCCAATTTGATGATGTGTTTGATGGCTTCAGTTACGAAGGCGTGCCCGATGTACGAATTATTGTATTTAAAGGCTACCCTGTCATGGCTATGATGCGTTTATCAACCACTGACTCCGATGGTAAAGCTAACTTGCACCAAGGTGCGGTTGGTGTAGGGATTGATATTGGTACAGGTAAAGCTGTACGCGCTGTACAGTTTGACTTACCTGTTGAAAAGCACCCTGATACTGGCAAGCTATTAAGTACCTTAGAGGTTCCACATTGGCATAAACTGCTAACTCTTGCATCAAGTGCATGGGAAATGACAGGCTTAGGCTATATGGGAACGGATATGGTTTTAGATAAAGTGTATGGACCAATGGTGCTTGAACTTAATGCTCGTCCAGGTTTAGCGATTCAAATAGCGAATGGTACAGGGCTACTGCCTCGCTTAAAACATATTGAGAGCTTGGAAGAAACTGTCCCTTACCCAACACCAGAAGCACGTGTTGCTTATGCGATGGAGCAATTTGGTATTTATAATAAATAATACCAATCTACATAAGTATTTGATCATTCTTGCTTGTTAAAATCGATTATATCTGCGTTATAAATTTTGTAATTAGATCCACTAGTTACTGTAATTTATGCCTTGCTCTAATCGATTTTTTCTACGCAATTATCTGAACAAAGACTTATCCAGAATGGTATAACAAACTGTCACTCGCTCAATCTAAATAGAAAAAGGGAAGAAAGCATATGCTCTCTTCCCTTTTTTATTCTTTATTCTTTATTCTTTATTCTTTTACTATTAAGGAATTACTTTTCCCAGCGTTGCGCCGCTGATTTATCTGTATCTCTTGATTCAACCCAGCGCACCTCTTTAGTTGTTCGTTCTTTTTTCCAGAACGGTGCATTGGTTTTTAAGTAATCCATAATGAATTCACACGAATCAAACGCAGCACCACGATGGGCACTTGATACACCAACAAAGACGATTTGATCACCAAGTTCTAAGTCCCCTACTCGGTGAATCACTTTCACTTTAAGTAATGGCCAACGTGCTTTGGCTTGTGCAACAATATCGTTAAGAGACTTTTCGGTCATTCCTGGGTAATGCTCTAGAGACAGCCCTGTCACATCATCGCCAAGGTTCATGTCTCGAACTTTACCAATAAAAGTAACCACTGCACCCGCAGCGGTTCCTTCTGCTAATAATTGATATTCATCTCCAACATTAAAATCATGCTCTTGAACTGAAATCATATTAACCACCTGTCACTGGTGGGAAGAAAGCAACCTCATCACCGTCAGCAACTGCTGAATCTAAACTTGAAATCGTTTGATTAATAGCAACCAGTAATTTGCCTTTCTCTAGCGCTAAATCCCATTTGCCTTCTTTTTTACTTAACTCTTCACGGATCTCTTCGGCAGTTGCGTAATCGCCTGTTAACTCAAGTTTGTCAGTACCTACTAACTCTTTTGTTTGTGCGAAAAATAATACTGTAATCATGCGTCTGCCTTAAAATGTCCAGATTTACCGCCCGTCTTTTCTAATAAACGAACCTGACCAATAACCATGTCTTTTTGAACCGCTTTACACATATCATAGATGGTTAATGCCGCAACCGATGCCGCTGTTAATGCTTCCATCTCAACGCCTGTTTTACCCGCTAATTTACATACAGATTCGATACGAACCATGTTTTCTGCTTCAATCGCTTCAAGCTGAACTTCAACTTTAGTTAGCAGTAATGGGTGGCACAGTGGAATAAGATCCCACGTTTTTTTAGCCGCTTGAATACCAGCAATACGAGCTGTCGCAAACACATCACCTTTATGGTGAGAACCAGACACAATTAGGTTCAAGGTTTCTGGAGCCATGTGAACAAATGCTTCTGCACGCGCTTCACGAACCGTTTCTTGTTTAGCTGATACATCAACCATGTTCGCCTCACCAGAGGCATTAATATGAGTAAAATTTGACATAATTCTTCTTTATTATCCGCCAATAGAGGCTAAGTGTGGGGTCATTCCAGCGTGGCCATCATGTAAAAAGTGGCCTTCCGCCTTATTATCTAGCTGAGTTTGAATACGTTGGATCAACTCATTTTGTTGTGTATCTTCTTGCAGTAATCCACGTAAATCGACGCCATAATCACCAAACAAGCACATATGTAATTTGCCTTTTGCTGATACACGTAGTCGGTTACAGCTTTGGCAAAAATCTTTTTCATACGGCATGATCAAACCAATCTCGCCCATATAATCAGGATGAGTAAAGACTTGAGCTGGGCCATCACTTTCACCGCGTGGCTTCAATATCCAATTATTAGCAATTAAATGATTACGAATAGACACACCAGACTGATGATGATTTTTAAATAGATCGTTCATTTCACCCGTTTGCATCAATTCAATAAAACGTAATTGAATTGGGCGAGTTTGAATCCACTTTAAAAATAGAGGTAATTCGGTGCTATTAAGATCTTTAAGTAGAACAGTATTCACTTTTACCTGCTTAAAGCCCACTTCGATTGCCTTATCAATACCAGCCATAACGTCGGCAAATTTATTTTCACCTGTGATCTGATAAAACATATTGGGATTTAAACTATCAACACTAACATTAATATCCGTAAGGCCTGCTTCTCGCCATTCAGCAACATGCTTTTCCATACGGTAACCATTAGTCGTAGTGGCGACTTTGGTTATGCCTGGCTGTGACGCTACGGTACGAATGATTTCAGTAAAATCTTTACGCAGGCTTGGTTCTCCGCCTGTAATACGTACTTTTGACGTACCACAACGGGCAAACGCACTCACCGTACGTTTGATTTCATCAAGCTCAAGGAAGGACTCTCGCTTGCCATTTTCTGGTCGATAACCATCAGGTAAGCAATAAGTACATTTAAAATTACAGACGTCTGTAATCGACAACCGTAAGTAATAAAACTTACGATTAAAATTATCTTCGAATTGTTTCGCCACGGAACACCTTTCCAAACACGGGAGGCTTGTTCATTTCCAAACAAACCCTTGTGACCGAATTGTCACTGGCTCACGCTACATATTGAGTGCTTCTTAAAAACAACTTAGCAGCTTGAGCTCGGAGTTATGGCAACCAAACCTAATCGACAATAGATTACCCCATCGCTAATGATTAAGTTGGCGCTCTTATTAAAATACTCAATATTTCTGTGGTTTTCCAATTTTTTTCATATTTCTTCGAAATTTCTCTATTTTGTTTGATTAATGTTATTTTTATGCGCTTATTCAGTCTTCAAACTGTGATTAATTCAGCATTTACATAATGATTGCTTGTTCTCACTTTCTAGATCCACGACACTGAAAGTAATACTAATTCGAATAAAGTAAATGTTATGAATGAACATCAAATTGTTGCTATCGGAGGCGGACATGGCTTAGGCCGTGTACTTGCTGCATTAAGTGATTTTGGTAAAAATGCTACGGGAATCGTTGCCACCACTGATAATGGTGGCTCAACAGGCCGAATTAGAGAGTGCCAAGGGGGTATTGCATGGGGAGATACCCGTAACTGTATAAATCAGCTAATTACTGACCCATCTATCAGCTCAATGATGTTTGAATACCGCTTTAAAGGACAAGGTGAATTACACGGTCATAATCTTGGAAATTTAATGCTCACCGCATTAGATAACCTTAGCGTTCGCCCTTTAGATGCCATCAATCTTATTCGTGACATGCTAAAAGTAGAAACACAAATAATACCAATGTCTGAACACCCGTCTGATTTAGGCGCATTAACGGCTGATTTACGTAAAATATCTGGTGAAACCAATATTGATGAGATGAGTGAACTTCCTTTACGTCTTTTTTTAGACCCAGAAGTTCCTGCTACATTCGAAGCCATTGAGGCGGTGAAAAAAGCTGATTTAATTTTATTAGGTCCTGGAAGTTTCTTAACCAGTATCATGCCACCACTGCTGTTGACTGGATTAGGCAAAGCTATTGGAGAAAATAATACCGCGAAGGTCGTCTTTATTGACAACTTATCAAAAGAGTTTGGTCCAGCAGGAAAAATGGATCACAAGATGATGCTTGAATGGTGTGAGCGTGCTTGTTTAGGAAGAAAAGTGGACGTCATCTTAACCGATAAAGAACTAGTGGAATTACAACAAGAATACGATTGTAAAACCACAGATTTAGCGTCGCTGAATCATGACTGGCGACACGATAGAGATAAACTAAAACAAGCCATAATCAACTTATTGGATTAATACGCTTGTTTCATTAATAATTCACGATAAGCCAATTCAGTTCCACGCGCAATATTGACAAATTCGGAGATATTGCGCTCGATCCACTCTTTTTGCTCTGTCTTTGCTTTCTCTTCAATATGAATAGCCATCATTGCCAGCTTATCAGCACCAAAGCTACCTGCGCTGCTTTTTAAGCAGTGACTTATCTCTCTTACCTTCTCAATTTCAGGCTGAGTAGTAAGCGTATCAATAAACTCATCTAACTCGTCGCAAAAAATACCAAAAAGAAAAGGAACATTCTCACCTCCAACTTCTTGAACTAATTGATTCACCGCTATTTGATTTATATACTGACTCACAGTAGCGTCCTCTGTTATTTTTTATTCCATGATTGTAATTTTCTATATAACGTTGATGGGCTGACCTCTAAGCATTTAGCTGCCTGCGGTATATTTCCATCACATAGAACAATTGCAGATTCAATGATCTTCTTTTCTGATTGCCACAATGGAACAATGCCATCACGACTATCCCCACTAAGACTATAAAGCGCACTTTCCGTATTATTATGCGCAGCCAGATCACTACTTATGTCTTCTACTGATGCAATATTTGAACCAATCTTAGGCTCAATGGACAATGGTGGTGGAAGCATCGATAGTTCGACTTCTTTACCTCTATTTAATACCACTACGTTTCTAATGACATTTTGTAACTGACGGACATTACCAGGCCAATCATAATGCAAAAACCTTTCAGTGACTTCTGGACTAAAAGTAATAAATTCACGTCCTTCTTCATTTGAAAAATGGCCAAGAATAGAGTGGGCAATCTCTATAATATCATTGCCACGATCACGCAACGGTGGCAAAGTCAGTGGGATAACATGAAGTCGATAATAAAGGTCTTCACGAAACCGCCCTTCTTGAACTTCAAGCCACGGATCTCTATTCGTCGCACAAACAAAACGAACATCTACTCGGCTCATTTTAGAAGAGCCTACTTTTTGAAATGTACCTGTTTGAATAAAACGTAATAGTTTGGTCTGTAAATCCAAATCCATTTCACACAATTCGTCTAAAAAAAGTGTCCCCCCATCGGCCTGTTCTGCTGCCCCTTTTCGATCAACGGAAGCACCAGTAAATGCACCTTTAACATGACCAAACAGCTCACTTTCGATTAAGTCTTTTGGTATTGCCGCGCAGTTTATCGCAATAAAAGGGCCTTCATAGCGCTTACTTGCAGCATGAACGGCCTCTGCACACACTTCTTTACCTGTACCGGATTCACCAGTAATAAAAATAGTCGCTTTACTCGAAGCTGCAGAATCAATCGTTCGGTACACTTTATTCATTTGAGAGCTACTCCCAATAAAACCTTGATATTGTTTATTGGTTTTATTTGGACTCCCTTTTGCTTCATCTTGGTATTTTTGAGCTTGTCGAAGTGCGTTATTTACGGTAACCCTTAATCGGTCGGCCTCACAGGGTTTAATTAAAAAATCCTGAGCGCCCAATTGCATTGCTTCAACTGCAGCATCAATAGAACCATGGGCAGTCATTAAAACCACGGGAATATCTTTACTGTTTTTTCTAATCTCTGTTAATACTTCAAAGCCAGTCATATCAGGCAAACGCAAATCAAGTAAAACTAGATCAGGGGTTCTTTCTTCAATTTTTACAATAGCATCCCCCCCTTTAGCAACAACATCAATATCGAAACCTAAGGGATTAAGGTAAGAGCGATATAAAGCTGCTACTGAAGCGGTATCCTCAACCATTAATAAATATTTCTTTAGCATGAGCCACCATTAAGTAACAAAAAACACAATATTCGCATTATGCAATTTCAAAATGCGAATATCAAATCGCAAAATGCAAAAATTTAGTTATTTTGTTTATTTTTTAGACCTGAGAGTCCACTTTTTGCTGTTAAAAAAGTTGGCACGCTACCTGCTATATGTATAGTGACCCTTTAAGCCAAAGGGTCACCTAGCCAACTGACGTTGTTAGTGAAATTTACTTTCACATGAACAATAAAGCCAACCGGGACATTGCGGTTGGCTTCTTTTTTGCCCAAAATTCCTATTTACAAAACTATCACTAACTATTTGAGATAAATTGTTTTTTTAATACATCTATTTCATCTCTTACTTGTGCGGCCAATTCAAACTCCAGATCTTTTGCGTGTTGATACATCTTAGTTTCTAGTTTTTGCACTTCTTTTTCTAGTTGCTGTGGTGTCATTGACAGGTAATTCGCTCCTTCTTCAGCCACCTCAGATAACTTCATTTTCGGTGCCACCACCTTACGCTTATTCTTAGTCATATCCCCAAGTTCAAGAATATCCGCTACGTCTTTTTTCAGTGCTGTTGGTACAATACCTAACGCCTTGTTATGTAGAATTTGTTTTTCCCGTCTTCTTTCTGTTTCTCCAATGGCTTTTTCCATTGAACCTGTGATTCTATCCGCATATAAAATCGCCTTGCCCTCTAAGTTACGAGCAGCACGGCCAATCGTTTGGATCAACGAACGCTCTGAACGTAAAAAGCCTTCTTTATCTGCATCTAAAATCGCAACAAGAGAGACTTCTGGCATATCTAAGCCTTCACGTAACAAGTTAATACCAACCAGCACATCAAACTTACCTAAACGCAAATCACGAATGATCTCGACTCGCTCGACAGTATCTATATCAGAGTGTAAATATCGTACCTTCACGCCATGCTCATCTAGATACTCAGTTAAATCTTCCGCCATACGCTTAGTCAGAGTAGTCACTAATACTCGCTCACCCACTTTTGTTCGAAGTCGTATTTCGGATAATAAATCATCTACCTGTGTTGCTACTGGGCGAACTTCAATGAGTGGATCAAGAAGTCCTGTTGGGCGAACTACTTGTTCCGCAATTTCACCGCCAGATTTTTCAATTTCATAATTGCCCGGCGTTGCTGATACATAGATTGTTTGTGGTGCCAATGCTTCAAACTCATCAAAACGCATAGGTCGATTGTCTAATGCAGAAGGAAGCCTGAACCCGTACTCGACTAAGTTTTCTTTTCGCGAGCGGTCGCCTTTATACATGGCTCCAATTTGCGAAACCGTAATATGCGATTCATCGATAATTAATAATCCATCATCTGGAAGATAATCAAATAAGGTCGGAGGTGCTTCTCCTTCTGGACGGCCGCTTAAATAACGTGAATAGTTTTCAATACCAGAGCAGAAACCCAACTCGTTCATCATTTCAATATCAAACTGAGTTCGCTGCGTAATACGCTGCTCTTCTACTAATTTATTATTCGCTAATAATTCTTTTTGACGCGCAGCAAGATCTATCTTTATTTGTTCTATGGCCTCTAATACTTTTTCTCTTGGTGTTACATAATGCGTTTTAGGATAGATAGTACAACGAGGCATATCTTTAGTAATGATAGAACCGGTTAATGGATCAAACTTACTAATACGCTCGACTTCATCATCAAATAATTCAATGCGAATAGCTTCATGTTCAGATTCGGCAGGAAAAACATCAAGAACTTCACCACGAACACGAAAAGTACCGCGCTCAAAGGCCATGTCGTTACGTTTATATTGCAGTTCAGCCAAACGACGTAGGATGTCTCTCTGGTTAACGACATCGCCACGTCGTAAATGAAGCATCATGCTTAAATACGCTTGAGGATCACCAAGACCATAAATAGCGGAAACCGAAGCGATAATAATGGCATCTTTACGCTCTAAAAGAGCTTTAGTTGCAGAAAGACGCATTTGCTCAATATGCTCATTTACTGAAGAATCTTTTTCAATAAAGGTATCTGTTGTTGGTACATAAGCTTCTGGCTGATAATAATCAAAATAAGAGACAAAGTACTCCACCGCATTATTTGGAAAAAATGCCTTCATTTCACCATACAGTTGAGCGGCTAATGTTTTATTATGAGCCATAATTACTGTTGGTCGCCCTGATTGAGCAATCACATTTGCTAACGTAAATGTTTTACCAGAACCTGTCACCCCTAATAAGGTTTGATGGGCTAAACCATTCTCTAATCCTTCACTTAAGGTTTTAATGGCTTCAGGCTGATCTCCTGCAGGCTGATAATTGGAAATTAATTCATACGCATTAGCCATGATGAGCACTCCAGATTGACTCGATGATATTAAGAAGAGCATACCCTACCAAATCCATCTACGGATTTATATAAACTCTTTAATGAGAAAAGTTTTCCCCAATACCGATTAAAATATAGACAGAACACCACCAAAAACCACCTTGCGTTTAAATATTAATCAATTTGTATAATCAAAAAACAACCCTATTTTAAGTTATTGATTTAATGAATACAAAGCAAGTTATCTAATAGAGACTACTCCTTGAGAAGCCCGATATATCTGGCTTTTCTAGAGTTAATATAGTTTCATTAACACACTTACCCACAGTTTTAGTGGATAACTACCCACAAGCATTGATAAATATAGTCTCGCGTTGATGTCAATAAATTTTTATGGAAAATAATCTTTCTGTCGATAAAATGATCAAATGATTTTTTCTCTTCTATCGCTATTGACAGTTTATTTTTGAGTAGCTAATATCACTGCCGTACAACGATTCCCTTTTAGTTCAGTTGGTAGAACGCCGGACTGTTAATCCGTATGTCGCTGGTTCAAGTCCAGCAAAGGGAGCCAAATTCTAAAGCCTTGTCTAAATGACGAGGCTTTTTTTTGTCTATTTTTCACCTAAAATTTAAAAACCTATTCTTTCTAAGGTTGTTATCACGCGCTTAAAGGCCGATAATAACCAGATCATCTATTATCATAAAAATCATTGGCATGACTGAGTATCTGTTACTACTTGTTGGTACTGTTTTAGTGAACAACTTTGTACTGGTTAAGTTTTTAGGTCTTTGTCCATTTATGGGCGTATCTAAAAAACTGGAAAGTGCAATTGGAATGGGGCTTGCGACAACTTTTGTCCTAACGCTCGCTTCAGTATGTTCGTATCTTGTTGAAACCTACATTTTAGCGCCTCTTGGCATCGAATATTTGCGAACCATGAGTTTCATACTTGTGATCGCCGTTGTTGTTCAATTCACCGAAATGGTCGTGCATAAAACCAGTCCTACTTTATATCGTGTTCTTGGTATTTTTCTTCCGTTAATCACGACTAACTGTGCCGTTCTTGGTGTTGCATTACTTAATGTCACTGAAAATCATAATTTCATTGAGTCTATTATTTATGGTTTTGGTGCAGCCGTTGGTTTTTCATTAGTACTCATTCTCTTTTCTGCTATGCGTGAACGAATTGCAGCAGCCGATGTGCCCCTTCCTTTTAAAGGCGCTTCTATTGCTATGATCACTGCAGGCTTAATGTCTTTGGCCTTTATGGGCTTTACTGGTTTAGTGAAATTATAAACATGAGTTCAATTCTTATTGCTGTTATTGCTATTGCCGCACTCGCCTTAGTATTTGGTTTAATACTAGGCTTTGCGTCAATCAAATTTAAAGTTGAATCCGATCCAATTGTTGAACAGATTGATGCCATTCTTCCCCAAACCCAATGTGGTCAATGTGGTTACCCTGGCTGTAAGCCTTATGCTGAAGCCATTGCTAATGGAGACATCATCAATAAATGTCCTCCCGGCGGTCAAGCAACGATCGAAAAGCTTGCCGATCTCATGGGAGTTGATGTTCCAACCTCAGACGATGATGTTGTGAATGTAAAAAAAATAGCCTTCATTCATGAAGACATGTGCATTGGTTGTACTAAGTGTATTCAAGCCTGCCCAGTTGACGCCATCGTGGGAGGAACAAAAGCATTACACACCGTTATTGAAGCCGAATGTACCGGCTGTGATTTGTGTGTTGCTCCATGTCCAACCGACTGTATTGAAATGATACCTGTCAGCACAACGCCTGATAACTGGAAATGGGACTTACAAAGTATCCCTGTTGTTAATCTTCCGGCAGATAAGCCTTCTCAAGCATCGGAGCAGTAACCCATGTTGTCCATTATCGAGAAAATTAAACAGGGTCAACTTTGGGATTTTCATGGTGGTATCCATCCCGCTGAAAATAAAGTTATCTCTACACGTAACGCCATTCAGCAAGCAGGACTCCCTTCTGAGTTAGTCTTGCCACTAAAGCAACATATTGGTGGTAAAGGTGACATTCTTGTTACTGTTGGTCAAAGCGTATTAAAAGGCCAACCGCTCACACAAGGTAATATTGCTATGTGTGTGCCCATTCATGCCCCAACCTCTGGTAAAATTGTCGCGATAGAACCACGAACAGTCGCGCATCCATCAGGCTTAACCGATCTTTGTATTGTTATAGAAACCGATGGCAATGATCAATGGCTTGATAATCGTGAACCAATTACTGATTTTTTAAATGAAGATCCTATCGATCTTATTGAGCGTATTCGTCAATCAGGTATTTCAGGTATGGGAGGCGCAGGCTTCCCTACTAGCCGTAAATTACAGAGTGGTGTCGGCAAAGCTGATATTTTAATCATCAATGCTGCGGAATGTGAGCCATACATCACGGCCGATGATCGTTTAATGCAAGATTATGCGAGTGAAATCGTTACTGGTATTAAAATCTTACAGCACATCTTAACGCCTAAATTAGTCATTATTGCTATTGAGGACAATAAGCCTGATGCAATAAAAGCACTCAATGCTGAAGTGTCAGAACACGATAATATTCTCATTCGTGTTATTCCGACAAAGTACCCATCAGGCAGTTCACGTCAACTGGTTAAGATTCTAACTGGTAAAGAAGTTCCCGCTAACGGACGCTCAACTGATATTGGCGTTATTATGCAAAACGTGGGCACTATTTTTGCGGTTAAACGTGCTATTTGTAATGCAGAGCCTCTGATTGAGCGTGTTGTTACTCTTACTGGTAATAGCATTGATAACCCTGGTAATTATTGGGTTCGCTTAGGAACCAATGTTCAGTATCTAATGGATATTGTCGGTTATAAAGCAGATAAAAAGCACCCTCGTATTATTATGGGGGGCTCACTGATGGGCTTTACTCTGCCTCATCAACAGATCCCAATCACTAAAATCACCAACTGCATTATTACCCCAGATAGAAAAGAGCTCCCTCTTTATAATCATGAAATGGCCTGTATTCGATGCAGTAGCTGTGCTGATGCTTGTCCTTCTTCATTACTGCCTCAACAGCTGTACTGGTATGCCAAATCAGAAGAGTTTGATAAATGTGAAGAATATAATTTATCTGATTGTATTGAGTGTGGTGCCTGTGCGTATGTCTGTCCAAGTGAAATTCCATTAGTACAATATTATCGCCAAGCAAAGTCTGAAATATACGCTCGCAAGCAAGATGCATTGTCAGCAGATCGTGCAAAAGTTCGATTTGAAGAAAAAAATGCTCGAATGGAGCGTGATAAATTAGAGCGTGAAAACAAATTTAAGCTTGCTGCAGAAAATCGTCGTAAAGAAATGAAAGCAGAAAAGCCTGATAGTTCAGGAAGCGATGCTATCGCAGCGGCTATCGCAAGAGTAAAAGCGCAAAAAGCCGCTGCAGAGTCAGGTGTTGCAGCACCAAAACCAGCAGTTGCAGCTGCCATTGCTCGTGCTAAAGCCAAACAAGCAGAAGCCGCAAAAGCTAATTCTGACGAGCCAGATAACTCTGAGATGATGAAATTACGTGAAGAACGTAAACAGCAAGCGCGAGAAAGAAAAGCCAAACTTGCTACTGAAAATCAAGAATCACAAGACGCTCCAGAGACTTCAGGTAAAAAAGATGCCGTTGCAGCTGCCATTGCTCGCGCTAAAGCTCGCAAAGCGGCACAAACAGAAGAAACAACAGAAACATCGACTGAACCGAATATTGAAATTCAAGAACCTGAAGAAAAAGTAGACCCGAAAAAAGCGGCTGTCGCCGCTGCCATTGCTCGTGCTAAAGCTCGCAAAGCGACACAAGCAGAGGAAACAACTGAAGCATCTACCGAAGCAGATATTGAAACTCAAGGATCTGAAGAAAAAGTAGACCCGAAAAAGGCGGCTGTCGCTGCTGCCATTGCTCGTGCTAAAGCCCGCAAAGTGGCGCAAGCAGAGGAAACAACAGAAGCATCTACCGAAGCAGATATTGAAATTCAGGAACCAGAAGAAAAAGTAGACCCGAAAAAAGCGGCTGTCGCTGCTGCCATTGCTCGTGCTAAAGCTCGCAAAGCGACACAAGCAGAGGAAACAACAGAAGCATCTACTGAAGCAGACAGTGAAATTCAAGAACCTGAAGAAAAAGTAGACCCGAAAAAAGCAGCCGTCGCTGCTGCTATTGCACGCGCTAAAGCTCGCAAAGCAGCACAAGAAAATAACAATAAGGAAGAGTAAAAGTGGCCTTTTTTATCACTAGCTCACCACATGCCCACAGTAAAAAGAGCACAAGAACCATCATGAGAATGGTGGCGTTAGCAACAATTCCTGGATTACTTGCTCAAACCTACTTTTTTGGTTGGGGCACCTTCTTACAGGTATTTATTGCGATTATCACAGCAATTTCGGCAGAAGCTTTCATCTTAAAGTGTCGAAAGCGCCCACTAAAACCGTACCTTAGTGATAATAGTGCACTACTAACAGGTCTATTACTGGCACTTGCCATTCCACCACTGGCACCTTGGTGGGTAACTGTTATTGGTGTTGTTTTTGCTATTGTTATTGCTAAGCACCTATATGGTGGGTTAGGACAAAACCTATTTAATCCAGCAATGGCTGCCTATGTTGTTTTGTTGATCTCTTTCCCTGTACAAATGACAACTTGGCTACCCGTCAAAGAATTGCTCACAGAGACGATTAGCTTTTCAGATTCAGTATGGCTGATCCTGAGTGGGTTAAGTCAAGATGGTTTTTCTGTCCATCAATTAACAATGAATGTCGATGGTATGACAATGGCTACCCCATTAGATACTTTAAAAACGGGATTAAAATCAGGACTGACGACTTCTGAAGTTTTATCTTCACCTATCTTCAATGGTTTTGCTGGATTAGGGTGGTTGTGGGTTAATATAGGCTTCTTATTGGGTGGCCTTTTCCTTCTACAACAACGGGTCATTCATTGGCACATTCCTGTCAGCTTTTTAGCTAGCCTCTTTGTGATCAGTAGTTTATTTGCTCTATTTTCACCAGATACAGCAACATCGCCACTGTTTAACCTGTTTTCTGGTGCCACTATATTTGGGGCTTTCTTTATTGCAACCGATCCCGTATCGGCAGCAACAACACCAAAAGGCCGCTTATATTATGGTGCACTTATTGGGGCATTAGTTTATATCATCCGTACTTGGGGCGGTTTCCCTGATGGCGTGGCTTTCGCTGTCCTCTTAACCAACATGTGTGTTCCTTTGATTGATTACTACACCAAACCAAGAACATACGGCCATAAAAAAGGATAAGACAATGCTTAATACTATGAAAAAAAGCAGCCTTGTTCTGGCGCTTTTTGCAATTGCTTCTACAGCATTAGTAACCATTACTTTTGCACTAACAAAAGATCAAATTGCCTATCAACAGCAACAACAACTGCTGTCTACACTTAATCAAGTAGTACCAAAGGCACAACATGACAACGAGCTTTATAGAGCCTGTATTTTAGTTAAAAATCCAGAAGCTTTAGGTACTGAACAACCAATGCCTATTTATTTAGCGTCACTAAATGGTAAGCACTCAGGTGCAGCTATAGAAGCTATTGCACCAGATGGTTATAGCGGTGCAATTAAGATTATTGTTGGTGTCGACTCTGATGCGATGGTAACAGGGGTTCGTGTACTGTCCCATCAAGAAACACCGGGCTTAGGCGATAAAATAGATATTCGTATCACTCGATGGGTTGATGCGTTTTTAGGAAAAACTGTTGATAATTTTCAAGATAAAAGCTGGGCTGTTCAAAAAGATGGGGGCCAATTTGATCAATTTACAGGGGCAACCATCACACCTCGCGCAGTTGTAAAAGCAGTTAAAAAAGCGGTATGGTTCTATAAAACACATCAAGATGAGTTGCAGACTCTTCCTCTAAATTGTGAGGCTAACTAATGGCAATTAACAAAGAACTAATCAAAAATGGTTTATGGGATAACAACCCTGCCCTAGTTCAGCTGCTGGGACTTTGTCCTTTACTTGCGGTTTCGGCAACGGTAACCAATGCGCTAGGATTAGGTATTGCTACCACCTTAGTTCTTATTGGATCTAACTTAATTGTTTCATTAGTTCGCCAATGGATCCCACAAGAAGTCCGTATCCCTGTTTTTGTGATGATTATTGCCTCACTAGTAACCTGTGTTCAATTATTAATGAATGCATATGCTTATGGTCTATATCTATCACTAGGCATCTTTATTCCTCTTATCGTAACTAACTGTATTATCATCGGTCGTGCAGAAGCTTTCGCCTCTAAAAATGATCCTGTACCTGCAGCTCTTGATGGGTTATGGATGGGGTTAGGTATGACAGCAGTGCTTATCCTATTAGGTGCAATGCGTGAAGTACTTGGTAACGGCACGCTATTTGATGGTGCGGATCTATTATTGGGTGATTGGGCGACAGTATTACGTATTGAACTATTTCATGTCGATAGCCATTTCCTATTAGCCATGCTTCCACCAGGCGCTTTCTTAGGTGTCGGTTTTCTTATTGCGATAAAGAATGTTATCGATAAAAAATTAGCGGATCGTCAACCAAAACAAGAAAAAGAAAAAATTGAACGCGCACGAGTATCATAAATAAGGACATTGAGCGGTATGAATAATGTAAAACGCCGAGAAATATTAGAACGCTTACAAGCCGATAACCCACATCCTCAAACTGAGCTTGAATGGTCTACGCCGTTTGAATTATTGATCGCTGTTTTGCTATCAGCACAAGCTACCGATGTCAGCGTAAACAAAGCGACGCGTAAATTATACCCTGTTGCAAATACGCCTCAAGCAATCTTAGACTTAGGCGTTGACGGATTAAAAACTTACATTAAAACCATTGGTTTATTTAATACCAAAGCCGTTAATGTTATCAAGACTTGCCAGATGTTGATTGATCTTCATGACAGTGAGATCCCAGAAGATCAAGACGCGCTAGAAGCTCTACCTGGTGTTGGGCACAAAACGGCAAATGTCGTTCTAAATACAGCCTTTGGTTGGCCAACCATTGCGGTAGATACCCATATTTATCGTGTCTCTAACCGTACAAAGCTAGCAATGGGAAAAACCGTTAACGACGTAGAAAAGAAATTACTCAAAGTGGTACCTAAAGAGTTCAAACTTGATGTACACCACTGGCTTATTCTGCACGGTCGTTATACCTGTATTGCACGTAAACCTCGCTGTGGCAGTTGCATGATAGAAGATCTCTGTGAGTTCAAAGAAAAAACAGATATTTAAATACTACCTACCTATCAATTATTTAGGTTGGAATAAAAGCAAAAAACTGGAGCAAAACAATGGCTAATGGACGCATTTTACACACGATGATCCGTGTGGGTAATTTAGATAAATCAATCGAGTTTTACACCAAAGTAATGGGTATGGATCTTCTTCGTCAAAACACGAATGAAGAGTACAAATATACGTTAGCTTTTCTTGGCTACGGTGATGAATCTCAAGGTGCAGTGATCGAATTAACGTATAACTGGGGCACTGAAGAATACGATATGGGTACGGCTTTTGGTCATATTGCCATTGGTGTTGATGATGTATACCAAACCTGTGATGCAATCAAAGCGGCTGGTGGTAACGTCACTCGTGAGGCTGGCCCTGTAAAAGGTGGTTCAACACACATTGCGTTTGTTAAAGACCCTGATGGCTACATGATTGAACTTATCCAGAATAAAAGTGCTTCAGCTGGTTTAGAAGGATAACTCCTTACTTTAATTAAGATACTAAATACTCTATTGAATAAAACCTGCGATCTAAGCAGGTTTTTTTATACCTCACACTTTTAATGATAACAATTCTCAATTAGAGTGTTTGCATAATAATTGAAAGAACGCCAATTGAGGGAATATCATGATAGAACTATGGGAAAAACACACTATATTAGCTGAACAGTCTTTTAAGAATAAAGACTTCTGGCGTACCATTCTTCATTATCAACAGGCCTTTGCCATTTCAGAGGAGCTCACAAAGCGCAATGAAGTGAGTCTCGTTGATCAAGTAACCATCACGGTTATCTCTTGTCATAATTTAGCTCAATTCTGGCGAAGCCAAAATGACAATAATTTTGAGCTAAAGTATTTAGAAATTGCTGCAGAAAAAATTCTCACTCTTGTACCACAATGCCCCAAAAATGATTGTGAATCTTTCGTTTCTAACTTAGGTTGCTGTAAAAGTGCCCTTTTAGAATTTATGAAACGTCACCCTAATCCAGAAATTGCAAAACATATTCAACACATTGATACCACAGTTCAATGTGAGTTAATTGCGAGTTTTAAACTGCAATAAAAAAGGTGCCTATTGTAATAGACACCTTAAATGAGTTACTCGATAAAATTACACCGATTAAATTATTGTTCGACCTAAAGAAATAACAACTCGACGGTTTTTATTCTTACCGATTGGTGTTGCATTGTCAGCAATAGGACGACGCTCACCATAAGATTGAACACGAATGCGATCAGTAGGTAAACCAATCGATTCAAAATAGTTTTGTAGCTTTAATGCGCGTCGCTCAGACACTTGTTGGTTAACATTTTTTCCACCACTAGAATCAGTGTAAGTCGCCACTAATACTAAATCGACATCTTTAGTATATTTAATAAAATCTGCTATTTGAGATAAACGTTTTTTTGATGCTTTATTTAATTCATCACTGTTTTTATCAAAGTGTAGAATAGTAAATGAAATATCTTCAAAACTATAAGGCAATAAATTAGCAATACACATGCTAAAAACGTTGTATGTGTTTTGAAATACAACTGGAGAAAGTGCAACCTCAATCAACTGCTTAGGACTCTGCCAATCGGCATAAGTAAAGGTAGGAAAACGTCCATTCTCTAATTCAGCCAACATTGACCATGCAGTCGTACCGCCAACATAACCATCAAATTGTTTGAAAAATTTCAAATTTGTCATTGAATCGGCGCTTTCGCCAGGAGTCCAACGCGGTGGCATAGAGACCAAATTAACTGAGCGAGTCTCTCCCATTGGACGGTTCATTTTTAGTTCAAAATCCAGATTCATCTTTTTATTAGCGTACGATGAAAATTCTGCATTTCCGTAATTTGGAATATTGTGAGATAAACGGCATTCTAATGGCGAATTCTCTAGCATTACCCATTTTGATTGCTCAGGCTTAGCAACATAGTTCTTATTGGCTAATGCAGATGTTGCAGTCAATGAGCTTACTAGCAGGGCTAAAGTAAAAAGTGTTTTTTTCATAATACCTAAATCTATTGGAGTCATGCCGTTGACGATAAGCTTAATTAAAGCAAAATTTAGACCAATAATACTCATTTTTGCTCTGTATTTTATTTATCATCACTTATCTTCAATAAATATATCCTCATCACACCTTATTTACAGTTTTTATGCTAACGATAATCTGCAATAATAGCGGCAACATTTTCTTACGTACCGAATGATGACTGAAGTAGAGCAACATAATTTATTAAAAAACCGATTTCGTGGTTATTTCCCTGTCGTTATTGATGTTGAGACCGCTGGCTTCAATTCAAAAACTGATGCTTTACTTGAGATTTGTGCTGTCACCCTTGCAATGGATGAAGAAGGTTACTTAAAACCAGCCAGTACAATTCATTATCATGTTTCACCATTTGAAGGCGCTAATCTTGAGAAAGAAGCACTAGAATTTAATGGTATCCGAGACCCATTCAGTCCATTACGTGGCGCGGTTACAGAAGATATCGCTTTAAAAGAAATCTACAAACAAATCCGAAAAGAGCAAAAACAGCATGATTGTCGCCGAGCAATTATGGTCGCTCATAATGCTAATTTTGATCACAGCTTTGTGATGGAAGCTTCTGAACGAGCAAAATTAAAACGTATTCCTTTTCATCCTTTCTGCACATTTGATACAGCGGCGATCAGCGGATTAGCACTAGGGCAAACCGTATTAGCTAAAGCATGTAAAGCTGCAAATATTGATTTTGATGGAAAAGAAGCCCATTCAGCACTTTACGATACAGAAAAGACCGCTGAATTATTCTGTCATATCGTAAATAAATGGAAAGATCTTGGTGGATGGCCACTATTGCCTGAAACCGAAGAAGAAAATACTAATAATAATTAATTGGCTATCTGCTAGTACCAATCAGAAAGTAGACATACATTTTATGCTTATTTATCTATTGGTATAACTACACAACATTTACAGGGAAACTAAACAAAATGAATCCAATCATTCTTTCTGTTTCAGTAATGCTTATTCTCGCTTTGCTTAGAGTTAACGTTGTCGTTGCCTTAACGTTCAGTGCATTAATCGGTGGATTAGTGGGTGGTTTATCATTATCTGAGACTATTTCAGCATTTGAAGGTGGTTTAGGTGGCGGTGCAACAATTGCATTAAGCTACGCTATGCTTGGTGCGTTTGCTGTTGCTATTTCAAAATCTGGCGTGACTGATTTATTAGCTCACAGTGTTATAAAACGTATTAACGCAAAAGATAATCTTCATGCTGCTACTGGCGTGAAATACCTTTTACTTTGCTTAATATTATTAATTACGATTTCATCGCAAAACGTTGTGCCTGTGCATATTGCGTTTATCCCAATCTTAATCCCGCCACTGATCCAAGTATTTAATAAACTAAAGCTTGATCGACGTTTAATTGCTTGTGTACTAACCTTTGGTTTAGTTACACCATACATGATCCTGCCTGTTGGTTTTGGTGGCATCTTTTTAAACAATATTTTATTAAAAAACCTGCATGACAATAATCTCGATGTTGTTGCTAGCCAAGTTCCTTTAGCAATGGCTCTGCCTGCTTTAGGTATGGTAACTGGGCTTCTAATTGCTGTATTTATCTCTTACCGTAAGCCTCGAACTTATGCTGATGTTGATAATACAACAATGAAGGCAACCAATGCGGCACCTACGTTTAATAAGCGACATATCCAAATATCAATTGTCGCTATTATTGCTGCGTTATCCGTTCAATTAGCAACTGGTTCAATGATTGTTGGGGCACTTGCCGGATTTATGGTGTTTACGTTTGGCGGTGTTATCGCTTGGAAAGAAACTCAAGATGTCTTTACTCGCGGTGTTCACATGATGGCTATGATTGGCTTCATTATGATCTCAGCTGCAGGTTTTGCTGCGGTAATGAAAGCAACAGGTGGCGTTGAAATCCTAGTAGAATCATTATCAACTTCAATCGGTGACAATAAACCATTAGCGGCATTATTAATGCTGATTGTTGGCTTATTAGTAACCATGGGGATTGGTTCATCGTTCTCAACTATTCCGATCATTGCAACCATCTATGTACCTCTTGCCGTAGCATTTGGTTTTTCGCCAATGGCAACCATTGCATTGGTTGGTACTGCTGCTGCTCTAGGTGATGCTGGCTCCCCTGCATCAGATTCTACATTAGGTCCAACGTCAGGGCTAAATGCAGATGGCCAACATGAGCACGTATGGGAAACCGTAGTACCTACATTCTTACACTACAACCTGCCATTAATCGTATTTGGTTGGATTGCAGCAATGGTGCTTTAATTGATTAATACTGCCTAGTAGTTATATTATTGTTGCAGAATTAATGTTAATCGATATAAAACGACAGTTAACCCTGTCGTTTTTTGCATTAATATCAAATATTTTTACTCAGCTATTCGTTCTTTTTTCTATATTTAAGTAAGACTGTTGCTATACTCTTGCACTGTCTAGTTACGACCTGTCTATTTTCTATGAAACTAATTAAGCTCTCTTCTTTTCTCATCATTGACGACAGTACTGTTATCCAAAATGCAATCCGTGCATTACTCAGTCGTATTGGTGTCCCGACGAATAACATTGCTTGCTGCCCAACAGCAGGTGCAGCTGTAGGTAACTGTAAACAAAAAAAATTCGATGTCCTTTTTGTTGATCATAACCTTGGCCATGGCAGTACTGGTCTTCAAATGTTAGAGCAATTACGTCTACTACGATTGATTACCGACAATACTCTGGTCTATGTCGTAACTGGTAATGAAGATCCACAAATTGAATTAGCATATACCGATTATGTCCCTGAAAAGTATATCCAAAAGCCAATTCGCCCAGAAGAAATTATCAAGGTTATTAACCATGATTTAGTAAAACGTCAATTCGCGATGGGGATGATTGCCGCTTATACAAAAGATGGGCTCGCTGGTGTTAAACCTCTTATATTCAAAGCACCAAATAAAATCATTCTTAAAGACTCAATGCTTAAACTGACATCTCGCCTCATCAAAGTGAACCGACTGTCAGAAGCGTTGAGCGTGAATAAAGCTTTACTATCAATAATTAAAGAGTCGATTGAAGCTGAAATCCAACAAGCAGAAATCTATATCGCACAAAATGATTTTGATAACGCTAACCAGTTAGTCGATTCATTATTACCAAAAAATGAAACCAGTAGCTTACGTTTGCTTGATTTAAAAGCTCAAATAGCGTTTAACCGAGATAACTTATCTATTGCTGCTCGTTACTGGAAAAAAGGATTTGAACTTGCACCCTACTCGTATTTAAGATTCAGTCACCTCATTTGGTCTCTTCTTGCAAAAGGAGAACGATACGATGCATTCGACTTACTCACTAAATACGCTTATTTATTGCCAAATTCTGCATTTGACTCTGCAGGAAAAAGAGCAATGGCCGCATGGGGTGATCTTTTTCTTGCATCAGAAGAAACGTTACAAGACTGGTCACCTGAAAGTTCATGGCAACGAGTCAGTGCAAAATTAAAAGGGCGCTTACGTGGCATACCTTGCATTGCTGCGCAACGAGCATTATCCGCTTTATGGCAATTAAAAATGAACCGATACGGTGAAGCAAACCGCTTAATCTCTGATATTCAACTTTCAGATATTACCGATTACGAAACCGCTTATATTGTTTACTTAGTTTATTGCGAAATGCGTTTAGATGACGAAAAAGAAATCATTGAAGAAAAGTGGCTACGTAAACTGAAGGAAGGGAAATCCCCCTTAGCTAAGTTACAAGCTCTTGCTTTTGAAAAGGCAAAAATATAAAAAAAACCACGTAGCAATACGTGGTTTTTTTATATCAATCTAACGAATTAGATGATCTATATTCTAGTATTATTCCGCAGCAGGAGCATTACGCTCTGCAGCTTCTTTAACTAATGGCTGAAGTTCACCTTTTTGGAACATTTCCAAAATGATGTCACAACCGCCAATTAATTCACCTTCAATCCATAACTGTGGGAAAGTAGGCCATTGTGCATATGCTGGCAACTCAGCACGAATGTCTGGATTTTGTAAAATATCTACATAAGCAAATTTCTCGCCGCAGTTCATTAGTGCTTGAGAAGCTTGAGATGAAAAACCACAGCTTGGAAGCTTAGGTGAGCCTTTCATGTATAGAATGATGTGATTTTCAGCAATTTGTTGTTTGATCTTATCGATAGTTTCCATTGTATCCTCTAATGGGTCGACACTAAGTTGTATTCATTCTACTTCTTATGCACTCAGAAAAAAATACCTAATATTTGTGGTGGTATTATTTATTGAAAATTATCCACTTTTTCTTTTAATAAAATCAAAACTTGCTAGAATCAGAGCGAAGTCAGAATAAATTCTACACTCAGTTGAGTGTATATTTTTTGGAATATTAGTGAGGCGTAGACCTCTTACAACATGGAGACATGAGCAATGTCATTTGAATTACCAGCTCTACCGTTCGCAAAAGACGCATTAGAACCACATATCTCTGCTGAGACTTTAGATTACCACCACGGTAAGCACCACAACACTTATGTTGTTAAGCTTAATGGCCTTATCCCAGGTACTGAATTTGAAGGCAAAACACTAGAAGAGATCGTTAAGACTTCTACTGGTGGTGTTTTCAATAACGCAGCACAAATCTGGAACCACACGTTCTACTGGAACTGCCTAGCTCCAAACGCTGGTGGTCAACCAACAGGCGCTGTAGCTGCTGCTATCAATGCTGCATTTGGTTCTTTTGAAGAATTCAAAGCACAATTCACAGATTCTGCGATCAACAACTTTGGTTCTTCTTGGACTTGGCTTGTTAAGAACGCTGACGGCTCTCTAGCTATCGTTAATACATCAAATGCAGGTACTCCACTAACAGAAGAAGGCGTTACACCGCTTCTAACTGTTGATCTATGGGAACACGCTTACTACATCGATTTCCGTAACGTTCGTCCTGATTACATGGGTGCGTTCTGGGCTCTAGTAAACTGGTCTTTCGTAGAAGAAAACCTAGCAAAATAATTCATTTGAAGTTGCCGTATCATTTCGGCTAACTTTCAACCAAAAAGGTCGGTATTTATACTGACCTTTTTTTTATCCTTCATTATTAACGGTAACTCTTTGCC
The DNA here is from genome assembly GCF_028765525.1 of Aliivibrio sp. S2TY2. Classification (NCBI taxonomy): domain Bacteria; kingdom Pseudomonadati; phylum Pseudomonadota; class Gammaproteobacteria; order Vibrionales; family Vibrionaceae; genus Aliivibrio; species Aliivibrio sp. S2TY2. The sequence goes on along the minus strand of NZ_JARACS010000001.1, from coordinate 202,257 downwards.
ACTTAACGCTATTAATTAAAAAAACGGCAATTTTTTTCCTAAAAAGACTAAAGTTTTTGAATTCTTTTCCGATAAGTATTTATCATCAAGAGGAATTGATTCATGAAAGTACATACTTTAGATAAAGCAGAGTTAATCAGTGAAATTCAATACGGTTCAAACCTAAACCATGCTATGGAAGCAGGTCGCCGTGCAGATTTCGCCTTAATGATGTCTTTACTGTCTAATGACTTACGTGAAAATACACCTGTTGAAAAAATAGATGAGAAAAAAGTTACAGAAGATCTGCTTCGTCAACGCTTTCAATTAGCTGACGCTCAGATTTTACGTAGTAATGAAGAAAGCTACTCTCGCGCCGCTTCACAAGCAAACCAATTTCATAATGGTGGTTTAGCAAGTGCAAAACTATTACATGGACTAGCCCCTGATGCTATGGCTTATATGCCACAAGATACCCACGACCTACCAGAAGACGTGTATCACAACCTATCTGGTCATCAACGTCGCCAACTAGAATCAGGTAATGAAATCTTCAATGCTATCCCTCAAGATCTTTATAATGAGTTGGTAACTGCTAAGCGTCATTCAGAAATGAATTTATACGTTTAATCTGCCACTCTCTGTTCTTGTTCAGACATCATTATTTATTATCTCCAGCAAGGCATTATTCACATGATTTATGTGAGTTAGTGCATAAATTAGATAATTGAATACAATTTAATCACCATTTCTAGCCAAGCTCACAGCAGATGTAATATTTCTATCCCATTATTAAAGCACTTTTATTTAACAACAATGTGAAATGCTTTGAGGGAGGAATGCTATGCAAATTGAACATTCTACTATTCTGATCACATCTGCTGGTAATTTTATGGGCCGAGCTATTGCATGTCATTTTTCCTCACTTGGTGCGTCCCTTATTATTGCCGATTCAGATCACTATCAGTTACACGAAACACATAGACTCTGTGATCAATTAAACCCAAATGTTATTAGTTACGAATTAAAAGACCAATCAACGCAAAGTATTCATGATTTATTCCATTCCATTGATGAAACATTTACCAATGGAATCGATGTATTGATCAACAACTATACTGATATTGCCCTACCAAGCTTGTTTTCACATCAACAACATGATGCTCCTTCTCAGCTAATTGAATTAACTGAAAGCTTATTTTCTTATGGCCAATATGCCGCGAACCATATGAGAGACCATAATAAAGAAGGCGTGATCATTAATTTAGGGTATCAGAAATTTTCACCACAAGTTCAGCAACTCGGTCATTCAGCTTCATTGCTCTCAGGTCTAACAAAGAGTTGGGCTAAAGAATTAAATCCTTTTAATATTAGAGTTGGTGGAGTCACTCCTTGTCTTTCTAGCTTACTATCAGACTCTAACGTAAATTTAATCAATCAAGAGTTGATAAAAAACACTGAATACATATTAGAGAATGACTATTTCAATGGCCGTATTATTGAGGCCACTGCGTAATACTAATCAAACACAACCTATTGATATCTAATTCCTTTCATTTGGCTTATACCAATCACAGTAAGTAAAATATCCTAGGCATAAAAAAACCACCTTAAGTAAGGTGGTTTTTATTGTTCTCATATTTTCAAAATACTAGTGAAAATACTTTAGCCTGTTAGCTTCGAATTATTTCTTTGCTTTTTTCGCTTTTGCTTCTGCTTTCACTTCTGGTGCGTCGATTACGTCAGCGTAAGCCGTACCGTAGTAAGAAGCGATTAATACTTCTTTAAGCTCTTTGATCAATGGGTAACGTGGGTTAGCACCTGTACATTGGTCATCAAACGCATCTTCAGCAATTGAATCCACTTTTGCCATGAATTCAGCTTCGTTAACGCCAGCCGCTTGAATTGACATTGGGATATCCAGTGCAATTTTAAGCTCTTCTAACCAACCAAGTAATGCATTAACTTTCGTTTCAGTATTACCTTCACGGTAACCTAAATGCTCTGCAATTTCAGCGTAACGAGCACGTGCTTTAGGACGGTCGTACTGAGAGAAAGCAGCTTGTTTAGTTGGGTTGTTAGTCGCATTAAAACGTACTGTGTTAGCAATTAATAACGCGTTAGCAAGACCGTGTGGAATGTGGAATTCTGCACCTAATTTATGCGCCATTGAGTGACACACACCTAGGAAAGACTGCGCAAAAGACATACCAGCGATTGTTGCTGCATTGTGTACTTTCTCACGAGCGATTGGATCTTTCTTACCGTTAGCGTAAGAGCTTGGTAAGTACTCTTTAAGCATCTTAAGTGATTGCAGAGCGTGACCGTCTGAGTATTCGTTTGCAAGAACAGAAACGTAAGCTTCTAATGCGTGAGTTACTGCATCGTAACCACCGAATGCACATAAAGACTTAGGCATATCCATTACAAGGTTAGCATCAACAACAGCCATGTTTGGCGTTAGTTCGTAATCTGCTAATGGGTATTTTTGACCCGTTTTTTCATCAGTTACAACAGCAAATGGTGTAACTTCAGAACCTGTACCAGAAGTCGTTGTGATACATACTAGTTCAGCTTTTTGACCCATTTTAGGGAACTTGTAAATACGTTTACGGATATCCATAAATCGCATAGATAGGTCTTCGAAATCAGTTTCTGGGTGCTCGTACATTACCCACATGATTTTCGCAGCATCCATTGGTGAACCACCACCAACCGCTAAGATAACATCAGGTTGGTAGCTTGCACATGCTTCAGCACCGGCTTTAACTACTGCTAATGTTGGATCTGCTTCTACTTCATGGAACACTTCAACTTCCATGCCTTTCTCTTTTAAGATTGAGCGTAGGTCATCGATGTAACCGTTGTTGAATAAGAAACGGTCAGTAACGATTAATGCACGTTTTTTACCTTCAAGGTCAGTCATTGCAATTGGTAAACAACCGCGACGGAAGTAGATAGATTTTGGTAGTTTATGCCACAACATATTTTCTGCTCGCTTAGCTACAATTTTCTTGTTGATAAGGTGCTTAGGACCTACGTTTTCAGAGATAGCGTTACCACCCCAAGAACCACAACCTAACGTTAGTGAAGGTGCTAATTCAAAGTTGTAAAGGTCACCGATACCACCTTGAGATGCTGGTGTATTCACAAGAATACGAGCAGTTTTCATTTTGTCACCGAAGTACGCGATACGCTCTTCGTTGTTATCTTGGTCAGTGTAAAGTACTGAAGTATGACCAACACCGCCTATGTCTAATACGATGCCCGCTTGACGCACTGCATCTTCAAAGTCTTTCGCTTTGAATAGACCTAATGTTGGAGATAGTTTCTCATGAGCAAATTCGTCATCCCATGAAGCTTCTAAGCCTTCACCGATAAGAATTTTAGTAGATGTAGGTACTTTAACATTTGCTAACTCAGCGATTTTGTATGCTGGTTGGCCAACGATGTTAGCGTTAAGTGCGCCATCAATAAGCAGTACTTTACGTACTTTATTTGCGTCTTCTTTGTTTAGAACAACCGCGCCGTATTTAGCGAAACGAGCTTTAACTTCATCGTAAATAGATTCAACAACGATTGCCGCTTGCTCAGAAGCACAAATAACACCGTTATCGAATGTTTTAGACATTAGGATAGAAGAAACAGCACGTTTGATATCAGCAGTTTCGTCGATAACTACAGGTGTATTACCCGCGCCAACACCGATTGCAGGTTTACCTGAAGAGTAAGCCGCTTTAACCATGCCTGGACCGCCAGTAGCAAGGATCATGTTGATGTCGTCATGTTTCATTAATGTATTTGACAATTCAACAGATGGTTGGTCAATCCAACCAATGATGTCTTTTGGTGCACCCGCTTTAATTGCTGCATCTAATACTACTTTAGCAGCGTAGTTAGTTGCATTTTTAGCGCGTGGGTGTGGAGAGAAGATACAACCGTTACGAGTTTTAAGACAGATTAACGCTTTAAAGATTGCTGTTGAAGTAGGGTTTGTCGTTGGAACGATTGCACAAACAATACCTAGAGGTTCAGCAATAGTGATTGTGCCGCCTTCATCGTTACGGTCGATGATGCCACACGTTAGCTCGTCTTTGTATTTATTATAAATAAACTCAGAAGCAAAGTGGTTTTTGATAACTTTATCTTCCATGATACCCATGCCAGATTCAGTTGCTGCCATTTTTGCTAGTTCAATACGAGCTGTTGAAGCTGCTAGAGACGCTGCACGGAAGATTTCATCAACTTTCTCTTGTGGAAAGTTCGCAAATTCTTTTTGCGCCGCTTTAACGCGTGCTACTAGAGCATCAAGTTCAGCTAAATTAGTTACAGGCATATTGTTTCTCCTAAAAATAAAAACTATAAAATTCATTAAAAACTATTTAGTAAGGATTCTGCTTTTTCATCCTTTTTTGCAGTTAAGCTCAACCAATTTTCGGGTAATCCTGCTTTAACTTCTTAGTAAATTGCTTTCAAAACTGATTATATTCTTTCACAATTTGAAAAGTATTGATTCAGATCAGTTATGAGAATTTATTTACCACTTTCGTCTTACTCCTAACGGATAGCACAGTATAAATACGATTTAGATCACATAGTTAACTCCATTTATGACCAACTTCAAAATGATAGCTAATGACAAAACTCTCATTACGAAAAATGTAAGTTGTAATAAAGTTACATAATCAAGGCCAAAAATGACAAATTATGGCGAAATCTTCGTGCCACTAAAGAGTAGTATATCTCCGCTCAGATTCACATCGTTTATGCATTAAATAAGTTGCTCTAGATCACTTAATTGTAAATATTACGACTCTTTTACCTTCTATAAAATAAATACGATTTAAACTTGTACTAGAGAGTAGACTGTTTTTTTATTATTCTTAATAAAAGAGAGCCCATCATTAAGTACAAAAATTAATCATGAATACAAAACGCCTTAAACATTATTTATATGCAACGATATTTGGCACACATACTAAAGGTGGGAAGCGATTTGACATCGCATTGATCGTACTAATCCTTACCTCTCAAGCAACATTAATCTTAGATTCGATAAGTTCAGTCAATGCCATATATGGTGAGTGGTTATGGCGATTAGAGTATATTTTTACTGCTATATTCACTATCGAATACATTTTACGATTGTATTGCTCACCAAAACCTAGCTCTTATGCGAAAAGTTTTTATGGTGTTATTGACCTTCTCGCAATACTACCAACTTATCTAGCATTGTTTTTTCCAAGCGCAAGCTACATCGCTATCATTCGTCTCTTACGTGTAATGAGAATATTTAGAATTTTGAAGTTAGTTCGCTACTTACAAGATTCCAACATTCTTTTACGCTCACTGTTGATGGCAAAAAGAAAAATCTTCATCTTTTTTAGTACTGTGGCTATTTTAGTTTCTGTATTTGGATCGCTAATGTTCGTTATTGAAGGGCCTGAAAATGGGTTTACTAGCATTCCCCAAAGCATCTATTGGGCAATTGTAACCATTACGACAGTGGGCTATGGTGATTTGGTTCCGCATACAGCACTGGGTAAAGCTGTAGCTTCATTGACAATGTTATTAGGTTATTCGATTCTTGCCGTACCAACTGGGATTATTACTGCAGAATTGAACCAAGAAATGAACGCGCACAGAGATCTAGTACGTTGTCCAAATTGTGTAAAAGGAGGGCATGAATCTGATGCAATGCATTGTAAACACTGTGGAAGTGAATTACCTGCACCTCATGATAGAGTGACGAGCGTAAAATAGAGGAAAAGCTTACAGCGTTCAAGACTCTGTAAGCATTGCGATAGTTTTATTCTGAATATAAGGTTAGAGAACCTTGTGATGTATTGTTTACAGAACCACTATTAAGAAACTTAGGTGCCGCAATAACGGCAAGTAGTATGAATACAGCAGCAAATGCTGCAAACTTAGTTAAAACTTGTCCCTTTGTTTTTTTCATCATACCACTTATCTAATTTACGAAATTGTCGATAATGTACTTGAGTTGCTGCTTATCGACAATTTTATAGATTTTTTTTGGGACCAATGTGGCATTAATATTCTCACCACTAAGATATTACTCTCAAAAAGGAGACGACGGGAAGTATTGTCACTTATTCTGATGATACGTTAACTCGGACGATATCTTCTTGCCCTTTTGAAAATTGCTTTTTAAGTTCTGCTTTTGATTTAAAACTAATTTCACCACCTTCCGCAACCGTCATATGTTGAGCTTCTTTATTATGCATTGATTGGTACAACATCATTGCTTGCATACAGGTACTTCTTTGCTCTTGAGATAACGGCGTACCATTATGCCACTTTCCTGTTTCGACAGCATATTGCAAATTTTGAAATACTTCTGGTGTCATCGATTCTAGTAATTTATTAATATCCATTGTTTATTCCCTATATTAGCAACTCAGAAACCATATCTTTTGATTAATGTTAGTCAACATACTGCCGATAAATTGGTGTAATAGATCACGTTTCCTCTTTTTCTTTCTATAGGATCATCATGCTTTTAACGACTCAACGATTTACCTTAGTGGCGCTTGCTACTCTTTTAGTATCAGGCTGTTTTGATTCAAAACCGACAACAGAACAATTATGTGAAGAGCATGCAAACTTACAGTGCCAACAATTAAATATGCGTGATGGCCAATGCTTGAACCAAAGAGAAGCTCTTATATTGAGTCGTTTTGAAGTATTAAAGAGTCAAAGTGATCTTGATAAATTAAACACAATTAAAGCAACGTATGAATATCAGCAATGCTTAACCTCCGCAGCACAAATTGAACCGATTACCGCTAAAGAGATTAAAACCAAACGCTCTGAAGCTCTACTTCATACTTATGATGCTATTGATGCTTTATCTTTAGAGCTTCAAACTTCTACAGAACCAAAGGTTCTTTTTTATCGCTGGACAACTGGAGATAAAAAAGCACTGCGTGAATTTTTACAATTAGAAGGAACGAAAGCATTAGAATCTGCCGAGTTACAATACGCACTTGCCACTTTTTATACGCAACGTGATGGGAATAAAACCATCCTAATTCTTAATCATTCATTAGAGTTACTAACAGAGAAAGATTATGAAAATGAATTACACTCAATAATCATTAAATCGCTTGCGAGTATTAACCATAAAGAAGGTAATAAAAAGCATGCGTATATTTGGGCTTTAGTAGGTAAAGAATTTCAACTACAAGTGGCTTCAGAAAAACAATTGGAGTTACTGTATCAATTTACAGCGGAAGAAAAAGAAACATTACTAAAAAGCAGTGAAACAATAACAAAAAGTATTGAAGCGCAAAACTTCCACCCCTCTTTACTACCAGTTCAAATAAAAAAGTAATTCAGAAGTAAAAAAGGAGCCTGTGCTCCTTTTTTACTGCATTAAAGCTAACCGATATTTCCACTGCTAGTTTTTCTTATTAAAATGTAGCGATACTGAATTAACACAAAAACGTTCACCCGTTGTCTTAGGGCCATCATTAAACACATGGCCTAAATGACTGTCGCATTGACGACAGCGGATCTCTGTTCTTTGCATTCCATGGCTATTATCCTCAATATATCGAATTGCCTGCTCGTTCGCTGGGGCATCAAAACTTGGCCAACCACATCCAGAATCGTATTTATTCTCAGAAACAAATAAAATAGTTTGGCAACAGGTACAGTTATAATCCCCTGTTGATTTATTATGTAACAGCTTTCCTGAAAAAGGTGCTTCAGTACCTTGTTTTCTACAAATATCAAACTCTTCTTGGGTCAAACTCTCTTGCCAATCTGCTTCTGTAAATTCTGAAAACTGTTTTGATTTGTCCATTTGAAATTCTACCCCCTAAGACTTATTTAAATTAAACCTTGCTTCTACTCACCTTTGTAGCACATAATTTGCTAAAGTAATTTTACAGCAACCTAGTAAAATGGCGTTAATAGTTATGTCACTATTTTTCATAACATGTCATTAAGGTTATTAAATGACCAGATTTTCTATAAATTACGTAAGAATTTTTCTTTATGTTAACAGAATATGGTCTATTTTTTGATTTTAAACAATATAAATGGCATTTTTACTTGCAGGTTGGCTCAGGATTTTGTAATTTTACTACCAGTTAATTTAAACCTGAAATTCAAATTTAAGTTGTGGAGCAACTATAATGACTATCAAAGTAGGTATTAACGGTTTTGGCCGTATTGGACGTTTTGTTTTCCGTGCATCTGTAGAGCGCAACGACATCGAAGTTGTTGGTATTAACGATCTTATCGACGTTGAATACATGGCTTACATGCTTAAGTACGATTCAACTCACGGCCGTTTCAACGGTACAGTTGAAGTTGTAGACGGTAACCTAGTAGTAAACGGCAAAACTGTACGTGTAACTGCTGAGCGTAACCCTGAAGATCTTAAGTGGGATGCAATCAATGTTGACGTTGTAGCTGAAGCTACTGGTCTTTTCCTAGACGACGAAACTGCTCGTAAGCACATCACTGCTGGCGCGAAAAAAGTAGTTCTAACTGGTCCTTCTAAAGACGCTACTCCAATGTTCGTAATGGGCGTTAACCACGCTTCTTACGCTGGTCAAGACATCGTTTCTAACGCTTCTTGTACTACTAACTGTCTAGCACCTGTTGCTAAAGTTCTTAACGACAAGTTCGGTATCGAATCTGGTCTTATGACTACAGTTCACGCTACTACAGCAACTCAAAAAACTGTAGATGGTCCTTCTGCTAAAGACTGGCGTGGTGGCCGTGGTGCTTCTCAAAACATCATCCCATCTTCAACTGGTGCTGCTAAAGCTGTAGGCGTTGTTCTTCCTGAACTAAACGGCCTTCTAACTGGTATGGCTTTCCGTGTACCAACTGCTAACGTTTCTGTAGTTGACCTAACAGTTAACCTAAAAACTGCTGCATCTTACGAAGCTATCTGTGCTGCTATGAAAGAAGCATCTGAAGGCGAGCTTGCTGGCGTTCTAGGTTACACAGACGAAGCTGTTGTTTCTCAAGACTTCATCGGCGAAACACAAACTTCAGTATTTGATGCTGCAGCTGGTGTTGCTCTAACTGACAAATTCGTTAAAGTTGTATCTTGGTACGACAACGAAATCGGTTACTCAAACAAAGTTCTTGACCTAATCGCTCACATCTCTAAGTAAGCATTAGTATAGACTTTCTTTGAAAGCTAACTTAAAAGGTTTTGTATCTTTTAAGAATGAAAGGCGACTTAATTGTCGCCTTTTTTGTACCTGTTATTTAAACAAAAGTACCTATTCCTTTTCTCGATCATTATTCCGTTATTCCTACCTGAAAAAGAATATGTATTTATTATTTTAGGAGTTATCCATGAACATTACTCACCTTCCAACCATCAGTGTGTTATCTGATAGCGTTACTATTGCTCAACTTGATGATGTTAAGATCGTACGCATTATTCATGACAAAGCAGAAGCGGCTATTTCATTACATGGTGGACATGTACTGTCTTTCACTCCAAAAGGCCAAGATGACCTTATCTGGATGAGTAAAGAAGCTATCTTTAACCCTGAAAAAGCCATTCGCGGTGGTGTACCTGTTTGCTGGCCTTGGTTTGGCCGTATCGCCAACCCTGCCCACGGCTTTGCTCGCAATAGTACTTGGACATTAATAGAACACCGTGAAAACGAAAATGGGGTGATGGTGGTTCTTGGTTTAGAAGCTTCAGAAGAAACCAAAGCTATTTGGCCATTTGAATTTGAAGCTCGCTTAACAGTAGAAATTGGCGATCAGCTAACGATTACTCTTGATGCAAAAAATACAGATGATAAAGCGTGGAACTGCTCAGGAGCATTACACACGTACCTAAATGTTGCTGATATTAACACCACAACAATTACCGGTATGGGATCAAGCTATATTGATGGCTTACTGGAAGGGAAAATATGTTCGGGCGGTGATACATTATCAATTAATGCGGCGGTTGACCGTGTTTACACTCAGCCAGAAAATACCGTCCTAATCTCTGATACACAACGTACATTGTCTGTTACTAATTCAGGGCACAATGCCGCGGTTATCTGGAATCCGTGGGCTGAAGGCGCTGAATCTATGGGTGACATGAACAATGATGGTTATCAAACGATGGTGTGTGTTGAATCAACCTATCATGCTGCAAGTCTAGAAACAGCTAAAGTAATTCAACCTAATGAATCATTTGTGTTAAGTACAACAATTAACGCTTAATCTTAAAGCCATAAACAAAAAACGGAAGCACTAAGGCTTCCGTTTTTTATATCATCTATTTTAATAGTAAGCAGATGCTGAAATTATCTTTCCCAGTACGACTCTTCTAACGAATCTTCACGCTCTGGTAAACCACGAGATAAACGTGGTGAATGTTGCGCTAATACTTCAAAGCTTACACGGTTTGAGTACTTACATACTTGAGAAAACGAAGAGTATGTTAGGTATGAGTGCTGATGCTTACTTGAATTAGGTACATTATTACGGTGATAATGGTTTGCTGCCATATCATGTAATAAAGCCGACAACGCACCATCGCCTGCCCCATTGGTATTCTTGATTTTTTCAGGGCCGCCCATGTATGGTGAGATATGGGAATACACCTTCATTGGATTTTCACAGCTGTCTTTAATTGCAGGACGGCTAAACTCAAATTGGTTAAATTCTGGAATAGTACCTGGAAGTAATGGTAATGAAGTCTCACGCTTCGCTTCATCCTCTGTATAACCTGCCATATAAAGCCCTACAGGGCCCGCGGTACATAATACAAGATCAACCCACTCAAGTGCTTTATCTGCTGCTTCTAGAGGATCTGATGCGCCTGTAAGGGCTTCACCTTCTTCTTCATTCATAGCAACAACGGTTACATGATCGTTTAAGAAATCACGCCAGTATTGTGGATCATCTTGAACCACAAATTTAGTACCCATGGTCAACACCACTGGTACATCATATTTTTTAGCGTACTCAATCGCTTTCATTGTTGCTTCTGGCATTGGATCACCATCTTTACAACGAACTAAATAAGCAGTCAGTACTAACGCAGATGCGTTTTTAAAGATTTTCTCTGGAATACTTTCTGAACGAAGCTGGTTCATATCGCCTTCGCTGATCGCAAACGTGCGTTCACCGTCTTGACTAATAAGTGCAAAACAGCGTCCAATCGCACCCGGAACAGGTTGAAGGTAGTTCAAATCCATTCGGCTAGACGTATTACATAAGTAGCGATATGAATAGCTACCAATATGAATGTCTTCACTCATCACACCTAACAGAGTTGATTTATCATCAGCGAGTACTGAATAGTTGTGAAGTGTATTACCAATCGTACCACCAGCGAATTCGTTGGTGATCATGTTGTTATCTTTAAGCTCATTATAAAGCATTTCCGCTTTATCATTATCGATAACCAGTGAGTGTCCTTTACTCAAGCCATACTTCTCAATAAAAGCATCGTCAATTCGAGCTTCAATATCCACTAACGTTTGATCAATACCGATAATGTGCGTACGCGACATTTTTTTGGTTTCTTGAGCTTGGCTAACTAATGGATCACGAGCGTGAACTGGAAAATAATGCTTGGATTTACGCTGACCTGGAAATTTCATAAAATAATCATTCAACTGGCTAATGGAAGAAGTGCGAAGTTTAGCCGCTCAATAACTCTGCCGCAACTACTGATATTAGCCTCAATGAAAGGCAAACGTTTGCTCTTTCTATTTGTTTATACTTCTAGCCTTACTAAGGCCATTCATGATAATTTATCTGTGTATTTTTTAAAGGTAACCACCATGACAACTGAACTAATTAGCTATGATGACGTAATCGAAGTCGCTTACGATATTTTCCTTGAAATGGCTCAAGACAACCTTGAACCAGCTGATGTTGCATTATTTACTCTACAATTTGATGATCGCGGCGCTGCTGAAGTTGTTGATACTCGTGATGATTGGGCTGGACACGTTGGCTTTGAAGTTAATGGCGAAGTATACACGGAAGTTCTCATTGGCTTAGTCAATGAAGAATCAGACGTATTGGATGATGTATTTGCTCGTATGCTAGTCAGCCGTGATCCTGAACACAAATTCTGCCACATGTTATGGAAACGTGATTAATTTTATCGTTCGTCTTTAACGACTAAGGAGCATTCATTTGCTCCTTTTTTATTATCCTCTCTCATTGAATCTCTTACTTTACACCCCCATTATTTCTTTATGCTCACAAACTGCTTATTGCAGAAAATAATAAAGGAATACCATGTCTCAATTTCAATCTAGATGCCCATCATGCAATGGACTCAACCGCCTTCCTATTGAACGCATTAATGACACGGCTACGTGTGGTCGCTGTAAAGAACACCTATTAGATGGAAAGCCGCTAGAAGGTACCACTGATAATCTTGCTGCTTTAATGAATAGTGATAAACCTGTTGTTATCGACTTCTGGGCCCCGTGGTGTAATCCATGCGTTGGATTCTCTCCGGTATTTGAAGACGTTGCTGCCGAACGCAATGGCCAAATTCGCTGTGTAAAAGTAAATACGGAAGCCCAACAACAAATTGCCGCACAATATCAGATCCGCTCTATCCCTACGATCATGGTCTTTAAGAATGGCCAACGTGTAGATATGATTAATGGTGCATTACCAAAAGGTCAATTTGATCAGTGGCTAAATCAAGCACTGCTTAAATAATGTAAATAGCAGACAAACAAAAGCCGCTGTATGACTTAACATACAGCGGCTTTTTAATGTTTATCTAGTCTATTTTATAGAACAGATTAACCGATGAATTCTACACCGTTCATGTACTTACGTAGTACTTCAGGGATAGCAATCTTACCATTAGCTTGTTGGAAGTTCTCTAGGATAGCAACCATTGTACGACCTACTGCAAGACCTGAACCGTTCAGTGTGTGAACTAATTCTGGTTTCTTCTCGCCTTGACGACGGAAACGCGCTTGCATACGACGAGCTTGGAAATCCCACATGTTTGAACAAGAAGAGATCTCACGGTACGTTTCTTGTGCTGGAACCCATACTTCTAAATCATAAGTTTTACGAGAACCGAAGCCCATATCACCTGTACAAAGTACTACTTTACGGTATGGAAGCTCTAGAAGTTGAAGTACTTTCTCAGCATGACCTGTTAGCTCTTCAAGCGCTGCCATTGAATCTTCTGGTTTCGTAATTTGAACTAATTCAACTTTGTCGAATTGGTGCATACGGATAAGGCCACGAGTATCACGACCGTAAGAACCCGCTTCAGAACGGAAACATGGTGTGTGAGCCGTCATTTTCAGAGGTAAATCAGCTTCTTCAGTAATTGTGTCACGAACCATATTTGTTACTGGAACTTCAGCTGTTGGGATAAGTGATAGCATCTTAAGAGGAACATCACTCACTTGCTCTGTTAATGGGCTTGTGTGGAATAGATCTTCACCAAACTTAGGTAATTGACCCGTACCATATAGGCTATCGTGGTTTACTAAGTAAGGTACGTACATTTCCATGTAACCGTGTTCTTCTGTATGAAGATCAAGCATGAATTGTGAAAGCGCACGGTGAAGACGCGCAAATTGACCTTTCATTACGATAAAACGAGAACCAGAGATTTTAACTGCGCTCGCAAAATCAAGGCCATCAGCCATTTCACCAAGCTCAACATGATCTTTTACTTCAAAGTCATACGCTAGAGGGTTACCCCAACGTAATACTTCTACGTTTTCTTCTTCATCTTTACCAAACGGTACTGAATCATCAGGAATGTTTGGAACAGACAAAGCGATAGTTTCGATTTGTTGTTGAAGATCTGCAAGTGCTACTTTTGCTTCATCTAATTCAGAGCCTAGGTTTGCAACGTCAGCCATAATGCGATCTGCTTCTTCGTGATCGCCCTTCGCTTTTGCTTGACCAATGGACTTCGAACGGGAATTACGCTGCGCTTGAAGCTCTTCAGTTTTAACTTGAAGGGACTTACGTTGTTCTTCAAGATTGCGAAGTGTCTCTACGTCTAGCTTAAAGCCACGACGTGCCAGTTTCTCTGCTGTTTCATCCAGCTCTGTACGAAGTAATTTTGAATCAAGCATTTGTAATCCTATGCCTTATGGTCATTGTGTATTCAAATAATACAGAACACACTGAGTAATAAAATTTTGTGCAATTTTCAGTTCCAAATTGCGATTCGAATAAGATACCGAAAATGATCTTTTATTGGTAGCGTTTTAAGGTGCTGTTTTGATCTAATTGGGCTAAATATTCTAGCTTTTCGCTAATTTTGGTTTCTAAGCCACGTTTTGTTGGAAAGTAGTACTTACGATCCTGCATTTCCGGTGGAAAATAATTCTCACCTGATGCATACGCATTTGGCTCATCATGAGCATAACGATAATCTGCGCCATAGCCCATGTCTTTCATTAATGATGTCGGGGCATTGCGTAAATGGTTTGGCACATCATAATCTGGTGAGTTAATGGCGTCCATTTGCGCTTGTTTCCATGCGGTATAAACGGCATTACTTTTAGGAGCACATGCCAAATAAACCACCGCTTGAGCAATCGCCCTTTCGCCTTCAGCAGGGCCAATGCGAGTAAAGCAATCCCACGCATTCATCGCAACTTCCATCGCTCGTGGGTCAGCATTGCCTATATCTTCAGAAGCTATTGCTAACAAACGACGCGCAACATAAAGTGGATCACCACCCGCAGCTATAATTCGCGCAGTCCAATAGAGTGCTGCATCCGGATTTGAACCACGAATGGATTTATGAACGGCTGAGATTAAGTCGTACCACATGTCCCCTTTATTATCGAAACGCGCCAGTTTTTCACCTGCCACTTCCGCTAATAAAGGTAAGTCCACCACTTTCTTACCGTCGTGATCTTCTTCTGCCATGTCATGCAGAAGCTCAAGATAATTGAGTGACATACGAGCATCACCCGACACCAAATTTGCCAGTTGTAATTTTACATCATCAGGAAGTACAAAATTATCATCATTTAAGCCGCGGTCTTTATCTAAAAGCGCTTGGTCTATTACCTGAACAATATCTTGTTTTTCTAATGATTTTAATTTGTAGACTCGCGCTCGCGATAACAATGCGTTATTGAGCTCAAAAGAAGGGTTTTCAGTCGTCGCGCCAATAAAGGTGATCGTGCCATCTTCGATATGTGGCAAAAAAGCATCTTGCTGACTTTTATTAAAGCGATGGACCTCATCCACAAACATAATGGTTCTTCTGCCTGTGATTTGGTTTTCTTTTGCTTTTTCAATTGCAGCTCGAATGTCTTTTACACCAGATGTGACTGCCGATACTCGCTCGACTTCAGCATTAGTATAATTAGCTGCTACTTCCGCTAATGTTGTTTTACCGGTACCAGGAGGCCCCCATAAAATCATTGAGTGGATCTGTCCGGCTTCTAACGCGCGACGCAATGGCTTACCAACGCCTAATAGATGCTGCTGACCAATGTATTGCTCAATATTTTGAGGGCGCATTCTAGCAGCAAGGGGACGAAAATCGTCCCCTGCTGAAAAATCTAAACTGAAGTTACTCACGTTTATCCTTTATCTTTCATTAGCGCTGATCATCGATATCAACGCCTTCTGGCACAGTAAAAGTGAAATTACTTTGTGCTGGTTTTTTCGCTTCAAATTTCGTAAAGCTAAAGTCACTACGTTGTCCATCTTGCTCTACAACAGAGAATCCAGTGACATTACCTGATGGCTGTATATTGACAATAAAGTCGCTTTTTACTGCTGAATCAGATTTTGGAGACACGGTGAACGCATCACCCTTTTGTGTCACAGAATAGTTATCCCAATCAGAAGACTTATTACGTGTTAATAATACAAATGGGGTCTGTGTTGTGGCTTTTTCAAGTCCCATTAAGGTTACTTGCTCAACAAATGGATTGTAATACCACAATGTTTCGCCATCAGTGACTAATAAATTCTCATCAGGCGTTTGAGTATGCCAGCGAAATAAATTAGGACGTAAGATCTTCACATCCCCTTCGCCTTGCATTAAAACATCCCCTTCTGGGCTCACTACTTTTTGAGTAAATACCGCTTCAAAGCCAGCATTTTGATTTAAACGCTCAGTCAATTCACTTTGAGGAGACGCCAAAACTGCTGCACTAAATACACTAGAACTTAATAAACACAGAGAAACTAAAAACTTTTTCATCAATAATTTTCACTTATCTAATAAAAATAATACTAATTCGATTAATCGCCACTGCCTACTGGAGGTGGCGCTATCACTTCACGGTTACCATTATGGCCCGGAGTACTAACAATGCCATGCGCTTCTAATTGTTCAACGATACGAGCGGCACGGTTATAACCAATTCTGAATTGACGTTGCACCCCAGAAACAGAGCCACGACGTGAAGTGGTTACAAACTCAACCACTTGATCAAACAATTGGTCTAGCTCTTCTTCGCCTTCTGGTTTCTCACCAGGAAGTAACGCTTCAGCACCTTGTTCGCTCTTAGTAATCGCATCAATGTAATTTGGACGACCACGCGCTTTCCAATCATTAACCACTGCATGTACGTCATCATCCGATGCAAAGGCACCGTGAACACGAACGGTATGGTTAGAACCCGGTGCTAAGTAAAGCATATCACCCATACCAAGTAGAGATTCAGCACCACCTTGGTCAAGAATAGTTCTTGAATCGGTTTTAGTTGATACCGTAAACGCAACACGTGTTGGAATGTTTGCTTTAATCAAACCAGTAATAACATCTACCGATGGGCGTTGAGTTGCCAAGATTAAGTGAATACCTGCTGCACGGGCTTTTTGAGCCAAACGAGCAATCAATTCTTCTACTTTCTTACCAACAACCATCATCAAGTCAGCAAACTCATCAACAATCACAATGATAGATGGCAGTTTTTCTAGCAATGGTGGCATTTCATCCATGCTGTCACCCGGTTTCCATAATGGATCATGAATTGGGTGCCCTGCTGCTGCTGCCATTTTCAATTTATCATTAAAGCCTTGTAGGTTACGAACCCCTAACGCTGACATTAATTTATAACGACGTTCCATTTCACCAACACACCAACGCAATGCATTACCTGCATCTTTCATGTCAGTCACAACTTCAGTCAATAGATGTGGGATTCCTTCATAAATAGAAAGTTCCAACATTTTTGGATCGATCATGATAAAACGTACATCTTCTGGGGTCGCTTTATAAAGCACACTCAAAATC
Organism: Aliivibrio sp. S2TY2; assembly: GCF_028765525.1. Taxonomy (NCBI): domain Bacteria; kingdom Pseudomonadati; phylum Pseudomonadota; class Gammaproteobacteria; order Vibrionales; family Vibrionaceae; genus Aliivibrio; species Aliivibrio sp. S2TY2. The sequence continues at coordinate 185,051 of NZ_JARACS010000001.1, read as the reverse complement.
ATGACGTTTACACCAACCGATTTACCAGAGCCAGTTGTACCAGCAACCAGTACGTGAGGCATTTTAGCTAAATCAGCAATAACCGCTTCACCGGCAATATCAAGCCCCATAACAACGGTTGTTGGTGATTTTGCATTTTTAAATGTATCACTGCCAACCACATCAGAGAAAAATACCGTTTGACGATTAAAGTTAGGCAACTCTAGGCCAACATAAGGCTTACCTGGGATCACTTCAACAACACGCACTGCCATTGCCGATAAAGAACGCGCTAAATCGGTTGCTAAACCAGAAATACGGCTTACTTTTACACCAGGCGCTAAATCTAGCTCAAATCGTGTGATCACAGGACCAGGGAAGATATCCACCACTCGTGCTTTAATTTTGTAATCAGCCAGTTTTGCTTCAACCAAACGAGCGGTATGCTCTAGTGATTCTCGAGATTCCATTTCTGCACGGGTATCTGGAGCAAATAACAAATCCAAGGTTGGCATCGGAGATGTTGGTTTCGGTAAATTAGGCTCTGAGTTAACTAAGAACGGATTCTGTAGTGCCGCTTGCGTTGCCTTTTCTTTAGCAACTAATGCTTGGAACGCAGCAATATCCGCATCTGAATGCGTAGGCTCTTCTTCGACTGTTAGCTCTTCGTCTCTAGCGTCTTCAACTACCGCCTCTTCAATCGTAGCACTTCTCGCAGACAAATGAGGAAGCTCACTTTCTTCTATTTCAACAGTTTCAATCTCTTCTGTAGAAGAATCGAACGCATTAATGTGTAATTCATTAAGCGTTTCAGGTTGCACCTCTTCTACGGCGCTAAATGCAGGTAGCGTTTCTTCTTCTAATGCATTGAATGATTCTTCTTGTTTTAAGTCTTCAATTTCAACGTCTTGCTCAAGTGCAGAGAAACTCGATTCATTAGTAGTATCAATTCCCTCTTTCTCATCTAGGTTATCTTCAAGCTCAATAGAAGGATCAACGGATACCGCTCTGTCTGATATTTCCTCAAGATCATTATCAAATACTGGGTTCTCAAACTCATTTCCGTATTGTTCATTATATTGAGAACTCAATGACTCAAGTATACTCGCTTCAGAATCAGCAACCATTGCCGCTGAACTCACTGTGGCAACAGTAGCTGTAGGGAATGACTGCTCAGCGTTTACTTGACTTAATAACGGATCTTGGACTAATGCTTCATTATCCAGCTCTGCAATAGTCGCGTTACTGCGCATAGATAAATTAATACCATCTTCTAAGCTCTCAGGGACGATCTGCTCTTGTGGTGCCATAGCATAAACAGGTGCGTCTACAGAACTATAAATACTGTCAGTATCCGCACTTTCCATTTCTACGGCTGGTGTCGTTTCTGTCGACTCAACTATCGGTTCAGAAACAGATTCATTTGCTGTAGAGAATAGAGGATCATCAGAATAAGCGGTCTCTCTTTCAAAGTGGTCGACATGACTTGTTTGCACCTCCTGCGGAGCATTGACAAACATAGATAACTCACGAGAAGAAATTTTAGGTGTCTCAAATGAGTCTACCGCTTTCGAAAATTCAGCTTCATCCTCTTTCTCTTCATGACGATGTTCATGTTCGACTTGGTACGTTTCGTCTTCGGTTTTTCTCACTTTATTAACAATACTTCTGATCCCTTCTAATGCGAAACCACCAAGGTTATCAACAATAGTTAGCCAAGAGACCCCTGTGAATAGCGTCAAGCCAGCTCCCCACAAGAACATAAAGATAAGTGTTGAGCCAAGTAAATTCAAAATAGGCATTGTTATGCTTGTCAAGACATCGCCAACCACACCGCCTGATGAGAAATACCATAAATCATCAAAGCTTGTATCAGCTAATGCACAACTAGTTAAAAAGAGTATAAGTAAGCCTAGAATACGAGTTCCGATCATCATAAGATCTAACTCTTCTTTTTCCTCACGCTCTTTTTTACGAAAAGCTATCCAAGTGCAACCAAGTAAGATTACTGGTAGTAAATAGGCCAAAGACCCAAAGGCAAAGAAAAGCGTATCTGCTATCCACGCGCCAAATGACCCGCCTACGTTTTCTACGGTTCCAGTCCATGATGTTTGAGTCCATGATGGGTCTGCAGGATTAAAGCTAAATAAAGAAATAGTAATAAAAATCGTTGCTAGTAAGCCAACGATAAAACACGCTTCTTGCAAACGCTGATTACCATTCAATCGCTCTTTATCAGGCTCAGCAACCGCTTCAACTTTTAGTGTACTCAGCTGCATTTTTCTTTCTGAAATCTTTTCTTTAATCTTTGTAAACAAAATACTATCCAATGTTACTGTGCTTAGATTTAGTCATCCCTCTCACTATGGTGAATGCATTTAAGAGAAAAGAAGCAAGGATCACTAAATCTATAGAAATTAAAAACAAGTCGAGCGGCAGAACGCCGCTCGTCATTACTTAAAAGCGTATTAGATAGAATATACCTAATCGCCTTTAAGCTCTTCAAGATTTTGTAAATTAAAGAAAGAAAAATCTCTAATTTACTACCTTGATTCAATTAGCGAGTTTTAATCACTAAATGATTGGTTTGTTTTACTTCTTCCATTACCACATAAGTACGAGTGTCATTAACACCAGGAAGACGCAATAGTGTATCACCAAGTAAACGACGATAAGCACTCATATCTGATACACGAGTCTTTAAAAGGTAATCAAAATCACCAGAAACTAAGTGACACTCTTGAATATCATCTAGCAGTTGAACCGCTGTGTTAAATTGCTCGAACACATCAGGGGCACCACGATTAAGCGTGATTTCAACAAATACCAATAATGATGCATCAAGATATTGTGGATTCAACAAGGCAGTATAGCCATTGATGTATCCTTGACGCTCTAAACGACGAACACGCTCTAAACACGGAGTTGGCGACAGGCCTACTCTTTTAGATAATTCAACATTTGAAATTCGTCCATCTTTCTGGAGTTCATTTAAAATATTGCGATCGATACGATCCAGATCCTTGGAAGGTTTCTTATTATCTACCATTTTTTATTCCACCTTATTACTTCCTTGCAAAAAAATATACTACAACTTTTTAATATTTAGCATCAAATTTTGCTAATTACAAATTATACTAGTTAAAAATTCGAAACAAAAACCCTACAAGCAGTCAAAATAACTATTACATAAAAGGAAATCAGGATGATCATTGGCGTACCTAAAGAAATAAAAAATCATGAATACCGCGTTGGCATGATCCCAGCAAGTGTTCGCGAATTAATATCTCATGGCCATACCGTTTTTGTCGAAACAAAAGCAGGCTCTGGCATTGGTTTTACCGACGATGACTACATCGCGGTAGGCGCATCTATCCTTCCTACAGCTGAAGACGTTTTTGCTCAAGCTGACATGATTGTTAAAGTTAAAGAGCCACAAGCAATTGAACGAGCAATGCTACGTGAAGGGCAAATTTTATTCACGTATTTACATCTTGCACCAGATTTTCCACAAACTGAAGACCTAATTAAGAGTAAAGCTGTCTGCATCGCATATGAGACTGTAACAGATTATATGGGTCGTCTGCCACTATTAGCACCAATGTCTGAAGTTGCTGGGCGAATGTCTATTCAAGCAGGTGCCCAAACTCTTGAAAAATCGAATGGGGGCCGTGGTTTACTTTTAGGCGGTGTCCCTGGAGTTGAACCGGCAAAAGTCGTCGTCGTTGGCGGTGGTGTTGTTGGTGCTAATGCTGCACGAATGGCGGTTGGAATGCGTGCTGACGTGACGATTTTAGATCGTAACATTGATACACTTCGTTCTTTAGATGAAGAGTTCCAAGGCCGTGCCAAAGTGGTTTATTCGACCGTTGATGCAATTGAAAAACATGTATTAGAAGCTGATCTAGTTATTGGGGCGGTGCTTATTCCTGGGGCTGCAGCACCTAAACTGGTTACCGCAGATCATATTAAACGTATGAAACCTGGGGCAGCTGTTGTTGATGTTGCTATCGACCAAGGCGGTTGTTTCGAGACCTCTCATGCAACAACACACGCTGACCCTACCTACATTGTTGATGACGTGGTTCATTATTGTGTCGCCAATATGCCAGGGGCAGTTGCGCATACCTCTACTTTTGCGCTTAATAATGCAACCCTTCCATACATTATTAAGCTAGCAGATAAAGGCTACAAAGCTGCACTTCTTGAAGACAAAGGCTTCTTAGATGGCTTAAACGTTATCCACGGTAAAGTTACATGTAAAGAAGTCGCAGAGAGCTTTGATTTAGAATATGTCTCTCCAGAAACAGCACTTACCGCTTAAAAGACATATCCTATAACAAAATCATTTGAGGGCACCTACTATGGCGCCCTTTCTTTACGCCAATAAATTCCATACAATCATCTGATACTAAAGGATGATGAACACCTCTGTGCTCCCTACCCTTATTTTCTGTTTTCATTGATTTTAGCTCGGAGATCTTATGAGCAACGTAAAGCATTCTAAATTATTGATCCTTGGCTCTGGCCCTGCAGGCTACACAGCCGCAGTTTATGCCGCTCGAGCGAACCTTAATCCTGTGATGATCACAGGCATGCAACAAGGCGGACAGTTAACGACCACCACAGAAGTTGAAAACTGGCCAGGCGGCGCTGCAGATATGACAGGGCCTGGCTTAATGGAAGAGATGAAAACTCACGCAGAGCGTTTTAATACTGAAATTATTTTTGATCATATTAATGAAACCGATTTTAGCCAGCGCCCTTTTCGTTTGAAGGGTGATTCTGGCGAATATACATGTGATGCATTAATTATCTCTACAGGTGCATCTGCTAAGTATCTAGGCTTAGACTCAGAAGAAGCATTTAAAGGCCGTGGCGTTTCAGCTTGTGCTACCTGTGATGGTTTCTTCTACCGTAACCAAAAAGTGGCCGTTGTTGGTGGCGGTAATACCGCAGTTGAAGAGGCTCTGTACTTATCAAATATTGCGGCTGAAGTTCACCTAATTCACCGTCGTGATTCATTCCGTTCAGAGAAAATCTTAATTGATCGTCTAATGGATAAAGTTGAAAACGGTAACATCATCCTACATACCGATCGTACATTAGAAGAAGTACTCGGTGACGATATGGGTGTAACAGGCGTAAGATTAAAAGACACAAAATCAGACGTAACTGAAGACTTAGAAGTCATGGGCGCATTCATTGCTATCGGTCACCAACCAAATACCGCTATTTTCAATGGCCAACTTGATATGGAAAATGGCTATATCAAAGTAAAATCAGGCCTTGAAGGCAATGCTACTCAAACCAGCATTGAAGGAATTTTTGCTGCAGGCGATGTCATGGACCACAATTACCGCCAAGCAATTACCTCTGCCGGTACTGGTTGTATGGCAGCATTAGATGCAGAACGCTTTTTAGATGCGTTAGAAGCAAAAGAAAGTTAAACTATCTAAGTTAACGTTAAACCCGAAGCAAATACTTCGGGTTTCTTTTGCTCATCTTATTTTACTGATGTACATATGGTTTCTTATATTCAAATTATTAAAAAAGAAATCGTAACGTAGATAAAATAATACAAAACGTAAGCCTTCATATTATGGATAAAAATCAACAACGCGAGTTAGGACAATGGCTCAAAGGTCAGAGTAAACTTGCAAAAAAATGGCTAACCCTCTCTATTGGGCTTGGCTTTCTTTCTAGTCTTTTTCTCATAGCACAAGCGGCATTACTTGCTGACATCTTGCATCAACTTATCATTGAACAAGTTGATAAATATGAACTTATCCCCCACTTTGTTGCCATTCTTGCTATTGTTGCTATTCGTGCAGCCTGCAGTTGGGGCCGTGAAGTCGCAGGTTATCGTTGTGGCGAGCACATTCGCGTTCATATTCGTCAATTAATATTAGATAAACTGCAAGAATTAGGTCCTGCCTACATTAAAGGGAGACCGGCTGGCACTTGGGCAACACTATTGCTTGAACAAGTCGAAGATATGCAGGACTTTTTCTCTCGTTATCTTCCTCAGATGTCTTTATCTGTTTTAATTCCTTTTACTATTTTAATTGTTGTTTTCCCACAAAACTGGGCTGCTGGCTTAGTGTTCTTATTAACAGCACCATTAGTTCCCTTATTTATGGCGCTCGTTGGTATGGGAGCGGCAGATGCTAACCGTCGTAACTTTAAAGCACTGCAACGCCTATCAGGCCACTTTTATGATCGTCTACAATCGATGACGACCATTCGTTTATTCAATAAAACAAAACAAGAAACCGAGCATTTACACGGCGCATCTGAGATCTTCCGTAAACGAACGATGGAAGTATTAAGGCTGGCTTTCTTATCGTCAGCGGTATTGGAGTTCTTCACCTCTATTTCTATTGCTATCGTTGCGGTCTACTTTGGTTTTACCTTTATTGGTGAGTTAGATTTTGGACATTATGGAACCACAGTAACCTTATTTACTGGTTTATTTATCCTTATTCTTGCCCCCGAGTTTTACCAACCATTACGAGATTTAGGGACATTTTATCATGCCAAAGCACAGGCCATTGGTGCCGCAGAATCTCTGGTTGAATTCTTAAATACAGACACTAACACGCAAACAAATGGTGATAAGAAAGTGTCTGATTCAACAACGCTTGATATTCAAGTTACCGATCTCATCGTTACAACACATGATGGTAAAAGATTATTAGGCCCTATTAGCTTCCATTTGCTTGAAGCTTCTCAGACGGCTTTAGTTGGCCCAAGCGGCGCAGGTAAAACCAGTTTAATTAATGCCATATTGGGTTTCTTGCCTTATCAAGGTAGCATCAAAATTAATGGCACTGAACTGTCTGAACTAAATCAAAAACAATGGTATCAAGATATTAACTGGGTTGGTCAAAACCCAACCCTAGTTCATGGCACTATTGAAGAGAATATGACCTTAGGTAAACAAGGAATAACTCAAGAACAACTTGATTTAGCAAGCAAACAAGCCTTTGCTAATGAATTTATTGATGATCTTGGTTACCAGCACGCTATTTCAGATCGCTCTGGGGGATTATCTGTTGGGCAAGCTCAACGTTTAGCGTTAGCTCGTGCACTGTTACAACAAGGTCGTTTATGGATTTTAGATGAACCAACAGCCAGCCTTGATGCAAAAAGTGAACGTCTAGTTATGAAAAGCTTAGACGAAGCAACTCAAGGATTAACAACACTGATGATCAGTCATCGCCTAGACCAATTGCACGCAATGGATACGGTGCTAGTTATGGATAAAGGCCAAGTGGTTCAATCTGGCTCATTTGATGAAATTAAAGACTCCGGCTTATTTGCAACGATGCTTGCCGCAAAACAACCAAAGCAAGGTGATCTTGATGCGTGATTTACTGCCTTATATTAAATTATATAAAAAACACTGGTTCGGCCTAACTTTAGGTATGCTACTTAGCTTTGCTACTTTGTTTGCATCAATAGGCTTATTAACGCTTTCTGGTTGGTTTATTTCAGCCTCAGCGATTGCTGGATTAACCATCGCTCGTGAAACCTTTAATTACATGTTACCTGCAGGCGCTGTACGTGGTTTCTCTATTGGTCGAACAGCAGGACGCTGGGGTGAACGAGTAGTAAGCCATAATGCGACCTTTAAGCTCCTAACTGAACTGCGTATTTTCTTCTTTAAAAAGTTAATACCACTCATTCCTGGCCGCTTTTCAAAGCTGCGTGATGCCGACTTATTAAACCGTCTCGTAGCAGATGTAGATGCGATGGATCATGTCTACCTACGACTTATCAGCCCTATAATTGTGGGTACATTAGGCATTATTGGCTTAACCGCTTTTCTTGCGTGGTTTGATGTCACTATTGCTCTTACCCTTGGTGCTATCTTATTTGCGCTGCTCCTTATCTGGCCAACCCTGTTTTATAAACTAGGTAAACAAAACGGTGCAGATCTGACACACAATAAAGCCACCTTAAGAATTAAAACCTTAGATTGGCTTCAGGGTAACGCTGAACTGCGTATCTTTGGTGCTGAAGAGCAATACCAACAACGTATTTTAGATGCTCAAGTCGCACTGCTATCAAATCAACGTCACATGGCAACGTTGACTGGCTTAGCAAATGGATTATTGCTTTTAGCTAATGGCTGGACTCTACTGCTAATGTTGTGGATCTCTGCCGATGGTATTGCCGGTATGACACCAGACCCAATGGTCGCAATGGTTGCCTTTGCAACGATGGCAAGCTTTGAATTATTGATGCCAATTGCTGGTGCTTTTCAATATCTAGGACAAACGTTAAGCTCTGCTCGTCGATTAAATGAAATTATCACAGCAGAACCTGATACTGTTTTTGATGACAATGGCGTGACTCAAGAGATAAAAGGTAATTTAACGATTTCAGATGTAAGTTACCAATACCTAGATGCTGATACCGATGCGATTAAACACATTTCATTAGATTTACTGGCCGGCCAAAAAATGGCAATTGTCGGCCAAACGGGATCAGGAAAATCAACCCTTCTTCAATTATTGACTCGTCAATGGGACCCAAAATCAGGGTCAATTTATATTGATGGTGTTCAACTACCTAAGTGGAAAGAATCAAGCTTACGTAGTGCAATGTCGGTTGTTAGCCAACGTGTTGATATTCTTAATGGTTCATTAAGAGATAATCTTTTACTTGCCAACGATACCGCAAGCGATGAAGAGTTAATTAAGACACTAAGTAAAGTTGGCCTAGACGATCTTACTCCTGACGAAGGCTTAAATACGTGGCTTGGCGACGGTGGCCGTCAACTTTCTGGTGGTGAGCGCCGTCGAGTAGGTATTGCACGCGCATTACTGCACAATGCTCCTATTGTTTTATTGGATGAGCCAACCGAGGGGTTAGATCAGAAAACAGAACAACAAATCATGTCAGTTTTAAATGAGCACATTAAAGATAAGACGGTTGTCTTTATTACTCACCGTTTAGTGAACCTTGAGCAAATGGATAATATCTGTTTAATGGACCACGGTGAAATTGTAGAGCAAGGCACACACAGTACACTGCTATCGCTGAAAGGCGCATACCATCAATTGTGGCAACGTTTTTAAACAATACTGACACCAGTTTGCTGATATAACTAAAATAAAAAAACCGATACTGAACAAACAGTATCGGCTTTTAATTATAAAGAACTTAAGCAATAAAATTACGCGTGTTTTGCCTCAAACGCCTTCATAAATTCAACTAACGCTTGCACACCTTCTAATGGCATTGCGTTATAAATTGATGCTCGCATTCCACCTACTACTCTATGCCCTTTCAATGCTTTCAAGCCAGCCTCATCTGCCAGCGACAAAAATTGTGCATCTAACTCAGGATTTGCTAATTGGAATGGTACATTCATTAGAGAACGATTATCTGCATGAACATCATTACGATAGAAGTCTGATTGGTCAATATAATCGTATAAAGCGGCCGCTTTCTTACGGTTATGTGCTTCCATCGCTTCAATTCCACCATTCGCTTTTAGCCATTTAAAAACTAAACCAGCAAGGTACCAAGCATACGTTGGAGGTGTATTGAACATCGATTCTTGTTTCGCCAATACGCCGTAATTTAATACACTAGGGAGCGCGTCAGCTGCTAATTCCAGTAAATCATCACGGACAATAACAATCGTTAAACCAGCAGGGCCAATATTCTTTTGTGCACCAGCGTAGATCACACCGTATTTTGATACATCAATTTGACGCGACAAAATCGTAGACGACATATCAGCAACAATTGGTTTATCTGTTACTGGTAAATCATTAATCTCAATGCCATCAATCGTTTCATTTGGACAAAAATGCACATAAGCAGCATCATCACTTAATGTCCATTCAGCGGCAGGTTGAACCGCTTTTTTACCATCAACATTAATAATGGCTTCGATTACATTAGGTGAACAATATTTTTTTGCCTCAGTTACCGCACTTTGCGCCCAATAACCCGCATCGACGTAATCTGCTTTTGTATTACCATCAAGTAAGTTTAGTGGAACAGCTGCAAACTGTGCTCGCGCACCACCTTGGCAAAACAGCACTTTATAATTATCAGGGATTGATAATAAATCACGTAGATCCTGCTCAGACTCTTCCGCAACTTTAATAAACTCTTTGCTGCGGTGGCTAATCTCCATCACTGAAGTGCCTAAACCGTTCCAATTCACCAATTCCTTTTGAGCTTGGGCTAGAACGTCTACTGGCAGCATTGCTGGACCAGCACAAAAGTTAAATACTTTTTCCATGTTTCTCGAAGGCTCCTGCTATCTATAATAAATTGAATTTCTAAATATTGATGTAGAAATTAATACCACCTTTTGTTCCACAAAGAAATCATAAAGTGATCTAATTCACTAAATCGCTCGAATAATACCAATCCAAACAAAAAAATAGCTCACCAAGGTAAGCTATTTTATCTCTATGCTTTTAGGTTACTGTAGATAACTTAAAAAACCCAACAACATAAATAATGGCATTTTCTGACCATTCAGTAATTCGATCTGGCCATCAGAAATAGTCGCAGCTAATCGATAATTATCACCGTCTTCAACGGCAAATTCATTAATAAGTAACTCATCCATTTGCATGCGAAGTTCTGGTGTTTCATCCACTAACTTTTTAGCTATGACTAATTCAGTAGAGCCTGTTACTGTTTTAATTAACTGATCAGCGTTTTGTGATGCTCTCGCCGTACCTGCTGGTAACGTAAGCAAAACATTACTGTTTAATTTACTACCAAGTACTTCAGCACTGAATTCATTAATATTAACGTTAAACCCTTTCGCTGCAAGTAAGTCAAACGACAGGAGTAACTTCTCAACATTCTCATTGGTCAATTCTTGCTCTTGAAGCAGTGGAATTAACGCTTTTAAACCATCATAATTTAGGTTTTCGAAACTAATATCAAAAACACCATTCTTCACTACGCCAGCATCCGTCAGCGCCTCTTCTAAAATCAATCGATTTTGAGTAGTAAAGCTATTTTCTTCTGCTTTATCTTTTACTTCAGTTAACTGATTTACACTCGTGTATTTCAGCCCTTTAATCTCATTATGGCTATTGCTTTGAGTATCACTTAGCGTCAATTTATCTAAAGCAATGTCCGCTTCACCAATAAAAATATCATCTATATAATGACCAACACTTTGACCAGCGACATTATCAACTATCATTGCAGATTGGTTATCTAAACGCAGTTCTGTTTTAGGTAATTGGTATGTCAGAGAGAATTGCCCATCTTTCTCAATCGTCGCAGATAATTCCGCCGCAGCTAAGAATAGCTTTTCAACCCCTTGAGCTTGTAAATCCGCAGTAGCAAAATTCGTATCTTTGCTTGTCAGTAATAAATCTGTGGTGCCGGTTAGCTTACTGTCTGTTGTCAGTGTTAGCCCTTGAATAAATTCAGAAGTATCTCCCGTACTTACAAATTTAGAAACTGAAGAAACCGAAAATAAACCATGAGAAATATCATGATTAACTAAAATTTCAGTTGGGTAACCCGCGTGCTCTAACTCTTGACTTAAACCTTGATCTATAACATGAATACGGCTTTGTGCTTGAGAGCTAAGGTAGCCTCTATCATAAGATACAGATTCAACCTCAATGATAGCGTTGTGATACGAAGCAATACCATCTTTAAAAATCGCCTCTCCAATCTTCCCTGTCGCAAATGGCCAGCAAGCAACAAGCACTACAGCACCACCAATTGCAGCGTATTTTTTTAATTCATTCATATTGTTATCCAAGTTTTATCCATTTCAAACAGTGTACCTAACCCACAGAGCGCAATACAGTTCTATTTAACAAAATAAACTAGAGCCTTATATTATAAATATGGCGTATATTTTGCTTAACTATACAGTAATAAGCACTACGTTAATTTTTTGACTCTTGCAGTAACTCCAAATTTTATATATTCCTACTCTAGCAAAAATAGTCATTTCTGTTAGTATTTAGAATACTTTTTGGTTACAGCACTAATTTGATAGGTTTCAAATATCATGATCCGTAAGACACTTTTAGCTTCAAGCTTAATGTTCATCTCAGCAACATCAATGGCTGCAGATAATGATCCAAACAATGCCATCATGAGTAACTTTAGCTACGACTATGTTGAAGCTCGCATTGGATTTAGCCCTTCAACATTTGGTGCTGGTTTAAGCACATCAATTCATCCTAATGCACACGCAATTATTTCAATCGACTCTGAATTAGATGGCGATTACGATTTAGCAACTGGACTTGGTTTTCACGCGCCAGTAAATAACTGGGCTGACATTACTGGTGAAATGCTACTTCGCGTTGTTGATGATAACAAACATTACAAAAATGATACTGGTATGGAACTTAACTTAGGCGTACGCCAATGGTTAGGTCCTCAACTAGAAGTGGGTGGTAAAGTAGGCTATTTGTCAATTGATAATAACGACGATACGTTATTCTCAGTGTACGGCCGCTTCCACTCAACAGAGCTATTTTCAATTGGTGCTGAGGGTCGTTTTAACGGCATTTATGGCGACCAAGTGATGCTAACTGCACGCTTTAAATACTAATTTAATATTAGCACTAAAATTTAAAGCAAAAAAACCTCGTTATACCTTCATACTGAATGGATAACGAGGTTTTTTTATATAGCAGACTATAACTCTAACTAAACTATCTAATCTAACGACTTCCCAAACGAACATTAAACCTGTTGTAATAATGCTTTTTTCATTGGTTCTTGAAGTAACGTCCAGTGCACCCCTGATTCTGCACCTGCAAATTTCCATAATAGTTTTACATCTACGTCACCGCCATAAGTTGTATTTACTTTTTTAAATACATCAACAGCACCAATTTCAAAAAATGAGCTTACATCAGGAACACCCGCTTTTTTTACCATTCTTTCTAGCGTTAATTGCATATTAGGCAGATCACGTAAACGACGATTTTCTTTTGACTTCTTAAACTCTCGTTCAAGTCGTGAATTTTCCATAGTTTCTTGAATAATCTCCATCAACAAAGCAGAGTTCTTCTCAAATAAATCACTAACATCAAAATAATTAACAGTCGCAATAGTGGTTTTCTTTACATGCTTAAAACGCTCACAGCCTAGTTTCTCAAATGTGTTATCAACCTCACCACCACCACGAACATACAAGCGCCCTTCTGTGACAAGTGAAAACATAGCATCATCAGTGAATAAGCCAACACCACCGAACATTGAGCGTTTATTGAATCGACCTAGTTTTTTTACAAAGTTAAAAAAGCGTTCCTCTAAATGGTTCATTTCGATCTCCTTGATCTTAAACTTAGCGACCCCCGTCCCTGTCATAAATTTGACACCAAGCAACTGAATATTAAACATACAACTTAAATTTATCTATTATTTTTCTTATAAGCCATGAATTTACTGTGTTTTTTATTATTACGATCACACATTGGAGCTTTAATTTATGAAACAAAGTAAGTTTTCTTTCAGGCCGATATCACATTATAGTCTCATATTATTGCCTAGTGTTTCATTGACAGCGCTCACATTAATCATTCACTTTAGTTATATAATGTAACTTATTTATCTTTTCGTAATAACACTAAACCCCTTTTTGTTTTTACTTCATGCCTACTTCTTAGCAAATGATCCCATTTTATTGAGTTTTTTTTTAGAAACGATAAAAATCCTGTATCATTCAGGTATTACTCAAAGATATGAATTAACAATGAATCATCTATCCTTTTTTTGGTTATCTCATGATAAAGAAAAGGTACTGGCAGCTTTAAGAACTGAATTTAGCCAAATGGCATCTCAACGCATTTCATCAGGTGATATCCAGTTACCACCAATCCCTGATGTTGTTCTTAAAATCCAAAAGCTATGTACCCTTGAAGGCACATTAATTAAAGATGTCTCAGATACTCTATTAGAAGACCCGAGTCTCACTGCCATTGTTATTAGAATGGCGAACTCAGTGGTCTTTAATCGACGAAATATTACTTGTACCGATGTATTAACGGCAGTTTCACGTCTCGGTATTTTTCGCGTGCGTGATATTGTAACGGCACAAGCTATTGAACAATTAAAGCACTCAAGTGATCTGAATAAAGAATGTAACTCTCTATTACGTAAAAGTGCAGCTCGCTCTCGTGAATTTGCGGCAGTAATGACGATGGTATGTGAAGAGATAACAAAAGCGTCTGAAGATGACTCGCTTGATTACCTTGAGCCAGAAAAAGCACTCTTGACCGGGTTACTTGCAGATATCGGTTTATTTTGTCTTGTTAATCAATACTATGACTATCTTGAAAATGGCAATTATCTAGATCTTGAATTAGCAGTCTATATCTTTAATAAAGAGTGTAATGACACCAGCTATCATGTACTCAATCATTGGCAGTTTGATGGTGATTTTTTATCTGTGGCAACTAACGAAGAAAAATCCTCCGACTCTAGTTATCCTATTAATTACTTAGACATTGCTCGTATTGCGAGTCACCTTTTGATGTTTAGAAACAAAGATGACGCCATTGACGATCATGACGTTGAAATTACATTAGAAGGTGCAGAAGCCCTCTACACACTCAGTAACCTGACCGATAGTCAATTTAAAGATAGAATCAAAGAAACATTAAGAAGTAGCGGTTTGTAATTTAATTACATCAAAACAACTAACTTATATTGATGTCGTTAAAAAGCCTTGATATTCTCAAGGCTTCTTCATGGATGAGGTTTAGATCATGCTTTCTGGAATGTTATTTGTTTTTTTACCACTGCTTTTTGGTTATTTAATCCCATTACACAAGAAACAACCTCTTCAATATATTAATGCTGCTACCAGTCATTTAGTTACGATTATACTTGCTCTTATGGGGTTAAGCCTCGCTGCACTTGATAATTTAGCACAAAACTTAAATCAAATATTGACGATAACCACTGCATTTTTTATCTGTATTAGTGTATGTAACCTAGCCATATTACCAATAATGGATAAACTTTTTCCGCTCAACTCTGAGGGAAATAAAAACACGCTACCTTTATTTAAAATGATCTTAGAGTCAGCCAAGCTATTGCTTGCCGTTGCGGCTGGCCTGCTCTTTGGTTTAATCAGTGGTATTGATTTATCTTGGGTAGAGGAAGCCAGCGAATTAATTCTACTAATCTTACTTTTTTTAATTGGTATTCAACTTCGAAACAGTGGACTATCACTTCGTCAAATACTACTTAATAAACATGGGATAATCATTGCGTTGGTGATCCTCACTACATCCTTAATTGGGGGACTTATTGCTGCGCTTATTTTAGATATTCCTTTGCAGCATGGTTTAGCAATGGCGTCAGGATTCGGATGGTATTCTCTGGCAGGTATTTTAATGGGTGATGCATTAGGACCAGTCTATGGTGGTGCTGCCTTCTTAAATGAGTTAATGCGAGAATTAGTCGCTCTATTATTGATTCCAACCTTGATTCATCGCTACCCAGTCACTTCTATTGGTTATGCGGGAGCAACAGCAATGGACTTCACTCTGCCGGTAATTCAAAATTGTGGAGGCATACGCTGTGTTCCTATTGCAATAGTGAGTGGGTTTATTTTAAGTCTATTGGTTCCGTTTTTAATGTTATTTTTTGTTTCTCTATAATATATAAAATAGTAGGGAAGCGTCACATTGTGAGTTGTTTCAATTGCTTTTAATGTCACTCTCCCTACAATTCAAAATTAATAATAACGATTCATTCTTAAGGATTTGTAATGAAACTTGCCGCGCTCATTTTACCTTTCGCTTTACTAGCTACCTCTGCTCAAGCAGCTAATACTGAATGTTTAAGTGACAAATACAGCCAATATGTTGATGCCTCTTTAACTTGGTATGAAGAGCTAATTGCTATTACAGTTAAAAAAGATCCAAATTTAGAAAGTGTTGGCGACTGGTTTCTAAAAGGCCGTAAACATCATTTTGAATTAAATCGTGCAGCGGTAGACTTTTATTTAAAGAATGACCCTTCAAAAGTAAAAACAAATCAATCTATCGAATCATGGCTACAACTTGACCAAAAAGAAATAAAGTCACTTTCCATGAACGATGATGCATTAGGCAAAGTCGCAAAAATCACCTTTGACGATCGCCAAGCACCGCCACATAAACAAAACTATGAATTGCGCTCTGCTTTTGCAGACATTCTTAGCCACCCAAAAGAAATTGATGCTCCGCTAAAAGCCTATAATAAAACAATCACTCAAATCAGCGATATTAGCTGCAAATAATTTGTTTATTAATTCAACAAAGCGCTTAGTTTTATAACAATTTATGCCCTCATAAGTCCATGTGGCACATTTAGACAAGACATTTTTCTTATTTTGTTCTAAATTGTGCCCTTAGTCATGGGCAAAGAGAACGCAACTTTGCTTTTTTAATCACCAACAGAATAGAACAGATACCATGGTAACAGACAACAAGACAGCGGATGCCAATTTAGAAAGCATGCTGCGAATTTTTACTGTTCCGGAAGCGCCCGATTCGACTCTTGGAAAAATTGAGCAAGAACTCTCTCAAAACCTGAATCAATTCTTACGAGAACATATAGTTGCAGAAGAGAAGCCTCTAACTGAAATCGAAAAAGATTTTACTGACTCTTCAATGCCAGAAACGCCTACTTATGTTTCTGAACATACCGAGCACTTATTAGATAACCTTGTATCTCAATCCGTTCATACTTCTGCGCCAAGTTTTATCGGTCATATGACCTCGGCATTGCCTTATTTCTTAATGCCGTTGTCTAAAATCATGATCGCTCTAAATCAAAACTTGGTTAAAATTGAAACATCCAAAGCATTCACTCCACTAGAGCGTCAAGTCCTTGGGATCTTACACCGCCTTATTTATGGGGAGAAAGATGCATTTTACCAACACTGGATGCACAGTGCAGATCACTCCTTAGGTGCATTCTGTTCTGGTGGAACCATTGCAAATATTACCGCACTCTGGGTCGCAAGAAATCGACTATTTAAACCAGATGGTGATTTTGAAGGCATCGCTAAACAAGGCTTATTTGCTGCCCTTACTCATTACAAATGCAATGGCCTTGCCATTTTCGTTTCTGAGCGAGGTCATTACTCAGTCAAAAAAGCCGCTGACGTTCTAGGTATTGGTCAAGATGGTGTCATTGCGGTCAAAACCGACAATAACAATCGTATTTGCTTAGATGACTTACAGTTAAAAATTGCTGCCGCAAAAGAGAAAAACATTAAACCATTGGCGATTATTGGTGTTGCTGGAACCACAGAAACTGGCACCATTGATCCACTACGCCAACTTGCAAAAATTGCTCAAAAAGAGGCATGTCATTTCCACGTCGACGCCGCTTGGGGTGGTGCAACATTAATGTCAAATACCTATCGTCACCTATTGGATGGTATTGATTTAGCGGATTCAGTAACGATTGATGCGCATAAGCAACTTTATGTTCCAATGGGAGCAGGTATGGTTATCTTTAAAGATCCAGAACTCATGTCTTCTATTCAACATCATGCTGAGTACATCTTACGAAAAGGCTCAAAAGATCTAGGCCGACATACGCTTGAAGGCTCTCGTAGCGGAATGGCGATGCTGTTGTACTCTTGCTTCAACGTTATTAGCCGCCCGGGTTACGAACTATTAATTAACCAAAGTATAGAAAAAGCAAAATATTTCTCTGAGTTGATCCAACAACAAGACGATTTTGAGATCGTAACAGAGCCTGAGCTTTGTTTACTGACTTATCGTTATGTTCCATCAAAAGTAAAACAAGCATTACGCTTAGCTAACGATACTGAAAGAGCTGACATCTATGAACACTTGGATAATTTAACAAAGTACATCCAAAAGACGCAACGCGAGACTGGGAAATCTTTTGTTTCTCGAACACGATTGACTCCAGAGGCTTATCAATATAACCCTACGATTGTGTTTAGAGTTGTTCTTGCCAACCCGTTAACCACAAAAGAAATTTTACAAAGTGTACTTATTGAGCAAAGAGAAATCGCTAACAGTAGTGAGATCTCACAACCTCAACTACTTGCCTTAACAGACTCAATTTTATCTCGCGCTAACTAATAATATAGCTTGAAATTCAAAGGCGACTTTATCCACATAAAGTCGCCTTTTTTGTAATTATTTTCCTTCAAATTTGAAATTTAATCACAAAAAACCGCATTATTTGGCATTAATGATATCTAATCACTCAAATAGACTTTCTAAATTGAAAGTTTTTTTAGAGATCTGTCATACTATTGTTATAAAAATACACTCAACTTCGTCATTTGTTAGAGGCAAACAATACAAACGTATATACTAAATATAGATAACAGCGTTATAGCCTTAACCAGAATACTCACTATTCTGGCTAAGGTTATACCAAGGGTAGGATGTAAGAAGAGCGACTATGAATACGATTGAAAAAATACAGAATAATTTAGATAACTTCAGTAAATCAGAACGCAAAGTTGCTGAAGTTATCATGGCATCACCGCAAACCGCCATTCACTCTAGCATTGCTACATTAGCAAAAATGGCAGATGTAAGTGAGCCTACCGTTAACCGTTTTTGTCGCCGCTTGGACACTAAAGGATTTCCTGATTTTAAACTGCATTTAGCTCAAAGTTTGGCGAATGGTACGCCTTACGTGAACCGTAATGTTGAAGAAAACGACGGCCCTGATGCCTATACTCATAAGATTTTTGAATCAACAATGGCTTGTTTAGATGTTGCAAAAAACAGTCTAGATCCAATGCAAGTAAACCGTGCTGTTGATTTATTAACTCAAGCAAAAAAAATCTCTTTCTTCGGTCTCGGTGCATCGGCTTCTGTCGCTCATGATGCGATGAATAAATTCTTCCGCTTCAATATTCCAATTACCTGTTTCGATGATATTGTAATGCAACGCATGAGCTGTATTAACAGTACTGAAAATGACGTAGTCGTTCTTATCTCACACACCGGTCGCACCAAAAGCCTGGTCGAGATTGCTGAACTAGCTAAATCTAATGGCGCTACAGTTATTGCTATTACAGCAAAAGACTCTCCTCTTGAAAAAATGGCATCCTTAGCCATTTGCTTAGATGTTCCCGAAGATACCGATGTATATATGCCAATGGCGAGCCGTGTAGTACAAATGACGGTTATCGATGTATTAGCAACAGGCTTTACCCTTCGTCGCGGCGCTGGTTTTAGAGATAACTTAAAGCGTGTTAAAGACGCATTAAAAGATTCTCGTTATAAAAAAGACAACATTTCACACTAGTCTTAATTTTTCAGGCTCTAGTTTTATTATAAGAACTGACTCTATTGTCGGTTCTTTTTTTATAAATCTAATTAATCTCAGTCGTTTTTCTGTATACAAAAAAGTCAAAATTAATAGGCACCACCTATCAATTAAAGAGGTAAAACCATCTTTACTTTGTTTAAATCAACAGGCATAGTGTACTTATTGATTGCGAGTATTACGCATACGTTACTAATTTTTTTGGAGTTAACACTATGTTTGTTGTTATTTTTGGTCGTCCTGGTTGCCCATTCTGTGTTCGTGCAAAAGAGCACGCTGATACACTAAAAGAAAAACGTGACGATTTTAACTATCGCTATGTTGATATTCACGCTGAAGGTATTTCTAAAGCAGATTTAGAAAAGACAGTAGGTAAGCCAGTGGATACTGTTCCACAAATTTTTATCGACCAAGAGCACATTGGTGGCTGTACTGAATTTGAAGCATATGCAAAAGAAAAACTAGGTCTATTTGATTAATAGATAACCTAGCCGAATGAACTTTCAATCACCGCTCTTTAGCGGTGATTTTTTTTTCATTTTCTTTATAAATATGGTTATACATTCGCCATTTTTAAGTTAGACTTGCATCACACTTTCTTCTTCAATATTTCAGGCAAAATACAGTGAACATTGATGTTGCGACCTTGTTATCGCAAAACGATATCTTACTTTTATTCGTTGTTCTCGCACTCGGCTTATTTATCGCTAAAGTTAAAATCGGTAGCTTTCAATTAGGCAGTTCTATTGGTGTTCTTATCACCGCCCTCTTTATGGGAAGTCTTGGCTATACTTTTAGTGCAGACTCTCTCAATATCGGGTTCATGTTATTTATTTTTTGCGTAGGTATTGAAGCTGGGCCAAACTTCTTTGGTATCTTCCTACGTGATGGTAAACACTACCTATTATTAGTATTGGTTGTATTAACCTCTGCTGTCGGGCTCAGCTTTTTAACGGGTCATTACTTCGAACTGGATTACGGTCTTTCGACAGGTATGATGGCAGGAGCGCTTACCGCTACTCCAGTATTAGTGGGCGCTAAAGATGCGTTGAATTCTGGTTTAGCCTCGCTTCCTGAAGGCGTAGAGTTCAGTAAAGTAATTGATAACCTAAGCGTTGGTTATGCCTTTTCTTATTTAATTGGCTTAACTAGCTTAATTTTATTGGCTCGTTTACTGCCTCAATTGCAAAAGCAAAATCTACAAGACAGTGCAATGCAAATTGCTCAAGAACGAGGAATAGGCAGCGCTGGTCAACGAAAAGTTTATCTCCCTATTATTCGTGCTTATCGTGTTGGCCAAGAACTCATCGACTGGACAGATGGTAAAAACTTACGTGAGCTAGGCATTCACCGCCAAACAGGCTGTCACATTGAGCGCATTCGTCGTAATGGTATTCTTGCGAACCCAGATGGCGATTATATTTTGCAGCAAAGTGACGAAATCGCTCTTGTTGGTTATCCAGACAGCCATGCTCGTCTTGATCCTAGTTTCAGAAACGGCAAAGAAGTATTTGATCGCAACCTATTAGATTTGCGTATTGCTGAAGAAGAGATAGTGGTAAAAAATGACAATATTGCGGGCAAGCGCCTATCTGAATTAAATTTATCTGAATACGGTTGCTTCCTAAACCGAGTGGTTCGAGCGCAAATTGAAATGCCAATTGAGCATGATATCGTACTCGCAAAAGGAGACATCCTTCAGGTAAGTGGTGAGAAAAGTAAAGTTCACCATATTGCTGACAAAATTGGCTTTATCTCCATCCATAGCCAGGTATCAGATCTACTAGCGTTCTGTAGCTTTTTTATACTTGGGATCATGTTTGGTATGATCACGATGAGCTTTGGTCAAGTGACCTTTGGGTTAGGTAATGCGGTTGGCTTATTGATCTCAGGGATCACTTTAGGCTTCTTACGAGCAAACCACCCTACCTTTGGTTATGTACCTCAAGGGGCGCTAAACATGACCAAAAACCTTGGTCTGCTTGTTTTCATGGTGGGTATTGGACTAAGTGCGGGTGGTAATATTATTGAATACTTCTCAGAAGATGGTCTTAAAGTATTAGCCGCGGCATTAATAGTCAGTGTTATTCCCGTAATTCTTGCCTACCTTGTTGGGGCTTATATCCTAAACATGAACCGCGCATTATTAATTGGTGCCATCATAGGTGCGCGAACTTGTGGACCTGCAATGGATGTTGTTAACGAGCACGCTCGCAGTACCATTCCAGCGCTTGGCTATGCCGGTACTTATGCCATTGCGAATATTCTGATGACCGTTGCAGGTACCATCATGATATTGCTAGCATAACGCTAATATATAAGAACCAACATATATAAATTGCAATAAATGATAAGCAATAAAAAACCCAGAATGATTACTCACTCTGGGTTTTATTTTGTCTGCTATTTATTAGATATCAGCAACATCAAACTCAACCATTGGGTTTACGTCAGCGTCGTAATCAACACCTTTAACACCAAAGCCGAACAGTTTTAAGAACTCTTCTTTATACTCAACATAGTCTGTTAAGTCTTTTAGGTTCTCAGTCGTTACTTGTGGCCATAGCTCACGACAGTGCTTTTGAATGTCTTCACGAAGCTCCCAGTCATCCAAACGTAGACGGTTTTGATCATCCACTTCTGGAGCAGAACCATCTTCTTTGTATAAACGTTGGCTAAACATACGTAAAATTTGCTCTTGGCAACCTTCATGTACGCCTTCTTCACGCATCTTCTTAAATACCATTGCGATATAAAGAGGCATAACAGGGATCGCAGAACTTGCTTGAGTCACTACTGACTTAAGAACAGCAACGTTTGCCGTACCACCTGTCGCTGAAAGTTTTTCGTTTAGCGCTGCCGCTGCACGATCTAGATCCATCTTCGCTTTACCTAGCGCGCCGTCCCAGTAGATAGGCCACGTTAACTCAGTACCGATGTAGCTATACGCAACTGTTTTACAACCATCAGCTAAAACACCCGCTTCAGATAATGCGCTCATCCACAGTTCCCAATCCTCGCCACCCATTACGGTAACTGTGTCTTGGATTTCTTGTTCTGTAGCAGGCTCAACTGATGCTTCAATGATCGCATCTTTATTGGTATCAACAGCCGTCGCTGTGTACGTCTCACCAATAGGTTTTAGTGAAGAACGAATAACTTCACCTGTTTCTGGCATTTTACGCACTGGAGAAGCCAGAGAGTAAACCACCATATCAATCTGGCCCAAATCTTCTTTAATTAAGTCGATTGTTTTCTGTTTTGCTTCGTTAGAGAACGCATCGCCATTTAAACTCTTAGAGTATAGGCCTTCTTCTTTAGCAAACTTATCAAATGCCGCTGAGTTGTACCAACCTGCAGTACCTGGTTTCTTCTCAGTGGCTGCTTTCTCAAAGAAAACACCAATTGTTGATGCACCACCACCAAAAGCAGCTGTAATACGAGAAGAAAGACCATAGCCACTTGAAGAGCCAACAACTAAAACACGTTTAGGTGCGTTAGCAATTGGGCCTTGCGCTTTAGTTAGGGCAATTTGTTCTTTCACGTTTTGCTCACAACCAATTGGGTGAGTGGTTGTACAAATGAATCCACGAATTCTAGGTTTGATGATCATGTTCAACTTTCCTTTTAATAATTACCTTCTAGGATAAAAGGTTCTTATCCAGTTCGCATCCGATTTATGACAATTTTCGTCAAAATAGTGAGTGGTTGGATGTGTGCCGCCAATTTTAGAGAAAAAAATGGAAGTATCTTCACTTTTTCTCTCTATTTGAATTTTATTTTGAACTTTCTCAATAAGTGAGAGTCTGAATTTATGTTCATAATTCCACTGCTTTTTCTTGATTAATTCAAGTAACCCACTATCTGCCATTTTGGCGCTTATCGATAGTGGGTTTTTCTTTATTAGAAAGATTAAAATCTCGCTATTCAAAAAATAAATGAAAAAAACGAATTTTTTTTGAACTAAACAAATTATCGTAAGTCTCAATTAGTACCCGTTGATAATAAACAACTGAAATTTAGCAGGCCGCCAAATTTTATCTTATCAACTATAGCTTTTTCATAATTCCTTATATTCCTTTTTGCCCATTCAATTTTTTGTTTGGGCTTTTTTTTTGTTTATACCAATCACAGTAAGTAAGTGACCAGAAATAGCGAAGGAAAAAGGCTTGAGAACAAGGCGGCACTTTTCAATAAATAGTTTTGATAAGTAGTTATTCTACAATCAAAAATCCCAACGAAGTTATCGAGCGTTTTAACTAGCTAGGATGTTCAGTTATTTACTACGATTGGTATTATGTTCTAGATAAAAAAACACCCCGCATAATGCGAGGTGTTCTTATTTTTAAACGTTAATTCTGCTTTTATGCTTTGGCTTTTTTAGGCAGTGAAACACTTAATAAAATATAACCAATCACTGCAGCTAAAGTAGAGCCCATTAAGATACCTAAACGAGCTAACTTATCAAACTCAGGGTATGCGCTACCAAATGCAAGCGATGAGATGAAGATTGACATAGTAAAACCAATACCACATAACACCGATACCGCGAAGATATGTATCATATTTACGCCAGTTGGTAGTTTCGCTACACCTGATTTAACCGCAATATAACTGAAGCTAAAGATACCAAGTGGCTTACCAATAAGCAGACCGAATGCAACACCCAATGGTAACGTTGTGCTTAGGCTGTCAAGTGATACACCTTCTAATGAAATACCAGCATTGGCAAAAGCAAATATTGGCAAAATCAAGAATGCCACATAAGGATGAAGTGCATGTTCCATATGTTTCAATGGAGAACGCTCACCTTTATTGCCTTTCAGTGGGATAGCAAAACCAAGTACCACACCCGCTAACGTCGCATGAACACCTGATTGAAGTACGCTTACCCATAAGATAAAACCAACCAATAAGTACCAACGAATTTTAGACACATGTTTCGCATTAAGTAAGAACAGGACCCCTGTCATAACAAAACCGATAATCAATGCAAGTACTGAAAGATCACTGGTGTAGAAGAAAGCAATAATAACAACAACGCCAAGGTCATCGATGATCGCAAGAGCAAGTAAGAACACCTTTAAACTCACAGGAACACGGTTACCAAGCAGTGCCATAATACCTAAAGCAAAAGCAATGTCCGTTGCAGCAGGAATAGCCCAACCAGATAACGCTTCAGGGTCACCGATATTAAAAGCTACGTAAACAAGCGCAGGAGCAAGCATGCCACCAACCGCGGCAATCGCAGGGAATATTGCTGTTTCTTTTGACTTTAACGCACCTTCAAGTAACTCACGCTTTACTTCTAAGCCAATCAAAAGGAAGAAAACAGCCATTAAGCCATCATTAATCCAATGTGATACAGACATACCACCAACGTAAGAATGTAAAAACGTGTCGTACATTGGCGCTAAAGAAGAGTTAGCAACCATCATCGCAATCGCTGCTGCAATGACTAATAGAATCCCGCCGGCAGATTCTAGTTTGAAAAAATTCTTAATAACATCACTCATAAGATGTCCTTTACTTATAAAAATTAGTTTTTGAAAAACGAAGAGAAAAGTCTACCCGTTGTTCTAGATCAAGAATAATCGCTTCTTCAGAGATAAAAGCTCGGAAAAACCGATGTGTTAGCTGTTATACTATGTTTTATTCGCAACGAAAATCTTTTTTTTACAATTAGTATCCCGTTAATTGCATAAATCCTGTAACTTGATGTGAACCAGTTGTTGTTATTGGGCCTTGCCAGTATGGAATAAGCGTATCAAGCCATTGCTCATTCCTCATCACTTGAGTAGTTAAATTAAGCCTGTATTCAGGAACATTAATGATCCACTGAAGGGGTAATTTACGACCATTCTTAAGCTTACGTGCTGGTAATGTTTGTAAAGTAACGTCATCACCACTCAACGAAACATAATCACCATTGTTGTAAAGCAGTGCACCATAGAGATAAGGAGCCTGTTCTTTATGACGATATTGCGCTACAAGAAGCTTGCTCTCTTGAGTAAGATTTAGAATAAACCAATCCCAACCTTGCTGATCCTCATCTAAAAAACCACTTGCCCATTCATGCTCTAAAATTGCCTTACCAGAAATGGTATAAGCTTTGTTATCTAAAGTAATATTTCCACGTACGTTTACAAAGGGAAATATATATTCATGTGATGCAACTGGGATTAAGTCGTGTTTTTTTGAGTAACCACCATTACCTAATGGGACTGGTTTATCATTAGCATTAATAGAAAGCTTTAATGAAAAGTGATCCGAATCAGCCGATAAAATCCCAGGAAATGGGTCCTGTCCTAAACTTCGCCAATGCCAATTATCAATCCATACTCGATATGGGCTTTGCGAAATTCCTGCTTGGCCAATCCCTCCCCTAGCTAAACGCTCATCAACCCACTTCCCATTTTTAGTGGTTATAATTACCTTTGCTACATACAGGCGAGGGTCTAACCAACCTTTGGTTTCTCGATCATCATTAGATACACGGAACATCGTCCATTGAATACCTAGACTATTACCTTCTTGATCAACCGCATTGACTGTCATCATCCATTTTTCGTGCTGAAACGAAGTATGTTCCCCAAAATCTTTAGGAAAAGATAAAGGGGCTCCCGGTAATACAGGATCAAAGAAAGCATGGCTAGACGGAGAGAAAATTGAATTGATTTCATTATCTCCTACTGTATCAACCTCTTTCCAATTAATGTAATAAGCAAGAGCTGCCCCAACAATACACACACACATTAAGAGTGATATTGTAAGGCTAATTTTCTTAACATCCTTTTGTTCCATCACAGTGACTCCCTTAATGAGATGATAGCTTGTCGCCTTGTCACCCTCCAAACCGTTGCTGCACCTGCAACCGTCAATGCCAATAGTGTCCATGCAAATGTCATTACGTATTCCATGGGGAAATAATTGATTTGCATTGTCCAACCAAACGCATATTTCATTACAATATCAATAAGCAATTGAGAAAGAATAATACCAAGCGGCAATGCGATTAAAATAGTAAATAACCCAATGGTAAGGAGTTGCAAGCCACCTAATAAGATAAGTTCTTTACCCGACAAGCCTAAACAACGTAATAATGCAGTCTGTCGTTGACGTGAGACCTCACCGACTAAGGTCGCAAAAAACAGACCAAAAACAGCAATAACTAACGTTAAATTTCCAAGCGTTCCTGTCACAATAAAAGTACGATCAA
The DNA here is from genome assembly GCF_028765525.1 of Aliivibrio sp. S2TY2. Taxonomy (NCBI): domain Bacteria; kingdom Pseudomonadati; phylum Pseudomonadota; class Gammaproteobacteria; order Vibrionales; family Vibrionaceae; genus Aliivibrio; species Aliivibrio sp. S2TY2. The sequence goes on along the minus strand of NZ_JARACS010000001.1, from coordinate 158,554 downwards.
AGACCTTCATCGCCTTCACTTGGATATTATTATTATCATTAACTTGCTCAACCGGTAATCGGAATTGTTTTAACACTCGACCAATCAACTCTGTTCGTTTCTCAATGTCGTTGAGCACAACACCAATCCCGGTCTTACCTTGCCCACCAAATACTTTTAACCAAGCACTATGAGAAAGTAATAACTGGTTATATGGATTACCATAATCATAATAAACCCCAGATATTTGCCAGTTATCCCCCATAGGCGCAGGAAGATCTAAGTAATCCCCAGGCTTCATATCCCACTTTAATGCCATGGATTCACTGATAAGCAAGCTACGACTGTGATGAAGAGAATACCAAAACTCAGGGATAGCAACTTTCATCGTCAGTGCGTTTTTCTCACCAAGAGTTGGTCCTGAACTCAAAATTTCCAAATTTCCATATTCGGTTTGATAGTCAATTTTCCATTGTCTCCAAACAGATTCAACTTCTGGTTGCTTTTCTAGCCAATGACTAATACGACTGGCAGATACTTTACTCGGCTCGATATAAATATCTGCAGCCAGACGTTGCTCAAGCCAATTATTGGTCGTAGCCCTAAAGCTACCCACCATGGTCTCTACACCTATATTTGATGCTAATGCCAACATAAAGGCCATCGCAGCGACTCCGCGGTAGCTTAAACTCGCCGCTGAATCAGAAAAGAACCAACGCGCTTTTGCAGAAGGCAGTCGATAAGATAACCAGTCAAAAAACTTCCAAATAATATATGGTGTTAATAAACCAACGCTGATCATTAAAAATCCGATCAACATAAATCCATTTTCATGACTGTGAGGTAACAGCTTAATCAAATAAGCCGCAACACAAAATACACCCGCAATAATGGCTTGCACCTCAAACTCTTTACCTGCAAATCTCGCCAACGATAAGCGAGCAGTCAATCGAATGGGCTCAATACTTAACAATCGATACAATGGCCAACCACAAGCCAGTACACAGCCAAGAATGGCCATCCATAAACTTTGGTAGCTCCAATCCCAACTCCATGTAATAAGTAGATCTACATCAGCGTTATATAATGAGTACAAGCTATTAGATACGGTTGGCATCAATTCATTTGCCAATAGCAAACCAAAGAAATTACCACTTACCCAACCAATAATAACCCATAAAAAAACTTCAAGGCTCATGGCAATAATCAACTCTTTAGTTGATACTCCAATTTGTCGTAATGTGCCCACCAATGGCTGACGTTGAATAAAAGAGAGTGACATTGCCTGATAAAAAATAAATAGCCCGACCACAAAAGAGAGCATGCCCATTGCCAATAAGTTGATATGGAACGCATTAGTTAACGCGGTTAACCCTGACTCTTTATGTGTTTCAAGCTGCAAGCCTCTTGGCAGCATTCTCTCTAAACGTTCCTTTTTCTTATCTGACATCTCGCCACAAAGCAAAATATCAAAACCGGCTTTATGGCCTAACATTTTAGTTAAAGCGACATCAGAAAAAATTCGGGAACCAGACAAACGCTGTGCTTTATCAATAATAACAGGGCCAATATTAGATTGATTTTGCAATTCGATGTAATCACCATCATCCAAACTAAAATAGGATGCTAAGGGCTGACTAATCAAGATCGGAAATGGAGGACGCATTAACGAGAGCATGTCATCGGTTTTGGCAAGGTTACTCGCAGATATCTGCATCAATGCAACTGGGTCAATCCCAACAACCGAAATATTTATATCGTCTTTAGTTTCTAAATGCTGCGTTTGTACGGGCATACACTGGGTATAACCAGCCCGACGTAAATTAATATAAAACGCCTGAGGAATAGCAGTATTGTCTTGAATGGCACGAATACGATTAGGGAAAGGATTTGAAAATAATTTTTCCCCTTCGTTATAACTCATTTTAGCATGGTGATTAATGGCTAAAACACCAACCAGAAGTGAGACACCTAGAGTTAAGCCCAGCCATACTAAAAATATTTGTAATGGATGCCTGCGGTAATGTCCAAGAAGCGCTTTAGCTACCGGCAATAACATTCAGCAAGCCTCCCTGAAGTTTTACCAAGCCATCCATATGATCAGCGACTTTCTCACTGTGGGTCACCAACAATAAGGTACAATGTAGATCTCGAGATAAACGAGTTAATAAACGCATTACTGCTTCTGCATTTTTTTCATCTAAACTGCCTGTCGGTTCATCAGCCAACAACAACTTAGGTTCCATGTATAAGGCTCGAGCTATCGCTGCACGTTGCTGCTGCCCTCCTGACACTTCTTCAGGGTAACGGCCCAATAATGGCATAAGATCGAGAGCAGAAATAATTTGACGCCATAATGCATCATCATCTCGTAAGCCTTTTAATTGACGGCAAAAACGAATGTTATCAGCAATGGTTAATGTAGGAAGAAGATTAAACTGTTGAAACACAAGGCCGATATTATTACGACGATAAGAAGTACGAGTGCCTTGTTTTGGGGAGTGCATAGCAAAACCAGCGATATCAATTTCACCGCTGTCTACACTGTCTAACCCTGCGATAAGGTTTAAAAGCGTACTTTTTCCGGAGCCGCTTTCACCCATTAATGCTATTTGAGCGCCTTGTTCTATTGTTAATTCTGCCCCTTGAAGGATTGGATGAAACTCGCCACCATCCAAATATCCCTTATTCAAGTTTGTCAGTTTTAACATGTGTTCCCTCAACGCTTTTTGTGATGTCGGCAACAGAATCTACACTATAACCCTGCTTTCATAAAGCTTTTTATAGTCACAGGGTTCTCTTGCTACTAATGCCAATCAAAAAGGGCACTTTTCTTACGCATCTACCAGATTTTTAATCCATTTTTTAGATTTCATTCGATAAATTGAACCAAACCATTTCACTATTTCTTCCACCACAAATAGGGCATAAACATACTCAGGAGGTAAACCTAAGACTAATGCACCAACTGCAGCAATTGGGATCCCGATAAACCACTGAGAGATAATATCTTGGTATAAACAATACTTAACGTCTCCTCCAGCACGCAGCACTCCAACGATTGCCGTCAATGGCACACTTCGGATCACAATAATAATGGCAAGAATAGCCATAAACTTCTCAGCAATCGCACGTGTTTCAGTGGTTAATGCCGGAAACATATCCAAAATTTGATGCTGAAATACCATAACAAACAGTGCAATAACCATGCTGGTTGCAACGCTCAAGCCCAATACGCCCCAGCTTTGGTAATACACCGCTTCATATTTTTTAGCGCCAAGCTGGTTACCGATCAATACCGAAGCTGCCCCCGCAGCACCAAGAAGAAAGCTAAGTGCAATAGATTCAATAGGAGAAATCACCGACAGCGCAGCTAAACCTTGAACGCCTGACTGTCCCATAATGGCATGATAAGCAAATATCCCTGCAGACCAGACCAAAAAGTTAAACGTTGTAGGCAAAGATAAAGAAAGGAACTTAGAAATTTTTGGCCAATTTAATACCGCTTTAACCTCTTCAATACCAAAGCTTAATAAGTGCGAGCGGCTGTAAAGGTAGCCATATAAAAAGACAATTTCAATAATGCCACTGATCAAGGTTGCTAATGCAGCCCCCTTAATACCCATCGCTGGTGCGCCTAAATTACCAAAGATTAGCACCCAGTTAAAAAACACATTGGCGACAATGCCAATACCACTAAAAAAGGTACTAACACCTGGTTGATGAATAGAGCGTAAGCCAACCGCCATACTACTGCCACAAGAAACTACATACATGGTAAGTGCGGTAATAAAGAGGTAATCAGCGCCCAAATCAATGACTTCTTGAGAGTCAGTCGCCAATGACATAATTTGTTCTGGAATTAAAAAGAACAGTGCAACAGGAATGGTCGCCATTGCCATACTCACCATCCAAGTGAGTGCGGTACTTTGGCGTACCCCCTCTTTATTTTGTGCTCCCCAATATTGGGCGGTTAATAGCGCGCCGCCTGTTGTTACACCAACCAACATAATCGTCGTCACAAATGTTGCTCGGCTCGCCACACCAACCGCGGCAATCTCAGCTTCACCTAATTGACCGAGCATAAGTACGTCCACTAAGCCACGGCTTGAAAACATAATATTTTGCAAGGCAATAGGAATGGCGATCATTAATAATCGCTTAAGAAACTCACCACGAGTGTGGCCAATGACATTAGAAAGAAAAACAGACATGAAGAACCTCAAATAAACAACAAATTAACCATTTGCACTACATAAGATCCATTAGGTATATGCCTACAAATTGTACTAGAATCAAAATGTAATTAATATTTATATTCACAAGATAAAGGAATAATCTTGAATAAAAAAAAGACAATCTTAATCGTTGGTGCCTCTGGGTATGTGGGCTCACAATTAATCCCACAACTATTACAACAAGGACATAACGTCATTGCTTGCGCTCGTAATATAGATTACCTACTCGATAGAGTTGTTAACCATCCAAACTTACAATGTCATTACCTTGACTTAGAAGAAGCTGATTCTATTCTTCCCATAATAGAACACTGTGACATTGCGTACTTTTTAGTTCACGGTATGTCCCATGGTCATGATTTTATTGATTATGAAGTCTCCCTTGCTGAAAACTTTAAAATCGCAGCAGAACAATCATCCCTATCTAAAATCATTTACTTAAGTGCTTTACAGCCAGAAGGCTATCAATCTCAACATTTACTTGCACGTAAGAAAACTGGTGAATTACTGCGTTCAACAGGTATTCCTACCATAGAAATCAATTCAGGAATCATCATTGGTACAGGCTCTGCCGCTTTTGAAATCATGACTGATTTTGTTAACCATTTCCCGGTATTAATCTGTCCGGTTTGGATTAACTCACAAGCAAACCCGATTGCGATAGAAAACCTAAATTATTATTTAATTCAATGTATTGATTATCCGCTAGCCGACTCTATCACCTTTGAAGCAGGCGGCCCTGAAACGGTGAGCTATCAAGATCTATTTCATCTCATTGCCAAACGCAATCATCGCTCTATAAAAATCATTCCAACGCGGTTTATTTCCCCTTCTTTTGCTGGTTTATGGCTTGGTATTGTCACTTCTGTCCCATCAGATTTAGGCCGAGCACTATTAGCAGGCATAGACCATGATTTAATTGCGGATAACTCAAAAATAGAACGCACATTCCCACAACCATTGCTTTCATTATCTGATGCCATAAATAAGGCCCAAGAAACCAATGACGAAACAATAAAAACAGAGATTTGGGGCTTTGATCCAAGCGCATTAAAACGTTGGAAATCAGATTATGGCTATTATCCAAAACAAGCAGGGGCAAACTTTACAACCACCGCCTCAGCTCAACAATTATGGACCGTAATTGAACGTTTAGGCAGCAAAGAAGGCTATTTCTTCGCAAACGCATTATGGCGAACCAGAGAATGGTTAGACCCTTTACTTGGAGGTTCATTCCCGATAAGAAGAAGACCTGAATCAGGAAAAGTACAACTAGGCGATTATATTGATTCATGGAAAGTGATTCGTTGCGAAGAGAATAAGTTCTTATCATTACTGTTTGGAATGACAGCCCCAGGGCTAGGACGATTAGAGTTTTCAATCAAAGAGATAGATGAGAATCATCGCCAGTTAGATGTCCGTGCATGGTGGCACCCTAAAGGCTTTTGGGGGTTAATGTATTGGTTCGCAATGTTCCCTGCGCATTTGTTTATTTTTAAAGGCATGGTGAAAGCGATTTGTAAAAAAGCAGAAGCCGAATAAATACCAAAAAAGTAAAAAGAGTAAAAAGAGTAAAAAGAAAAACCATAATCAAAAAGCAGCAAACACAAAAAAAGCGCAGATAGTCTGCGCTTTTCACTATTATAAATAAAAGAGAAACTCTATTTCTTCACATTAAATGAAAATGGTGTTTCTGCTAATTGTAAGCTGTGGTTACGAGGGAAAATCAGGTACTCACCATGATATTTCACTTTCGACTTATAATCAGAACGCTTGTGAACCATCAAACCATGCTCATAAGCAGATTCAATAAACTCATGGTGATTACCGCGAACATAACAAGTTAATGGTTTCACTAACTCGGCAGAATCATCTTCACCATCAAAACAAGATTCAAGCTGTGTAGAGCAGATAATTAGCGAGTGATCACCATCAGAAAATAACGACGCCTTTGGCAGCACTTCGTATTCTGTTGTTACACACCACTCTTTCTCTTCTTCTAAAAACTCACCCCACGCTAAAATCGCTTCTTTTGTAATAGGCTTTGTATTTTCAACAGGCGCTAACTCACCATATAAACGCGAGTAATGCTCAAAACGAGTCGGCAACTCAGTACTCGTTCCTTTTGTGCGCCCTTCTTTTTGCCATGTTTTTAGATCACCGGCTACGCAATGAGCAAAGCGCTGTGACTTAATTGCAGTAGTTACCCAGCGAATTAAAAAATGGTTCGCACTGACAGGGTTTTTAGGCAAACGACCACTGTCTTTTGACTCTTGTAAATCACCTAATGCAGCATTGATTACACGCTGAATTTCTTGATAATACTGCACTGATTTTTTTTCACTCATTTACGCTTTTCGCCCAAAAACAAAATAACAACCAAAAGATAAAATTGAACACGCCGTCATTGCGCCTACCATAGGCCACGCCGAATCTGACGGCAGCATTGCAATACCGACTCCAACTAATGAGCCAGTACCGAAACGTAATGTACCAGCTAGAGAAGACGCTGTCCCTGCCATTTTAGGGTAATGACTTAATAATAACGCCATACTATTACTACCAATAGTAGAAATACACCCAACCGACAAGACCACTGGGATAACCGTTCCCCATAACCCCCAGCCTAACCACTGACCAATCATCATCAGTATGCCAGCGAACAACTGGATCGACAGCCCCAACTTTAGCATATTATGAGAGCCCGCTCGTTTTACGATACGGCCATTTAGCGTCGTCATAATGATTAGAAAAACAATATTTAAACCAAATAAGTAACCAAAGTTTTGAACACTCACGCCATAAATATCAATATAAACAAATGAGCCAGCAGTTAAAAATGCAAACATACAAGAGAATGAGAATGCACCAGAGAAGATCAGCCCAAGTGATACCGGGTTCTTAAATAGCGATAAATAATTTCGTAAAGAAGAGCTTAATTTGAACGGTTCGCGATTCTCTTCTTTTAATGTTTCTGGAATTTTCCACAAAATCGCAAAAATGATTAATACCGAAAAAACAGCCAATAACCAAAAGATAGAACGCCAGCCAAACCACACCGCCAAATGCCCGCCAATCATAGGCGCCGCTAATGGTGCAACGGTCATAACCAAGGTAATAAACGCCATGGTTCTCGCAAAATCTTCTTTATCAAACATATCTCGAACAATGGCCTGAATAACCACTGATGACGCTGCCCCAGCTACGCCTTGTAATACTCGGATATACATTAAGGACTCGATACTATCAACCAAAGCACCAATCACCGCACACACGGCAAATAAAATAGTCCCTATGATTAAAACAGGTCGACGGCCATAACTGTCAGCAAGCGGGCCATGAATAAGCTGAGCAATAGCAAAACCGGCAGTATAAGCCGTTAATGTCATTTGAACCGAACCGGCAGATACACCTAAGTCAGCCGCAATACTTGGCATTGCTGGCAAATACATGTCAATTGCAAGTGGAGTTAATGCCGCAATAGCACCCAAAATAACAATGAGTAATAAATTGAGTGTGGGTACCTCAGGAGAAGCACTAGAACTTGTGGACATAACTGAACCTACAAAAAGAAAGAGCAAAAGGAGTTTGAAATTTTAACACGACAAACGTTTGTCTGCTTATCAATTCTTAGAACTTTGCACTAATTTACGCAAGGATGCTCAAATGTTTATACCCGCTAATAGTATAAAAAAACGGCATGACCGAGATCATACCGTTTTTCTTTATAAAGCGGCTAGAAGCTATGCGAATACGGCTTCAACTTCTTCTTCAGTCAGGTAACGATATTCACCAGGCTCTAGAGAATAATCTAAACCTAAACCGCCAATTTGAGAACGGTGTAAGCCATCAACTTTATTACCAAGCGCTGCAAACATACGTTTCACTTGGTGATATTTACCTTCTTGAATCGTTAATAGAAGTTCGTTTTCGTCTTCATCAACAATTTCCATTACCGCTGGCATAGTTAAACCAGTTTCACTCTTAAGTTGAATACCTTCTGCTAATTGCTCAGCGTAATCAGCACCGATAGATTCAGCTAGCCACACTCGGTACGTTTTTGGACACTTACGTTTTGGAGATGTGATCTTATGTGACCATTGACCATCATCAGTAATTAATACCAAACCTGTCGTATCTACATCAAGACGACCCGCAAAGTGCAGTTTCTCAAGATTAACTTCATCTAAAAGCGTTAATGCCGATGGGTGAGTATTGTCTTCATGTGAACATACGTAACCATCTGGCTTAAATAGCATAATATAACGAGGACCATGGAATTTAAGTTCACGACCATCCCACTCAACCGTTGAGTCATCCGTTACTTTTACAGAAGTAACCTTGGTTTTCACACCATCAACGGTAACCGTACCACTTTTAATAATACGAGTTGCTTCTTTACGAGTGGCACCTGTTGTTTCGCACAAAAATTTATCTAAACGCATGAGAACCTCATTTCAATATTCTGCCGCATTATACCCAAACCACTTGAAGAAGCGAGCACACATAAAAAATTAATGCGCCCCACCTTCAATTGATGCAGGATTCGAATTTGATTTAACAAAAAACATCATAAAAGCAGCAAAACCTAAGAAGAATGTCATCATTAAAAAGACATCGTTATACGCCATAATCGCCGCATCTCGCTGCATCGTCATGGTTAATGATGCTTTAGCTTGCAACATAGCCGTTGCAGGATCACTGCCCTTTGAGACAAACATCGCTGCACTCTGTTGCAATTGATACCAACCGTCGGTGCTCACGCTAGTTAGTGTTTCTTTAATGTGCCCCAAATGCTCACGCGTTTTGTTATCCAGCATGGTTGCAATAATGGCGATACTGAATGCGCCACCCAAATTACGCAATACATTAGTAATAGTAGAAGCGTCCGCCACTTGATGTTTTTGAATCTCTTCCATCGCGACCAATGACAAAGGCACCATGATGAACGGGCTGCCAATCGCACGTAATAACATAGAGAAAATCAATTGTTCGCCGCCAAATAAATAACTCATGTGCGTATTTACAAAGCAGCTGACGCCAAACATCGAAAAGCCAAAAAACACCAAATATTTCGCTTTTATAATCTGAGTTAACTTAGGTACTAATGGGAAAATTAATAACTGCGGAAAACCCATCCACATCAATACTTCACCAATTTCCAAGGCGTTATACCCTTGAATTTGGATCATATACATTGGCAGCACGTAAATAGACCCCAGCAGTGCCATCCCTAATATCAAATACGCTACGCATGACATCGCAAACTGACTTTGCTTCAATAGCCGCAAATTCACCAGAGGGTTCTTATGCTGTAGCTCATTAATCACAAAATAAATTAAGCTAATTGCCGAAATAATAGATAAGGTAATGATGAAACTAGAGCTAAACCACTCTTCACGGTTCCCCTCTTCTAGTACCACTTCTAAACAACCAAGACCAATTGCCATGGTGGTAATACCAAACCAATCGGCTTTTAATAAGCTATCTAATTTTAATGGCTCATCATCAAGCCCGTAATTGACCATGCAAATAAGCGCAATTGCTGGTGGAATGTTGATGTAGAAAATATAGTGCCATGAGAAGTTTTCAGTTAACCAACCACCCAATGTTGGCCCTATAGAAGGAGCAAACGTCGCTGTTACCCCAAATAACGCCATCCCAACTGCACGCTTATTCAATGGCAATAACTGAACAACCAAAGAGAAAGCCAGTGGAATTAACGCCCCACCACTAAAACCTTGGATCGCACGAAAGACGATCATTGAGCCCATATTCCAAGACACAGAACACAGCACCGATGCCACAGCAAAAATGATGGTTGTCCAGGTTAAATAACGACGCTTACCAATCGCAACTGACAACCAACCACTTAATGGAATCGCAATCATTTCTGCCACAAGATAAGAAGTCGATATCCACGAGCTCTCATCCATAGTGGCCGATAGCGCACCTTGAATGTCTTTTAGAGATGAGTTGGTGATCTGAATATCCAGAATCGCCATAAACGCCCCCAACAAACCACCAAATAGCGCTATCCAATGGCGTCTTGGTATTTCAGGTTCTATTGGTACATCGGCAGATTCATTTTGATTTGTCACCGTTAATTCTTGAGTCATGACTAACCTCGAGTATCAACCGTTGCAACCACAGAAAGACCCGGGATCAGCTTACCTTCTAATAAATCCGTATTTAAAATGCTGATTTTAACTGGCACACGCTGCACAATTTTAGTGAAGTTACCGGTCGCATTCTCTGGTGGCAGTAACGCAAACTTAGCGCCCGTTGCAGGAGAAAAACTATCAACAATGCCTTTTAGGTGTAGATCAGGGTAGGCATCAAGGTCTACAAACACTTTTTGTCCTTTGTGAATATCACCCAGTTGCGTTTCTTTAAAGTTTGCTTCAATCCAAACATCTGTTGTTGGAACTAAACTAAGCAAAGGCATGCCCGCTTGAACCAATAAACCGCTGCGCAAACTACGTTTACCTACCACACCATCAATTGGCGCGTAGATATTAGTGTAAGACAGGTTAATCTCTGTTTGTTCTAACGCCGCTTTGGCTTGAACTAACCCAGCCTCCGCTTGAGCAATCTCGCTTTCAATCACATTGATTTGTTCTTTCGATGCTTGGTAATTGGCTTTTGCAGCATCCACATTTGCCAGCGCCACTTTAAGGTGTGATACGTTATTATCTAACTCATCTTGTGACGAATAATTCTTTTTAATTAACGCTTTAGTTCGTTTAACTTGTTGCTGAGCACGCTCATATTCCGCATTGGCTGATTCAATCTCACTCGCCGCTTGACGAATACGAATGTCTTGCAACTTACGCTCAGCCGCTAGGTTCTTAATGGCAGCAGAGCTAACCAATACGTTCGCCTCTGCTTTCTCTTTTTCTGCCTCAAAATCACGACTGTCTATGGTTGCCAATAAATCACCCGCTTTTACCATTTGGTTATCTTCAACAAATGTTTTGGCAATGTAACCGCCTACTTTAGGGCTGATCGTTGTGATATCACCTTGCAGATACGCATTGTCTGTTGATTGGAAGTATTGTCCATAACCGTACCAGTAACCCGCCCCTGCAAGACCACATAGAATAATCACAATCGTTGCAATCAAAGGTGCTTTATTTTTTTTCTTTTGTTGTTCTGCCACGGTACGTACCCACTTTGAAGATGAAGCCATTCACGCTAAATCAACATGAATGTAATAAATAAGAGAAGCAGAGTATAAAACGAAAATGATTTATTGATTAGATAGGAAAAAAAGGAAACACTGTTGCATAAATCTTACCAATCAATAAGGAATCGTCTAATGATGGATTTGAATAACATTACCATATTAAATCAAGTAATTGATTCTGGTAGCTTTACTCAAGCAGCCATTAATCTTGGAATGACAAAATCAACCGTTAGCCGAAAACTTGCAGAGCTTGAAGAGCATCTAGGCGTGAAGTTGATCACTCGCTCAACCAGAAAATTAGGCTTAACTCAGGAAGGTGAGGTTTTTTATCAAGCCAGCGTTAAAGTGCTCGATATCATGCAACAAACCGAGCTAGAACTGACTGCAAACCAAAATTTAATTCGCGGTCATCTTAACTTAGCCATGCCAGTAGAGATCGGGCATAACGTCATGTCTGATTACATCAACAGCTTTCTTAAACGTTACCCTGAAGTCTCAATTAATGTTGAAATGACCAACAGAGCCGTCGATATTATTGGTGATGGTATTGATCTTTATGTCCAAATTGGCGAGATCAACGACTCTTCGTTAGTCGCACGAACCATCGATTTTTCTGAGCGTATTATTGTGGCAAGCCCTGAGTATTTAAACACTTATGGAATGATTACCTCACCAGAAGATCTCCAGTCGCCTCATCATCAAATCAAAGTCGTTAACGCGGTAAAAGTACCTAATCTGTACTTTAACCAAGTCGATAAAGCCATTCGCGTTAATCTACCTTATCGCTTGAAAGTGAATACCATTACGGCGTGTAAATCTGCTTGTTTAAGTGGTTTAGGCATCGCTTCTTTGCCTGAGTTCTTATGTCGAGAGCACATCAAAAATGGCGAACTGGTGCAAATTCTTCCTGATTGGGATTTGCCAAAAGCGGCGATTAGCTTGGTGTTTCCACAAAATAAACTGATACCAAAACGATTACGTGTTTTTATTGACCATGTACTTGAGCGATTTGAATTAACGACAGCGGAAAGAAATAAGAGTAAATAATTCACTAAAATTACATCAATTTTTCTGAATCTATTAATTTCACTTGCCAGTAAGGTCATTCATCGAATACGATGCGATGGTCTATATGCACATCACTGGATTTTTTTGTGGTTCAACTGTTTCGATTATTGATAATTTGTCTTTGCTTTGGGGTAAGCTCGCTTGCTCAGGCATCTGCATATCATCAAAATAGCTACAGTGATTTCTCAGAATTGACCATTGAGCAACATTCTACCGTTCCTGTGACACTTTCTGTTGATAGCTCTTCTATCCTATCGATTGATTTCTCTACGTGTGCCATCGACAACGCTCAATCTGACCCAACAGCATTACACTCTCAAAATGCATCTCAAAGCCACGACGTTAACTTAGGCATCGCCTATTCTTCTCGTATGGCGAATTTAGCTCGTCATGAGCCAGAAGAAGTCTTTCCTGTTTATGAATTAGCATTAGAGATCCCAGTGATCCCCGCTGAACAATTAACCATTGGTTATCAAGAAAAACCAAAACCAACGGTCAATTGGGCATTAAACACCTATTCATCTACCTCACGAATTTCGGCTTGGAAGGAAAGTAACCTTCTCTACAGCCAGCGGTTATACCCACACGCTTAATTTCACACCCAAAATCCATTGATTTATCACTTAGTTATTATTCGTTTATTACGAACTAGCTAGATTTGTGACTTTTTCGCATACGCAACGTCGTATGTGAGGTGAAATTATTATGCAAAGAAAACAACCAATACAACGACTGAACCATTATTCTAAATGGAAATACATTGTACTTATTACGACCCTTGTAATTCTACTACTGAGTGCAATTCCAACTTGGTATGGTGAAGATGCCGCCGTGCAAATCACCAACAAAGAAGGACAAATCCCAACGGTTGTCTCGCTACAAAACACCCTGACAGAGCAAGGCATTAACGTAAAACGCATCGAGCAAAAAGGCGATAAAACCATCGTTATTTTGCAAGATGAAGCACAACAAGTTGCCGCTAAAGACGTACTGGCCTCTGTGATTGATGACAGTAAAAAAGGCACAACATTAGCACTCTCTCTTGCGCCAGCGGCACCTGCTTGGTTGCAAAATATGGGCTTTGAACCAATCAAACTTGGCCTTGATTTACGTGGTGGTGTGCAATTTTTACTCGATGTTGATGTAAACCAAGTTTACCAAGCACAACGTAACGAGCTGTCTGATTCTTTAAAACAAGAGCTGCGTGAAGAACGCATTCGTTCCGTTCGATTCCAAAAAGAAGGCAGTGATAGCTTAGTGGTGCGTTTGCCATCAGAAGAAGCTAGCCACGCTGCTCGTCAGTTTATTCATAAAAACTACCCTACTTGGCAAGTGACTAACGGCGACGATTTTGATCTTAAATTAACGCTTAAAGAAGATGAAAAAATTGCCGTACGTAACCTAACGGTACAGCAAAACCTTCAAACCATGCGTAGCCGTATTGAAGAGTTAGGTATTACCGAAGCGCTTGTTCAACGCCAAGGTGAAAACCGCATTCGTATCGAGCTTCCGGGTGTTCAAGACCCAGCAGCGGCGAAAAACGTTATTGGTGCGACAGCAAGTCTTGCTTTCTACGCAGTAAAAGAACAAGGCACTGGCAGCACAATGATCGTTCCTGATCAAAACGGCCAACCAGTTCGCGTAGGCAGAAAACCCGTACTAACCGGTGATCACATTGTGGATGCTCGCGCTAGCCTTGGCGAAATGGGCATGGCAGAAGTAAACATTGTTCTTGATAGTTCAGGCGGCAAAATCATGTCTGAGTTCTCTCGTCACAATGTCGGCAAGCCAATGGCAACCTCATACAACGAATACAGCCGTGATAGCGCAGGTAACACAGAGCAAAGTAACCAAATCATCAGTGTGGCGACAATTCAAAGTCAACTAGGTAGCCGTTTTAGAATCACAGGTTCTGGCTCTCTTCAAGAATCTCAAGAGCTTGCTCTGCTTCTACGTGCTGGTTCATTAACTGCACCTGTGACTATTGTTGAAGAACGCACTATTGGTCCAACGCTAGGTGCTGAAAACATCCAAAACGGTTTTGCTGCTTTAGGTCTTGGTCTTGGTTTAACTCTGCTGTTTATGGCGGTGTGGTACCGTCGTTTAGGCTGGGTTGCCAACATTGCGCTTATTGGCAACATGGTAATGCTATTTGGTCTGCTTGCGCTTATTCCGGGTGCGGTTCTTACGCTTCCGGGTATTGCAGGTCTTGTACTGACTGTAGGTATGGCGGTAGATACCAACGTACTGATATTTGAGCGTATTAAAGATAAACAGAAAGAAGGTCGAACATTGGCTCAAGCCATTGATAGAGGCTTTAGTAGTGCATTTGGTACCATTTTCGATGCCAACTTCACCACAATGATTACCGCAGTGGTTCTATACACCATAGGTAACGGCCCTATTCAAGGCTTTGCATTAACTCTGGGCTTAGGTCTATTAACCAGTATGTTCACCGGCATCTTCGCGTCACGTGCCATTATCAATTTAGTTTGGGGTCGTGATTCTCGTCATGATGTTAGGGTTTAAGTTATGTTTATAAATATGAAAAATGCAACAAAATGGCGTCACATGACGAGTGTGGTTTCTATCGGTTTGATGATTTTTGCATTATCGATGATAGCAACCAAAGGCCTTAACTGGGGCTTGGATTTCACTGGCGGTATCGTGAGTGAAGTTCAAATTGATAGCAAAATCACAAGCAGTGAAATTGCGCCGTTATTGGATGCAAGCTTTAAACAAGATGTGGCGGTGATTGCCTCTGGTGAGCCGGGTCGTTGGGTGTTGCGTTATGCGATTCCACCAAAAGGCGTTGAGCTTCCACCACTGACTGAGGTACTTGCTCCTCTGCATTCAGATGTTCAAGTATTAAATACCAGTATCGTTGGTCCACAAGTAGGCCAAGAGCTAACTGAGCAAGGCGGCATGGCGTTATTGGTGTCAGTTTTGGTTATATTAGCGTACTTAAGCTACCGCTTTGAATGGCGTTTGGCTTCTGGCTCTTTGTTTGCCCTAACCCACGATATCGTGTTTGTACTTGGTTTCTTTGCTGCGACTCAAATGGAGTTTAACTTAACTACCCTAGCCGCTATTTTGGCGATTTTAGGTTACTCGTTGAATGACTCTATCATCATTGCAGATAGAATTCGTGAGCTGTTAATTGCCAAGCCTGAGTTATCTATCCAAGAAGTAAATAACGAAGCGGTTGCTGCAACCTTCTCACGTACTATGGTGACATCAGGTACAACTCTAATCACTGTTGGTTCTTTATGGTTATTAGGTGGCGGTCCACTAGAGGGCTTTGCGATTGCGATGTTCATCGGTATCGTGACAGGTACTTGGTCTTCTATCTCAGTGGGTACAAGTTTACCTGAGTACTTTGGTTTGAATTCGGATCACTATAAGCCAAAACCGATTTCTGAAGAGCCGTAATAATTAGGTTTAGATAGATAGTAAAAAGCCGCAGGGAATGCGGCTTGATGTTGGGGGATCTGGCTTAGGTTGGATCCCTTTTTTGTGGGTTTTTAAAACGTCACTTCAACTAATAAATATAACTCTACACAAATCGTAATTTCGACATTAACGCTTGGCCATAATAATCAAAGAGCATTAATGGAAATGATGAAATTACCGCAATGTTGCCATGAGGGATGTGCTTATCAAGCTGTTGAGTAAAAATCTCTTGTTGTTCGATTTGAGTCTTAGGAAGTGATAGCTCATTTGTGACTAAATGATTAGCGCGAGCAAGGTGTTGAGCGACGATTTCTCTCCAAGTATCAAAGTCATACGCGCCCCAATTATGGTATTTTTTATCTAGTTCGGCATCCTTGTTCGTCCAATTCTTGTATTTACCAAACTCACTCAATGCGTATAGTTCTTCTCTATATTCAACACTTTTTTGATGCCTTATTGCTTCAACCATCGGGTAGCTAACAATTAACAATCCTTCTTCTTGCGGATTGCTAAACTTATCTAGCATTTCAACTAATTTCTTATCATTAGCATTACTGCAATGGGCGTCATAATCAAATATAAGATAAATATCACTAATTAGGCTTGAATCATCAATATTTAAAACAGCAAGTTCTTCTTCACGTAAATCTCGACCTAAACGCTGTTCTTCTTTTTGCCGCTTTATTAATTCTTCTACCAGTAGTTCGTAGGTATCTAAATACGGATCTTTTTCAATCTCTGCATATAATTTATAGATATTACAACCATAGGATGCCCTAAGAATAACCTTGTCCTCATCTTGCAGAAGGTTCAAACAAAGATTATTAGTAATATTTGGCTCTGCACGCTTCCCTTCAAATATGCAAAGAACGTAACTACTCATCAAAAGCTCCAGAGCGATACATTTTCTCTAAATTATGTGCTTTTCTGATTTCTCTATCAGTTAAGTTATAAAGAGGGTTTAGCTTCTGCTTGGCTAGAACAAAATAGCAATCTGGTCTTAAGATATTGTTAGACATCAACGTACTGTTATGAGTTGTCATAAGGGATTGGCAACTCGTCTTTGCTATGCGCTCAACAATATGTTGTGATAAGTTAAAATGATAATACGCATCGAACTCATCAATGTACGCAAATGAGATTTCGCCAGAGGTAAGCTTTAAATACCAATAATAAAAATTACCAAGAGAAATCGTTCCAGTTGAAGCCGCTTGAGAAAATTCAATACTGCGTTCACCGAAATCAAACTCAATAATTTCTTCATTCTCAGCACCCGATTGTTTTAGTTTACAAGCCACTCCAGAGTCATTAAGAAATTTTTCAAAATCTTCTAGTTTTCCTTGCTCGATAATAGCTTGAGAAACACGCTGCTTACCTGTTGGCTGGCCATAAAACTCCTGAAGCTTAGAAAGCGTTCTAAAAAACACCATTCCATCGACAAACTTCATAAACGTATCGAAGGCATTATTAATAACATGATCATCAAGTAAGGCGTTTGACTTTATATACTTAACCGGTGAAATATCCTTGCCTTCAAAATCGTTCTTTAACGTCTCTGAACCTGGTAGGTTAAAATCAGCGATGGATGAGACTCTGCGATCAAAATTAACGACCTCAACACCATCAATGATCAGTTTTTCATAAACGGTTGTCGTGCATTTTTCTTTGCCATAACTATAAAGCACCTCAATGCCATCAAAATCAAACTGATATTTGAATTCAGCCAGTTTATCTTTCGAGTTTGCATTTAAGTAGTTAGTGCTCAATCCTGCCTGAAGATTGTTATCTGTTAGATGGCTCGTTACATCAATAATGGCAAGCCCAAGGTTTGACTTACCCTCACCATTAATACCGTAAATAACACCATGTTTAACGATTTCATTTTGCACTGCATGCTTGCTGAATTCATACGAGCGATCACTTTTGAGATCGATCTCAAACCAGTTTTCAAAGTTACGAAAATTTTTGACGACAAGTTTAGCAAGCATCTTGATTATCCAGTATTAAAGAAATTAACAGCGTTAACTATAGCACACCACCAACAGTGCCGTAATTTTTTTACGGCAAAATTGGATCGAGGTACAAATCCAAGACTTATTGAGTCGGTGTTTTAGCAACCAACTAAAACTCATTATGGCTTATCCGAAGTCAACCAAGCTGCTGAAACAACCTCATAGTTTTCAGGCTGCATCCACTTACTAGAAAATGCAGCGAGTTTGTCATCAATAGAAATATCTAAGCACTTAAAATGAAACTTGTTTTGTTCTAACTCATTGGTATAAATAGACGATGAAAATTCACTCTTAAACATGTCCAGTACACGTGGGTCGTTTACTTGTAAATCCCCATGAGAATCGACATACCAAGTCATGTATTCTTGTCGCTGCCTTACTCCTTGATTATTTTGCCATCTCAGGAAACCACAGAATAGAGAGCCTGTGACTAATTCAACTGATTGGATAGAAGCGGTCTGCCCTTGAAAACTGTAGGACTTAGCCACTTCTAACATATGCTTCATCAATAAGTGGTCCAGATCAAGGACATCAATATGTTCACGGTTTGATGCAATAACTCTATCCAGAGTCAAATCCCAACGAGATTTCCGCATCCCCAAGGAATCTTGTAACTCCTCAGACACACGAATTTGCCATACCTTTCCACTATGTGTTTTATCTATAACTTGTATTCCAAGATAATTAAACATTGATTCTACGAAACTAGTTAGATGCTCCACACTTGGTATAAAGCCTCCTCTCAGGTCATTGGGATCGAAACTTGAAGCATGATCAAATAATTCTTGCTGAACATTTGCTGCACTTTTTGCTTTTTCCAATGCTTCATCAATCTTCTGCTGAGTTCTATAAATACCTTCTAAAGTCGCTTCTTGCAAAATAGATTCAACATCGACTAAGTCCACAATCTCTCCCAAAATGTCATCGCTCAAGCGTTCATGAAATTCATCACCGACAGTAGAAAGATCGTTAACAACTTCACCAATTCTCTCGTACATTAATTGGATAATCTGTTCATCGGCTGTTCCAGGTGAATGAATATTAAAAACAATGACTCGCTTCTTTTGTCCATAACGATATAAGCGACCTATCCGCTGTACCAAGCGCATAGGGTTCCACGGGAGGTCATAGTTCACCATAATATGACAGTTTTTCTGAAGGTTAATACCTTCCCCACCAGCTTCAGTAGATATCAAAAATTGACCATTTCCCTCAAAACGTTTAATAGCTTCTCTTCTATCCTGATGCTTCATTGAACCATTAATCAGTTCAACTTTGCTATGACTAAATCTCTTCGATAACGCTTCAAACAAATAGTTTTGCGTAGAACGATACTCGGTGAAAATAAGAATTTTTTCTTCTAAATTATTATTAAGTACCTGATTAACAATACCGTTTAAGAATTCGTTAATTTTTTTGTCATTAAGAAGCAATATTTCACTTTTAGCGATTAGTTCATCTAGAAGAGCAATCTCACCATCAAAAAACTCCTTAGCTGAGTAGTCGAAGTTCTCTTCAAGTTCACCTATATATCGTTGATCTAATTCAGAAAGTCCTTCAATACTAAATAACTGCCCTAGCTCTCCTTCTAGACGTACTTTGCGACGTATAAGTGCCGAGTTTATGGCTTTTGCACTTGAAGCTGCTAACTTCCGATAAACAGTCATAACAAAACCTATTGCATTACCTGCGCTACCTAAAGATTTTGCCTGCGCATAACCTTTACGAAGATAACTCTGTAAATCACTATCAAAAGCTGAAAATGCTTGATCGACCTCTACAGTAATAGCTTTAGTCACCTTACCTTTGAAAATAAAATTCCCCTCGGCATCAGTCACATCAGATTTATTATTTCGATAAAGCATTTCCTTTAAAAGTTCTGGGTTAAGTTTTAAAGTACCAATTTCCTTTTTTAAATCTGGTCGCAGTAATTCAAGCAAACTAACAAATTTATCGTGTTTTCCTTGATGAGGTGTAGCACTAAGTAAAATGAGAGCATCTGTTTTTTTACGCAAAGATTTAGCAAGTTTAAATCGCATAGAACTGTCAAAACTCATACCATTCTGACGACGGCTTAAACGATGAGCCTCATCAAAGATAATAATATCCCAAGGTTCTGCATGCATTAACTTCATTAGATGTTCAGGATCTTTAAATCTGTCAATCGAACCAATTACGTGATTATACATACCCCACTCACGAGGTTCATCAATAGTGAAGTTTTCACCATAAATTCGAAAATCACCAAAACCAAATTTATTTTGTAACTCCTCTTTCCATTGCTGGGTTAGACCAGCCGGAGTCACAAGTAAAATTCGCCGAGCCATCCCTCTTTGACTAAGAGCTTTAAGTAACATACCTGTTTCAATGGTTTTCCCTAAACCAACATCATCAGCTATCATCCAGTTTAAATTACCATGGGCAAGTATATGATGAACCAAATGAATTTGATGCGGCAGAGGGTCAATATCTAATTTCGACAAAGCTCCTGAATTTTCATTCCATGTATCTATCGCATGTGCCAAAGACTTAAGTCTAAATCTCTCAGCAGCATCCTCAGCTCCCTTATCTCTTCTGAAAAATCGAAGTTTAGGCCCTTTAATAAATTTAAGTGATTCATATGGTAGCCATATCTGTTGTCCCTTATCAGGAAAATCGACGAGTACCTGTTCACGGTTACCAATAATTCGAACACTCACGACATTCCCACAGCCAAGAGACTTTTGAGAATATGACAAGGGTTTATGGCGTACTTCCATATTACGCTGAAATCCACATGTAAGGTCCTGTAAGTTAACCTTTGAACCATCGCCATTAAACCATTTAACAGAAGCTAATATTTTTCCTGAACTTTCCGAGATAGACTGAATGATTCCAAGTTTTTCACCATACTTCACAGCAGTACCTTCAATAGGCATTAGTCTGTTAGACATATTTGTCATAGCATTATTTTCCTTTAGTTACTGACTATGGGTCAGTGAATGTGTACTTTGATTGCATCAAGCCCAACTTCGCTCAGACGCTGTCGATTTTCAGAGTTACAGTTAATGAAATCACCATTATCCATCGGATCATCTGTAAATTCTGACTGATACGGCCCCAATTCAAAGTCCATATATGGGTTATTTTTAGCTCGGTAATAACAAAGGTATTTCATAAAAACTGGGAAAATTCTACGCATCAATGTATGTTGATACCAATACTCAAATTCATCTTCCAAAAATACTTCTAGCTCTTCAATACTTGGTAACCAATTAAAACAGCGGATTATTCTCAGAGCTTGAACCCAACTCATTTGTCTGTGGGTAGCTTCTGTTACATGAGCGAAAGGGCCAAGCTTACTTAGTGTGATCCAATAACGATCACAATTCTTCCAAATTTCTTTGAAATCCCGTGCAAGAACTAGCTCATCAATAGTGGTTCCATTAAGGATCTCTTTTTCCATGGTAATTCTTACTGCCCCCCATCCGCTTTCGAAAAAAACATCAGTTAGAAACGGGAGATGCTTGCCTGACCAATTTGTTGAATAGATAACTTCAACTGCCACTTGTTGTGCTCGTTCCCATCGAGTTAACTTCGATCTGTATTCATCATTTACATCATCAATATTTTCTTGTATTTCCTCGAAGTCTTCATCACAATCAAATACAGAAATAAACACATCATCAGTTACATCAAACTGTTCACAATCTCCTTCATCGAAGTAGAGCAAGTCCTCATCGTACTGATAAAACTCTAAGTCCGTTGGCTCTTGAGCCAACTCCGACCCATCTTCTAATAGGGAAATATCTTGGAACGACAAACCTTGCTCAGCATCCAAACTTTTTAAGATATCATTCTGAATTATTTCTTTTTCTATATTGAACTCTTCACAAAAAGCAGCATGCTCTGATTCCTTCTGGACTTCAAAGTCTTCCTTATGTTCTAAAACAACTTGATGCTCATCAATAATTGGTAAATATGAAGGGTTACAGACTTCTTTCGGAACGATATTACTTTTATCTTCCGTTTTAATTTCGGTTTCAGAATGATCTAACTCTTTACTTAAGCAAATTTTTTTCGTTTTTAAATGCTTTACAACAACTTTCTTTTGCCCAGAACTACTTAAATGTACTCTATCCGTTTCTCTCCCTATAACTTTTGAAGATATAACTTCTTTTTTAAGAGTAAGTATTTTTTTTGTGGATGTTGGCGATTCAAAATTTTGAGATGGAAAAACAAAGGGAAGATCTTCAGTGTGATTAAACTGTGTTTGAATAAAAAAAAGATCATCTTGAGTAACACAATCGTGATCATACCCATCGATAGAGTCATGAGAAGTATCTTCAATATGTTCAACATCAAGAAAATGTATAGCTTTTTGCTTCATCCCTCATTGCAGATAAATTTTTGCAGCGAAACGTTGAAGCTCTCTACTATTAGGAAACTCATCCAATGCAATCTCAAGCCATACTCGGGCTGTAGTGTCACGCTTTTTTCTTAATTGCAATTTACATTTTTGAAGTAAGTACTCGAGACGTTCGGTTGTCATGCTTTACCATAAGGGACGACTTAATCCCTGAAAAATAAATTTAGTTAAAACTGATAATCAGCAATAAATATAAATGCTGAAATAGTATTTTACTTCAATTTAAAGAAAAGCAGATACCTGGATTTATGAAAATTGCAGACTTTAATCAAACTAATTCATCCATATGAAAAATAAATGTTAATAGCCTGGTTAATGATGTATATCTATCGTTTCGAGTTTGATTTAAACCCTAACACTTTTAGTTATACGACTTTTACTTCTCATTTTTTAAATAACATAATTAATACTATCTTCCTCACCATTTGCTGATTTTTAGATGAATATGAATCAAATCAACGTAACTAATGCCGAAATGCAGTTGCCTTACTCCACTTTAATTTATCTAATTTACTTTATTCAAATCAAAACATGATGTGATTAAGCCTATTATTCACATCAATAATATAGAGAACTTAAAACGACGGCTTTAATTGCATGTGTCATATAGTACACAAATGACTCATTACTTAACCAAAGGTCACACTTATACTTATGGTAGCTACCTCAAATATTTTACTTAATTAACCAATATCTATTACCTTTGGTATGACAAAAATCAACCATTCTAGGTAGATGTAGACTCGGGAAATCATTTAATTAACTTCTTAGCTTATGTTTAGATTAAATCGAGTCAAAGCGGAAAATGAAGCTCTAAAAAACGAGTTATCTGACCTTAAAAATAAATACCAAACAGATATTCAAAAATTAGAAGAGCAGCTCCAAGAAGCTAAACAGCAAGTCATCTCAGTACAGCAAGATTATCAAAGTAGCGACGGTTTGATTTCGAGCAGTTTAAAAGGTGGTGATATGCTTCAAACCATTCGAACTGCGATGGTCGAAAGCGCTCAATCGATGGCGCAAGAGAATGAAAACCTAGAACAACTTAGCGAAGTCTTTAAACAAACCCATCAAGCTCTCACTCGACTTGACAATAGAGCCGTAGAAATAAGCCCTCAAACAACCCAAAGCATTAAATCTGTTCAAATATTAGATGAAACGGCTAACTCCATTTCTCATCTTGTCTCTACTATCCAAGAAATTTCTGACCAAACAAACTTACTTGCTCTCAATGCAGCGATTGAAGCGGCTCGTGCAGGTGATGCAGGCCGAGGGTTTGCTGTCGTTGCTGATGAAGTAAGAACCCTAGCAAGCAAAGCCAGTGACGCTAGCGAACAGATTGATTCCCTAGTGAACCAAGTATTAACTCAAGTGGATGCCATTAAAATATCTATCGATGAAAACCAAAAGTGTGCAGAAGAAGTATCGGCCTCTTCGGCACAAATTGGAACTATCGTAAATGAGGTCGTTGATAAATCAGAGCACATGAAAGAGATCATTTATGTCGCTTCAACGAGAGCCTTCCTTGATACGGTGAAACTTGACCATGCGATTTGGAAAAACAATGTTTATCGTTTACTGCAAAAACACTCATTCGACGAAACCGTTAATACTCACTCTGAATGTCGATTGGGTCAGTGGTACTACAAAGGAAGTGGCAAAGCTTATAATCATCTAAAAAGCTATGCTCTACTGGAAGAGCCTCACAAGGCTGTTCACGACAATGGACGTAAAGCCATGAGTAAAGCTCAAACTGGTAATATGGCCGGTATGATTACATCAATTAATGCAATGGAAGATTCAAGCGAACAGGTCGTAATCCAAATTGATCGTTTAATGGATGAAATCGTTGCAGATAAATAAAGTAATTTAGATCAATTCGATTATGGGCTTGAGTGAATTATCAAGCCCATCCCACCACTAAAAAGTATTCACATCATTTCGTGATGCGAATAACCCACCTATTCAAATCAAAACATGATTAGATTAGAGGTATTATTCGCATCAAAGCACTTATTACTTACATTAAAGGACCAGTTTTCCTAAGCACTTTAATTTGCATTTAGCTCACTACAAGTCGAACCTATTCTTAATAGCCGTAAGACTAATTTTATATAGACAAGGTAACGTTGAAAGAAATGTAATATATCAATAGCCTTAATATAAATCGATTATCTATATACATTGTATAAATTCAAAATAAACAGAACTATCAATTAACACATCATTCTGTATAATGATGCTTATTCTTTCTACTTTCGAATCAAGCTATGGCCACTGTTACTCAAAATATAGAACCTAAAAACACGAACTCAACAACAATGAACAAAAAAGCATCTTACTCATTGTTCATTATATTTTTAATTATCATTGCTAACTCAGTTTTACTCGATCGTATGGCACATGAAGCGGTTAATGACTCTTTAAGTTCAGCTATCATCACTTTCGGAACTGCATCTTTACTCGATTCATTCATTTCAATGTTTAAGAGTGTAGAGTTATCTGTAGGGTTGGCATCGTTTGATATTGGGCAATTACTTAACTCAATAAGTGATATGTTGGATTTGTTCAAATATATAATGGCTCTAGCATTAGCTTCACTAAGTCTACAAAAATTTCTTTTGGTTACCATGTCTAGTAAGTTATTCAATTTTTTACTCGTAATATCTGCTGGGGCTTTACTCTCAACACTGTGGGTACAGTCTTTAGCATCATATAAGGCTAAAGCAACTCAGATATTCAAAGTTCTACTTATCGTCCGCTTTTCTATCATTGTCTCCGTCTCATTATCTTTAGGCGCCGATTACCTATTCATCGATAAGTCAATCAAAGAAAATGAATCTCAAGCTACTGAGTTATCAATGTCTATTTCACAACAAATGGAAGTACTAACATCTCTACCCGAAGAAGTTGTCACCGGTGAAGAAGATCGTGGATTCATGAGTGAGATGTCTAAAAAGTGGAATACTGTAAAATCCACAGTTTCAGGCCCAAAAGACATGATAATTACTGTTATGGAGTCAATAGATAACGCCATGATCAAGTTTATAAATCTCATGATGCTTTTTGTTCTTAAAACCATTATTTTGCCTCTCTTATTCTTAATGGCATTTAAGAAATTCGTTATCGAGGTATTTTAATGAGTAAAAAACCTGATCCAATAAGCACTTTACTTAGTTGTGCTCTCGCCTTTTTCATGATTACCGTTGTACTCCCAATTATGGCAGGAGCAGCTGGGGTTATGTACGCTATTAACACTATAACTTATGGATTGTTACCAAAATCAGAAGTACAGCGTAATAGTAAGGGACAATTTCTTGTGACGTTAGATAATTATACTAATTGGCACACAAGGGCGAAAATCGAAACTTCTAAAGATAATTCAGCCCATTTACTCGGTCAGTATGTAGTGAGAGCTTTTCCCAAAGTATCAGAAACCTGTCATAAGATTAAAAACTGTAAAAGCTATACATCCGAATTCGTCACCTTAGATTATAAAAATGCTAATGTTTATCTAATAGAGCAAAAAGATGACAAACTATTTTCTCGGGCAACTAGCTCGCTGTCATCTCGTATACAAACACACAACAAACAGTTAAAAGGCAACTTCGATCTAAATATCTCATTTGATGATGTGGATGAACTAGAAAAAATTAGTGACCAATTAACAGTACTAGAAAAAATGCAACCTTTCTCAGATTCAGAAAATCAAGTCAAAAAAATTCATAGCAATATAGTTCATTTTGCAAAAAATAACTGCAGAAATAACGGGGTTGGTTGTAGTGTAAAAGCAACCTTAATCTATGACTACTCTGTTTTCGGTGGTCCAGGCTTTTTGCTAGCTAGGTAATTCTATGTTTATTATTTTTGATCTTCTCATTATGTTATTCACGAGTGGACGTTGGATATTACACACGTCTTCATGGTTGTTTTTTTGCTTCCTGCTTTTCACTCAAATTCAAGGATTTGAGCAAGTTGGTCGACAGCCAAACACACAACTAGAGTGGATAAACTTAGTGCTAGTATTCTTATTGGCATTTATTCCGCTTGTCCGCTTTTTACTCAGACGTATTCTATAGGGCTCTGTATGGGATTAAGATTTCGTAAACGACTCAAAGTAGCACCAGGGCTCACTTTTAACTTTAGTTGGTCTAAAAAGAAAGGGATTACCACTAGCTCTACTGTTGGTGCTCCAGGTACAAATATCAATATAGGGATTAAAAAAGATGGTTCTTTGGGTGTAAAACACGGGACATTAGGAGTTCCGGGAAGTGGACTTTCACACCACAAAAACCTCGACAACTCTTCATCATCTAGTAAGAGCACATCAGTAAAAAACCATGATTCTGAGTCAATAAAGAGCTTGGAATGTTCTGAAGGTGCCAATAAAGAAGAGAATAATGACTCATCCATAAAATTAAAACAAGGTGGTTATATGTTTGTTGCTTTATATAACTTCGCTCATAATAAAACCATCAATTGGATTGTTAATTTCACTATTTTGGTTAGTTTATTTTACCTCAACAATTAAACTCGTTACTAAATATAAAGCGTCTGAAAGACGCTTTATATTTTGCATTGTCATTGCCGCAAAAATATAACTATTCGAAGGCGTGCATTCACTTAATTAGTGATATACAAACGCATGATCATTTAAATTTTGCAGGATAAGGGTCTACTACGTCATCTTCCACTACTTTTTCTGGCTTCTTCAAATAGCATTTCCAATACTGCGCTTTTCCTGTCCCTACGTGCGCATCATGATCATCAAGTAGGCATTTATCTAGCTTGTTTTCAGCACGGATCTTACGCTCCAAAAAAGAAGCCAGCTGATCTTCATCAAATGAGTGTTCCAAATAGGGGAAACTGATCTTCAACTCGCCTTGTGGACCGTTTTTATATTGCCGGTTAACCTTACTAAATAGTCGATCTAGTCTCCCAACACGTTGTTCATGATCGCCCGGATTCCCAGCTATACCGTAGTGATGAACCTGATTACACTGCAGATGCAAGTTAACACCTTCTTGAAAAACAGATGTTGCCACCAAAACATTAGGATAAAACGGCGAATTAAAGCTCAACTGTAGACTATCACGGTTTGAGGTTTCACCGCTTGCAAACGCCGCTGGTGATGTATGCCCTTTGATGGCTCGCCAGTCGTTATCGTATTCATCAAGGCCCACACGAGCGATCTTTTTACACACATCTTCAAAGGTTTCTAGTGCGGCTTTGAAATACCACAACAACATAGAGTCTGATAACTTTGGCGCTGTATGTTGAATAAAGTCTATGTAACGCGTATGCGCGCTCTCGCCGCTTTTATATAAACGATTGTTTTTATCGAATTGATAAAACCAACAGAACAACTCCACCATCACGGGACTTGCAAACAAAACACCCGCCTTGAAATAGTTAGCAAAGTTCTCTTTTGTTGCAGCGTTCCATTTACGGAACCGCGCTTTCTCATTATCACTCAATTGTTCAAACAGGTACTGCCAAATGGTTGGCAGATTTTCGCTAATTTGTGCCTCTTCATTGATAGCAATGTCATTCAACTGATGTCGCTTCAATCTTTGATACATCGCAGCCGTTGAATACGTAGCTCGTTTACGCTCCCCACTTTGTTGCTCAAAATGATAACCGTACGCTTCTTTTTCATAGTCCAATGAAGGTTCTAAAAAGAGCGAAAAAATACTTTCTGGCTTACGAAAGCGCAGGCCGACATTGGTACACTCGGTGTTTCGCGTATCTTCCAACGCGTTAGGATCACGCTTCTTCACCACAAACAACTCTGTGATACGCGAACGCAGTTGGTTGCCATCAACACTTAACTCACTCGTATCTTCATCATCTTCTGGCAAAGGCTCTTCAAACTCTTCAGCATAGTTTAAATAACGGTTTAACCAAACGCGACTCCAGTGACTTTGCTGCCACGCTGTCAATTCGCCTTCATTAAGCTCAAGAGCTTGCGCTATTTGATGACCCAACACGTTATCGTATCGAGTATTCACTCGCTTTGTCAGCTCTCGTACAGAGGGGATACGACGCACAAAAACCAAGTGCTTGATATCATCAAGGCCGTCTGGCGTAAGCATTTCAGGTACAAATATATCTACGAGCGCTTTATATTTTGGATGTTCAGGGAATTCATTGAAACAGCCGTAATACTCTTGGCTCAATTGATGCAGAAGCTCGGTATCAGGTGCTTTACTAAATGCGTCTTTTCCATATTCACTTTTTTGCTGTTCCGCATCCTGTTTAATCGCTTGTCGATCATGCTCACCAAAGGACTCAAATCCTTCAAGATAACCGTAAAGAAACTGTCGGTTAGATGCTTTTGCTTGAAACTGTTTCACCAACTGGCGCTGATAAAGCCCAAAAAACAATTCTGCATTTTGGTTCTCCGCAAACGAAACAGGATGTGCAATCTCTTTACGATAATGCTGCTTGGCATAATGCACCCCATTTTTTCCTTGTAAGAGGCGCAGACGTCGTAAACCATATTTCGTGAGTAAATGAGCCGCATCGAAATCATTCTGTGTCACGCTATTTTTCAAGTCATCTTCCGCAGCAAAATAACGCAATATATTCGCGACATCATTTACGGATGAATGCGTCGGCGTGGCTGTCATCAGTAATACGTGTTTTGCTAATGGGCACTCGCCTTCTCCTTCGCCAAAAAAGGCTTTCGCTGCGGCCACTTTTTGAGAGCCACCTTCACGTGCACGTAAGTAATGCGCCTCATCGATCACTAAAAGATCGAACCCTTCTTGGTTCAGGTAATTCATGACACGTGCTTTTAGTTCAAGTGCATGTTCACGCGCTAATCCAGCCTTATCTGCACCGTCAGATTCTTTCGTTAATCCACTCAACGCATGAATGGTGGTGAAGTACACATGGTGAGCTCCCCTACCAACACATGCAATCATGGCTTCTAATTTGGACTCAGGTTCAGCCATCTTCAATGGCTTGTGCGAGACGCCATGCCAATGATCTTGCTCAAACGCACCAAATTCCCCTTTCCATTGAGAACAAATATTTCTATTGGGTGCAATCACCAATATTTTTGCATCGGGTTTCAGCTGTTGCAATAAACGGATCACCCCTATCGCTTGAAAGGTTTTGCCCATGCCAACTTCATCCGCTAGCAGAGCAAGGTGATGCTGTTGCAGCAAACGACAAAGATAGGCAACACCTTCCGCTTGCTTCGCGGCCATTGAGGTGCTTTGGCCTGCTTGGTAGCGCCACTCTTTATTGCCTTCATCAAAGCTCATCTGCTGTGACACGTCTTCTGGCGTTATTGTCGCCCAATCAGATAGAAACATAATTACACTTCCCTTTGATAAGGCTACGATATTGACCACTTCCAATGCTGTTTTGCAGCTCTTTTGCGCGAATCACGCTATCGTTGCTTTTAAAACGCAAATCACTCAAACGTGCTTTTAGGTCTGTATCATTGGCATTTTTCTTCACTTGATCGACCAGAAGATTAAACTCTTGCTTCATATACCAGTTAAATACATTGGCATTTTCTGTCAGTTCATGGCGTATTTTTAACCCCATCTCAACCAAACAGCCAGGAACAACAAAAGCGTGTTGCTCAATCATGCGATCCGACTTCAGTGTTTGAATACGTTGCTCAAAGCTGTCCATTGCCTGAAACATCCTAAAATAACTTAACGTTGGTGATGGCTGTGGTTCGGATAGCGAGCCCGCCTCTTGCTCGTCCAGCCAATCATGATCGTTACCGAGTATTGCGCTACGCAACGATGCATTTGGGTTGCTCTCTAATGAACGCCCTTCAATGAGGCTATTAAAGATGTCGTCCAGAGACTCAAACTCTTCAACGCGACGCATCATACTGTTGTGTTCAACAATAAAACCTCTATAACGCAAGCCATTCGTCAAAACCAACTCATAAGCATGGTTCACCAACAACGCTTGTGGCTCTTGAGGTAGCTTATGTATTGTTGCGTAGACAGTTTCACTCGCCGCTTGTACTACATGCAAAGGGGCATCCAGATCTGGAAGATGTAATTCCACACTTTGCCATGCTAAATCGTCGTCTATTTTGAGAAGTTCGATGTGATAAGTCAGCGTTTGCCAATCAAATACGACACGCGTTTCCACCGGCATCAGCTCGGCCACTTCAAGTGCATGCTGACTTAACTCTTTACTCTGCATGAAGCTATCTTCAGTGATACTGAGTGACTGTGTCAGTACAGTCTGTAAAGGCTGCTGGTTAGCCAAAATAATACCCGCTTCAATATTCACCAGCCCATCCCCTTTACTGTCTACATCGAGATTTGAGCCCGGTGTTGTAAAGTTCCAAGAACCAATAGCAAGCTTATCGTTTGTCATCCATACCTTGGCATGGCACAACTCACTTCTTTCGTCTTTTGCTATCGGACTACGATAAAAACGCACTGATTCATCAGAAAATAACGGTAATAAATCTTCTGACCACTGTGTTCGCATACGCTGATTTTCAACCAAATCAGGCACAAGATGCAGTTTCAGTTGATGGGGTAATGCGATACTTTTTAGACGTTGAATGAAACCCGCCAAATCCGATGGAAAATAGGGAGACCAAACCACTAAGTCTCGTGCTGCCTCATCTGAATACCCCAATAAATGACTTAACAGCGTCTTATGTTTTCCATCACTGCTATTTTTGAGGAACGTATGAACAAAACACCAGTCTGAGGAAGTAATTTCAGAACGCAAGTTGCGTGGAAAACTGATCTTTGTTTCAACTTGATTGGCTTCAAACAAAGGCTTAAAAAAAGCTCGAATGGCTTCTACCTGGTGCTGGCACTCAATACGCTGAAAGGTGAAAACCTCTTGATTCGTTGACCACCCACTGAGTGTAAGGTTAGCGCTGCCAGCTCCCAATATGGCCTTCCCTTCTTCATCTTGAAGAAAGATGACTTTAGGATGAAAGAGTGTACTGTTAGTCAGTACTTTCTTGCGTCCACCATCCAGTAAAGCTGGGTTCACACCATACACTTTAATCGCGGTGCGTTTTAGATCACTCGCATCATACATACGCTGATCGGCGAACACTTTGACATCCATGTTAGTGATAATATTTGCGTTGCCTTTACGCCCTTCTTTAATACTGCCATTTAACTTTTGTTGCATTAGCTCAAAATCAATGCGACTACGTGGTTTATCCATCTGCAATAGCGTCGACAAAACGTGTCGCTCAAAAAAATCCATATTGAGATTGAATGTCGTGAACCAAGCATGTTTGATATGGCCTAACGATTGCAGCTGTTTCGCGAGCTCTTCAGCCAGTTTAAATGATTTAGTCATTGGATTTTCCCTCTAGACCACGAATAAGCTGGCTAAACTGATCGAGATAATAACGATTGAACCATGTTTTGTATGGCCTTTGTGCTACTGTTGGAAGCGTCCGTAATTTAATATGGCAGCGATAATCACCTTGGCTATCACGCTCTACCCAAGGGCTTTGGCCTCGTTGATTCATGATTGCGCGATGGTATTTCAGTAACGCGTCCACTAGTAATGTCATATTGGCTTGTGAATCAATATTATCGAGTTGTGCCAATGCAAGTAGCGCTTCATAACGCTTTTTGGCGACGCCAGAAAACTTGGCCTTAATGTCAATATCGTGTTGCAGCTCACGTGCAAGGTGAATAATCGAATTAACGTTACGCTCTAACCCCAGATACCGCTGATACACTTCCTCTTCTGTCTGTACGCGTTGGTTCATTAATATGCTAAACAACAGCTCGCATTCCGCAAGCAATGGCTCAACGTGGCAGATATCAACCAACTTTTGTTTTTCAAACGCGTTATTTTCATTTTCAATCGCTTGTTCAAAAAACGGCTGCGCAGACCCTGTTTCATCAGTCTGAGTGTTAATGATTTCATACAGTGACCCTGCCGCATTTTGGTCAAGCTCAGTAACGTTTAACCAAAATGCTTTACTCTGTTTACCCACAACGGCCGGTGTCGCAAACTGCTGCGCATAAGCTTTTTTGATAGACTTGGAAACGTCTTGCCACAATATTTCTGGCACCTTAGCATCTTGTTTGATCACTTCCTGTAAATGTTCAAATAATGCATTTGCTAAACCATTCAGCTCTTCGTTTTGTTCAAAGAAGTTCGTGGCTTTTTCCCAAGAAACTGCGCTTTGAGACTGATGGTAACGGTACTCTTTATCAAAAAACAGCATTTCCGTGAAAGGCGTTTTATAACGGCCGCTCACACCCAAAGTCAGTTGTCTTACTAACAATTGACCTGACTGCTCTCTGGTAAATTTCAACGGTTTAGTTGGCGTACCTGAGCTAATGAGTAATCGTGCTTTTGAAGTGCCTAATATTCCTTGGGTCTGCACGCTAACTTGCTGCTGGTCTTCAGCCTCAAGCATAGAAAAAACAAACAGGTTCTCTAGATAGATCAAACATGCTTGTTTAAACGCCAATGTATCGGTATGCCCATAGACCACCTGTAAACCACGACTGAGCTGAGTTTGATCTTCTACTACCCGCTTAATCACATAATGATGCAAAAGGTTTAACGTGTAATTTCGCACATCATTCGAAATAGAGCTGACTCGGTTATGAAAGATATCCTGACCTAAACGAGACCAAATCATCGTCATACCCAGTGGGTCAATATTTAAGGATTGTGTGAGTGTATTGTCGAACTCAGTAAAAAATTGTTTGATAAACATTTAGATAACTTTATGTTGGATAATTCATAAATACGATAAATCTACTCTGATGCACCATCAGATTATTTACTTACCTGACTTTTAATTGTGGAATTCCTTATTCAGTTTTCCAGTAGAATAAAGTGCAATTCTAATAACTTTACTTTCAAGAGCGCACTATACTCGTACATCGCAATATATAGCATAACATACTAAAAAAAGATATTGCATCAATTAACATTTCGTACTTAAAACAATTATTCAATTAAATACCTTATGCAAATCAAAATATAATTAGAGGTGTTATTCAACTTATTACTAGGCTAAAAGCTATCTATGACTAACCTAAGATTAGGTTTCAATAGGCAGTAAAAAGCCGCAGTAAAATGCGGCTTAGATTACTCGGCTTTTGATTGTGCATACTGATCTAAAATAAAGGCAATTTCTTCCTCATTTAAGCACGATTTACTGACGTATTGGCGCTGTTTACCAATATGAAAAATAAGCCCTAAATCACTTTGTTCAACTTGGTCGATGTCGCTCCAAGCGATAGTGCGGGAGTTTTTGGTGTTTTTAAGGCTTTTATAACTCACACCATTTTCGTCAACGTTAAACTCCACTTTACTGCCAGAGAGTGAACTGATGGATTGTCGCCATAGCCACCACGTTTTCTTAAAATAAATACTGAACGCTTCAATAATACTCAATGCAATAAAGAACCAACCAATATAACCATTAGGTAATAGCTCAAGCTTTAATAACGCCACACCAAAAAGAAAAAAGAAAATTCCTTTTAAATAGGCTTTTGGAAAAGTAATTGGTTGGCTAGTTTGATCATAACACTCTGCAAAGAAAGTCTTGTCGAGTATGTATTCTGTGGTGACACTAAAATCTTTAGACATATAGGGCTACTTTACGGTTTTATGTGAATGAGTTTCTATGCTGCTAACTTGCAACTTGGGTATTGTACCGTTTCTTGAGGTTTTTCTATATTCAAATATATCTTAAAGTCAATTAGGTATATAGAATCAGCCCAACCAAAATCAGTGAACTCTATAGGGAAATCACAATGGCGTATGAAGTGCTAGATATCAGCCAATGGGCGCGAGCTCAACATTTAAAATTTTATCAAGGTTTTAGCCACCCTTGGTATAACATCTGCTCTAATATCGATGTAACGGCACTGCGCCAATATTGTAAGCAGCATAATCATCGCTTCTTTCATGCTTATCTTTACCTAACTCAGCAAGCGCTAAATAAATGTGAACCGATGAGCTATCGCCTTATGGGTGAAGAAGTTCGCATTTACTCGCCTATGTGTGTCAGTGTGGCGCTACTCGCCGATGATGATACGGTGCGTTTTTGCGATTTAGACCATGAACCTACGTTTTCTGACTTTACCACCAGTGCCACCAACGCTGAAGCTCGGATTAAAAATACGCCTTTTATTGTAGAGCAGTTCATTGGCCAAGAAATGAAGCAAAACACGATTCATTTAACGGTATTGCCATGGGTAGATTTCACTAGTATGACTCATGCGAGAGACGTTAACTTCCCTGACAGTGTGCCAAAAATGGCATTTGGGAAATTGGTTCAACAAGGAGAACAATGGCGTATGCCACTGTCTGTTGAAGTGCATCATGGTTTAATGGATGGTTTACACGTGGGGCAATTCATACAAGTATTACAATCGATGTTTGATAATCCATCACAGCTTGAGCAAACGAAATAAAACCATATTCAAACTAAGACGAGCGGTCTTACGCTCGTCAAAATACCAAGTTTCATTTGATTACTTCCCCAAGTTCAACTTTAAATAAAGATATTCAAATCAAATCAAATCATTCCGTTAATCATAAATATTCTTATATCTTTCTTGTATCAAGAACAAAATATTATTATTTTAATAAATTTTGATAATTTCACGTAATCCTCATTCTTACCTATACTCTCTTACATCGAAACAACATAACGAATTAATAAAACTTATTTGGAGCACATTATGAAAATGAATCACGTTGGTATCATGGTTGGCGACATGGACAAAGCTGTTGATTTCTATACTAAAGCGTTAGGACTTGAGATTGTAATGGGCAATACCAAGGTTACAGAGGAGCGCGAAACCGCAATTGGCCGTATGTGTATTGCTGTTTTTGGTGAAGGATTTAAAGGTTTTAACATTGCGCATTTATTAACTAAAGATGGCATTGGTTTTGAATTATTTGAAATGAAAGAGCGTCAAGAGCGCCACGAAGTTGATTTCTCTCGCATTGGTATCTTCCATTTTTGTCTTCAAACCGATGACTTCCATAGTGTAATTGCTCGTACAGAAGAGTTTGGTGGTAAAGTTCGCATGGACATTATGCGTTACCACCCAGAAGATGATAATAATACAAGTCAAATGGTTTACCTAGAAGACCCGTTTGGTAACTTATTTGAGCTTTATTCTCATACATATGAAGAAACATACGCTGCCGATTACGAGTAATCGAACTCTAGCAGAAGTGGCATTAAAAAAGGATTGGTAGAGATACCAATCCTTTTTCTATGTAAGCAATAAAATGTTTAATACGCCTGCTATAGCTTAATTTGTAGTAAGTGCTAAATCATAACTTAGCACATTAAGATTATTCTCATCACAAATACTTTTCTATTGGTAACAACTGCAAAAATTGAGATTCAAAACGCTCCCATCGACCGGTTTCTGGTTCATCTTCCCAACTTTTATCGCCTGAATACCAACGAACATCGCCCTCTTGCAGTTTTAGATGCCAACTGTTTTCCTCATCCATGGCGTGTTCGATATCTTGCGTGAGTTGCTGTGCGATTTCTTGATTTTCAATGATTAAAATCGACTCTGTATTCAGGTACGTTGAGCGTAAATTGAAGTTAAAAGAGCCGATACTTGCGATTTTGTCATCAA
The DNA here is from genome assembly GCF_028765525.1 of Aliivibrio sp. S2TY2. NCBI lineage: Bacteria > Pseudomonadati > Pseudomonadota > Gammaproteobacteria > Vibrionales > Vibrionaceae > Aliivibrio > Aliivibrio sp. S2TY2. The sequence continues at coordinate 122,600 of NZ_JARACS010000001.1, read as the reverse complement.
AAACGGCTGACTTAGCGTGAAGTCCATAAGGCAATATTGGTGCGCACTTAGAGATATCTCTAGTCGATTCTTCACATAATCCAGCTTCTGGTTTTAATTCATATAGCTGAATACCATGTTCAAGCATATCTTTACGACGGCCTGCGTAACCTGAATGATTGGTGGTTAAATCGTTCGATGCCATTGAGTTAGTTAACGCTTTTATCTCAACGCCCTTACTAACCAATTCTTGCCACCCTTCGAGTTGGTTATCATCAAATATAAGGTAAGCCGACTCTAATAAGATCTCTTTGTCTGATTCACTGGCTAATTTCGCGAGCGCTTTCGCCGTTGCTTTTGGCTCACTGGTGTTATCTTTATCCAGCGGTACAGGGCGATCAAATACGAACTTAGCGTTAACCCAAGTCATTTTATCCATTAGATCAGTTAGGTATTGATGGGCTGTTTTATTGCCCTCAGGTAAGGCTGGGTAGTTTTTATAAACGGGTGCATCAATCTCATCTAACACAGGTTGCTGTGAGACTAGTTCTGATGAAACTTCTTTTGCTAATAAATCGACAGGGTAAGACCAAGTACTATCCCAATACTCTGCAAAACTGATTTGAATATCATGAACAACAGAACCTCTGACTAGCACATCACGGTCACGAAAATTAATCTCGTTAGAAAGATCAAAATACTCGTCACCAATATTACGTCCACCAACTACAGAGAACACGCCATCAACGGTGAATGATTTGTTGTGCATACGACGATTTAAACGAGAAAAATCCCCTAAAAAGTTCACCCACTTAGTAACACCACGACGAGTTGGGATAGGGTTAAATACGCGGATATCAACTTGAGGATGCGCGTTTAACGCCACAAGCAGATCTTCACGTTCATTTAAGTTGATATCATCAAGCATTACTCGCACTTTTACACCACGATCTGCTGCGGCTAATAAGCGACTGGCAAGGTAATGTCCTGATGCGTCTGAGTTCCAAATGTAATATTGAATATCAATACTGTGCTCTGCTGTCTCGATTAATGCGAGGCGCTGCGCTAATGCATCCCAACCTTTATCTTGCAACAAAACGGCACTGGTTTCTGAAGCTGATTGCTTAGGTTGATAAGCGTCATTTAACTCCGATAGCGAACTGCTTAATGGCACAAGTACAGGTTCGTTCATGTGTTCAACTTCATTAGGAAGTGAGCCACAGCCTGAAAGAATAACGACGAAAAATAGAGTGACATGAATGCGTTTAAGCACTGACATTGAATAAACTTCCTTTGTTAATATTGAATAACCAATGATTCATTATTGTTCTGTTTTAAGCCAAAAATCAGATAAATCTTCAAATAGCTCGTCATTATTTAAAATACTTAGATGGTTTTCATCATAACCACGAATTTGCTCTGCATGCAATTGAGCTTGGCGTGATAGTTGGCTTGATAAATCAATCACTCCATCATTGCTGTCAGTGTTAAACAACTCGCCCGAGTTATAGCCAAATGCTAAGAAGTGAGGCGTATGAATGTTATCGTTATCTGTAAATAAGTCTGCAATAAATTTGCCATTAGGATTTAAATCAACCCATGCAGGCATTACTACTGGCGAGTATTCAATGCCTTGTTTCGCTGACTCTACCCCACCGAACGGCGAAGAAATGGTCGTAATGCTATTTATAAAATGACACAACTGTCCAATACGACATTGCCGCGAACTATTGGTGACAATTAAGCCCCCCATACTATGGGCAACAACATGCATTTGTTTAATTTTGTATTCAGTAGCCACTGTGTGTAATAGATTATTCAAACCTTTGGAGTTTAAAGATAGAGATAAGCCTGAAGGATAATTAAATACCCATATTTGATATTTAGATTTGTCTACTTTTTCAATTAATGATGAAAAATCTAACGCGGTTGAGTTAATACCATGAACAAATAAGATCGGGATTTTGTTGGGGTCATATTCGGATAGAAAGTAGAGCCCGGTATTATTTTCGAGTAAAAAGGTCAGTGGCTGCCACATACCCAGTTCTGCGTTTTTCTTCTCAAAAGGCGGGTCGGTTAAACTGACAACTGCGCCTATATCAACAAGGTCTAATTCTATATTTAATAATGAGGATAATGAGCGATCGACAAATGCTTTTGGGATTTCTTTTTCATTAACGGCTAATGTGACGTCTATGTCTGTTTTATTTTTATAATCACGAAGATTAATGACGCTGAATGCCTCATCACGTTGGAGGGTTAAATCGTTATTTTTGTCTTCAAATATCAGTAAATAATGAACATCATTCGACATTTGTAACTGAATGCTATCGCTCTGTATGATCCCATCATAACCATCAACTTCGCTTTTATTAATGTCCTTAATTTGCTCGATAACGACGGCTGAATCAGACACGGGCTCACTCAGGGTAAGCGTATACTCATGAGTTAATGAATCAATCGCTTTCATCTCATTAGAGAGTTTTTTAAAATTACTACACCCCAATAAGATTGAGCTAAGTAATAACACCGTAACTAATCGCCTCATTGTCATATTCATCCTTAAAGTGACTATATTCATCTTAGCAAGAAAACAAAGAGTAATCTTATATATTCTGATATGATGCTTTTTTGCCTTAACCACTGTTTATATATCCATGTATACATTACGACCTTACCAACAAGATTCTGTTAAAGCGGTTATCCATTATTTCCGAAAACACACAACGCCTGCGGTGTTAGTTCTGCCGACGGGGGCCGGGAAAAGCTTGGTGATAGCTGAATTAGCACGAATTGCAAAAGGTCGTGTGTTGGTACTTGCTCACGTTAAAGAGCTTGTTGAACAAAACCATGAAAAATACGAAGGCTATGGCGAAGAGGCCTCTATATTTTCAGCAGGATTAGGCCGTAAAGAAAACGATAAGAAAGTGGTGTTTGCCTCGGTGCAATCTGTTGTCCGAAACCTTGATTCATTTAAAGATCAATTTTCGTTATTGGTTATTGATGAGTGTCACCGTGTGCCAGATAACAAAGACACCAGTTACCGTAAAGTGATTGAGCACTTACAAACTCAAAATTCAGGCATTAAGGTGCTTGGTTTAACCGCGACACCTTACCGTTTAGGTATTGGTTGGATTTACCAATACCACACTCGCGGACAGGTCAAAACTGATACGCCTCGTTTTTTCCGTGATTGCATTTTTGAATTGCCTATTCAGTACTTATTGGATGAAGGCTTTTTAACTCCTGCAAAGTTATTAGATGCGCCAGTATTAAGCTATGACTTCTCGCAATTAAAACCTGCGTCTACCGGTAAATACAAAGAGTCTGAATTGGATTTAGTGATTGAAGAGTCCAAACGAGCCACCCCGCAAATTGTTCAGCAAATAGTGGAGTATGCCAAAGACAGAAAAGGCGTGATGATCTTTGCTGCCACGGTGCGTCATGCCCAAGAAGTATTGTCGTTACTGCCACCAGAACAATCTGAATTGGTGATTGGCGATACCAAAGTTGTCGAACGTGATGCCATTATTCAACGCTTCAAAAAACAACAAACCAAATTTTTAGTTAATGTCTCGGTATTAACGACGGGCTTTGATGCCCCTCATGTTGATTTAATTGCTATTTTACGTCCAACAGAGTCTGTCAGTTTATACCAACAAATCATTGGTCGTGGATTGCGTTTAGCGGAAGGCAAAACTGAATGTACAATTTTGGATTATGCCGGTAACTGTTTTGATTTATACCAGCCTGAAGTGGGCGATCCTAAACCTGACAGTAACAGTGAAATCATTACCATTCCCTGCCCTGCTTGCGGCTTTAATAATAACTTTTGGGGTAAGTTAGACAGCAATGGCTTTTTGCTTGAGCATTTTGGGCGTCGCTGCCAAGGCTACTTTGAAGATGATGATGGCACTCGCGAAGAGTGTGGTTATCGTTTTAGAGCCAAATATTGTAATGAATGCGGTGCTGATAACGATATCGCTGCCCGTGTTTGTCATGAGTGCGACGCCATTTTAGTTGATCCTGATAAAAAATTAAAAGAAGCCTTAAAGCTAAAAGATGCACGCATTCTAAATTGCATTGATTTAACCCTTACCGCTGGGAAAAATCAGTTCGATAAACCCCAAATCAAAGTGACTTATTTAGGTGACGATGATTCTGAGCTGCATGAAGTGTGGCAAATGGCGACTAAAAAACAGAAGCAATTATTTTTGAATAACTTTGTGCGCCCTCATTTGGTCGATAGACACCGTCCATTTGAAGAAACAACGGCAATAAAAATCGCGAATAATCAACACCGTTTTCGCCCACCGAGCTTTGTGATTGCGCGTAAACAAGGTAAGTTTTGGTCTATCCGCGATAAGATCTTTGAAGAATAATCTGTTTATTCCGTCATTCAATTTAAAGCTCGATTACCACAAAGAGCGATAATTCATATGGCAAGAGCGGCACTGAGCGAACGCTTTATCAAGGGCAGCTCGTGCTGCAACGTCATCTTGCTCTACTGCGGCTTCACTAATTAAGATAAATTGCTGAGATAATGTATCGAACTTACCTTCAAATTCGGCTTTTTGGGCCCAAATTTTAGTGCGTGCTCGGCTGTTATCTGCACTGCCTTCTGGAAACAACGTCTTTTGCTCTTCAACCGTTAAGTGAGCACTTTGGGCAAGTGGCATGATTTCATTCCAATCTAGCACCTCTTTATCAAACGCATCATCTAATAAATCAACCGTTGCATCCAGATACTGGAAGTTATCTTGTCGTGCTTCTATTTCTTGGGCGTAATCCGCTGCAACCGCTGATAAAGAAAGTAACGTGATTAATCCTATTTTTTTCATCTCTGCCTCCATGCTGCTATTTTATTGTTATACGTATTCATCGTTGAATTCCACGATAACTTTTACATTAACAAAAACCTATCAAAAACACACGAAAATAGGTTGTTAGATAAATAATGGGATGGTACTATTCGCGCTCGTTTTTCGAAACGAAAAGTCTGTTAAGTTAGGTCGCTAAGCTTAATGGCATTTTTTTATTTTACTATTTTGAGAGTAAAGACTATGAAATTTGAAGCAGTAGTACGTACTGAACAAGGTAAGGGTGCGAGCCGCCGCCTTCGTCACGCTGGTAAATTCCCTGCAATCGTTTACGGTGGCACAGAAGCTCCAGTATCAATCGAACTAATCCACAGTGATATCATCAACCAAATGGATAAGCCTGAGTTTTACGAAGCAATTGAGCTAGTAATCAATGGCGCTACTGTTAAGGTTAAGCCGCAAGACGTTCAACGTCACGCGTTTAAGCCTAAAGTTGAGCACATGGACTTCATCCGCATCTAATTCGAGTCTGTTTTACTCTTTTGCATTATGTTATTTCTCTCTTACCAATTGAAATAACAACCCCTTTAAAGCCCTGATATTACCAGTATCGGGGCTTTAATCTATCTAACGTATAGGAATTACGTAACCTTCTATTTTCTTCTGATTAAAAACTAAGATCCCCTTCTCATTTCTCATTCTTATTTATAAGACAGCAGTAATTGGACAGTGTTTTTTACGTTTTACTGACAATATTCGGTTATTCTCTTCTATACTTCTGTGTATTAAAAAAGCAAAAATCATAAACCTGTTAGGAGTTAAAATGAAAAAGTTATTAGTGGCTGTATCTTTACCTGTATTAATGGCTGCATGCGCAAGCAATGGCGACAACGCAATGACTGATGCTCAAGTATCTGCTGATATGCTTCAGCACCACAACTGGCAGCTGACTCAAGTTGACGGTAAAGACGTTGCTACTCCTGAAAAAATGGAAGCACCTCGTCTTGAAATTGGCGAGAAAATGACGGCAAACGGTAATGCTGGTTGTAACAACTTCTTTGGCCAAGCTGAGCTAAATGAAGAAGGTCAATTCCGTATTGAGAAAATGGGAATGACAATGAAAATGTGTATGGGTGATGTGATGGCAACTGAACAAGTTATGTCTAGCACGCTATCTACATGGAGCGACATTACGCTTACTAAAGAAAACTTGATCCTTAAAGGTCAAGACCACGAATTAACATTCACACTGCGTGATTGGGTAAACTAATCAATCGGGTCGTGTAACTGATCCTATCTTCGATCTAACCAATCTGAAGATACAAAAAAACCGGTGAATTCCCCTCACCGGTTTTTTCTTATCTGTTATTTCAAATTTATTCTTTAAAGAGAAAAACTACGCTTCAATCCAACGCTTAAAAATTAGCGATGTATTAATACCACCAAACGCAAAGTTATTACTCATGATATAATCACAATCAATTTCACGACCTGTACCTGTGATGTAATCAAGCTTGCCACAACGCTCATCGACATTGTTTAAGTTTAAGGTTGGGCTAAACCAATTATTACGCATCATCTCTATCGATAACCACGCTTCAATCGCACCACAAGCCCCTAATGTATGACCAAAGTAAGACTTCAATGAGCTGATTGGCATCGATGAACCAAATACGTTCTCTGTCGCTGTACTCTCTGCAATATCACCACGCTCAGTCGCTGTACCATGAGCTGATACGTAACCAATTTTCTCTGGCGATAAGTTCGCGTCTTTTAGTGACATTTCCATACACAATTGCATGGTTTCCATTTGCGGTTGTGTCACATGAGCAGCATCACAGTTACTTGCAAAGCCAACTAACTCAGCATAAATGGTTGCACCACGCGCTTTAGCGTGTTCGTATTCTTCAAGCACTAGCGCACCTGCACCTTCACCAATCACTAGACCATCTCGGTCTTGATCATATGGGCTTGGTGACGTTTTAGGCTCATTATTTTTTAAGCTTGTTGCAAACAAAGTATCAAATACTGCCGATTCTGTTGGACATAGTTCTTCAGCACCACCTGCAACCATTGCGGTTTGGTAACCATGTTTAATGGCTTCATACGCGTAACCAATCGCTTGGCTGCCTGAGGTACACGCGCTGCTTGTTGGGATAACTCGGCCACGCAAACCAAAGAATAAACCGACGTTTACTGCTGCGGTATGTGGCATCATTTGCACATAGGTTGTTGCTGTAATGGCTTTGGTTGACTTTTCATTCAGCATGACACCAAATGCACCTACTGCATTGGTTGAGCCTGTTGATGAACCAAAAGCAATACCTGTTTCACCATTAGTGAGTACATCATTACCAATTAAGCCACTTTGCTCTAAAGCTTGCTCTGAAGCGACAGTTGATAGTAATGATACTCGACCCATTGAGCGGATCTTTTTACGGGTATAGTGTTTCGGTAACGTAAAGTCATCAATCGGTGCAGCAAGTTTGGTATTTAGGCCATCATAGACCTCAAAGCTTGGCATGTATTGAGTGGCATTTTCACACTTACGAAGGTTTTCGCCTACGGTGTTCCAATCACTGCCTAAGGCTGTTACGCCAGACATGCCTGTAACAACTACACGACGACTCATACTAAACCACCATTAATAGAAATAACTTGGCGAGTCACATAACCCGCAACATCTGACATTAGGTAACTAACAAGCCCTGCAACTTCTTCTGGATCACCCATACGGCGCAATGGTACTTGTGGTAATGCATGTTCTTTTACATGTTCATCAACCATGCCGGTATCAATCAAACCGGGTGCGACACAGTTAACGGTAATTTTTCGTTTTGCTAACTCTAACGCAAGAGATTTAGTGGCACCAATCACGCCTGCTTTTGCGGCACTGTAGTTAGTTTGACCACGGTTACCAACAATGCCTGACACTGATGCAAGCGTAACAATGCGACCGCCTTTACGCTTTTGAACCATTGGCATAACACATGGGTGTAATACGTTATAAAAACTATCAAGATTGGTATGGATAACCCCATCCCACTCTTCTTCTGTCATTGCTGGGAATGCCGTATCACGAGTGATTCCTGCGTTACTCACTACGCCATAATAAGCGCCATGAGTTTCAATATCGTTTTCAAGCGTTGCTTTACATTGTGCGCGGTCACTAATATCAAATTGAATTAAGCGCCCTGAGCCACCGTTTTCTTCAATCGTTGCTAGTGTTTGCTCTGCGCCAGCTTTATCACTCATATAATGCACAACAACAAAGAAACCATCTTTGGCTAACTGCTCTGAAATTGCGCGACCAATACCTTTACTGGCTCCGGTCACTAATACTTGTCTTGTCATGATTCCCTCTACTGCTTGTCTTGCTTAGGAGCGAAAAGCTCTTCTAATTTTTCTTCTGTTGGTACAAATACATTAAGCTGGCTCGAAGCCACTTGCTGACCATTTGATTCAATATAACAACTGAATACTGCCATGCCATTATTCTCAAGTACTTGCTCTGCAAAAATGTCGAGTGTGTCGCCTTGTTGAAATTCACTGCACTCCGCCTGATATTTACGGCTACCAAGCAAAAAGCCTATAGGTGACTTATTGCCCTTTTTCCATGCGTGATAGCCTGACCAACCAGCAACACTTTGTGCCATGAACTCAATACCAACCCATGCAGGAAGTGTTTTGGTTTCATGATTAAAGAAAATATTCTTATCACTGATAGTCACTCGACAATGAATAGACAACTCCTGAACATCAATCAACTCATCAACTAAAGCTAATGGCATATCATGAGGCAAAAGGTCGATTAAATCTGGAATACGGCTCATGAATGATACCCAAAAATTAAACTAATATTGTTGCCACCAAAAGCAAAAGAGTTGCTGATGATCGCTTTCTTTTCTAACGTGTCGTTTTGAACCAAGTTAATCTCAGCTAGCTCAGCATCTTTTTCACCGTCATTAATTTGCGTTGGTAACGGTAAATTAAATTTTAATATATGCCAGCAAATTGAGGCCTCAATGATACCTGCCGCACCAAGCGTGTGCCCGGTTAATGGCTTAGTTGAACTGATTGGTGTTTGCGAACCAAAGACGGCATAGGCGGCTTTTGATTCCATTGCATCGTTCAACGGTGTCGCGGTACCGTGGGCATTAATATAACCAATATCAGATGCAGCCAAACCTGCATCTTTTAATGCCTTTTCCATCGCTTCGATTGCACCTTTTCCTTCTGGATGAGGTGCTGATATATGATGTGCATCAGAGCTATCCCCAGCGCCTAATAAAGCAATGGGATCATCGGAGTCTTTTTGCTCTGCACTCAATAACATGTAAGCACTTGCTTCACCGATATTAATTCCTTTGCGATTAGGGCTAAATGGCAAACAGTGCTCATTTGATAGGGCTTCAAGGCTATTAAAGCCGTTCAGTGTTAATTTACACAAAGTATCTGTGCCGCCAACAATAACCACATCAACAAAGCCTGATTTTAATAATCGTTTTGCTGACAAAAACACACGACCGCTAGAAGAACACGCCGTTGAAATTGCATACGTTGGGCCTGTAAGTTCTAAATACTCTGCGATAAATTCCGCAGGATTACCTAACTCTTGCTTGTGGTAATGATAGCCATCAGAAAACTCGCCCGTGTTTAGCTTAGCACTTAGCGCCACTTCACCATCGGAGATCCCAGAAGTACTTGTCCCCACCACCACAGCAATACGATCAGCACCGTACTTTTCTTTTGCTTGCTGAATTTGATCTTCAATTTGCTGTAATGCTGAGAGCACTAATTGATTATTCCGAGTATCAAATGCGGCTAAACGTGATGGAACGGTAGGCAGCTCACCTTCCGCTTTTCCAACAACGGTCGATTTTCCATCATTTAGCCAACCATCTTCAACTCTCATTGATGGCGCTTTAGTTCCTTGAAGAGTCTGATGGATATCAGCTATCTCTTTGCCTAATGCAGAATGCGAACCACAGGCATGAATATAGACAGGAAAGTCACTCATTTTATTTATCCATTATTTTTTTGAGTTTGTGTTTCTTGTGAATGTGAATGTGAAAAAGTTTTAATGGTGATCACATAGCCCAAGTTCGGACTGTTTAAAATAATATCTCCACTAAATTTGTTGCTGATAGAGTCATAAGTCGCATCAAGTACAACGTTACCTACATCATCACGTAATACTCGATGATTGCCATTTTCAGTTAATGTCCAATCAATACTATTAAGTGGTGACTGCCACGCTTCTAATGGCCACAAGGTAATCATCACATTAAACAATACTTGCTCTGGAGGTGGCAGTGTATCCGCAAGCCCTGCCATCACATAGGTATCTAAGGTTAAACCATCATAATCTAAACTCAATAGACGAGAGCCCCATGAAGCAAAACCGGCAAGAGCCAAATCATTCTCCGTTAGCTGCAATTGAACTGGAAGCTGTTGCTTGCTTCCTTGGAACTCAACCGAAATCAACTGACTCAAGGATAAGTCACTGCCATACTCATCAGGTTGAGGTAAGGTAACAAAAGTGCCTTGAGCGACCTCAACTTGATTAGGCTGTTTAATTGGTTTTGATGCACAACCCATTAATGTAAGTGACAGAATAAAGGCACTAAAATAGCGGAGTACAAACGGTGAATTCTTCATTATTTATCTCCTTTATTGTGAGTATAAGGCTGTGTAAGTTGACTTAATGGCGCTAGCAACCACGCGACAATGATACCCGTTAATACAGTAATACCAAAACTGTGAATGGCTTGGGTTTCACTTAATGCCAATAACCCAAAAGAAAGAATCGTAGTTAATGCCGATAATGAAATCGCTAATAAGGTACTTTCTCTATGGGAATTATCTACTTGTTTGTTCTGCTCGGCAAAAAACAGGGTGTAATCAATCCCTATTCCTAAAATCAACATCAAGGCCAGTAGATTAAACAAATTTAATGGCACCCCTGTTAATACAGTTACGGCAAGGCCTGCGCAACCAGCAATAAATGGCGGCAGTACAATTAAGAAGGCTTGTTTGACTTTATAACGAGGTAACAGCAATAAAAATATCGCCGCATACGCCATTAATAACAACTCGGTAATTCGCTGTCGGTATTGAGCAAATAAAGTGGAAATTTCTTCGGCTTTATTGAGATAGGTCGCGTCGTTATTTTTAGCAAACTCACTCAATGTGGCACTGTCTACTTCTTGATTAAAGGTGATCACCGAAGCGAACACATCGTCAATATGACCAAGCCACAAAAAGCCTACGGTTTCTGAGATGGGTGATGCTAAAAACCCTTCAATCGTTAGCGCTTGATACGGCTGTAATGCTGATAGTGCTTGCTTTTGCTGTATCACTTTTTGATAAGCATCTGCTTGCTGTTCATATAGATCACTAACGAGCTGATAATTCTCTTGTTGTGTTTTTTGTGATGGCACATAACGGCTGATGGATTGGAAACCACCAAAGTCACCACTCTGCTCAAGCTTATCTGATACTCGCTCTAATTTTTGTAATAACGCTTCTTCTGTCTTTGCTCTAACCAACAATAATTGTTGAGATCCACCAACACCGGTAATGGCTTTTATCTCTCTTTCTTGCTGCTGTAATGCTTGAGGCAGAGCTTGAAGTTGGCGAATATCATCATCGTATTTCGCCTGTGTTACCCCAAATACTGACGCGATTAAAAGGCTGAATGGCAGTACTAAGCGGAGCAACGGTTGTTGCCATACCAATAGCCATTGGCTTAGCGCTCGTTGAGCTGGAATAACATGGTACTTGCTCGGCTTACTGGCTAATACAGGATACCAACAGACAACGGTAAAATAAGCGGCAGTTAAACCAATCGCAGAAAAGAGCGATAATTGCTGTAAGCCAGGGAACGGCGCAATCAACATTCCAAGGTAGCCAATTAAACTGGTAATTAAACCAAGCGTGATTGCTGGGAAAAGTTGTTTTATACCTTCGACAGAATTCCACTTTGCCCCTGCATTTAAGCGATCAGTTAAAAAATGAAACGCATAATCTATCGAGACACCAATTAAGCTGGCACCAAAGACTAAACTGAATAGATGAATAGATCCAAATAAGCTAATGGTTAGTACATAGGCGCAGAATAAGCCTGTGGTTATGGATAATAATGCTAACGCTAATGGCAACGTACTGCGATAGACCACCAGAACCAGTACAAAAATACCAATTAATGAGCCTAAGCCTATGGTACTGATCTCCCCTTTTGCACTCTCTGTGCCATGAGCGGCATAAAAGATAACGCCAGTATGTTGAATATCAACGTCAAACTGGGTTTCTGTCTTCCGCTCTACTGCCAGTAAATCAGGCAATTGCTGCTGTAAAGAGAGCTGATAGGATGATCCGGCAAGATCGGCGGTGATCACGATGTATTTCTGTTGATCCACCGCGGCTGTTAAGTAGCCATTCTCGATTTGGATATTACCTGAGCTTTGAACCAAGCCTGATAAATAATCTCGAAACAGTAAAAAGGGGTCGCTTTCTAACTCAGCGCCTGTAACACCAGAAAAAGGGTTATATAACGCATGCAACACGTGTTGGACTTGCTGCTCTGGTTTATCCGTTAATTGCTGTTTCTGTTTCTCGCTTAGCAATTGCGCTCGTGCGGGAAAGTAGTATTGACCCCACGCCTGTTGCTGATTTTCGCTCACCGTTGCCGTCACTGAATCAAACATCGGCAATTCAGTTAAGGCTTGGCTAAAATTATCAACCGCTGTAATCAGTGTTTTATCTTGGCCCTGCGTTTGATGTACGACAAACACCACTTTATCACTCATGGTGCTAGCAATATTATCAAAGGCTTGTTGAGCGACCGGATCTTGTTGATTATCTGGCAGTAGCGCTAGAATATTAGTTTCAATCGGTAATGCGCCTTTGGTGCTGGCTTGATAGCCAAACACACCCAAGATTATCAATAATACCAATGACCAAATTAACGCCAGCAAACGCGGTTTCATTATCATTAATTAAATACCGTTAAAAGGTAAATGCAGCTAACTCTTTTTCTGTTAAAGAGCTTGGTTGAGTGGATTGCTGAGTAAACACCATTTCAGTGACATCACCACGAACTTCACTTAATACAACTCGGTTCAGGTATTGCCCACCTTCAATCTTAATTGACTTAAATATACTATCAATTGGCGAAGTTGTTGGTATAAGCAATAGCGTCCAAACGTCTTTCTCTCCTGAAAGCTGTAATGTGAAATTCTCTTCTATCGCGTCAGTATCGCCTTTAAACAGAGACAAAAATAGACGCGTAAAATAGAACGCCATCGGGTTCTCAGAATCATTCATTACTTGTACTTCACCATTGATTGATTGGCGAAGTTTATTTTGAGTTAATGTTAGATTAATTGGGAATGGCTTGGTTTGCTGCCACAGCAGTCCCTTTTCATGGTCCAGCAAAAATGTGCCTGATGTTGATAAAGGCTGACTAAACATCTGCATGGTACGAACCTGCTTAAACTCACCGCGAACCAATGTCGATTGCGCGAGTTGTTGCTGCAGATCATCAATATCAAAAGCAAAGCTATTCAGGCTAAACAATAAAAAGAACGAAGCAATCCATAATGTAAAACGCTGTTTATGATTAACCATGTTGATAAGCCTCTACTTTATCCGTAAATATACGAGGTGAGACAAAACACATCTCTTCGGTTTCAATTGAAACCGCAACTTGCATGGTGTGTGCTTTTGTCATTCTAACGCCTGAATCGGCATCATAAATAACGTAATCTACACGCATACGATTTTCCCATTCGGTTAATGTGGCCACCACGCGAATGGTGTGATCGTAAGGAATGGATTTTACATATTTCACACGAGTGTCAATGATGGGCCAAACATAGCCTGACGCCATCATATCTCGGTAGCTATATCCTATCTTCTCAAGCATTTCATGACGTGCTTTTTCAAAGAAACGAAAATAATTACCGTGATACACCACGCCCATAGGATCTGCATCCTGAAAGGCGGTGGTGATCAACACTTCTGCACTTAATACGTGAGTATTCCCTTCAGCACCTTCAGCATTAACTACAGAGTTTGACATTAGTATAGCGTCCAATGTTGTTGTTGAATTTTATCAATGAAGTTGCGTAAGTCTTGCTCTAACGGACGATCTTCATCTACAAAGGTAAACTCTGACAACACAGCATCACGCATAGTTTTTAGCTCAACACTTAGCTCATCATCACTTAACTCGCCTTGTCTCTCGCGTAATACTAACGCTTGAGTCGCCGCTAATAGAGAAGCTGACGTAACTTGCTCTGTCAATTGAAGTACACGTAAACAATCACGTGAAGCAATAGTACCCATGCTCACTTTATCTTGGTTATGGCACTCTGTTGAACGTGAGAATACGCTTGCTGGCATCGTGCCTTTAAGCGCTTCTGCTGTCCATGCTGAGATACCAATTTGTACCGCTTTAAAGCCATGATTAATTGGTTTACGAGCGCCCGTTGCGCCAGTCAGGTTGAATGGTAAACCGTTATTAAACTTATAATCCATTAACTGTGCCATTTGGCGATCTAACAAATCAGCGATGTTAGCAACCGCTGTTTTTAGCATATCCATCGCCATGGCAATGTGACCACCGTAGAAGTGACCGCCATGAAGAACACGCTCATTATCACCATCAATAATTGGGTTATCGTTAGCGCTGTTCAGTTCGTTCTCAATCATTTGACGTAAGAACGGTAGGCTATCTTGCAGAACACCAATAACGTGTGGCGCACAACGTAGAGAGTAACGGTCTTGTAGGCGATCACTGTTTCTTGGTGGCGTTTCATTGTGTAAATCAGAACGTAACCATGATGCTATTTGTTGCTGGCCTGGATGCGGTTTTACAGCAAATAAGGCTTCATCAAAATGGAAGTCATTGCCCTGCATGCCAACAGATACCATTGCGGTGATCTTCGTTGCCATTTGCGCTAAGTATTCTGCACGTTTATACGCTAAACACGCCAATGCCGTCATTACTGATGTACCGTTCATTAACGCTAAACCTTCTTTTGGTTTTAGCTTAATCGGTGTGATGTTTAGCTCTTTAAACACATCGGCAGTTGCACGAATTTCACCTTTATAGATAACTTCACGCTCACCAATTAATGCTGCAGCAAGGTAAGAAAGTGGGGTTAAATCACCACTTGCGCCCACTGAGCCTTCTTGAGGAATGCGCGGTGAAATTCCGTGGTTAATTAAGGTGACAATTTGGTTTAACAAATCGTGAGTGACGCCTGAAACGCCTTGAGATAAAGAACACAAACGCGTGGCTAATACCGCACGAGATTGTTGCTCATCTAAGTTTTCACCTAAACCACAGCCGTGAAAACGTGTTAAATGTAATGGCAACTCATCCACTAGATCCATAGGGATCGCAACCGTACAAGAATCACCATACCCCGTTGTTACACCATAGATAACGCCTTCTTCTTTTAGAAGTCGCTCAAGGAACTCCACACCACGATCAATTTTAGCAGTGAATTCGTCGGCGTTATTTAATTGTGCGTTTGCACCATTTGCAATCTCAACAACGTCTTCAATCGTCAGACGCCCCTTACCAAATGTAATTGAATTAGTTGTCATCTTTCTTTCCAGTTAACTGCCAAAAATTAAAAAAGTTATACCACTGTGATGGTGCCTTTAATGTGAAATGCTCCAAACGCTGGGCATAATTTTGTACGACTTCTTGCAAAGCCTCTTCTCGCTGTCCACGAGGTAAAATAATTTGTTCTGAGAACGGTTCAAAATACACATCAAAACGTGGTTCTTTTTGTGTATCGTCACGTAGCCCAAACATTAAATAAACCGGTTGTTTTAAAATAGACGCCAGCATAAATGGCCCCTGCGGGAACGGAGCTGGTTTACCTAAGAAATCCGCCCAGATAACGCGATCTTCTTTAGTGACTGAGGTTCTGTCTCCCACAATCACAATCCACTCACCAGCATCAATTTTCTGCTGCAATAAAATGGCAGTATCTGGCCCCATTTTACTAACCTGAATTAAATTGATATCTGATTGAGGATTCACGGTTCTCATCACGGTATTAAAACGCTCAGCATGATCGGTAAATACTAACGCATTAATTTTTAATTCTTTATGACGACGGCTTAATGCTCGGCATAACTCTAGATTACCCAAATGTGAGCCGAGCATAACAATGCCTTTTTCACGTTTAAATAACGCTTCATAATGCTCAATACCATGCACAGTTAAATTTCTTTCAGAAAAATCACCACGCCATGCAGCTAGCTTATCGAGCATAGTTTCACCAAATGACACTAGGTGGCGATAAGGGCTGAGTTTTTCAGGCAGTGTGATGCCTTTAATTCGAGCGTACGCATTTACTTGTTGAATAAAATCATCAGACGCTTGTTTTACTGAACCGCCACGTAAGTAGTAATACGCCATCACAGGTTTTAGCAATACCGAAAATACGCCACGACCAAACGTTGAGTAAATCCAAAGCAAAAATTGAATGCCTAAAATCGTACCGCGCTCGGCGTGTGAAGACCAATGATCGTCTTGAACTGGCTGGCGACGAAGCAACGATGGAATGCGAGGTAACATACCAAAAACAAGTTTTGTATGCATCCAGCTGATTTTTACGTTATCCCATAGTGCATCAAAATGAGAGATGCCATCTTCTGGGTAAATAACACGCGTATTAATAAAACGGATATCCGTCTCATTCCAATACATACGAACCATTATTTCGGTATCGAAATCCATTCGACGGCCAATAACCACTCGCTCTAACACACCGATAGTTGGGCCTATTGGGTAAGAGCGAAAGCCACACATGCTGTCTTTAATGGCAAATGATAGTGTCTCTATCCAAACCCAAACATGCGTAACATAGCGGCCGTATAAACGTGATTTAGGCACACTCTCGTCATAGATTGGCTGACCTGAAATCAAAGCGGTTGGGTGAGTTTGTGACTCTTTAATCAGTTTAGGTAAAGCCTCTAAATCATGCTGACCGTCAGCATCAATTTGAATCGCATGGCTAAAGCTTCGCTGATATGCGGCTTCAATCCCTGCAATGACGGCGCCACCTTTGCCTTGGTTTTCAGCTAACGTAATTAACGTTATTTGATCATTATTGGCAGTGACATCCGCTAATATCTGTTTTGTTTCTCTATTACTGCCATCATCAACAATCAGCATTGGATAACCAAAGCTCATTAGTGATTCCACCACTGCAGGGACTGTTTTGCCATGGTTATAGCAAGGAATAAGGAAACAAGGACGGAATGTTGTCATATTATTGTCCTAATAAAATTAGGCCAGAAGAGTGTTTACTCATACTCTCACCTTGTTTAGAACTAAAAGCAAAATAGAGCTTCTCTTTGTCTTTTACCCAACGAAGTTCTAATTCAACTTCGGTATTTGGCAAAATCGGTTCTTGAAATTTTAAAACTTCCATGCCTTGAAAAACAGAAGTTGCTTGTAGGTACATCTGACCATAATAAATTGCCCAATCGACCTGAGTAACTCCAGGTAATAATGGATGACCAGGAAAGTGCCCTGTAAAATCCAAAATATCGTCATCGACATGCATTGTAATAACAACGCTTGGTTGATTTTGATCTTCTGTGTCTATTTTCGTAGATATAATGGTCGGTTTACGTTTTGTCATGAGTACTTCTTTTAATCATTAACATCATTAAATAGTTGCTGTAAGTCGTGCATTTGACGCTTACCTTGACTATTTAATGGGATCTCTTCTACCGCTCTAAAGCGACGTGGAATGCCTACTGGCTCTAGCCACTCTCTTAATTCAGAGCGTAATTTTAACCAAAACTTACCTTTAGAGCCTTGTTGTATTAATTTATTCCCAGTGTCTGAAAGAACAATAACAGCCCCTAATACGGTGCGTTTGGCTTCTTCCATTGGGATCACGGCCGCTTCATCAATCCATTCTAATTGCATTAAACGCTTTTCAACTTCAGTAAGTGATAATCGTTTTTCTTCAATTTTGATGACTCTATCCACTCGCCCTTTTAGCATGAATTGCCCATTATCCAACAAATCACAGTAATCACTGGTCGGATACCACTGTGACTCATCAATGAAAGGTGATAATAGTTCTAGGCAATGCTCAATATTCAAACGAGCTTTATGAGAAGGAAAGAATGTCCAGAGGGATGTTGGTTCTATTTGTTGACGATAACCGACCCCACCCGTTTCTGTGCTGCCGTACACTTCAAATGGACGCAAAGAGAGTTTCGCTTCGCTCTGATCTGCTCCCTCAATAGCTAAAGGACCACCTGAAGAAAAAACCATTTGGTAGTGATTGTAACCTTCATGATCAGCAAGACGTTTTAATAGCGCAGGACTGCAAATGAGTGTTTTTTTATGCTCAGGTTGATGAGATAAAATTTGCTCTGGATAAATGAAATTTGTTCGACTGAACGCACGACCTGCGCACAATGGCCATAATACCCGAAATAACAAACCATAAATATGTTGATGAGAAACGGTGCTGTAAATCTCAGTCGCGTCTAGTTTATCACCCCATAATTGTTCCAATTGCTCAATTTCATTACTCAGTAACTGCAATGTTTTTTCGATTGGTTTTGGAGTATCTGTCGAGCCAGAAGTAAACAAAGTTAGACGAATATTGCCGAGTTCTAACGGAGATAATACACTCATGACATTATCGGAAATAGTTTGATAATGACGATGATGTTCGCATGGCATGACTTGAATAATGTCATCATGCAACAGCGCATCAAAATGTTCAGATAATTCAGTTAATGCCGCTGGTTGGTGATTACCGGGTAAAATAATGTGTTTGCCTGCATGAGCCAAAGCAAGAAAAGAGACAGCAAACTGATAACTGTCGTCAAAGCACAATGCCCATTTTACTTCTGACTGATGAGATAAATAGCCACACACTCGTTGCACATCATGTTGAAACTGCTGATAACTCACGTATGTGTGCTGCTCATCGAAACACACATGATGGGTTAGATTTTCTTGGTTGGTAAGATCGGAAAGTGCTGTGTAGCTCATGCTTCTTTTCTCTTTATCCATTGACGCACTAGCCATTCAGTGACAAATAAAGTCCCTATCAATAAATAGCTAACAAAACCGTTATACAACATCCATACTTTCATCTCTAAAAAACAAGTAGAGAGTGAAATCGAACCGTTAATTACAAAAAAAACACACCACACTTTAGTTACGGTTCTCGTGTAGGCCACGCCACTTGGTGGAAGATCAGGTTCTTGAAGGCGAGCAAAACGTTCAATCATACTTTGAGGCTGAAATAACGTCCAAAAAAAGACGGTAAACATAACGACATTAACGATCACAGGGTAAAACGTAAACCATCCTTCCGATCGAAATAACCAGCCTAATCCAGCAAGAATGATTCCAGCTCCACCACTTATCATGGCAATGTATTTTAGCTCTTTTATTGGAACTTGTTTTCCACCAACCATTCGCACCAGAAACAACACCGCTAGCACGCCTGCTACTGTCGTAATTCCACCAAAGTGAAGACCGTAGTAAACCGCTAGCGGATAAGCAAGCAGTGCAATGGCTGACAGTACCGTCAGCCAACGCATTATTTTAGAAGCGCTGCTACAGAGTTAACCACGTCATCAACGGTGCGAACTTCTTTAAACTCTTCTGGCTTGATTTTTTTGCCTGTTACTTTTTGTAAATGGACAACTAAATCAACGGCATCAATACTGTCTAAATCTAGATCTGTGTATAGCTGAGCTTCAGGCGTGATATCCGCTTCATCGATTTCAAATAATTCAACCAATGCCGCAGTCACTTGCTCTAATACTTGCTCTCTATTTACCTCTGTCATGACTTACTCTCTTACGCTTTATTTGCAGTAATGTATGCAGCTAAGTTTGCTACTGACGCAAAATGTTCACGAGTTTGAGTATCGTCAGCATCCAATACTAAGCTGTATTTTTTCTTAATCGCTAAACCTAATTCTAGAGCATCAATTGAATCTAATCCTAAACCATCACCGAACAATGGTGCATCAGTTTCAATATCATCCACTGAGATATCTTCTAAATTCAGTGCTTCAATAATTAATAATTTAATTTCGTTGTGTAATGCTTCCATCAATGACCTACTTATTTTCTTTTGATGTATTAAATTTATTTTTGAGGATACAAAGCTGTATCTAAAAATCGATTTACGTTTCGAGCCGCTGAAGAAGGTGAATCAGCGCCATCGATAAAAGGGGCTATAGCAACCTTTTCTTTCACTTCAACATGAAAAAAAGGACGAACATCAGGTACTTGATACCACTTTGCTTCTTTGGTTAAAAAACTTGGCGTCACTGTCACATGAACAATGCGTAAATCACTTTCACTACGCACAGCTATTTGGGCAGCCCCACGCTGAAGCTTAGAGGTGATACCTGGTGTTGTTCGAGTGCCTTCTGGAAAAACCAATAATACATTTCCAGAATTTAATTTCTCTGAGCACTCTTCTAAAAAAGCCTCAGGTTCTCTGTTTGGAATATAACCAGCGGCTCTGACAATCCCGCGGATAAAGGGATTATGCCATAATGCTGCTTTAACAATACAATCACACTGCTTCAATTGTGAAGCAATTAAAACATAATCGATCAAACTGGGATGATTTGCGACAATCAGACAATTTTTATCACCCTGTAAGAGTTCAGCACCATCGAATTGATATTTAATCGCACGGCTATAATGCATTGTTTTACAAAAGAGAAGAAAACTTCTTTGTATGATAGCTTGCACTCTGATTTCACGTTGTTTGATATTTTTCGCCGTAAACGTTAATAACGGAAAAACAATAAACGTTAAGCAAAGTGCACCAATTCCGAATAAGGAAAAACAGAATCCAGTGGCTACGATTCGCCAACATTTATCAATACGTAAAATCAAAGTCATTTGTTATTTATGCGTCCATGTCCATTGTGTTGAAGAACTCTCTATCATCCATTGAGAGTGTGATCCTACTAACTTAGAAATACATTGCAAGCCATGAGGCATTACATCTGGCTTAATTGAAGGTTTCTTGTTCCATTGAAGAGTAAAATCATCGCCACCGCTCAATATAAGACCAAAAGCGTAACCCTGATATTCCTGTTGTTCGAATTCTTGATAATGTGAAGGAAGTGGCTCATCAAAGTCAATCACTAAAACACGGTGATTCGAGTTATCACTCAAATACGCAGCGGCTTCTATTAATGCTGAATTAAATGTATTTTCGCCTGCTGCAATCGAAGTTACTGGGATGGCCTTTTTGGCTGTAATAGTGAACAAACCAGCAGCCGTATTATGAACTGATTGAGAAAACGCCATTGGAGAGGCATCTTCACCTTTTAAAATGTCTTCTAGTAAAGCGCAGGTTCTTGTTAATTCTCCGTGACGGCTAGCAAAGATTAAATAATCAACCTCTTGTTCTTGAACTAAAGTAAGTGCAGTTTGAACCGCCAACTTACTTAATGAGCTCATTCTTCTTCGAGCCATCGCGGGGATTTTATCGACAGGGGCTTTCTCTCCCTCAGGCCAGATGAAATTAGTTTCCTGCCATTCCTGCCACGCTGTTTTTGTGTCTATTCCAGCAGAAATTGCGTGCCAATCAATAATATTAAAATTTGCGTATGCCATGATGTCCATCTAGTCGTAAAAATATTACAATTTATTACCCTACTCGTATAGGATATATGAATTCAGTGACTTGGCGCAAATACAAAAATGACGAGTCATACGGTAAATTAATATAAAAATATACAAAAGGGATTGACGATGCCATTTTACAAACCATTTATACTCTCCGCTGGGGCTCTTATTTTATCAGGCTGTGCAAGTGTTATGCCTCTTACTGATAAGGTAACAGGTGAAGACTTATTTCAAACCAATAAACCCGTTTATACCTTGGTAAATTTACATCCTGATGAAAAAAGAATGAAACTATATTCTGTTAACTATCAGCAAGATGGTTTGATCCCTGTTTGTACAAAAGTTAATATCGTTAACGTTCAAAATAAACGATTAACGTTTGCAATTGATGGTACAGATAAACAGTATGCTTTTGATAAACACCGCTCTTCACCCGACTTTGCTAAATATCTCAGCAACTATTTTGGTACTGAATGTAATAGCTCAAAAATTAAAAAACTCAGCACAGTAGATCAACAAGGCATTAAAAAAGGAATTGTCACAAAAGGCATGACCAAGGAGGGGGTTAAATATGCGATTGGCTTCCCACCTGAGCATAAAACTCCTGACTTAAATGGCAATGAATGGCTATATTGGAAAAATAGGTTCAACACTTTTAAAGTTGAATTTAAGAACAATAAAGTCTCCAATATTATCGACTAATCTATTGAACTTTAATAAATATCAGTGGTTTCTTGCTTTTGAACAAAGTTTCACTCAGTACCACTGATATGATCATTTTCATCTTCTAATACTATGGCTAATTTCGTGACTCAATATAAAAATGACCCTTTTAATGCACTAGAAGCAAAAACAGAAGCACAGAAACTCTCTTTTGCCCCTATCGTTTTTCATACCGCTCGTACCCTCAGAGATCTTGGTATTCTTGCCGCGCTAGATAAAGCAAACGATCAAGGCTTAAACGCTGTGCAATTATCTCAAGAGACTGGCGTTTCAGAATATGGCGTTAAAGTTCTTCTAGATATGGCGCTGAGTGCACATATCGTTACATGGAATGAGCCTAATTATGTCCTTGCCAACTTAGGTCACTTTTTATTACACGACGGTATGACCAATGCGAACTTAGATTTTACTGCTGATGTATGTTACGCCGCAATGATGCACCTTACTGAAGCCATTCAAGAAGGTACTCCTGCAGGCCTAAAAGAGCTTGGTGACTGGCCAACAATTTATGAAGGCTTATCTCGATTACCAGAGAAAGCAAAAGAGAGCTGGTTCAAATTTGATCATTTCTATTCAGACCGTTCATTCCCTATTTTATTAGAAAAAGTATTAAGTCAAAAACCAAAACGTCTTTTTGATATTGGTGGTAACACGGGTAAGTGGGCACTGCAGTGCTGTAATTACGACAATGATGTTGAAGTCACGATTATCGACCTTCCGCAACAAATCGAAATGGCATTAAAAAATGCAGAACAACGAGGCTTTGCTGATCGCATAAATGGTCACCCAACGAATATGCTCGATAAGAGCCTACCATTACCCCAAGGTGCTGATGTGTGGTGGATGAGCCAATTCTTAGACTGCTTCTCTCCTATGGAGATTTTAAGCATTTTAAAACGCGTTCGTGCTGCAATGTCTACAGACGCCAAAGTGTATATTCTTGAGCTATTTTGGGATGCTCAAAAATACGATGCGGCATCATATAGCTTAAATGCAACCTCACTATACTTTACGTGTTTAGCAAATGGTAACAGTCGTTTTTATCGTTGCAGTGATTTCTTAGAAATTATTGAAGAGGCTGGATTCGCTGTTGCTGAGCAAACAGATAACATTGGTTTAGGCCATACGTTACTCGAACTTCGTGCTAAATAATTACATTTCTTAACCTGATATATCTATAATTATTAGAAATGTTTTGTCGTCGCTTTAGCTTATCTTATTAACTAAAGTGACGATTTTGTATCTTCATTAGGAGCGCTTGTGCTATCACCACAATCAACCCAAGTTGCCATCATTGGTGCTGGGCCATCAGGGTCTATTGCTGCTGCGTTATTAAAACAACACAATATTGATTGCATTGTTTTAGAAAAATCAACATTCCCTCGTTTTTCTATTGGTGAAAGTCTTTTACCTGCTTGCATGGAATCAATCAAAAAAGCAGGTATGCTTGAAGCCGTGGAAAAAGCAAATTTCCAGTATAAAGATGGGGCCGCTTTCCATTTTGATGGTACGTTTACTTCATTTGATTTTACCGAAAAATTCTCTCCTGGCGCAGGAACAACTTATCAAGTTCAACGTGGAAACTTTGATAAAGTATTGGCAGACAGCGCCCAAGAGCAAGGTGTCGAGATCCGTTACCAACACGAAATTACTGATGTTAACGTATCTCAAGCTAAAGCCCTGCTTTCTGTTTTAGATGCCGATGGTAATCCTTATCAAGTTGAAGCTGATTTTGTCTTAGATGCGAGTGGGTTTGGTCGTGTGCTTCCAAAAATTTTAGAATTAGAAGAGCCTTCTTGCCTTCCACCACGAAAAGCGATTTTTACTCATATCACTGACAATATTACTGACATTAACTATGACCGAAATAAGATCCTTATCTCGGTTCATCCAACCAACACTCAAGTGTGGTATTGGTTAATTCCATTCAGCAATGGTACTTGCTCTTTTGGTGTTGTCGGCGAACCTGAGTTTTTTGAACACTATTCTCAAGACAATATAGAAGCATTAAAGCAGCTTGCAACAGAAGACCGCAATCTGCAACAGTTGCTTGCTCATGCCAAATACTCAAATCCAAGTGGCGAGATCATGGGCTATTCTGCCAATGTGACGACACTTTGTGAGCGCAACTTTGCTCTTTTAGGTAATGCTGGTGAGTTTCTTGACCCTGTGTTTTCTTCTGGCGTCACTATTGCGATGAAATCGGCTGAGTTAGCTGCCGAGTTATTGATTAAACAATTCAATCAAGAAGAGGTTAATTGGCACATTGATTACTCAGATAAGCTAATGAAGGGCGTAAACACCTTCCGTTGTTATGTGGAAGGTTGGTACGAAGGGACATTCCAAGACGTTATCTTCCATGAAGATTCAAACCCTAAAATCAAACAAATGATCAGTGCTATTTTGGCTGGTTATGCGTGGGATGAAGAGAATCCTTTTGTTGCTGAACCTGAACGCCGTTTAAAAGTGATCGCTGAGTTATGTAAGCCATGAATTAAATAATTCAATACTCACTCCACCATCAAAAAAGGCATCCAAATTCTAGATTGGGTGCCTTTTATGTTTTTTAGGTATCAAGCCTATTTATGCCTGTTCACTCTCGATAACCGCTTTGAGGCTATGTGGATGAAGCTTTATACACACTCCTTGATATTTAAAAGCAACGGTATAATTTGCAATTCGCTCAGCATCCCCTGATGGGCAGCTCTGTTTTACTTTTACGCCTAAAGACGCCAAGTTATCCCATTTCTCTTCTAGCTGTGGAAATGTCTTAAATACATATTCCAAAAACGCCTCTTGAGAATTAACATTGCATGGAATAACCCATTCCACATGCTCCCAACCTTGTTGCGGGTAACTTTTTTCGCCCGGATATGGCAACTCTAAACATTCAATAGACCAACCACTAACCTCTAAAGGTTGATTAAAGCCTAGAGCAATAATTGGGCGACCATTGATCTCGTTATTTGACCATTCTTCAGCTTGATGTAACCACGCTTGATGAGCTGCTTCTGCAACCTCGCGATCATTAATTCGTAACGCAATATGATCCGCTTGATATTGAGTTAAATCGATCTCTAATACATCCAATAATTCTTGAATCCTCTCCATGAAAGAAGGCAAGGAATTAATCAATTGCTGAGGCTCTAATTGTTGTTGTTTTAATAATAGTGATGACATGAAGGCAACCTAACGGTAAAAAAGAGAAACTGAATTGTATCAACCTCTTTACTTGATGTTTAGAACCTTTCGAAAAATAGCCCCTAAGTTGCAATAAAAAATAACAGAAACTATTAAATATCCCGTGTTTTATTGCTATTATTACCCACTATTTTGCTTTCCATGCAACAGCATTCCTGTTTAACAGCGATATGAAGGATAACCTCTTTGAATATTCAATCACTTATTAACGACAAAGTTTCTCAAGCCTTAGAAGCAGCCGGCGCGCCAGCAGGCAGCCCTGCAGCAGTTCGTCAATCTGCAAAAGCACAATTTGGTGACTACCAAGCTAACGGCGTAATGGGCGTAGCTAAGCGACTAGGTACAAACCCACGAGAATTTGCTCAGAAAGTACTGGATGTTTTGGATCTTGATGGCATCGCTAGCAAAACTGAAATTGCAGGCCCTGGCTTTATCAATATTTTCTTATCAGAAGAATTTCTAGCACAACAAGCAGAAGCGGCATTGGCTGATGAACGCCTAGGTGTTGCTAAAGAAGAACAACAAAACATCGTTGCAGATTACTCTGCACCAAACGTTGCAAAAGAAATGCACGTGGGTCACTTACGTTCAACTATCATCGGTGATGCTGTTGTTCGTACTCTTGAGTTTTTAGGTCACAATGTTACTCGTGCTAACCACATCGGTGACTGGGGTACTCAATTTGGTATGCTTATCGCAAACCTTGAGCGCATCCAAAAAGAGAAAGGCGAAGTTTCTATGGAACTGTCTGATCTTGAAGGTTTCTACCGTGAATCTAAAAAACTATACGACGAAGATGAAGAGTTTGCAGTAACTGCACGTGGTTACGTTGTTAAACTTCAAGGTGGTGACGAGTTCTGTGCAGAAATGTGGAAGAAGCTTGTTGACGTAACTATGGTTCAAAACCAACGCAACTATGATCGCCTAAACGTGTCACTGACTCGTGATAACGTAATGGGTGAAAGTATGTATAACAGCATGCTTGCTCCAATCGTTGCTGATCTTCAAAAGCAAGGTTTAGCTGTTGAGAGTGATGGTGCTCAAGTCGTTTACCTTGATGAATACAAGAACAAAGATGGCGAGCCTATGGGCGTTATCGTTCAAAAACGTGACGGCGGCTTCCTGTACACAACTACTGACATCGCTTGTGCTAAATACCGTTTCGAAGAGCTGAATGCAGATCGTGTTCTTTACTTCATCGATTCACGTCAACACCAACACCTGATGCAAGCGTGGACTATCGTTCGTAAAGCGGGTTATGTTCCTGAGAGCGTGTCTCTAGAGCACCACGCGTTTGGTATGATGCTAGGTAAAGATGGTCGTCCATTTAAAACTCGTGCAGGCGGTACGGTTCGTCTGGCTGATCTTCTTGATGAAGCAGAAGAGCGTGCAACAAAACTAATCGAAGAGAAAAACAAAGATCTATCAGCTGAAGAAAAAGCTAAAATTGCTACAACCGTTGCAATGGCTGCAGTTAAGTACTCTGATCTTTCTAAGCACCGTACTACGGACTACATCTTCGATTGGGACAACATGCTTGCATTTGAGGGCAACACAGCGCCTTACATGCAATATGCATACACTCGTGTTGCTTCTATCTTCAGCAAAGCTGGCTTGTCTATGGATGAGTTAACGGGTGAAGTTAAGATCACTGACGAGAAAGAAAAAGCATTAGTTGCTAAGTTAATGCAATTTGAAGAAGCGGTTCAAGCAGTAGCAAGTGAAGGCCAACCTCACTTAATGTGTGCTTACCTATTTGAACTTGCTGGTCAATTCTCTAGTTTCTACGAAGCGTGCCCTATTCTTAACAACGAAGATGAAGCTGTTAAACAAAGCCGCCTGAAACTAGCTGCATTAACAGCTAAAACGATCAAACAAGGCCTAGACTTATTGGGTATTGAAACGCTAGAGCGTATGTAATATCAATAATATAGCCGAATAAAAAATGCCGCTAACGTGAGTTAGCGGCATTTTTTTATTAATATAAACAGCAAGAGTACGTAAACTCTTGCTGGGTCTTATCGTTAAATCTTAAATTGAGATACTTGCTCATTCAATGAATCAGCATGCATTTTTAGCTCTTGAGCTTGGCCTAGGCTGCTCTGAGCCGATAACATGATATCTTCACTGGTCTCTTTTATCGTCATCGTATTATCATTCATTTCAAGAATCACTTGGCTTTGCTCTTCTGCAGCTGTCGCAATTTGAGTAGCCATATCTGAAATTAATGCAATAGCTTGGTTACTTTCATTCAAACTGTCAGCGAGATGATCAATATCACTCACTGTTCCTTCCACCGTTTGTTTATTTGACTCCATTGCCTCAACTACTTTACTTGTCGATTTTTGCAATGTTTCAATCATTGAATAAATCTCTTGCGTTGAATCTTGTGTTCGTTTCGATAATACACGAACCTCATCAGCAACAACGGCAAAACCTCGACCTTGCTCACCAGCACGAGCCGCTTCAATCGCCGCATTCAATGCCAATAGATTCGTTTGTTCTGCAATAGCTTGAATCGTTACCAAAATCCCAGAAATAGAATTTACATGGCTATTTAGCTCACTAATAACGTCTGTCGTATTTGATACTTCAAGCGCCAATTGTTGAACAGAGTGACGGGTCGAACTAGCTAACGTTAATCCATCTTCAGAATTTTTCGTTGATTGCTGAGCGGCAGTTGCCGTTTGAGCAGCATTCATCGCGATATCACTCGCTGCTCCGGACATTTGATTCATCGCTGTTGCTACAGAAATCAGATTTTCTTGCTGACTTTCTAAACTCTTCATTGTTAATTGGCTGTTTTCCACACCATGTGATGCGTCTTTTTCTAAATCCACACTTTGTTGATTGATATGACGGATCAGAGCGTGTTGACTATCTGTAAATACATTAAAGCTGTTTGCCAATTCACCAATTTCATCATGAGATTCGATTTTTAAGCGCTGTGTTAAATCACCATTACCATTAGCAATAGCACCTAATGCATGCGTAATTCGTAATAATGGAGCAAACATCAAATTCATCACATAAACCATGATAAGAATACTAAGTAATAAAACAATACCTGCACTCAATAACTGACTGGTTAATTGTGCTTTTAATGGCGCGTCTAATGTTTCTTTATCAATCGCAAGTAATAACGTCCAATTAAGATCTGGGATCGTCATTGCCCAGACCAGTTTTTCTTTGTTTTGTGAATCGAAGATCACTTGAGTAAGTTGTTTATTTTTAGATGCTTGCTCTACCTGCTGGATATTTAGTTGAGCACTCACTTGTGATATTGACTGTTGAACTAACTCTTTATCTTTGTAAGCAATGATCTTACCGTCTTTATCAATAAGTAATGCTTCCCCCTTATCAGGCAAAGCCATTTCTGATACTTGCTTAATGAGAGTAGCAATTGATAAATCCGAAGCCACTACTGCATCATCAGTAGCTTTTGCTATTGTCACTACTGTATCTTTTAAGATTGGCTCTAGATAAGGCGAAGTGACTAAAGTTGAGCTTTGCTTTTGAGCATCCATATACCAATCGGCATCACGTAGATCTAAACCTGTTACGTCAAGAGTTGGATCTGACGTAAGTAAGCGGCCATCATAATAAGTATAATAACTGATTAAAAATCCACCTGAACTTTGTGCCAAATACAGCAAATCTTCGCTATCATTTTTGTGATTAGCTAAACCATTTACAATGCTTATTCTAAAGTTCATCCACTCGTCAATTTTTGTTGAGTGTAAATCAGAAAGGCGATTTAGTTGCTGTAATGCTGTTTCATACACATGTTTTTTTTGCTCAGAGTAACTCTGCCAAGAAAGAAGGAAAACAACAGAAACTAGCGACAAAAGGGTAATAAAAAGAATTTTTTTCTTTAATGAATAATTTTTCATATATACAACTATAAATATGTTTTGTTAAAAAAAACAAAATACACTTTATGCTTATTGTGAAAACACCATCGATGAAATCAAACTTATCCTTAATAAACTTCATTATTGAGTATCATTTAAGCGTTAAAAATGACTGACAACTTGTCAATCATCACGGACAAGAAAGCCGAACGTCTAAGGCTACTCTTAAACGTTCGGCTCTCATTTTTATCTTTTAAAGGGATTGCGGCGAGCAATTTATACTAATATTACATTAAAACCAACGTTCAAATTCACTTCGATCTAACTGTTTAAACGCTTTATTTAAAATATTAGCTAATTCTTTATAACGTGGCTGGCTCTTCATTGGCTCTAATGCAGCCCCTGATTCTATAATCTTTTGATATAACTCTCGGTACCAACTCGCGAGCGCTGGTGGTAATTTTGTATTCGCTCGATTACCTAACCACCAAAAGCCTTGTAATGGCATACTCAATGCAAATAACGCAATGATAATCGCTTGTGCCAACCCAGCTGTATTATTGAAAGCCATCTGGGTTAGTACGCTAATTACAGCAACTGCTGGCATTACCTTTACGGCAAACTTAGTTGCTTTAATTACACGATGTTCTGGGAACATTGGAGCTAACTCTTTTCGCTCAGGCCAAGTGTCCATGTAGGTTTGGCCGTCTCGAAATCGGAATAGAAAACCGTTTTCACTCATATTGCCCCCTTATATTCTAAACAAAAGTTTAATTATTCAAAAATATACAGAATAAACTTGATTAGAATTAATATTATCTTAAAATATTTTTGTTATCTTAGCGCACAATCGTTATCCTATGCGCTGATTTATTTTTTTGCTGTAGTTCTACTATAAGCTAAAATAGGATAAATCGGCAAGGACTGCTGTAATGCTCTTTCTAAGGATAGCCAACTTTTTTATGCAAATGCGGTAATAATCTTCTGAATTAACTGTATTTGTCATTGTTATGTCATTCACGACATAACTTTAATTACTGATGAATAAATAGGTATTTATACATGTCTAAGCTGGTTTTAGTTTTAAACTGCGGTAGTTCTTCTCTTAAATTTGCGGTTGTTGACGCAGAATCTGGTGCAGAGCACTTAACTGGTCTTGCTGAGTGTCTTGGTCTTCCTGAAGCTCGTATGAAGTGGAAACTTGATGGCAAGCACGAAGCTCAACTAGGTGCAGGCGCTGCACACGTAGAAGCTCTATCATTTATGGTAGAAACTATCCTTGCATCTAAGCCAGAGCTTAAAGCTAACCTTGGCGCTATCGGTCACCGTATCGTACACGGTGGTGAGCAATTCACTAAGTCAGCACTAATCACTGACGAAGTACTTAAAGGTATTCAAGACGCTGCAACTTTTGCACCTCTTCATAACCCTGCTCACATCATCGGTATCGAAGCAGCTAAAGCTAACTTCCCAGGCCTTCAAAACGTTGCTGTATTTGATACTGCTTTCCACCAAACTATGCCTGAAGAGTCTTTCCTATACGCTCTTCCATACAACCTATACACAGACCACGGCATCCGTCGTTACGGCATGCACGGTACTTCTCACCTGTTCATCACTCGTGAAGTTGCTGGTCTATTAAACAAGCCAGTTGAAGAAGTTAACATCATCAACTGTCACCTAGGTAACGGCGCATCTGTATGTGCAATCAAGAACGGTCAATCTGTAGATACTTCTATGGGTCTTACTCCTCTTGAAGGTCTAGTAATGGGTACTCGTTGTGGTGATATCGATCCTGCGATCGTTTTCCACCTACATGACGCACTAGGTTACTCTGTTGAGCAAATCAACAACATGCTAACTAAAGAGTCTGGCCTACAAGGTCTAACTCAAGTGACTTCTGACTGTCGTTTCGTTGAAGACAACTACGGCGAGAAAGAAGAAGCAACTCGTGCGATGGATGTATTCTGTCACCGTCTAGCTAAATATGTTGCGGGTTACACAGCAACTCTAGAAGGTCGTCTAGACGCAATCACTTTCACAGGCGGCATCGGTGAAAACTCTGCTCCAATCCGTGAAATGGTTCTTAACCGTCTAGGCATCTTCGGTATCGAAGTTGATGGCGAAGCTAACCTTAAAGCGCGTTTCGGTGGTGAAGGTACTATCACTACAGCAAACAGCCGCATCCCTGCAATGGTTATCTCTACTAACGAAGAGCTAGTAATCGCAGAAGACACAGCTAAATTAACTGGTCTATAATATATCTCCTAAAAGGCTAGCCATTAGGTTAGCCTTTTTTCTTTCTATGGCTTTATTTTTTCAATAAGGTCTCTTGCCCCAATAGTGTAGAGGAATCTTCCATGTCTCGTACTATTATGCTTGTTCCAATCAGTGCTGGTGTTGGTCTAACTAGCGCAAGTTTGGGTGTTTTACGTTCTATGGAACGTAAAGGCGTAAGCGTTTCTTTTTACAAACCTATCTCTCAGCCTCGTCACGGTGGTGATCAACCTGATCTAACTACTTCAATCGTGACTAGCAGCAGCGATATTAAAGCAGCAGAACCAACTACCGTTTCTCGCGCAGAAGAACTACTACGTAACGAACAATCAGATGTTCTTCTAGAAGAGATCGTTGCTCGTTATAAGTCTATCAGTGAAGATACTGATGTGACACTTATCGAAGGTCTTGTTCCTACTCGTAAGCACCCATTTGCTAACCAATTGAATGGTGAAATCGCAAAAACTCTGGGCGCTGAGATTGTGTTTGTAGCTACTCCTGGTACAGATAATCCTTCTCAACTTAAAGAGCGTATCGAAGTAGCATGTTCTAACTTCGGCGGCACTAAGAACAAACAAATCGCTGGCGTTATCATCAACAAGCTAAATGCACCTGTTGATGAAGCGGGCCGTACTCGCCCTGACCTATCTGAAATCTTTGATGATGCAGATGCTACGACTAAAACTAACCTTGAAGTAATGCAAATCTTCAATTCTAGTCCTATTCGTGTTCTTGGTTGTGTGCCTTGGAAAATCGATCTAATCGCTACGCGTGCTATCGATATGGCTAAACACCTTAATGCTGAAATCATCAACGAAGGTGACATCGCGACTCGTCGTATTAAGAGCATCACTTTCTGTGCACGTTCTCTACCGCACATGATTGAGCACTTCAAACCAGGTTCTCTACTAGTAACTTCTGCTGACCGTCCTGACGTTATCGTTGCTGCATGTCTTGCTGCAATGAACGGCGTAGAAATCGGTGCGATCTTACTGACTGGCGGTTACGAGATCCCTCAATCAATTGCTGAACTTTGTAAGCCTGCTCTAGAGTCTGGTCTTCCAATCTTCACAGCGCAAGGTAACACTTGGCAGACTTCTCTAAATCTACAAAGCTTCAGTCTTGAAGTTCCTGCAGATGATAAAGAGCGTATTGAGTTTGTTAACGAGCATGTTGCTAGCCACATTGATGGCCCTTGGATTGACTCTCTATCTGAAGGTACTGAAGGCATTCGTCGTCTAAGCCCACCAGCATTCCGTTACCAGTTAACTGAATTTGCTCGTAAAGCAGCTAAACGTATCGTTCTTCCTGAAGGTGATGAGCCTCGTACAGTTAAAGCTGCGGCTATCTGTGCTGAACGTGGTATCGCGACTTGTGTTCTTTTAGGTAATCCTGAAGAAATCCGTCGTGTTGCTGCGCAACAAGGTGTTGAACTTGGTGCTGGCGTTGAGATCATCGATTCTGAAGCTGTACGTGAAAACTACGTTGCTCGTTTAGTTGAGTTACGTGGCGCGAAAGGCATGACTGAAGTTGTGGCTCGTGAGAAACTGCAAGATTCAGTATTCCTTGGTACTATGATGCTTGAAGCGGGTGAAGTTGACGGTCTTGTGTCTGGTGCGGTTCATACCACAGCAAACACTATCGTTCCTCCGTTCCAAATCATCAAAACAGCACCAGATGCTTCTATCGTATCTTCAATCTTCTTCATGCTTCTGCCTGATCAAGTTCTTGTATACGGTGACTGTGCGATCAACCCTGATCCAACAGCTGAGCAACTTGCTGAAATCGCTATCCAATCTGCTGACTCTGCAGCGGCATTTGGTATCGACCCTCGCGTTGCAATGATCTCTTACTCTACTGGTGAATCTGGTAAAGGCGCAGACGTTGATAAAGTACGTGAAGCAACAAAACTTGCTCAAGCAAAACGTCCTGATCTAATGATCGATGGTCCTCTACAGTACGATGCTGCAATCATGGAAAACGTAGCTGCTTCTAAAGCACCTAACTCTCCTGTTGCGGGTAAAGCGACTGTATTTGTATTCCCAGACCTAAACACTGGTAACACAACATACAAAGCCGTTCAACGTTCTGCTGACCTAGTATCTATCGGTCCAATGCTTCAAGGTATGCGCAAGCCAGTAAATGACTTGTCTCGTGGCGCTCTAGTAGACGATATCGTTTACACTGTAGCTCTAACGGCTATCCAAGCTTCTCAAGCAGAGCAAGCTGAAGAAAAAGTAATTAACTAATTTTATGCTCTAGCAATAGAGTTTAGTTAACGAAAATAGAAAGACACGCGATGCAAATTGCGTGTCTTTTTTTGTGCTTAAAACAGGGACTAGGTTTTAAAAACAAAAAAACGAGAGCCAATTGGCTCTCGTTTTTATTTGTTACGCTAATAAAGCTAGGCGACTATCGTATGTAAGTAGTCATTAACTCGTTTTGATACACTGGGCGATACCAGACACGCTCTGCCTCTTGGCAACACTGAGTCTTGTCACACCCAATAAGCTCACGAGTTAACTTCCCTTTCTTCACCCAGAGCTCAAGCATTGCATCGACACCATCTTCACTCATACTGAACTTCTTAGCTAAAGTAATGCGTTCAACTCGACCTTGTTCATCAATGTACTGTTTAAGCTCTGTTAAAATCATACTAAGGCTGCCTCTTGTTGCTCTACTTCTTTACTCTTGTGTTTCAAGGCAAGATAAGTCACTGCCATTGCGATTAGCGAAATTGCAATCCACATGCTGCTTGTCATTGGTGCATTAGAGAAATTCGCAATTTGGTAATACAGCGTTGATGATACGTACGCTAATAACATCGTCCAGCCAGCAATGAAGTAAGAGTACTGACGACCAAACTCTCGCATATATGCACCCATTGCAGCCACACATGGAGTGTAAAGCAGAATAAAGATTAAGTAAGCCATCGCACTTGCGCTTGTCACAAAGTGAGATTGTAGATTACCAAAGATTGAATCAGCAACACCTTGGTCTTCTGCAACAGCACTAGAGTCTGTTAAGTCACCCACTTCAACACCTAATGGATCTGAATAGCTTAAACCTGATAGGTTGTCAGGAATAGACATCACCGCCTCTTCAAGACTTGCCATTAAATCAAACTCAGCACCTTCATCA
The DNA here is from genome assembly GCF_028765525.1 of Aliivibrio sp. S2TY2. Taxonomy (NCBI): domain Bacteria; kingdom Pseudomonadati; phylum Pseudomonadota; class Gammaproteobacteria; order Vibrionales; family Vibrionaceae; genus Aliivibrio; species Aliivibrio sp. S2TY2. The sequence continues at coordinate 87,931 of NZ_JARACS010000001.1, read as the reverse complement.
GCTGGATCTGAATATAAGCTGTTTAATGTACCGACTACGGCTTCTTTTGCAAAAATACCGGTAATAATACCCACGGTTGCTGGCCAGTTATCTTCTTGAATACCAATTGGCGCTAATACTGGAGTTACGATTTGAGCGGCTTTTGATAATACAGAATTTTCACTGTCTTCGTTACCAAATGAACCGTCCATACCCAATGAGTTAAAGAAGCTTAAAATAGTTACAACAACAACAATCGTTTTACCTGCACCAAGAACAAAGCGCTTCAGTTTCTGCCATGTTTTAATCATGATGTTACGTATTGTTGGAAATTCATAATCTGGAATTTCCATGATGAACGTATCACTACGGCCTGGATAGATTGTGTGCTTCAATAGTAAGCCTGTGAAAACAGCCGCTAAAATACCTAAGAAATACAAACCAAATACTACGTTCTGACCATTTTCTGGGAAGAAAGCTGCAGCAAACAAAGCATAAACAGGAAGACGTGCGCCACATGACATAAATGGAGCCATTGATGCCGCCAGTTTACGTTCACGCTCTTGCTCTAACGTACGAGTCGCCATAATAGCAGGAACGTTACAACCAAAACCTAGAACCAAAGGAACAAACGCTTTACCTGGTAAACCAATCTTCTGCATTACTTTATCAAGTACAAAAGCAGCGCGAGCCATATAACCCGAGCTTTCAAGTAGAGATAGGAATAAGTATAAACAACCGATCACAGGAATAAATGTCGCGACGGTTTGAATACCACCACCAACACCATCAGCGATAAGTGTAACTAACCAAACAGGCAAATGGCCATCTAATAAATAATGGCTACCATCAACGAGTAATGCACCAACACCAATATCAAAGAAATCAATAAATGCACTACCAATGTTAATAGAGAACATAAACATCAGGTACATGACCAAGAAAAAGAAAGGAATACCGATCCATTTATTTAAAATCACACGGTCAATTTTCTCACTAACACTGTGGCTTAAACCGCCTTCTTGACGACGTAATTGCTGACATAATTGATGTAAAAATGTGTATCGACAATCCGCAATATGAAAATCAGCTTCGACTTTCGTCGTTAATACATTAACGATATTAGCCACTGCATTTCTTTTTTCTGCTTCTAATGCATTCAATACTAACGCGTCATTTTCTAGTGCACGAATAGCCAGTGAACGACTTGATGCGTAATCGCTTGTAAATAATGATGAAGCTTCTTCTATTGCCGCCTCAACTTGCTCGCCGTATGTCAACTCAAGCGGAGCCATTTTGATGCCTTGGGCAATAGATTTATGAAGTTTTTCTTTAAACTTATGAACTTGGCCATTATTGTTTGCAGAAAGTGCAAGTACTGGGCAGCCTAGTTTTTTCTCTAAACCTTTAATATCAAGAACTTGTCGTTGACGCTTTAATACATCCATTTTATTCAGTACAACGATCATTGGGCGACCCAATTCACGCAACTGTAATGTCATGTATAAACTACGTTCTAAACAAGAGGCATCCACCACATTAATAATCACGTCAGCATCATGTGTTAAAACCGCTCTTGAGGCGATGGTTTCATCAAGGCTATTTACATCATTACCACTGTCTAGTGCGTAGATACCAGGTAAATCCGTTAATAAAAACTCATCACCAGAACACGTATATTTACCGGTTTTCTTTTCGACAGTTACACCAGCCCAGTTACCAACTTGTTGCTTAGCACCAGTTAGGCCATTAAATAAGGTTGTTTTACCACTGTTTGGGTTACCTACAGTTAGTATTTGATACTGCATCTTATAATTCCTTAACTGTGATCTGTTCTGCTAAATTTTTACGAATAGCGAGAGAAGTACCTCTTACGCTAATTTGTAATGGGTCACCCATTGGAGCTTTACGCAAAATAGAGATTTCCGTATGCGGTAGCATTCCCATTACCATTAACTTCTTTCTTGTATCTGTTGGTAATAAAGACATATCTGTTACTACGGCTTTTTTTCCGCTATCTAATTGCGTTAGTTTCATCTCAAGCTCCACGATAGTGAGAATCATTATTATTTCGTTTCATTCTATAACTTACGCTTACATTTTTCTTGCGCTAAATCAATTTTTGTCAGTAAATTGACAAAAATCCTATAAATTTAAACTTTTATGCGGAAAATATCTTTTGTGATACCGCTTCCAAGGCAACGTCAATTACGTCAAAAACCTCAAGTAAAAAACAACGTCAAAATAATGCAAGGATAGCAACAAAAACGCCACCAAATAAAAATCATTAAAATTCAATAACTTACAATTAATTTAAATTGATGGCGGATTTGTACCTGTAGATTGTCGTTATTTTGATATGTAAAAAAAGAAAGCCAACGTATAGTTTCTACATCGAGAGGGAAACTTCTCAAACTTTTATTCTAATAGAGGTAATGAGATTTATCTTATTACCTCGGCAGCAAGCGAAGGCACCATTGGTGCCCGCGACGTAGTCCCCCCGGCTACGTCGCGATCTTTTTTTTCTCTTCTTTAAATTCATAACCTATAAATTATCAGCACCTTACTTTCAATTCATATTTTTAAGCTATAAGTCGAAAAATCTAATCTATAGCATTAATAGGCTATCTAATATGAGTTTACATCACTCCTCATTCTCACTAACGAATTGTGTAGGGGATAAACCATAATGTCGCTTAAATCGCTTACTAAAATACGAAGGGTCATTAAAACCAGAATCAAATGCTGCATCCGCAACTTTATTCCCTGCAATTAATAACTCACAGGCTTTTTCTAACTTAATTTCAATCAGATATTCCATAAACGAGCGCTGAGTGAGCTGCTTAAATTTACGTTGAAAGTTTCGCTCTGAGATAAATAATGCTTTTGCAACTAACCTGGTTCCAAATGCAGGGTTAGAGTAATTCTCTTCCACAACTGTATAGACACTAATTAACCATTCTTGGTTAACACTCTTTAACTCATTACTCTTTGTATCGACACTTTCATTAAGTTTTTTATCAGCTAATATATCTAGCGCTATTGGCCACGATAATAATATTTCATTATCTTTGTCGGTGTTTTTTACAATTTCAAAATGACCGCCATTCTGTACAGTAAGTTGTTTAACCGATACTAAACCTACTGCTTGATTAAACATTTCAATTGCTTGAGTTAAATCAACCCTCTTTAATTCATCAAGTTCATGTTCTGGGATACATTGTCCGACACTAATAAAGTAAATCGTTACTCGTACATCATCAGATTCAATACGAATATTAACCTTCTCCCCACATTCGCTTCTCTTTAATAAGCTTAAAAGTACATTATTAAAAATGGCATCGATCAATAGCGGCTGAACGTATATTGAACAAGATTTTGAATTATCCTCTAGCTCAAGATCGACATCTTTAGTTTGGAACTCCTCTTTCCATCCTTTAGATACTGCTCTTAGTAATAAAGACAGCACTTGATTAGTTCGCATATTTTTCTGCCGTAAATCTAGCGGTTCTATATGAGAAAGCTGCTTTAATAGGGTTAAGCTGTATTCACACTGATTAGCTAAAGCAAGATTTATTAATGAGCCCTTTTTCTGGAGATCTGCTTGAATGTCTTTAATTGGTAGCTGAGCTTGCTCTGAAATTTCAGAAATAACATGCTGCCTTACAGTAAGTAACTTCTGTAGTTGGCGGTTACTAGAAACCAGAACTTTGCCTTGATTACTCAACTGCTGAGTTTTAATTTCTACGCTTTTCTTCAATCTCTCATTACTCTTCTTTATCTCTTTAGAACGCCAAGAATAAATACCAATAACAGTGAATACTAATAAAGAAAACACTAATACGATAAACCAAGGAGCAAAAAACCAAGGGACTTCAACATAGAATTGAAACTCAGTAACATTACTGCTTCTCTGCCCATTATTACGAGGCTTGATACGTAATGTATATTTACCTGAGTTTAATGAATCAAAAATAAGTGAATTACCATCGAAATCTTGCCACTCCTCATCAGTCCCTCCGACTAATTGATAAGAAAGCGACGTATTTTGAAATTCAGGAAGTATCCCAAAAAGAAATGAAATATTAGAGCCATAAGGAAGAGGTGATGTTAGCTCTTTATCAGCCCCGTAGCTGACCGTTCTATGATCAACGTTAATCTTCCCAAGTACTACCTTTGGTTTCGCAATCTGATACTCAAGTAAAGCTAGTTCGTTCGTAAATATTACGCCATCTTTACTAGCAAACATCATGCTTCCATCTGTAGATATAGAGCATAAATCGGGAAGCAATTCATTATCAATTAACCCTATCTGACTCCCGAAATGTTTAATTATTCGCCCTTGATGCGTGTATAAAGTCAGCCCTTTACTTGAGGACAACCAAACCCCATTACTTGTTGGCATTACGCAATGTGGCGTCGTATATTCGGCCGAAAGTGTCACATCTTCTCGTAGTCCTTTTTTATCTCTTATTTGCAAGCCATAGTTACTGACAATCCAAGTGTTATCATACTCAGTATCCGACATATCAATAATACTACCGGCTCTTATATAGGCGTAATCAAAGATAAGTGCCCCATTATCATAATGATAAAGCCCTACATTTGTACCCACAGATATTACACCGCTTTTATTCTCATAAAGGTGAGTTATATGAGTTAAGTATTTTTGTTCAACAACCCAAGAAAAACCCAAGTTAATTAACTGCTTGGTTTTTGTATTAAACTTATATAAACCGTTTTCACTAGAAAACCATAGCATGCCTGTGGAATCTTTAAGTATGTGACTAATGTTCCGATGGTTAACACTTTTAAGTGAGGAAGGCCTTGTTATCGCTTTGGTTTTACGATCTACCTGATAAACACCAGATTTTGTCGCAACCCAAATATTCATGTCATCTGAAGAAATGGCATTGATAGGCTTAGACATAATTTGAGCAATAGGTAATTGAGGACTTTGATTATTTAATAAATATAGACCCGAGAATGAGCCAATCCAAGCCTCATTATTGTCACTCTGCAATATAGATGTGATCTCATTAATATCTAATTGGCCATTTGCTTCTTTATATCGAACTCGCGGGAACAACTGTGTACTCTCAGAGTAATAGCTCACACCATTATCTGTGGCTATCCAAAGCCCATTATTTTTATCTGCAACAAGCGCATATATTTTATTTCCCTCTAATGAATAATCATCACGGACTACCGCTTTAAAGTACTTTAAATGCTCATTGTTAATATTCCACTTATACAAGCCTTGCTCAGTTCCAAACCACCAATTATTAGTTGTTTCAGCAAAAGACAATAGTGATAACTCTGTAGGTACTTTTTTAATGACCTCTAATGACTCGCCTTTTAATTCTGTTATCCAAACGCTGTTATGAGCACCTAAAATTATCTGTTTTTTCTCTTGAGAATAAAATATAGCATCAATATATTGCCCTAAAAGCAACGGAGTAAAGCTCTCTGTAAGCAGGCTAAACTCAAATATTCCTGCAGAAGTAGAAACTAACCATCTTTTATCAATTTGAATGGCTCCTGTAATTTCTATTGCATCAAAAATTACACTGCTGTTTGAATTGTTAATCTCTGATGTATAAACTTTCTGAGTCTCTGGTTCATAGATAAAGAAACGATCTGCGTCGCTCCCCCAAAAGGCTCCATCTTCTTGGTTTAAGGTTCGAAAATTAAAGTCTTGAGATAAAACAGCTTCGCTTGTAAAACCACTATTTTCAGACCATGACTGTATTTTATTCTCTTTAATGAACCAAAATTTTTGCTCAAAAAATGAAATGCGCCGAGGTAATGTCTTGTCTGATTTTTCCCCTAACGTAAACATATTTTGTCCATCAAATAGATGAAGCTGACCATATACATCGTACATCCATAATGCTCCATCATCACGAAGGAACAGTTGCTGAGCTGTAATATACTGACCATCACTATGAATTGGCATTGGGTAAAAAATAGTATTATCTGAACGAGATAAAGAGTAAGTAGAGAAAGAAAGGAAAATACTTAAAATAAGTATTCTGAATAAAAGCATCTACTCGCCTTGAGGTATAAAGAAAAAGTATCAACATGATAGGAAAACTCTTTCTATATAGCAATGAATACTAAGATGATTCATTAATTCGTAGAGTCTATTCTACAGAGTAAGCTCCCAACAAAAAAAAGCCCTTTCTATTCTTTTAAATAGAAAGGGCTATACAGATTAATATGGTTACTTAAACTTGATCTCGCAAAGCATCAATCGTCAATCTAGCCTGTTGCTTAAATTTCGCTCTCTCAGACTCTTTTACTGGTGATGCTTGAGGCAGCGGGACTTTCATGGAGTTCACTGCACGACCATTTTTAATCAGTTCATAATGCAAATGTGGTCCAGTCGAGCGACCAGTATTACCACTCAATGCAATTTTGTCACCCATGGATACTTTTTGCCCTTTCTTCACTAATATTTTACTTAGGTGAAGATAACGCGTCATGTATTCGCGCCCATGTTTAATAACAACATAATTACCAGCCAATGGATGATGTAGCGCTCTTACCACAACACCGTCTCCGCTGGCATACACTGATGTACCTACAGGAGCGGCAAAGTCAGTACCATTATGTGGAGAAATTCGCCCTGTCACTGGGTGTTTACGATACGGATTAAATGATGAACTAATTCTAAAACGCTGATGTGTGGGATAGCGTTCTAAAGCACGGTTTAAGCTGCGTCCTTGCACATCATAATAATTCCCATCGGTGTGTTTAATCAGTGTAATTTCTCGAGAACCATTTTGATACAAGACAGCTTCTACATCACCAGAGGACACGGCTTTACCATCAATAAACTCTTTATTAATTTCAACCGCAAATTTATCCCCTTTTCGAGCTTCTTTACCAAAATCAAACTTCCATTGTAGCTGTTTTGCTAATGTTTGAATTTGCCCTGGAGTAAGCCCTGCTGAACGCGCAGAGTTATAAAAGTTACTGGTTACTCGACCAGAAAGAAAAACAGGTTTGATCTCTCCTTTCTCTTCCTTTTGAGTAAAGCTGTATTTACCATCGGTCCAAGAGTACACATCGGTGTCTTTAATATTTCGATGGATCTGTAACTCTATAAGTTTACCATTTTCATCTTGCTGCCACTCTAAATCAACACCAACACGCATGTTTGCTGCCGATTTATTTACAGCAAGTAATGCATACATATCAGATATAGGCAATGCATATTGATTAAAGATCTCTCCTAGAGTTTCCCCAGACGCAACAGTGTGTGAATGAACAATATCTTGAGCATCTATTTGCTGATCTAATTCATCTTTTGGAGCATTGAAATCAGGATCATCAGGCTCAAAAATAGTCCCTACGGGCTCACTGTTTTGATCGGCTAATGTCTGTAAATTTTCACTAGATAACTTAACCTGACCTCTAATGGGTTCTGAAGAGGTGCTGTGTCGATTATGTGTAGGCTCCCAGATCAAAATGGCACACGTAAACAATGATAACGACAATAACGCGAATTTATGCCTTTTGGATAGCGTGCCTAATCTTGCTGTAACTGCTTCTTTATATTTTATTGACTTAAACAACGTGATAACTCATTACTGATAGTTGATAGAAATATAAAATATGCTCCTACTTCATCTGATTGCTGTATGGCTAGAGGATCAAGTTCTCCCTTATTAACTTCTGTTCCTCTGGTAATAGTTGTCACTATTGCTGGCTCAAACTGAGGTTCAGAAAACACACATACTGCTTGTTGATTTAAAAGCGATTTTTTAATTTTAATCAAAGATTTTGCACCCGGTTTTCTATCCGGACTCACCGTAAAGTGCCCCAAGTTATTCATTCCAAAATAACGTTCAAAATAACCATATGCATCATGAAAAACAAAGTAACCTTTGTCTTGCACTGGTTTTAATTGATTTGAAATAGTCTTCACAGCCTGTGTTAACTTATTTTCAAAGGCTGTAAGGTTAGACTCATATTGCTCTTTATTCAATGGATCAATTTTGATCAGTTGTTGAGTTATCTCTTTTGCTACACCTAACGATTCCTTTGGACCTAACCAAAAATGTGGATCGGTACTATGATGATGTCCATCTTCATGAGAGTGTCCCTCTTCCCCATGCTCATCAAAATGATAAAAATCAACTGAAGGAAATTCACTGATCGTGATGACATTTTTTTTATCTGCAATGATTTTGCTTAAAAAAGGTTCTAAGTCATTTCCATACCAAATAACAACATCAGCTTGCTTTACCTTTCTAATATCCGATGGACGCAAAGCATAATCGTGTGGAGATGCCCCACTTGGTACAAGATAAGAAGTGTCAGAAATGCCGTTTGTTAATTCCTGAACAATGAGATTAATTGGCTTTACTGACGATAATACTGTCATGGCTTGTGCTGTTCCGCTCAAAAAGGTAAACATACACAGCAAGGTTAATTGAATATTTCTTCTCATTTGCTTCTCTTAAAAAATGTGATAGCGATTGGATTTCTAAAATGTTACATTATAACACTTACTAATTGCAAACGACTCTTATTTAAAAATGACTTCTTTACTCAATTTACAAGATGTTTGTGTGGTCTTCGATGGGCGCCATGTGATCGATAACGTTTCTTTAACTATCGAGCCAAACAAGATCATCACTCTTATAGGCCCTAATGGTGCAGGAAAGTCTACGTTAGTAAAAACCATTCTTGGCTTGCAGAAACCAACCAGTGGAACAATAAATCGAAATAAAAAACTTCGTATTGGTTACGTTCCTCAAAAACTGCATTTAAATGATTCCTTACCTTTAACGGTTAATGGTTTCTTAAAATTAGCAGGAAAATACAGCCAACAAGAGCATCTTGATGCCTTAAAATTAGTCGAGGCTGAACATCTACTCAATTCAAACATGCATAAGCTGTCAGGTGGTGAATCTCAACGGGTATTATTAGCAAGAGCATTATTACAACGCCCTGATCTTCTTGTTCTTGATGAACCAGCTCAAGGTGTTGATGTTCAAGGGCAAATTAGCCTGTACGCTTTAATTGAATCTATTCGTCACCGCTTTAATTGTGCTGTATTTATGGTGTCACACGATTTGCATCTGGTTATGGCAAAAACAGATGAAGTTATTTGTCTTCAGCATCACATCTGCTGCTCTGGTGCTCCAGAATCCATCTCTAAGCACCCCAAATACATTGCATTATTTGGTCAACAACGAGATCAACAATTGGCGTTTTATCATCATAACCACCACCATGATCATAATCTATCCGGTGAACCTGCTGATGGCTCGTGCTGCAGTAAGAATAAAAAGGCCTCTTCATGATTGAATTTTTACTTCCTGCACTGTTAGCAGGCTTAGGTATTGCATTACTTGCTGGCCCTTTAGGCTCTTTCGTTGTATGGCGAAAAATGGCTTATTTTGGTGATACGTTAGCTCACGCCTCTCTACTTGGTTTATCTCTTGGTTTTTTATTTGATATTAATTTAAACCTAGCTTTAGTCGTTTGTTGTGTTGCTATTGCTTTGTTATTGGTTACCTTACAAAAACAACGTTTAGTGGCAACCGATACATTACTTGGAATATTGGCTCATAGCTCGCTTTCATTAGGACTAGTCGCTGTTAGTTTTTTAGATAATGTTCGAGTCGACTTAATGTCTTATTTGTTCGGGGATCTGCTAGCGGTCACTTACGATGATTTAATCTATATTTATACTGGTGTGTTTATAGTTCTTGGCTTAATACTTTTAGTATGGCGTCCATTACTTTCATCAACAATCAGCGAAGAATTAGCTCAGGTCGAAGGCGTTAATGTGGAATTAATGCGTTTAGTTTTAATGTTAATGGTTGGTTTAGTGATTGCGATTTCGATGAAGTTTGTCGGCGCGTTAATTATTACGTCTTTACTTATCATTCCAGCTGCAACTGCTCGCCGATTTTCACGCTCTCCAGAGCAAATGGTAGTACTTGCTTCTATTTTTGGTTGTATCGCAGTAATGGCAGGTTTAGCATTATCTTGGCATTATGATACCCCTGCAGGTCCTTCTATTGTCGTTTCTGGGGCCGCTATATTTATGCTAAGTCAATTAAAGAAAGCGCATAGCTAACATCATAAAAAAAGCAATACGATATGGTTCGTATTGCTTTTTTTTAATTTTCTTAGAGTTTAAATCTACTCACTATTGTCGTTAAATTATCAGCCATTTCACCTAAGCGCTCCGACTCTTTTTCTGTCGCATCAACATCTGATGCGTTTCCTTTTGCAACAATATTAATGTCTGAAATTAATTGGTTTACACTCGATGTTGCCGTTAGTTGCTCTTCTGCCGATGCTGAAATTTGGCTGTTCATTGTTTGAATAATCGCAACAGACTCAAAAATAGAACTGACTGTGTGTTGGGTATCCACCGTTTTCTCTGCAATTTGATGTGCATCATCTGAGTTACTTTGCATCAAGGTTACTGATTTTACCGCTTCATCTTGCAATTCTGCAATCATCGTCGATATTTGCGAAGTACTGTCTTGAGTTCGGCTCGCAAGCAATCTCACTTCATCTGCAACAACGGCAAAACCTCTTCCACTTTCCCCAGCTCTTGCTGCTTCAATCGCCGCGTTTAAGGCTAGCAAATTAGTTTGATCTGCAATACTACGGATCACATCTAATATACTACCTATGTTCTCGGTTTTAACTTGTAGATTCGCAATTACTAGTGAAACATCTTGAATATTAACCGCTAATGTTTGCATATCACTATTCATATCCCCAATAGTATTAATGCAATGGCTTGAAGTCTGATTAACTTCTAATGCTGAATCAGAAGCCTGAATCGCACTTTTAGTTACTTCATCAACACTAACTACAATTTGGTCTGTCGCTACAGCCGCTTGCCCTAATTGATCCATTTGAGCTTTCATACTGATGTTCATTGTATGAGCAGACGAAGATAAATGATGAGATGATTCACTTAACTCAAGGGTTAGCTTATTTATATCTGTCACAAGTTCTTTGATGTTTTGCGCCATTTCAAGAATGCGCCCATAAATCCCAATATGACGATCACTTGTTGCATTGATGTGTGTTAAATCACCACGAGAAATACGATCAATAACATTTAAAATAACCTCAGGATCATTACCCAATGTTTTATTATATTTTCGTACTGCAAAAAACATAACAAAACCAATAAATAAATTAACAATGAAGCCTATGACTAAGCCCTCAAGAAGAAAAGCCTTGAAAGTATCATTTACTTTTTTCTCTTGAACACCACTGCCTAAATACCAATTCCAATGCTTGGTTTTAACTGCTATAGATTTTACTTCTGTAGTTATACTCTCTCGCGTTGTAAACCAAGAGTAGGTAATAACCTGCCCTGCGACAGTAAGGTTGCTAAGAATATGACTTTTTGCCTCATGACTGACAATGCTTTCAAACGACTGACCGATAATTTGAGGATCTAAAGGCGCAGCTAAAAAGACTAGGTTTTCATCCGTCATCCAAATATATTCATTATCTGAGTACGCATAACTTTGCATTAATTCACTGGCTAGTCTCTTTGCTTTACTTTCATCCAACTCACCTGATATCACTTTTTGCTCTAAAGTTGCTATTGTATTTTTAGCGTTTGTGAGTAAGTTTTCTAACCTTGTTACGTTATTTGTTTCTAACGTATACCTAACGTTGTATGCGCCCATAATAATAGACCCAAACATTGCAGCAGAAAAAATAAGATAAATAATGACATACTTAGTTGTAGTATTAAGGTGCATATGTGTTCTCAAATTTAAATAACTAATAATAATTTATATCAATAGTGAACTTGATATTAAATGCTATTCATTCTTTGAGTTTTGTTATACGACTCTGAATAGGTAACTTGATTATTTAACAAATCATATACTTATTTAGATAGGTACGGGGTGTATCCTGAGAAAGAAAAGCGCCGAATCTTATCAGAGGATTGATTATTGTTTATACTTGTTTTACTTACTATATTTGTAAGCAAATGTTTCAGCAAGTAACAGACACAAAAAAACCATTCATATTTCTATAAATGGCTTTTGAGTTATTCATGTATTGGTTTAACTTATTACCAACCAGTCACTTCGCGCAGTGCTTTACCGATATCAGCAAGACTTTTTACTGTTTTAACACCCGCTTCTTCTAGCGCTGCAAACTTATCTTCAGCTGTACCTTTACCTCCAGAAATAATTGCACCGGCATGACCCATACGCTTACCAGGAGGAGCAGTGACACCCGCAATGTAAGATACAACTGGTTTTGTAACATTGTGCTTAATAAACTCAGCTGCTTCTTCTTCCGCTGTTCCACCGATCTCACCAATCATTACAATTGCTTCAGTTTCTGGATCTTCTTGGAACAGTTTTAAGATATCAATGAAGTTTGAACCAGGGATTGGGTCACCACCGATACCAACACACGTTGATTGGCCAAAGCCTTCATCTGTTGTTTGCTTAACTGCTTCATAAGTCAGCGTGCCTGAACGAGATACAATACCAACTTTACCTTTCTTATGAATGTGTCCAGGCATTATACCAATCTTACATTCGTCAGGAGTGATAACACCCGGACAGTTAGGACCAATCATTACTACACCTTCAGCATCTAGACGAACTTTAACGTCAAGAAGATCAAGGGTTGGAATGCCTTCTGTAATCGTTACGATAAGCTTAATGCCCGCATCGATTGCTTCAAGAATTGCGTCTTTACAGAAAGGAGCCGGTACATAAATAACAGAAGCCGTTGCGCCAGTTGCTTCTACAGCATCACGAACGGTGTTAAATACAGGAAGACCAAGGTGAACTTGACCGCCTTTACCTGGTGATACACCACCAACCATTTTTGTTCCGTACTCAAGTGCTTGCTCTGAATGGAACGTACCTTGACCACCAGTGAATCCTTGGCAGATAACTTTTGTATCTTTATTAATTAGTACAGACATTATTTGCCCTCCGCAGCAGCAACAACTTTTTCAGCGGCTTCAGTTAATGACGTCGCTGCAATGATATTAAGGCCACTTTCAGCCAGTTTTTGTGAACCTAGTGGTGCATTGTTACCTTCAAGGCGAACAACAACAGGAACTTCTACACCCACTTCTTCAACAGCACCAATGATGCCATCTGCAATTAGGTCACAACGTACAATACCACCAAAGATATTTACTAGAACCGCTTTAACATTGCTGTCTGATAGAATAATTTTGAACGCTTCTGTTACACGTTCTTTTGTTGCACCGCCGCCAACATCAAGGAAGTTAGCAGGTTGACCACCGTGTAGGTTCACGATGTCCATTGTGCCCATAGCAAGACCAGCACCGTTAACCATACAGCCAATGCTGCCATCTAGAGCAACGTAGTTTAGCTCCCACTGTGCAGCATGTGCTTCGCGTTCATCTTCTTGAGATGGATCGTGCATTTCACGCAGCTTTGGTTGACGGTACATAGCATTTGAATCAATGTTAATTTTACCATCTAGGCACAAAAGGTTGCCTTCTGCTGTCACAACAAGAGGGTTAATTTCCAGTAGCGCTAAGTCGTACTCAGCGAACATATTGCCTAGACCTAAAAAGATCTTAACAAATTGCTTAATTTGATCGCCTTCAAGACCAAGCTTAAATGCTAATTCACGACCTTGGAAAGCTTGAGGTCCTACTAATGGGTCAATCGCTGCTTGGTGAATTAACTCTGGCGTTTCTTCAGCAATCTTCTCGATATCCACACCACCTTCAGTAGATGCCATGAAAACGATACGACGCGTAGCACGGTCAACAACCGCACCTAAATATAATTCGTTTGCAATGTTTGATGCTTCTTCAACCAAAACTTTCGTTACTGGTTGTCCGTTAGCATCCGTTTGGAAAGTTACTAGATTTTTACCTAGCCACTTTTGAGCAAACTCTTTTACGCCCTCTTTGGTATCGTGCAGTTCAACACCGCCCGCTTTACCACGGCCACCAGCGTGTACTTGACACTTAACTACTTTTTTAGCAGTACTAATACGGCCTGCGGCTTCAAAAGCCTCTTGAGGTGTATCGCAAGCATAACCCTCAGGTACAGGAAGGCCATATTCTGCAAAGAGTTGCTTTGCTTGATATTCATGTAAGTTCATTATGTTCTATCCATTTTATGTTATTCCCTTTGCTGGGAATTTTTAATGTCCTAAGACGCTCTAAGGCATCTTTCTATTTTTTATCCAATAATGAAGTTGAATAAGAGGCTGCCGTGAGCATGGCAGCCTTTGTTTATAACTAAATGTTATGACTAAACATCCAGTAATAAACGAGCAGGGTCTTCCAGTAATTCTTTAATTGTTACCAAGAAACCTACTGATTCACGACCATCAATTAAACGGTGATCGTAAGACAATGCTAAGTACATCATTGGTAGAATTTCTACCTTTCCATCAACAGCCATTGGGCGGTCTTGGATTTTATGCATACCTAAAATTGCAGCTTGTGGTGGGTTAATAATTGGAGTAGACATTAATGAACCGAACACACCACCATTAGTGATAGTAAAGTTACCACCCATTAAATCTTCAACCGCTAATTTTCCATCACGGCCTTTGATTGCAAGCTCTTTAATGCCTTTTTCAATATCAGCAAAACCAAGTGCATCACAGTCTTTTAGTACTGGAGTTACTAGGCCACGTGGTGTCGAAACCGCCATGCTAATATCAAAGTAGTTATGATAAACAATATCATCACCATCAATTGACGCATTTACTTCTGGGTAACGCTTAAGCGCTTCAGTTACGGCTTTCACATAGAAAGACATGAAGCCTAAACGTGTACCATGACGCTTTTCAAATTGCTCTTGATATTGCTTACGAAGTTCCATGATTGGTTTCATGTTTACTTCATTAAATGTTGTTAGCATTGCTGTGTTGTTCTTCGCTTCAAGTAGACGTTTTGCTACTGTCTTACGAAGACGTGTCATAGGTACGCGTTTTTGGCTACGGTGTGCTAATGCTTCTGCAGGCGCTTCCGCTGCTTTTTCGGTTTTTGGTATTGCTTTCAATGCAGCAATATGAGCATCAACGTCTTCACGTGTAATGCGACCACCAACACCCGTACCCTTCACATCAGATGGCGCAATATCATGCTCACCAAGTAGACGGCGAACCGCTGGACTTAGCGCATCATTACTTTCTTCTGATAAAGAAGCCGTATGGCGCTTGTCTGGTGATGATTCAGTATCCGTTGCTACGTCCTTTGTTGGCTCCCCAACCACAGCGCCTGGCTTAAGGCGTGCAATTAATTGCTTAGAAAGAACCGTAGCACCATCATCTTCTAAAATCGCTTCTAACACACCAGCTTCAGGTGCTGGTACTTCAAGAACCACTTTATCTGTTTCAATGTCTACAAGTATTTCGTCACGCTCAACTGCATCACCAGGTTGTTTATGCCATGTTGCTACAGTAGCGTCTGCTACAGATTCAGGTAAATCTGGAACCAGAATTTCGATTGTCATATCCGTTTTCCTATACTTTCTAGTTCTTATCTAGGGTCAGAGCGTCTTCAACTAACGCTTTTTGTTGTTTCACGTGCACCGACATATAGCCTACTGCCGGAGAGGCAGACGCTGGACGTCCTGCATAATGTAAAATGGCACTATCAGGTAACGCCGAGCGGAAGTTATGTTGACTTGAGTACCAAGCGCCTTGGTTTTGCGGCTCTTCTTGACACCAAACATAATCTTCTACATTGGTATATTGTGCAATTGCAGCTTCTACGTCTTCTTTAGGGAATGGGTAAAGCTGTTCAATACGTACAATAGCGACATCCGTTTGTTCATTTAGGCGACGTTGCTCTAACAAGTCAAAATACACCTTACCTGAACAGAATACGACGCGTTTCACTTGCGCAGGGTCCAAAGCATCAACCTCTGGAATTGCTGACTGGAAGTTACCCTCTGCAAGCTCTTCAAGTGATGATGTACATAAAGGATGGCGCAATAGTGATTTTGGCGACATTACAATCAGTGGACGACGCATTGGACGAACAACTTGACGTCGTAACATGTGGTATACCTGAGCTGGTGTTGATGGAACCACCACTTGCATATTTTGCTCAGCACACATTTGTAAGAAACGCTCAAGTCGAGCTGATGAGTGCTCAGGCCCTTGACCTTCGTAACCATGAGGTAACAACATAGTAAGGCCACACATTCTGCCCCACTTTTGCTCTCCTGATGAGATAAATTGGTCAATAACCACTTGTGCACAGTTAGCAAAGTCACCAAACTGGGCTTCCCAAATAGTTAAGCCACCGGGTTCAGCGGTTGCATAACCATATTCAAAAGCAAGTACTGCGGCTTCTGAAAGTACTGAATCATGTACTTCAAATGGGCCTTGCTTATCATGAATATTAGCTAACGGTACGTAAGTACTCGCATCTGATTGATTATGAAGAACAGCATGACGATGGAAGAATGTACCACGACCAGAATCTTGACCAGTAATACGAATGCGTTTACCTTCATCGACCAGAGTTGCATAAGCTAATGTTTCAGCCATGCCCCAATCTATAGATTTCTCACCAGAAACCATCGAAATACGGTCATTACACATTTTATTGACACGGCTGTGTAATTTGTGACTTTCTGGGTATTGGCAAACACGTTGACCAAGCTCAACTAGACGCGTTTTATCGAATTCACTCGCCCATTCCATATTCCAGTCATGACCGATGAAAGGTGTCCAATCCACATTATGTAGCTGCATTGGTCGCCACTCTTTCACTACCACTTCACCATGATCAAGCGCATCGCGATACTCATTGATCAATTGTGTGGTCGTTTCTAACTCAAGTTCTTGGCGTGCAACCAACATATCTGCGTAAATCTTACGAGGTGTTGGATGCTTTTTGATTTTTTGGTACATCAAAGGCTGTGTAGCATTTGGCTCATCAGCTTCATTGTGACCGTGACGGCGATAACACACTAAATCAATTACCACATCACGTTTAAACTCATTACGATAATCAAGAGCGATACGAGTTACGAAAGCAACCGCTTCTGGATCATCAGCATTCACGTGAAATATTGGTGCCTGAACCATTTTTGCAATGTCAGTACAATATTGAGTCGAGCGTGTATCTTTTGGATTTGATGTTGTGAAACCCACTTGGTTATTGATAACAATTCGAACCGTACCACCCACTTGGAATGCACGAGCCTGAGACATGTTAAATGTTTCAGCTACCACACCTTGACCTGCAATCGCAGAATCACCGTGAATAGTAATTGGGATCACTTTATCACCCGCCGTATCATTTAGGCGGTCTTGACGAGCACGGACAGAACCAATAACAACAGGGTTAACAATCTCTAGGTGAGATGGGTTAAATGCTAATGCTAAATGAACATTACCACCTGCTGTTGCAAAGTCTGAAGAGAAACCTTGGTGATACTTAACATCACCCGTACCCCATGAGTCGCCATGCTTACCAGCAAATTCATCGAAAAGATCTTGAGGCTTCTTCCCAAGAACGTTGATAAGCATATTTAATCGACCACGGTGAGCCATACCGATAACGACTTCACGTCCACCATTTTCACCAGCGCGACGAATAATTTCTTTCACCATAGGAACCATGGCATCGCCACCTTCCAATGAGAATCGCTTCGCTCCTGGGAATTTAGCGCCTAGGTATCGTTCTAGCCCTTCGGCAGCGGTTAACTCTTCAAGAAAAGTCAGCTTTTCTTGAGCAGTAAAAGTTGGTTTGCCTGCAACAGACTCTAAGCGTTGCTGAATCCAACGTTTCTCTTCCGTATTCGTGATATGCATATATTCAGCACCGACAGAGCCACAATAAGTGCCACGTAGTGCTTCATATAAATCAGAAAGTTTCATGGTCTCTTGCCCTGAAGCAAAAGAACCTACATTAAATGTTTCTGAAAAATCATCAGTAGTTAAATTATGAAAAGAAGGCTCTAATTCTGCAACATATTCATGCTGCTGTAATGCTAATGGGTCTAAATTGGCATTTTGATGACCACGGAAACGGTACGCATTAATTAATTGCAATACTCTTACTTGCTTAGCATCTACATCTGGATCATTAACTTGAGCACTAACTTGCTTTGTTTCTTTCGCAAGACGACGGAAATATTCTCGTACAGGGGAATGGGCTTGTTCTGATGCGCCAGTACTTTCAACTGGAAGCGTATCAAAAACGTCTCTCCATTCATCGCTAACGATTTCCGGGTCACTGAGATAGAGTTCGTAGAGATCTTCTACGTACGTTGCATTAGCGCCAGCTAAATGTGAAGACTCAAACCATGCCTTCATCACGCTATTCTGCATTATTTTCCCTTAATCCAGTAGTTTCACGTCTATCCCGGTCTTTTGTGCCGGGCTTATAAGCCTCAACTTACGCTTGAATAAACCAATGCGTAATGTTGAGGAGATAATAGTTATACCGCTTTTTTCAATAGCATGGTCTTAATATGACCAATTGCTTTTGTTGGGTTTAACCCTTTAGGACATACACTTACACAATTCATTATGCCATGGCAACGAAAAACACTGAAAGCATCGTCTAAATTAGACAAACGTTCATTTGTCGCAGTATCACGGCTATCAATTAACCAACGATAAGCCGCAAGAAGCCCTGCTGGTCCGATGAACTTGTCAGGATTCCACCAAAATGATGGACATGATGTAGTACAACATGCGCACATGATACATTCATATAAACCATCTAAATGTTCACGTTCTTCTGGAGATTGTAGGTTTTCTCTTGAAGGTGGCGTTGCACCATCACTGATTAAGAATGGTTTTACTTTTTCGTAATTCTCGTAGAACTGCGCCATATCGACGATCAAATCACGAACTACAGGTAAACCAGGTAATGGACGAATAACAATATCACCCTTACCTGTTAATTCAGATAATGGAGTAATACACGCTAATCCATTCTTACCATTCATATTCAAACCATCAGAACCACATACGCCTTCGCGGCATGAACGACGGAATGATAACGTAGGATCTTGTTCTTTTAATAAGATAAGTGCATCAAGCACCATCATATCAGAGCCTTCATCCACTTCTAATGTGTACGCCTTCATATGAGGCGCATTATCTACATCAGGGTTGTAACGGTAGATTGAAAAACTTAATTTCATCTTTCTGCCCTCTTTTAGTACGTACGTGCTTTAGGTGGGAATGCTTCACGATGGATTGGCTCCATGTTTACACCACGTTTGCTCATTGATTCTGTCTCAGGGTTATACACTGAGTGACATAGCCAATTCGCATCATCACGTTCAGGGAAGTCAAATCGAGCATGCGCACCGCGGCTCTCTGTACGATAGTTTGCTGCTACCGCTGTCGCGAATGCCGTTTCCATTAAGTTTTCAAGTTCTAAACACTCAATACGCTGCGTATTAAACTCTGTTGATTTATCGGCAAGGTAAGCATTTTTTAGACGCTCACGAATCACTTTAAGCTCTTCAAGGCCTTTTGCCATTGCATCACCTTCACGGAATACTGAGAAGTTATTTTGCATACATTGCTGTAAGTCTTTACGGATTTGAACAGGATCTTCACCGCCAGTGCTATTTTCCCAACGATTATAACGCTCAAGTGATGCTTCAATATCTGCTTCAGTTGCTGGTTTAGCTTCTGCTTGTTTCTTCAGAGTTTCACCTAAATGTAGCCCTGTTGCACGACCAAACACCACTAAATCTAGCAGCGAGTTACCACCTAAACGGTTTGCACCATGCACAGATACAGATGCGATTTCGCCGCAAGCAAACAGGCCTTGAACTTCGACATCAGCACCGCTTTCATCTTGCTTAATCGCTTGACCAGAAACTTGTGTTGGTACACCACCCATCATGTAATGACAGGTTGGGATTACTGGGATAGGCTCTTTAACTGGGTCGACATGAGCAAAGGTACGAGACAATTCACATACACCCGGTAGGCGTGATTCAAGCGTCTCTTTACCTAGGTGATCCAATTTCAATTTAATGTGTGGACCCCAAGGACCATCACAACCACGACCTTCGCGAATTTCAACCATCATTGAACGAGCAACAACATCACGACCCGCTAAGTCTTTCGCATTTGGAGCATAACGCTCCATGAAGCGCTCACCATCTTTATTTAATAGATAGCCACCTTCACCACGACAACCTTCCGTTACAAGTACACCTGCACCTGCAATACCGGTTGGGTGGAACTGCCACATTTCAATATCTTGCATTGGAACACCAGCACGAATCGCCATGCCTACACCATCACCAGTATTGATGTGTGCGTTCGTTGTTGATGCGTAAATACGACCTGCACCACCAGTAGCAAGGATGGTTGCTTTAGATTTAAAGTAACAAACTTCACCCGTTTCCATACAAAGCGCAGTACAACCTAAAATTGCACCGTCTTCATTTTTTACCAAATCAAGCGCATACCACTCAGAAAAGATCGTCGTCTTATGCTTAATATTTTGCTGATAAAGCGTATGAAGAAGCGCGTGACCAGTACGGTCCGCGGCAGCAGCTGTTCGTGCAGCTTGTTCACCACCAAAATTCTTAGACTGACCACCAAATGGGCGCTGATAAATTGTACCGTTTTCAAAACGAGAAAAAGGCAATCCCATTTTTTCTAATTCAATAACCGACTCTGGGCCGTTTTTACACATGTATTCGATAGCGTCTTGGTCACCGATATAATCAGAACCTTTTACTGTGTCATACATGTGTTGTTCCCAATGGTCTTCATGCGCGTTACCAAGAGCAACAGTAATGCCACCTTGCGCAGAAACCGTATGAGAACGAGTAGGGAAAACTTTAGAAAGCAATGCACAAGATAGGCCTTGCTCAGAAATTTGCAATGCAGCTCGCATACCTGCACCACCAGCGCCAATTACAACGGCATCAAATTCTCTAACAGGAATACTCACTACACACCCCACACTATTATTAAACCAGAGAAGAAATATCCTAATAACACTGACACTAAACCAAGCTGAAGCAGAGCACGCAACATGACAGGTTTAATATAATCAGTCAGTACTTGCCATAAACCAATCCATGCATGAATCAAGATTGAAAAAAGAGCAAGCATCGTAAATACTTTCGTGAATAAACTGCCAAAGAAGTTTGTCCATGATAGGTAAGTTAGATCTGGGCCAAAAGCACAGAAGCCAACAATATATAGGGTGTAGAGGGTTAGGATAATCGCACTAGCACGAATTAATATAAAATCGTGTACGCCATTACGACCAAATGAAGATACGTTAGCTACCATACCAATACTCCTGCTAAAAGAGATAATACAGCCGTAATTGCAAACGCAACCTTGGCACTTTGAGTACCAGACTCAAGCTCTTCAAAATATCCCATGTCCATCAATAAGTGACGAACACCTACCACAATATGGTAAGCAAGGGCTGTTAGAATTCCCCACATAATGAATGTCACAAAAAAGCCATCGATATAATCAGCAGCTTGTGCGAATCCAATAGGAGAAGAAAGCGATAGGTTGAGCAACCAAAGCAATATTCCAACAGAAACAAAAGTAATCACACCACTTACACGGTGCACAATTGAGGCGATAGCCGTTATAGGAAAACGGATCGTTTGTAGATCTAGGTTGACAGGTCTTGACTTTTTAACTTTCACAAGGGGCTCACTCAGCTCCATTGAGCATTTTATTGTTATAGATACCTCCGATCTATCAAAAATCATGAAAATTTAACATTTTCGCAACTTTCGTTGTGAGCGACATCTCTTTATGCTGCTTAATTACTAAACCGCACTCTATTTATAAGTAGATGTAAATCACGCTAACCCTATATAAAATAAGGGACAGACCAGAAACTCTGCCGCAGTATACGATGTGAAACATCTGATTACAAACCTATAAATAATACTTACATCACACCACAGAAAATTAACTTTTTTTTCATTAAAAATATAAACAAGTGCACACATAAGCGCACAATAATTGACATTAGCCCGTGTAATGGGTACAAAGTTGTCACTCTCATATCCGGGATAGAATAAAAATATAACAAAAGGAGAATGTTATGGCAGATAAAAAGGCAACACTTCATATTGAAGGTCAAGCGCCTATCGACATGCCGATCATGGATGGAACAATTGGTCCTGAAGTGATTGATGTGCGTACATTAGGAGCCAATGGTTACTTTACCTTTGACCCTGGTTTCCTTGCCACTGCATCTTGTGAGTCTCAAATAACTTATATCGACGGTGATAAAGGTGTTTTATTACACCGCGGTTTCCCTATCGATCAATTAGCCAATAATGCTGATTATTTAGAAGTGTGTTACATCCTTTTAAATGGTCAGGCTCCAAACCGTGAAGAGTACGAAACATTTAAAGATATTGTGACTCGCCATACTATGGTGCATGAGCAAATTTCAAGTTTCTTCCATGGTTTCCGTCGTGATGCTCACCCAATGGCAGTAATGTGTGGTGTGGTTGGTGCACTCGCTGCCTTCTATCACGACTCACTAGATATTAATAATGATGAGCACCGTGAAATTGCGGCATTTAGACTTCTGTCAAAAATGCCAACACTTTCAGCAATGTGTTACAAATACTCAATCGGTCAGCCGTTTATTTATCCACGTAACGACCTGACTTACGCGGAAAATTTCTTACACATGATGTTTGCAAACCCATGTGAAGAATACGAAGTAAACCCTGTTGTTGCTCGTGCTATGGATAAAATCTTTACTCTGCATGCTGATCACGAACAAAATGCTTCAACGTCAACAGTGCGATTAGCGGGCTCATCTGGTGCTAACCCGTTCGCATGTATTGCTGCTGGTATCGCTTCTCTATGGGGGCCTGCTCACGGTGGTGCAAATGAAGCATGTTTACGTATGCTTGAAGAGATTGGATCTCTTGATAACATTGATGAATACGTTGCAAAAGCAAAAGATAAAGAAGACCCATTCCGTCTAATGGGCTTTGGTCATCGTGTTTACAAAAACTACGATCCACGCGCAACGGTAATGCGTGAAGCGTGCCACGAAGTATTGAAAGAGCTAAACATCAAAGATCCTCTGTTAGATGTCGCGATGGAACTAGAGCGAATTGCACTTTCGGATGAGTATTTTGTATCGAAGAAACTGTATCCAAACGTAGATTTCTACTCTGGTATCATCCTAAAAGCGATTGGTATTCCTGTGTCTATGTTTACCGTTATCTTTGCTATGTCTCGTACTGTTGGCTGGATTGCTCACTGGAGTGAAATGCACAGTGACCCAAGCAACCGTATCGGTCGCCCTCGCCAGCTTTACACCGGTGAAGAACTTCGTGAGTTTAAACCTCTTCATGAACGTGAATAATTAATTCTTAAACACTGAAATTAATTAGTCTTATAAACAAAAAAAGGTTGGTGCTAATGCATCAACCTTTTTTATTACGACGCTAAAAAAACGTATTTATATTCATATCATTCTACACTGGATTATCGATATCAATAAATTCAACATCAAAACCGTACTCTTTCGCTAACCATTCACCCAAGGCTTTTACACCGTAGCGCTCAGTCGCGTGATGACCCGCGGCAAAATAATGAATTCCTAATTCTCGAGCTATATAGGTTGTTCTTTCTGAAATTTCACCTGAAATAAATGCATCAATGCCTTGCTGCGCTGCGAGTTCAATATAGTCCTGCCCACCACCTGAACACCAAGCGACTGTTTTTATTTCTTTATCAACATCAGGGGTGATATGTAAAGGGGTTCTATTCAATACTTGTTCTATTCGTAAACTTAATTCTTTACCAGATAATGCAACCTCAAACTCTCCTTTCATTGAAATAGATTGAGGCGTTGGCTCTAGGCCTTCTACATTTACAATCGAAAATAAACGTGCTAATTCAGCATTATTACCAAGTGTTGGGTGAATATCTAAAGGAAGATGATAAGCCAATAAGTTAATATCATTTTTAATTAACGAACGAATACGATTACCTTTCATTCCTTTAATTGACTCACTTTCACCCTTCCAAAAATAACCATGATGAACTAACAATGCATCGGCATTTTTTTCGATTGCAGCATCAATTAATGCTTGTGAAGCGGTTACACCTGTAATTATTTTTTTTACTTCAGGCTTGCCTTCGACTTGTAATCCATTTGGGCAATAATCTTTAATTAACTGAGGGTTAAGTTCTTTATTTAATAGCTGCTCTAACTGAAAATTATTCACTACTACCTACCTGTTTATCTTAAATTCTGACAATAATAAAAAAGCAGCGACATGCGCTGCTTTAAGTACCATTAACCTAATAATGTTAAAAAATTACAAGCCTGCGTCTTTAAATACGTTGCTTACAATTTCTTGAGCTTCTTGCTCAATCAATGCTAAATGCTCTGCACCTTTAAAGCTTTCACAGTAAATCTTATAGATCTCTTCTGTGCCTGATGGACGAGCAGCAAACCAGCCATGTTCAGTTGTCACTTTTAACCCGCCAATCGCAGCACCATTACCTGAAGCATGCGTTAATCGAGCCGTAATTTCATCACCAGCAAGCGTTGTAGCAGAAACCATCTCTGGAGATAATTTGCTTAATACTGCTTTTTGCGCTTTATTTGCTACTGCTTGAATACGGTTGTAACTTGATTCACCGTGTTGAGCTGCAAGTTTATTGTAATATTCTTGTGGGTTCATGCCTGTTACCGCGGTAATTTCAGCAGCAAGTAAACATAAAAGAATACCATCTTTATCTGTTGACCAAGGTGTACCATCAAATCGTAAGAAAGATGCTCCTGCACTCTCTTCTCCACCAAAGCCTAAACTGCCATTGTACAGTCCATCAACAAACCACTTAAAGCCAACTGGAACTTCGCATAAATTACGTCCAAGATCAGCAACGACTTTATCAATAATCGCTGAAGATACTAATGTTTTACCAACAGCAACTTCTGGCTTCCACTCTGGTCGATTACGGTATAAATAATCAATGCATACCGCTAAATAATGATTTGGATTCATTAAGCCTGATGGCGTTACAATACCATGACGATCATAATCAGGATCATTACCAAACGCTAAATCGTAATCATCTTTTAATGATAACAAACCCGCCATTGCATAAGGCGAAGAACAATCCATGCGCACTACACCGTCTTTATCTAACGACATAAACTGGAATGATGGATCAATGGCTTCACTTACGAGTGTTAAGTTCAACTCAAATGCTTGACCAATTTGACGCCAGTATTCAATGCCTGAGCCCCCTAATGGATCTACACCTAATTTTAGATTCGCTTTTTGAATAGCATCAATATTGATAACATTTTTAAGATCATCAATATATGGCTTCACCAAATCCACCTGCTTAACCAGATCAGATTTCATTGCTTCATTGATCGCAATGCGTTTCACACCATTCAACTCATTCGCGATATAAGCATTTGCTTGGTCTTCAATAGCCGTAGTTAACTCGCCTTCAGCTGGGCCACCATGTGTCGGATTATATTTGATCCCACCATCTTGAGGAGGATTATGCGAAGGGGTGATTACAATACCGTCTGCTTTTTTATCAGATTGAATATTATGAGTTAAAATTGCATGAGAGATACCTGGCGTTGGAGTGTAACCATTATCTTCTTGAATAATAACTTCAACACCATTAGCCACAAGCACTTCAATGGTAGAGGTAAATGCTGGCTCAGATAGAGCGTGCGTATCTTTACCTAAAAAAAGCGGCCCTGTTACGCCATTTTCTTTACGTACATCAGCAACAGCCTGAGCAATAGCCCAAATATGATGCTGATTAAAACTTGCTTTATCAGATGTACCGCGGTGACCAGAAGTACCAAATTGCACTTTTTGATCTGGATTAGATGCATTAGGCTCTAGTAAAAAATAATTAGAAACTAATGCTGGGATATTGTGTAAATCTTCTTGCTGAGCTTTTTGCCCAGCGCGAGGATGTATAGCCATTTGACGATTCCTTGTGACAAATTATGACTCAAAAAATTAAATCGCCGCACACACTTTTTCTGTCAAATCATGATGGAAACCCATACGCTCCATCAACAATTCAACCATGTGGCGCTTGCGATTAGTATTGGTGTTTGTGATAACCCAAAATGGAGTGCCGTTAATTTCACGAGGCTTAGTTGTTTTACCACTTGCAATCAATGTGTCTTGATTGTCTGCAAAATAAACTCGAGTTCTTCCCTTAACTTCTGTCGCTTCAGAGAAAGCTTTTGAGTCAATTTTATATAATTCTGAAAGCACCGTTAAGAAACGATCAATTGCTTTATCTAATGCTGAAAATTCATCAGAGATTAATAAGGTACGTACCGCTTTAACGCGATCTACTGATGTCTCTTTACCTGCATCTTTACTGACTACAATGCCTTTTTTCTGAACTTCAACAGGTGTTGATACAGAAATAACAGAGTCTAAAGGAGATGATTGCATTAAGAGGCGACGTAAAATATCAGAGGCACTTTCACCGATGTGTTGAGTTTGGCTCGCAATAAAGCGGTATAGTTCTTCGTCTACTTCAATTGTCTTCATTATATGGTTCGTATTCTATAATCTATTTATGAAGGCACGATTATACATTGTATAATCGTGATACTCTACGACAAACCTATCACAAAAAAGAAAAATGAAGCAGCTTAACTATAAAGAACAAGGAAATGGGGATCCTTTGATCCTAATACATGGCTTATTTGGTAACTTAGATAACCTTGGTTTACTTGCTCGACAGCTCGAAAATCAATATCGAGTGATCAGCATTGATCTTCGTAATCATGGACTTTCTTTCCACTCAGAAGATCACTCTTACCCTTTGCTTGCATCTGATGTTATCCAATTACTCGCTCATTTATCAATCTCATCAGCTCATATTATTGGTCATTCTATGGGCGGAAAAGTAGCAATGGCTATAGCAGATCAAAAACCAGATCTAATTAAGTCGCTAATTGTATTAGATATGGCTCCTATCTCTTACCCTGAACGAAAACACGATGCTGTATTTGCTGGGTTACACCAAGTTATTCAATCGCCACCTAAAACGAGAAAAGAAGCCGATGCACTACTTGCTACTTCCATTATAGAGCCAGGTGTTCGTCAATTTTTAAGTAAATCGTTATATAAAAGAGACGAGTTTCTATCTCTTCGTTTTAATGTTGCTGCTTTATTGGAAAACTATCATCATATAATTGGTTGGAATAACATCACTCCATTCACAGGCAATGTCCTATTTGTAAAAGGAGAGAATTCTGACTACATTCTCCCCGAGCACCA
Source organism: Aliivibrio sp. S2TY2 (assembly GCF_028765525.1). Classification (NCBI taxonomy): domain Bacteria; kingdom Pseudomonadati; phylum Pseudomonadota; class Gammaproteobacteria; order Vibrionales; family Vibrionaceae; genus Aliivibrio; species Aliivibrio sp. S2TY2. The sequence continues at coordinate 60,677 of NZ_JARACS010000001.1, read as the reverse complement.
AAATAACATAATGGCACAATTTCCAAATGCTAAGGCCCATATAGTAAGCGGTACCGGTCATTGGTTACATGCAGAAAAACCAGAAACCATTTACCGAATCATAAATCGATTTATTGAAAAAGTTGGTAAAAGATAATCCATACCAACCAAAGCAAAGCTATGGTATAGTTTTGCCAAATTATTCGATCAGATTTCGATCGCTAACCTAGAATAAAGGTGATTCATGCTATATGAACATTTTGATCTCATTGAGTCTATTGGTTTAGATTTACTGTTTGCCTCAATATTTTTTTTTATTGGTATGGCTATCAAAGATGTTCTTAAACAAGCAAATGTCCCTCCTTTTGGCCGAAAAATTGTTTGGCTTGTTCTCTTTTTAGGGTGCGCAGGTTTTGTTGCGAAAGGAATTATTCAGCTAAGCTGGGAAGGCACAGGCCTTAGTTAAGTACTGATTTAATAACATCTCTTTTTAATTAATACAGACAAATACAGGTATTTATTATATGGCAAGTGTAGGACTCTTCTTTGGTAGCGATACAGGCAACACTGAAGCTATTGGCAAGATGATTCAAAAACAGCTTGGTAAAAAGCTAGTTCATGTTCAAGATATTGCAAAAAGTAGTAAAGAAGATATTGATAATTTCGATCTTCTTCTTTTAGGTATCCCTACATGGTACTACGGTGAAGCTCAGTGTGATTGGGATGATTTCTTCCCTGAACTAGAAGGTATTGATTTTTCGACTAAGCTGGTAGCCATCTTTGGCTGTGGTGATCAAGAAGATTACGCTGAATACTTCTGTGATGCGATGGGTAATATCCGTGATATCGTAGAAGCAAAAGGCGGTACTATCATCGGTTACTGGCCAACAGAAGGTTATGAATTTGAAGCATCAAAAGCACTTGTTGATGAAAATAACTTCGTAGGCTTATGCATTGATGAAGATCGCCAACCAGAGTTGACTGAAGCACGTGTAACTGCATGGGTAAATCAAATCCATGAAGAAATGTGTCTTGCTGAACTAGAAGACTAATATCCTAGTTCTTATAATGCTCTCTACTTATCTCTTAAAATAGATAGAGAGCATTATCTAAATTGTGGTTTTTTTCTCACATATAACGTTCTATTCACTCTTGCTACCACCTTTCCTTTTTTATCATATATATACACCTCAAATTGTGGAAAATGCTTCTCCCCCTCTTTTGTTGCTTGTTTTATTTCTGCTAACTGCCCATCAGATATCACAAAATGTGCGTATAAGTCGGTGGTTCCTGGTGAAATAAAATCAATCTCTGACTGTTTATCCCATACAAAATACTCTTCTCTTAGAATCCCCATTAACATGAATGAAAACACAGGATCGGTCATCGAAAAAATGCTACCTCCATATTGAGTTCTATTCGCATTTCTATTCCAAAATCGGTCTTTCAAAATAACACTAACCTCTTGAAAGTTTGATGAAATATTTGCGATTGAGATCCCAGCGCCCCAAAATGGTGGCCAAATATTAAGTGCCCTTCTAACAATTTTTGGGGTAAAGTACTTATACATATTGATCAATCCTTAATTCTGGTCGGACCTCATCATAATTTATTCATTAACAAAAGATCAACATCTATTTTTTTGTAAGAGATCGTACAGATAAGGTATCAACTGGATTGAATGTTCCCTATAATTAAGTTATTAAAACTGCACAAAAAATCGATGCAGAATGTCAATACAGGAAAAGTCGATGTCAGATAACAACCAAGCACTAAAAAAAGCCGGTTTAAAAGTCACTCTACCGCGCCTTAAAATTTTAGAAGTGCTACAACAACCAGATTGCCAACACATTAGTGCAGAAGATTTATATAAAAAATTAATCGATATTGGTGAAGAGATTGGTCTTGCTACCGTATACCGCGTATTAAACCAATTCGATGACGCAGGTATTGTTACTCGTCACCACTTCGAAGGCGGTAAATCCGTTTTTGAACTAGCAACTCAGCACCATCATGACCACCTAGTTTGCCTAGATTGCGGTAAAGTAATCGAATTCTCTGATGAAATGATTGAAGAACGTCAAAAAGAGATCGCAAAAAAATACAATGTTCGATTAACTAATCACAGTTTATATCTATACGGCCACTGCATTACTGGTGATTGTATTGATAATGATGACGCTCATAACGGTTAATACCGTAAATTTTAGTCATAAAAAAACCAGCATTTCTGCTGGTTTTTTATTATCAATTAATCACTTAGTCAGGATTAACCTTCCCAAGTATCACGTAAACCTACTGTACGGTTGAATACAAGAGCTTCTGGCTTAGAATCTTTGTTATCAATACAGAAATAGCCTGTACGCTCAAACTGATAACCAGCCTCTGCTTCTGCCGTTGCTAAGCTCGGTTCAACAAAACCGTTCATTACAACTAATGATTCAGGATTAATACTCTCTGAAAAATCTTCTAGCGCTGCAGGGTTTGGTACATTAAACAGACGATCATACAAACGAATTTCTGCTGGTAACGCTTTATCTGCTGATACCCAGTGAATCACCCCTTTAACCTTACGGCCGTCAGCTGGATTCTTACCTAGCGTTTCATCATCGTAGCTACAGAAGATCGTCGTCACATTACCCGCTTCATCTTTTTCAATACGATTCGCTTGAATAACATAAGCACCACGTAGACGAACTTCTTTACCAAGAACTAAACGCTTGTACTTTTTATTCGCTTCTTCACGGAAGTCATCTTGTTCAATGTATACTTCACGTGTAAATGGAACATCACGCTTGCCCATTTCAGGTTTGTTAGGATGATTAGCAATACTAAGCGTCTCAACTTTACCTTCTTCGTAGTTTTCAATTACGATTTTAACAGGCTCAAGTACCGCCATTGCACGAGGTGCGTTCTCATTTAAATCATCACGAATACACGATTCTAATGAACCAAACTCGATCATATTCTCTTGCTTAGTTACACCAATTCGCTTACAGAACTCACGAATAGAAGCAGCAGTAAAGCCACGACGGCGTAAACCAGAAACCGTAGGCATACGAGGGTCATCCCAACCATTAACCAATTTCTCAGTTACCAGCTCGTTTAGCTTACGCTTAGACATGATCGTATATTCTAGGTTTAGGCGACTAAACTCATACTGACGAGGCTGACAGTCAATCGTAATATTTTCCAATACCCAATCGTATAAACGACGGTTATCTTGGAATTCTAACGTACAGATTGAATGGGTAATGCCTTCAAGCGCATCCGAAATACAATGTGTAAAATCGTACATTGGGTAGATACACCACTTATCACCCGTTTGATGATGAGAAGCGAAACGAATACGATAAATAACAGGATCACGCATTACGATAAATGAAGAAGCCATATCGATTTTTGCACGAAGACAAATCGTACCTTCTTTAAATTTACCATCACGCATTTGTTCAAATAACGCAAGGTTATCTTCTACACTACGGTCACGGTATGGACTGTTTTTACCTGGCTCTTTTAACGTACCGCGGTATTCACGAATTTGATCTGATGTTAGCTCATCAACATAAGCCAAACCTTTTTCAATAAGTTCTACAGCGTAATCGTATAATTTATCAAAATAATTTGAAGAATAGTGAATATCACCACTCCAATCAAAGCCTAACCATTTTACGTCGTTCTTAATAGACTCAACGTACTCAATATCTTCTTTTTCAGGGTTAGTGTCATCAAATCGTAGATTACACTGTCCCTGGTAATCTTGTGCAATACCAAAATTCAAACAGATAGATTTTGCGTGTCCGATATGCAGATAGCCATTTGGCTCTGGCGGGAAACGAGTATGGACACTGGAATGTTTACCTGACTTTAAGTCTTCATCAATGATTTGACGGATAAAGTTGGTAGGACGAGTTTCAGTTTCACTCATCTAAAGCACCTCATTGGTATTAGTATTGTTAGAAAGAACAGATTGTTCATATCTCCCTATGATCCACAATTATGCGCCAATACTCAATATATAGAATCAAATAGTTTCTTTATTTCCATAAAAAAAGCCGCTCTAAGGAGAGCGGCTTGTCTATTTTGAGCTAATTACTCAATAATTATGGTAATGCAACTGCTGTTAGGTCTTCAGAAGCTGGGATTTTTTTCATTTCGCCAGCTACGATTTCAGCAAGAGGACCAAGGATAACTTGAACGTTGTTTGAACCAAGTTTAACCACACCCATTGCACCTAGAGCTTTAAGTTGCTTCTCGCTAATTACGCTAGTGTCTTTAAGAGTTAGACGTAAACGAGTGATACAAGCATCGATGTTTTCTAGGTTTTCGTGACCACCTAGAGCTTTAAGGTATTGTTTCGCTAGTTCACCAGTTTCTTTTGAACCACGAACTGAGCTTTCTTCTTCATCGTCATCTTCACGGCCTGGAGTCTTAAGATTAAACTTAACGATTACAGCGCGGAATACGAAGTAGTAAACTGCAAAGAATACGATACCTTGGATAATTAGCATGTACCAATTAACAGCTAGAGGGTTACGAGTAGAAAGAACCATATCTACTAGACCTGCAGAGAAACCGAAACCTGCAATCCACTGCATAGATGCCGCGATGAATACTGAGATACCTGTTAATGCTGCGTGAAGTACGTAAAGCCCTGGAGCTAGGAACATGAATGAGAACTCTAGTGGCTCTGTAACACCCGTAAAGAATGATGCGAAACCAGCAGCAATCATAATACCTGCTACTTTTTCTTTGTTCTCAATTTTAGCTGTATGGTAAATAGCTAATGCTGCACCTGGTAGACCAAACATCATGATTGGGAAGAAACCAGCTTGGTACATACCTGTAACACCTACAGTTGCTGTACCTTCAGCGATAGACTTAGCGCCACCTAGGAAGTTAGGGATATCGTTAATACCAGCAACATCGAACCAGAACACTGAGTTAAGTGCATGGTGAAGACCAACTGGAATTAGTAGACGGTTGAAGAATGCATAGATACCAGCACCAACAGAACCCATACCTTGAATTGATTCACCGAAATGTACTAGGCCACCGTAAATTGAAGGCCAAATGTACATAAGAATAAATGCAATTAAGATACCTGCAAAAGAAGTAAGGATAGGTACAAGACGTTTACCAGAGAAGAATGCAAGTGCTTTATGCAGTTCTACCGTAGAGAAACGGTTGTAGATCTCAGCAGATACGATACCAACTAGGATACCTACAAACTGGTTATTGATTTTGCTAAATGCAGCAGGAACTGCAGAAGGATCAATACCCTGAATTTGAGCTACTGCTCCTGGTGAAAGAAGAGTAGTAACAACTAGGAAACCAACAAAGCCAGAAAGTGCTGCTGCACCGTCTTTATCTTTAGACATACCATAAGCAACACCGACTGCGAACAGTACAGACATGTTGTCGATGATAGCCGCACCAGCTTTAATTAAAAACGCTGCTAGTGCACTGTTGCCACCCCAAGCTACCGGGTCAATCCAGTAACCAATACCCATTAAAATTGCTGCTGCAGGTAATGTAGCAACTGGTACCATCAGTGCTTTACCTACTTTTTGAAAATATCCTAAAATATTCACCTTTAGTTTCCCCCTATAAGGATTTTAGATTTTTTTTGAACAGCGCTGTTTGTTTACTATAAACTTATTTCGCTACTCGTTATAAACAGGGTCAGTGTAAGGGATTAATTTCGCTCCGCAAATTAAAAGCAAGCTAATTGTGATCACTATCACCTGTGGAGGGAATATTTAGGGGTTTTTGCTAGCGAGATCATAAAACTTATTTTATCATTCAAAAGAATAAAACATTAGGAATAAAATTTGGCAAATTAAACGCCAAACTTTGTCATTACTGAACGTAACATTTAGGTAACTTGAGTGTGCCGCTCAGTAAGCAGTTCTATTTTCACTTGCTTAAAAATTTCAACGAAAAAAGTTATTATTTTTTTCGTACTATAAATTATAACCAAAGGATTCAGCTATGTATGCGCTAACAAACTGTAAAGTTTATACTGGTAACGACGTTCTTGTTGACCACTCTGTTATTATCAATGGAACAGAGATCGAAGCCGTTTGTCCAACCACAGAATTGCCTGAAGGTATCGAATTAAAAGATCTTGATGGTGCAATTTTAAGCCCTGGATTTATTGACCTTCAGCTTAATGGCTGCGGCGGTGTAATGCTGAATGATCAAATCACAGCCGAAACCATGCAAATCATGCACGAAGCAAACTTAAAATCAGGTTGTACAAGCTTCCTGCCAACATTAATCACATCCTCTGATGAAGATATGCGCGCATCAATAGAAGCCGCTCGCGAATACCACAACAAATACCAAAACCAATCACTAGGTCTACACCTTGAAGGTCCATACCTAAACGTGATGAAAAAAGGCATTCATAGCGTTGATCATATTCGTCATTCAGACACAGACATGATTCAATTAATGTGTGATAACGCTGATTTAATCGCTAAAGTAACACTGGCACCAGAGCAAAACGACCCTGAGCATATTGAGCGTCTTCATAAAGCAGGTATCGTTGTTTCAATAGGCCACACTAATGCAACTTATGCAGAAGCTCGCCAAGGGTTTGAATCAGGCATCACATTTGCTACACACTTATTTAATGCGATGACACCAATGGTTGGTCGTGAACCTGGTGTTGTCGGCGCTATCTATGATACGCCAGAAGTTTATGCTGGGATCATCGCTGATGGCTTCCATGTTGACTATGCAAACATCCGTATTGCACACAAAATAAAGAAAGAAAAGCTAGTATTAGTGACCGATGCCACAGCTCCTGCAGGTGCTGACATGGAATACTTTATTTTTGTTGGTAAGAAAGTATATTACAAGGATGGTAAATGTGTTGATGAAAATGGCACATTAGGCGGCTCAGCTCTGACTATGATTGAAGCAGTTCAGAATACAGTTGAGCACGTTGGAATCGCTTTAGATGAAGCTTTACGTATGGCAACGTTATACCCAGCTCAAGCAATTGGTGTGGATAATAAACTTGGCCGAATCAAAAAGAACATGGTTGCTAACCTTGCTATCTTTGATCGTGACTTCAATGTAAAAGCGACTGTTGTTAACGGACAATACGAGCAAAGTTAATATGACTGACGGACAAATTGGTAATGTAGATCTTGTAAAACAATTAAACAGTGCGGCTGTTTATCGTTTAATCGACCAAAAAGGCCCGATTTCTCGAATTCAAATCGCTGATGTTAGCCAGCTTGCTCCGGCAAGTGTTACCAAAATAACCCGTCAATTATTAGAGCGCGGCTTAATTAAAGAAGTCGCGCAACAAGCATCAACCGGTGGTCGAAGAGCTATCTCTTTGACTACCGAAACAGACCCTTTCCATTCAATTGCTGTACGTTTAGGGCGAGACTATATTCAGTTGAGCCTTTTTGACCTTTCAACAAAAGAATTGGCCTCTGAATATCACGAGTTTCATTACTCTCATCAACAAGAATTACTTGATGGTTTAAATCAATTACTCCAACACTTTATTACACGTAATCAAGACACGATTAAACAATTAATCGCTATTGGTATTACGCTACCAGGTTTAGTTAATCCAGAAACCGGTGTTGTAGAATACATGCCTAATACCGACATTGATAAATTGGCATTAGCTGATTTCATTAAAGAAACATTTAAAACTCAATGTTTCGTTGGTAATGATGTTCGTGGACTTGCTCTTGCTGAGCATTATTTTGGCGCATCACGCGATTGCTATGATTCTATTTTAGTCAGTGTTCACAGAGGTACTGGTGCTGGGATCATTGTAAATGGTAAAGTTTTTCTTGGTCATAACCGTAATGTCGGTGAAATTGGCCACATTCAAATAGATCCAATTGGTGATAAATGCCAGTGTGGCAATTTCGGCTGCTTAGAGACTGTTGCTGCAAACCCAGCTATTATTTCTCGAGTTAATAGCTTATTAAAGCAAGGTTATCCTTCTAGCCTTTCGCAAATTGAAAAAATCACCATGTCTGATATTTGTCATGCCGCAAATCATGGCGATGAGCTAGCAACACAAACGTTACTACGTGTTGGTAATCAACTTGGTAAAGCCATCGCGATGACCATCAACTTGTTTAATCCACAGAAAATCATTATTTCAGGTGCGATCACTCAGGCTGACAAAATCGTATTTGCTGCAATTCATAACTGTATTAAGAATCAATCACTAACTGCATTCCACAAAGATTTGCCAATTGTGGCTTCAGAGCTTCATAACCAACCAACAATTGGTGCTTTTTCTATGGTGAAACGAGCAATGCTAAATGGTGTATTGTTACAAAAATTACTTGATGAATAATCACGACTGACTTTTCACGTGTTATCATTCTAAGGGTTGCGAATAGCGACCCTTTTTTTTGAATACCACTAGGAAAATAAGTATATGGAGTTACTTTTTATCATTGCAGCTTTTGTAATGGGTTTTATTGCACTAAAAATTAATTTACCCCCTCTTGTTGGTTTTTTATTAGCTGGCTTTGGTTTGCATGCTCTTGGCTTCCAATCTAATGATGCACTTTCAACTTTTGCAGATCTCGGCGTTACGCTTTTACTTTTTTCTATTGGATTAAAATTAGATATAAAAACCTTACTTGCTAAAGAAATCTGGTTAGGTGCAACGCTTCATAATGTTTTTTCTACCCTCTTTTTCACTTTTGCATTATTAGGCCTTAAACTTCTTGGCATCACAATGCTTGCTGATATAGGCACTGCACAGTTGGTTCTTTTTGGTTTTGCTCTCTCTTTCTCAAGCACTGTTTTTGCGGTCAAAGCGCTTCAAGAAAAAGGGGAGATGAATGCCACATATGGCACACTGGCCATTGGTATTCTGGTCATGCAAGATATCTTTGCGGTTGTATTTTTAACTGCATCAACAGGAAAAATCCCAGAGATAACTGCATTAGCTCTATTTGCCCTGCCACTACTTCGCCCTCTATTTTTCAAATTATTAGATTGGGCAGGTCACGGCGAAATGTTGGTTCTTTATGGTATTTTCTTAGCGCTTGTTGCTGGTGCAGGAACCTTTGAACTTGTTGGCATGAAGCCTGATCTAGGAGCACTTATTTTAGGCATGTTACTGGCGGGACACTCGAAAGCCTCTGAGTTATCTAAATCTCTCTTTAATTTAAAAGAAATTTTACTTATCTGTTTCTTCCTAAATATCGGCTTATCTGCTGCCCCTACTATTTCAGGTTTAGGATTAGCGCTGATTTTGATCTTGCTACTTCCAGTTAAAGGACTTCTGTATTTTATTATCATCAATAAGTTCAAATTTAGGGTACGGACCTCACTTCTCGCTTCTCTTACATTATTTAATTACAGTGAGTTTGGACTTATCGTGGGTGGCCTTGCCTTTAAAATGGGATGGTTACCTGGAGATACATTAGTGGCCATTGCCATTGCTGTATCCATTTCATTCATTATCTCAGCACCGTTAAATAACTTTGGTCATTCTATTTATCAACGATCTCGTCATTGGCTAAAAGAACATACCGCTGAACGATTAAATCCGATGGATAAATTAATTAACCCAGGACGAGCTCAAATTTTGATTTTAGGGATGGGCCGTATCGGTAGTGGAGCTTATGATGAGCTCAAAGAGAAGTATGGCGACATTATTTTAGGTATTGAACTTCGTGAAGAATCAGCAAGACATCACCAGAGCTTAGGTCGAAATGTTATTTCTGGCGATGCAACCGACCCAGATTTTTGGGAACGCATCCTTTCAACATCTCACGTAAAGTTAGTGCTGTTAGCAATGCCAAATCATCAAGGTAATCAATTTGCTTTAGAGCAATTACAATCACGTAATTACCAAGGTCAAACGGCAGCTATTGCAGCTTATAATGACCAAATAGATGGTTTAATTGAACAAGGTGTTGATGCTGCATTTAACATTTACCATGAAGCTGGTAGTGGTTTTGCTCGACATGTAAGTGAACAATTAAACCCACAATTTAATCAACAAAAAGAATATATGAAATCCTAATTTCTTGATAGTAACTTACTCATTGCTCAGGATCAGATTAGAGTTACGTTAAACTTTAATCTGATTTTTTTATAAACATCCCCCTCTCCTTCATTATTTTGTTTAAAAAGCCAACTTCAATTAACGATCCAACACCAAAATAGTAAAAATATTAAATATTATTTAATTAGGTTATCTATTTGTGATTTTATTTGTATTTCTGGGTTGCTTTTTTTAGTGATAATGGCAAATTGTAGACAAGACAATAATTTACTATAAAAATTAAGAAGAGATAGAGGGAACTTATGTGCTCGATTTTTGGAATTCTAGATATTAAAAGTGATCCAACCCCGTTGCGAACTGCAGCACTTGAAATGTCAAAAAAACTACGTCATCGCGGCCCTGACTGGTCAGGTATTTATTCATCAGATAAAGCAATTTTAGCACATGAGCGTCTTGCTATTGTTGGCTTAAATAGCGGAGCTCAACCACTTTACAGCGAAGATAAAAAACACATTTTAGCTGTTAATGGTGAGATCTATAACCATAAAGAATTACGCGAAAAGTATGCCGACGATTACGCCTTCCAAACAGACTCTGATTGTGAAGTTATCCTAGCACTATACCGTGAAAAAGGTGCCGATCTTTTAGAAGACTTAAACGGTATTTTTGCCTTTATTCTTTATGATGAAGAAAAAGATGAATATTTAATTGGCCGTGACCATATAGGTATCATTCCTATGTATCATGGGCATGATGAACATGGGAACTATTATGTGGCATCAGAAATGAAAGCCTTAGTTCCTGTCTGTAAATCAATTAGTGAATTCCCTCCTGGTCACTTCTACTCTTCAAAAGATGCTGAACCTACACGTTATTATGTACGTGATTGGATGGATTATGATGCGGTTAAAGATAACCCAACAAGCAAAGAAGACCTTAAACAAGCTCTAGAGGATGCCGTTAAGCGCCAATTAATGACTGACGTTCCTTATGGTGTTCTTTTATCTGGTGGTTTGGATTCATCTATTACTTCAGCTGTTGCGAAAAAATTTGCAGCGATGCGTATTGAAGATAACGAGAAATCTGAAGCTTGGTGGCCACAATTGCATTCCTTTGCCGTTGGTCTAGAAGGCGCTCCTGATTTAAAAGCAGCTCGTGAGGTTGCTGATAAATTAGGGACAGTACACCATGAAATGACATATACAATCCAAGAAGGTTTAGATGCGATTCGTGATGTTATTTATCATATCGAAACTTACGATGTAACCACTATCCGAGCTTCAACACCTATGTTCCTTATGGGTCGAAAAATTAAAGCCATGGGTATTAAAATGGTACTTTCTGGTGAAGGGGCTGATGAAATCTTTGGTGGTTACTTATATTTCCATAAGGCACCCAACAAAAAAGAATTTCACGAAGAAACGGTTCGTAAACTGCTTGCTTTAAATATGTTTGATTGTGCTCGTGCAAACAAATCTCTTGCAGCTTGGGGCGTAGAAGGTCGTGTGCCTTTCTTAGATAAAGAATTTATTGATATCGCTATGCGCTTAAACCCACAAGATAAAATGTGTGGTAATGGTAAAATGGAAAAACACATTCTTCGTGAATGTTTTGAAGATTATCTTCCTGAGTCGATTGCTTGGAGACAAAAAGAGCAGTTCTCTGATGGCGTGGGTTACAGCTGGATTGATACATTACGTGAAACTGCTGAAGCCAAGGTCACCGATCAGCAAATGGAATCAGCTAAATTCCGCTTCCCTTATAATACGCCAACTACAAAAGAAGGTTATGCGTATCGCGAGATATTTGAAGAGCTATTTCCTCTGGAAGATGCCGCAAAATGTGTCCCTGGAGGCCCATCAGTAGCTTGCTCATCAGCAAAAGCAATTGAATGGGATGAGTCATTCCAAAATTGTGTTGACCCATCAGGTCGTGCAGTGCAAGCCGTTCATAATGAAGCTTATAGCTAATCCTTACATCTGAACTAAAAAAAGCGCCTTTATAAATGGGCGCTTTTTAAATTAAAAATCCATATTTGTATTATCTACTTTAATCTCAACTTTCTTATTAATTAACGTAATCAATAAGATAGAACGTTTCTCTCCATCAGGTTCTTTATATATAGCGTCAGCCCCCATAAAAGGACCATCACAAATACCTACCGATTGCCCAACTTTGGGTAATTCATCAACCGTTATATTCTTTGGTTTTTCAGCACTTTTAAGTGAATAGATAAGATCGCCTTGTAGAACTTTAGGCTTAGCACCAAACCGAATAAAATCACTCACACCTCGTGTCGAACGAACGGTTGTAAATGAGGGTCCTTGCTCAAAATCAAATCGAACAAACATATAACAAGGAAATAGAGGCTCTATAATAAGCTTTTTCTTTCCTCTTACTATTTTTTCTACTTCTATTTCAGGGTAATAGCACTCCACCTGTTGATTTTCAAGATGTTGCTTTGCTCTCTGTTGCTCTCCACGCTTGCAGTAGAGTAAATACCATTCTTTCATTGTCTTTATACCTAGCCAACCTGCTGTAAAGCATATCACGCAACTCAGTTCAAAAAAATATATAGCGAGTACATCGCAGCTAAAACCTTCGTTTGAAATGTTAAATACAAAAAAAACCGCCAAAGAAGTTTAAAAAACCAAAATAAACAAAAATATAAACACATTAAACCAAATTAAACCACCAGATTAGAATTAGATCTCTAAATGAACTTAAAACCCAGCACCCAAAGATGTAACAGAATATTTTTGTTTCTAAATATTTCAATGAGTTAATATGTTAAGTAAATCACATAAATTTGTACAATGTTGCAGTCGTAACCATCGAAGCGTATAAATTTAACTATATAAGAAGAATAAAATTTCATTATAAAAAGAGAGCACTATGCCAAACAACAAATTAATCATGGGACACCCTAAAGGATTGTTCTTACTTTTTGGAACCGAGTTATGGGAGCGATTCTCTTATTATGCAATGAGAGCCATTCTAGTTCTGTATTTAACAGATAGAACAATTAACGGTGGTTTAGGCTGGACAGTTAAAGACGCATTAAGCCTTTATGGTACCTATACTGCATTAATGTATATCACACCCCTTATTGGTGGCTGGTTAGCTGATAACCACCTAGGTCAACGTAAATCATTGCTGATTGGTGGATTTTTAATGGTCATTGGCCAATTCACCCTTGCATTACCACACGATATTCTTCCATTTTCAGTTGAATCTTTATTCTATACAGGCTTAGCTTTCTTAATTGCGGGTAATGGCTTATTTAAACCGAATGTATCAACTATGGTTGGTGATTTATATGAAAATGGAGATAACCGTCGTGATGGCGCGTTTACCATTTTTTATATGGGCATTAACTTAGGCTCATTACTTGCTGGTGTTGTATCAGGTTCGGTTACAGGCTTATGGGGTTGGAAAGCTGGCTTTGCTGCTGCTGGTATCGGTATGATTATAAGCTTAATCATCCAATCTCTATTTGCTCAACGTTTTTTAGGTGATATTGGTGTTCGTCCTGCTGCTCACATTGCAAAAGAAAAAGCCGAAGCAAAAGGAGCGTCTCCAACCGCATTAAGTAAAATCGAAATCGATCGCTTAAAAGTAATCATGGTAATGGGGTTATTTGTTATTGTGTTTTGGGCAGGCTTTGAACAAGCTGGTGGCCTAATGAATATATATTCTCAACAATATACAGATAGAATGATTGGTTCTTTTGAAGTGCCTGCGGCATGGTTTCAATCACTTAATCCATTTTTCATCATCACATTTGCTCCCCTTATTGCTATCTTATGGGTTAAATTAGGCCCTAAAGAACCAAGCTCACCAATTAAGTTTGCTTTAGCGTTATTTTTTCTAGCTATTGGTTTTCTTTGTATGGTCGGAGCGGTTATGGAGCAAGGTGGCGATCTGACAATTAAAACATCTATGTATTGGTTAGTCGGTGCTTACTTCTTCCATACTCTAGGTGAACTATGCTTATCTCCAATTGGTTTATCATTGGTCACTAAACTTGCACCATTACGTTTAGCGTCACTAATGATGGGAACATGGTTTGGTTTTAATGCTATTTCTAACTATATTGCTGGTGTTGTCGGCTCGCATGTTGAAAGCCTTGGAGCATTAGATATCTTCGCTGGTATCGCTATTGCTTCTGCTATTTCAGGTGTATTACTGCTAATAATCTCAGGAACACTTATTCGCTGGATGCATGGTGCTGAAAAAGCACACTGATACCAATTTTGCTATAAACAAGAACGATCAAGTATTTGTATAGATTGGTATAATTACTTATTACATTAAAAATAAAGGCGACCTTAAATTAATAAGGTCGCCTTTTTACTTTATTCTTACAGTATGATTCGATTTCGATTCTTCTCTACTAATTTATCGCCTATCCCTTTTACCTTCGATAAATCATCTACCGTAACAAACTTTCCATTTGATTTTCTATAATCAACAATAGCTTGAGCTTTTGAATCTCCAATGCCTATTAATAGCGTTTTAAGCTCCTCTGCTTCAGCCTCGTTGATATTAATGACGACATCTATCCCTTCATGCTTACCTGAGTCTTTGACTTCAGCAAGGGCAGCTCCGCTTGAAAATAAAATAATAGCGAGAAAGAAAGAATTGATTAAAGAGATTATACGTTTCATTTGCATTCCTTTTTATTGATTAAATGATCGATATCAGATACTTCAGAAATTCGACTTCCATCTGTCATCACAAAAAGAATAAATAATATGAATAGTAAATCCCATTAAAGGGTTGCAAAAACACGACGGGCCCCATTAAGGGACCCGTCTGTTTTATTTATCAATTACAAATAAATTGATTACTGCTCTAATAATGGATAGCTGATATCAGAGTTAGCTTTTAAGGTATCTAATGTTGCCGTTAAATCTTGCTGAGTTTGAGTTCTTAGTAAACGTGTCGCTACTTGCTCAATCATCGCATCATTACCCAACTCTAATACACCATCCAAAGCAACAATGACATGATTACCTTGACGATCCATGACTTGCGCATAGGTTGATGTGCCTTGCTCAGGTTTCTGCAAACGATATACATCATTTGCTAATTCATCCGCTCGAGTGATCATTCTTGCTTCAGTGAAATTTAATTCATTATCAGCTAAGTAATTTGTTTCACCTTTATTAAGAGCAGCAATCACACCTTGAGCAAGCTCTAATGCTTTTTGTTCACCTTTTGATTGTGATAAACGAGCTACAACGTTTTGTTTCACATCTTCTAAAGGCAAGACGGCTTCATCACGAACGTCCTCAACTCGAACAACAATAATATGTTCAGGTGCAATTTCAATCACATCAGAATTCAGACCATCTTCTTTCACTTCAGCACTGTAAATTGCTTGCAAAACCGCTTGGCTTGCTAACGCTTCTGGTGCATCTACCTGAGAAAAGAAATCAGTTGTTATAATTTTCGCATTTACCGCTTCAGCAGCATCATCTAAAGAATCCGGTGATTCAAATGCCTTCTCTGCTAGCTCTGTTTGTAAGCTATAGAATGCATCTGCGGCATGCTCATCAACAAGGAAAGCTTTGATTTCAGCACTTACTTCTGCCAGAGGTTTTGTTGTTGGTTTTTCAACACCATTCAATTGAATAATGTGATAACCAAATGCAGATTTAACCACGCCAGAGTGATCACCAACATTAACTAATTGGAAAGCGGCATCTTCAAATTCAGGATCGATAACACCACGCTCAATCCAACCTAAAGAACCACCTTCTTTTGCTGTCGGGATATCTTGAGATGCATCTTTAGCAACAGCCGCAAAATCTTCACCCGCATCTAAACGAGCAAGAACCGCTTTAGCATCTGCTTCATCACCGTTAATTAGAATGTGGCTAACTTCACGTTTCTCTTGCGTAGAATACTTATCTTGATTTGCTTGATAATACTCTTTGACTTCATCATCAGAAATTGGAGCTTGGTCTTTTAGTGACGCCCCAGATAATTCAATGTAAGCAATTTTAACTTGCTCTGGTCGAACAAATTGTTGTTTATTAGCATTATAAAATTCTTTAACTTCTTCTTCTGATACCGCTGCTTTTTCAGCAAATTCAGTCGTATTCAAAGTAATCGTTCTGATTTCACGTTGTTGAGTTTCTAATGCATTTTGCGCATTAACTTCACTTGGCAACGTAAACTCTGTTGACTCTAAAGCTAAAATTAGTTGATTACGAACTAAGTCTTGGCGCAAATATTCTGCAAAACTATCAGAGCTAAAACCTGCACGACGAAGTGCTATGTTGTAAATCTCTTCATCAAACTTGCCGTCTTTTTGAAATTGAGGCATTGATAGGATCGCTTGACGAATTTGTTCATCACTAACACGTAAACCTAGATCTTGAGCTTGGTTATCGAGTAATGCATCATTAACCATACGGTCTAATACTGATTTACGGAATTGTTCAACATAAGCAGGATCACCTAGCAGAGTTGAGAAGTAGTCACCCAACTGTGATTGCATACGGTTACGCTCATTTTGATAAACTTGTTCAAACTCGTTTCGAGTAATTTCTCGTTCACCAACCTTCGCTGCTATTGGTTGACTGCCACCGACTAAATAACTACCTACACCTGCAAATACAAATGAGAAAATAATTAGACCGAGAATGATCTTAACTGCAAGGCCTGTTGAACCTTCGCGAATTCGATCCATCATAATATGTCTTAACTCCTAATCACTGAGCGGAATACTCTATTCCTAAGAAAGTGTTTCAATTTCTATTGATAGTGAAAATAAAAAATAGTTCAACAAAAGAAAAATTTAACAATAAAAAAGCGCATCATTGGATGCGCCTATGACTCAATCTCTAGTCTACTAGCGTTACGCTAGCTTGTGTAGAGTTTTATCTTTATTTCGATTAGTTACACGCATCTTTCAGTGCTTTACCCGCTTTAAATGCAGGTACTTTTGCAGCAGAAATCTCAATTGCTTCGCCAGTTTTAGGGTTACGGCCTGTACGCGCTGCACGCTCACGAACAAGAAACGAACCAAAGCCAACAAGCGTTACTTGCTCGCCACTTTTTAGTGTCTCTGTTACTGTTTCAACTAAAGCGTCTAAAGCGCGACCAGCCGCAGCTTTTGAGATGTCAGCATTATCAGCAATTTGATCTACTAATTGAGATTTATTCACGGTATTCCCCTTTAAATTATTCATTCAATGATTAATGAACGAGTCCATATTTAGATATTTGATGAGTGAATTAATCTTCACACAATTAGGCTTAACTTAGCGATATCAATATAAGCTGACAAGTCATTTCGGCTCGTCAGCCCTGTTATATCAACGTTTTTTGCTGCACATCACTATTTAGATGCTTCAACACTAAAACCTTGAGGATCATTTTTAAGCGCCAAGGTTAATACTTCATCAATCCACTTAACTGGATGCACAGAAAGATCAGCAATTACATTTGCTGGAATTTCTTCTAAATCACGTGCATTATCCTTTGGAATAATGACAGTTTTAATACCACCACGATGTGCTGCAAGCAATTTCTCTTTCAAGCCACCAATAGGCAGTACTTCACCACGTAGGGTAATTTCACCTGTCATTGCAACATCAGAACGAACCGGGTTACCTGTTAAGCTTGAAACGAGAGCAGTACACATGCCAATACCAGCACTTGGACCATCTTTTGGTGTAGCACCTTCAGGCACATGAACATGGATATCACGTTTCTCGTAGAAATCAGGATTAATACCTAGTTTTTCAGCACGAGTACGAACTACTGTCATTGCTGCTTGAATAGACTCTTTCATTACATCGCCAAGTGAACCTGTGTAAGTTAACTTGCCTTTGCCAATCATAGATTCTGCTTCAATTGTCAGTAAATCACCGCCAACTTCAGTCCATGCTAAACCAACGACTTGACCAATACGATCTTCATCATCGGCTTTACCATAATCACAACGTTGAACACCTAAGAAATCTTTTAAATTTTCCTGATTAATCGTTACTTTCTTAATCGTTTTATCTAATAAGATTTGTTTTACCGCTTTACGGCACAATTTAGAGATTTCACGTTCTAAACTACGCACACCAGCTTCACGTGTGTAATAACGGATAATGCCCATTATTGCTGAATCGTCAATTTCAATTTCATTTGCTTTTAAGCCATTACGCTTAATTTGCTTATTCAATAGATGACTTTTCGCAATATTCAATTTCTCGTCTTCTGTATAACCAGACAGGCGAATTACTTCCATACGATCCAATAATGGGCCTGGAATATTCATTGAGTTAGAGGTTGCAACAAACATGACATCAGATAAATCGTAATCCACTTCTAAGTAGTGGTCACTGAATGCGCTGTTTTGCTCCGGATCAAGCACTTCTAATAAAGCAGAAGCAGGATCACCACGCATATCAGATGACATCTTATCGATTTCATCCAATAGGAAAAGTGGGTTCTTGACTTCAACTTTAGATAATTTTTGGATTAGTTTACCTGGTAATGAACCAATGTAAGTACGACGGTGACCACGAATTTCGGCTTCATCACGAACACCACCTAAAGCCATACGTGTATATTTACGACCCGTCGCTTTAGCAATAGATTGACCAAGTGACGTTTTACCAACACCAGGAGGACCAACTAAACATAAGATTGGACCTTTAAGTTTCGTTACTCGGCTTTGTACTGCTAAATATTCAAGAATCCGTTCTTTAACACGCTCTAAACCATAATGGTCTGCGTTTAAGATTTCTTCTGCTTTCGCTAAATCTTTTTTCACTTTTGAACGTTTAAACCAAGGCACGCCAACCATACAATCGATGTAGCTACGAACCACGGTTGCTTCAGCAGACATTGGAGACATCATCTTCAACTTTTGAAGCTCTTGTTCTGCTTTTTCTTGAGCTTCTTTTGGCATTTTGGCATCTACAATTTTTTGTTGTAGAGCTTCAAATTCATCAGGAGCATCATCCAAATCACCAAGTTCTTTTTGAATTGCTTTCATTTGCTCATTCAAATAGTACTCGCGTTGGCTTTTTTCCATCTGCTTTTTAACACGACCACGGATACGTTTTTCGATTTGTAATAAATCGATTTCCGATTCCATCATGCTCATTAAAAACTCTAAACGCGCGATAACATCAGTAAGCTCTAACACTTCCTGCTTATCAACCAATTTTAGAGGCATATGAGCGGCAATCGTATCTGCAAGACGCGCTGCATCTTCAATCCCATTAAGTGAAGTTAATACTTCAGGTGGGATTTTTTTGTTTAATTTGATAAAACCTTCAAATTGATTAATTGCAGAGCGCATAATCACTTCTTGCTCGGCATCATCAATAATTGGAGTCAGCAAAAACTCAGCATCTGCTGTAAAGAAATCAGCCTCTAAAAACTGATGAATTTTTGCACGTTGTTGACCTTCAACTAATACTTTAACTGTGCCATCAGGCAATTTTAATAATTGTAAAATTGTCGCAATTGTACCAACACCGTGTAAATCATCTAATTGTGGCTCTTCTTTAGCTGCTTCTTTTTGTGCCACAAGTAGGACTTGTTTATTCTGCTCCATTGCCGCTTCTAGACAACGAATCGATTTTTCACGGCCCACAAACAGTGGAATTACCATATGCGGATACACCACTACATCACGTAATGGTAGAACTGGTATCTCAATGCGCTCGGAACGCTCCAGGTTCATATTCTTCTCTCTTTCCGTCAGTATCTATAGAAATAATATGGGGGCAAGTCGCTAAGAATCAACATTATTTTCAATTAAAAATAAAAAAGGAGGCCAATGCCTCCTTTTTGTCTATTTATTAGCTAAATACACTATTCTGCAGATATTGCTTTTGATTCTGTATTTTCAAACATTAATAGCGGTTCTGATTCGCCATTAATTACAGATTCGTCGATAACTACTTTAGAAACGCCTTCTTTTGATGGCAATTCATACATAGTATCCAATAATACTGCTTCTAAGATTGAACGAAGACCACGAGCACCTGTTTTACGATCCATTGCTTTTTTCGCAATCGCTTTTAATGCGTCTTCACGGAATTCAAGTTCTGCGCCTTCTAAATCAAATAATGCACCATATTGCTTAGTTAATGCATTTTTAGGTTGGCTTAGTATTTGAACTAAAGCTTCTTCATCTAGCTCAGTCAGAGTTGTAGTTACTGGTAAACGACCAATAAATTCAGGGATCAGACCAAACTTAACAAGATCTTCTGGTTCAATTTGCTTAAATAAATCACCAATGGTTGCTTTATCATCTTTTGAACGAACTTCAGCAGCAAAGCCAATGCCCGTACCTGTAGCAACACGTTGCTCAATCACTTTATCTAAGCCAGCAAATGCACCACCACAGATAAACAAGATCTTAGAAGTATCTACTTGTAAAAACTCTTGCTGTGGATGCTTTCGGCCACCTTGAGGTGGTACTGATGCAATAGTACCTTCAATCAATTTCAATAGTGCTTGCTGAACACCTTCACCAGATACATCTCGTGTAATTGATGGGTTTTCAGACTTACGAGAAATTTTGTCAATTTCATCGATATATACAATGCCACGCTCTGCTTTTGCAGGGTCGTAATCGCATTTTTGTAGTAGCTTTTGAATGATGTTTTCAACATCTTCACCTACATAACCCGCTTCTGTTAATGTGGTTGCATCCGCCATTGTAAACGGTACATCCAAGAAACGCGCTAGAGTCTCAGCAAGCAGTGTTTTACCACTACCTGTTGGTCCGATAAGAAGGATATTACTTTTACCAAGCTCTACGCCATCTTTTGTAGTGTCGCCATTACGTAAACGCTTGTAGTGATTATATACGGCAACCGCTAGTACTTTTTTCGCATGCTCTTGACCAATAACATAGTCATCTAAATGCGCACGAATATTTTGCGGTGTCGGTAATGCTTCACTACTCTCTTTTGGAGACAGAGTATTATCTTTTAGCTCTTCGCGAATAATGTCGTTACATAAATCAACGCACTCATCACAAACATAAACAGAAGGACCTGCAATTAGTTTACGAACTTCATGCTGGCTTTTTCCGCAAAAAGAGCAATATAGTAACTTTCCACTATTTTCGTCTTTACGCTTGTCTGTCATTTGCTAACCTCTTAAACGTTGCCTTTATGCTGTAAGTTTATACTAACTTACCTTCTTTGCTGTAAACGTTACTGCTTTTTTATTAATTAGTCACGCTTATTTAACACAGCATCTACAAGACCGTATTTCACTGCATCATCTGCTGCCATGAAATTATCACGATCTGTATCTTTTTCGATCACTTCTAAAGGCTGACCTGTATGCTCTGCAAGCAATGTATTCAACTTCTTCTTAATCGTTAAGATTTCTTGAGCATGAATTTGAATATCTGATGCTTGACCTTGGAAGCCGCCAAGTGGTTGGTGAATCATCACACGAGAGTTAGGCAGAACATAACGTTTGCCTGGTGCGCCACCTGCAAGTAAGAAAGCGCCCATAGAACATGCTTGACCCATACATACTGTGCTCACATTTGGCTTAATAAACTGCATTGTGTCGTAAATTGACATACCAGCAGTCACAGAGCCACCTGGAGAGTTAATGTATAGGAAGATATCCTTATCTGGGTTTTCAGACTCAAGGAAAAGCAACTGAGCCACAACTAAGTTGGCCATGTGATCTTCAACTTGACCTGTTAAAAAGATAACACGCTCTTTTAACAGACGGGAATAAATATCATACGAACGCTCACCACGTGAAGTTTGCTCAACAACCATAGGAACAAGTGCATCCATAATAGAAGGCATTGCATTGTTTTCTTGATAGCTCATAACCGTATCCCTTATAAAATAAATGGTCCGAATGACGCTTCATTCGGACCATTATTAGCAGATCTTGTGAAACTAAGTCAACTAACTACTTAATTAAATTAGAAATTAAGCAGGTTGTTGATTCATTAGTTCGTTAAAGCCAACTTCTTTTTCAGAAACTTGTGCTTTAGCAAGGATTGCATCGATAGCTTGTTCTTCTAGAGCAACATTACGCATGTTGTTCATCATTTGCTCATTACCTTCGTAGTAAGCAACAACTTCTGTTGGATCTTCGTATGCAGAAGCCATTTCGTTGATAAGCGCTTTTACTTTCTCATCATCAGCTTTTAGTTCTTCAGACTTGATAACTTCACCAAGAAGAAGACCAACAACTACGCGACGTTTAGCTTGTTCTTCGAACAATTCACGTGGAAGCTCAGGAGCTGTGTCAGCGTTGCCGCCAAAACGTTGAACTGCTTGTTGACGTAGTACTTCAACTTCTTGATCAATAAGAGCAGAAGGAACGTCGATGTTGTTTTGCTCAACTAAACCGTTGATAGCTTGTTCTTTGATCTTGTTTTTAACAGCTTGAGCTAATTCACGCTCCATGTTCTTACGAACTTCAGCTTTAAGACCTTCAACGCCACCTTCAGCGCCAAACTTAGCAACGAATTCGTCATTCAGTTCAGGAAGCTCACGAGCTTCAACTTTAACTACAGTGATAGCGAATTGTGCCGCTTTACCTTTTAGGTTTTCTGCGTGGTAGTCTTCTGGGAAGTTAACGTCAATAGTTACTTCTTCGCCAGCTTTCTTACCTTTGATACCATCTTCAAAACCAGGGATCATACGACCTTGGCCCATTTCTAGAGGGAAGTTATCTGCTTTACCGCCTTCAAATTCTTCACCATCGATAGAACCAACGAAGTTGATTGTAGCGCGAGTACCGTCTTCAGCAGCAACGTCAGCATCAGCCCAAGTAGACTGTTGCTTACGTAGTGTTTCTAGCATTTCTGCTACGTCTTCGTCTTTAACTTCAACTTGTGGTTTTTCAACAACAACTTTGTCTAGGCCTTGAAGTGTTACTTCTGGGTAGATTTCAAATGTTGCAGTGAATACTAAATCTTGACCTTCAGCAAATTCTACTGGTGCGAATGTTGGAGCGCCAGCTGGGTTGATTTTGTCTTTAATGATCGCTTCAATGAAGTGACGTTGCATAACTTCACCCATTTTGTCGTTACGAACTGCACTACCGTACATTTTAGCAACCATCTTCATTGGCACTTTACCTTTACGGAAGCCATCAAAGCGACGATTTTTAGCGATATTAAGAAGCTCAGCATTTACAGCGTCTTCAATGTTTGCCGCTGGTACAGTAATAGTTAGAACGCGCTCTAGGCCTTCTTTAGTTTCAACAGTAACTTGCATGTTTATATAAACCTCAAAATCGACTCAGGTTCTCTGAGTTTGCGACAAAAAATACGTGTCGCATCCTTGCGTTACAGGTCTAATAAAATAGAAACCGTAACCCCTATGATTCGTGATACCAATTGGGTATCTTCTTTTATCTGCTTAATATGAATAATAAGTAGATCGCGTACTTTAATTAAATAAAATACGGCATTTAGCCAAGTGGCAAAATAAGACGCGATATTGTAGCGATCTGACCCATCTATGTCGAGACTCACTACACACGTTGATAATCTTTAATAAGAAATTGGGCAATTGGTTAGTCTTTTCAACCCTTTTAACTGCTTTTTTTATTAAAAAAATTCATTTTTATGCTGAAATCTTACTTTTTACAATATCTGCCATCATTTCAATATGTAATTCATCATCATTTAAACATGGAATAAAGGTGTATTTTTGACCACCAGCCTCCATAAATATCTCTTTACACTCTTCTGAAAGCTCTTCTAAGGTTTCTAAGCAATCAGACGAAAATGCAGGACTAATGATATCTAATGATTTAATTCCTTTTGGAGTAAGTTCAGTTAACATCTCTGAAGTATAAGGTTGCAACCACGCTTCTCGCCCAAAACGGGATTGATAGCTCATGCCTATTTGTTCAGATGTTAATCCTAATTCTTGAGCAAGCAATTCTGTTGTTCGTTCACAATGTTTGGCATAAATATCGCCATTATCAACAAAACGCTGTGGGATCCCATGATACGAACATAATACATAATCACCTTTGCCCTTCTTCTCCCATGAAAGACGGATAGATTCAGCAAGGGCTTTAATATAGAGAGGGTGATCATGATAATTATGAACAAGTGAGAAGTCGGGTAACACCGATGTGGTTTTATATTGCTTAGCAATTTGATCAAACACGGCTGCTGAGGTAGTACGGGAATATTGAGGATACAGGGGTAAAATGACTATTTCATCACATCCTTGAGCCTCTAAACGCTCAATCCCTGATTTAATGCTTGGTTCTCCATAAGTCATACCTAGCTCAACTGGCACATTTAAAAATGAATGCAATGCTGCCGCTTGACGTTTTGAATAGACCATTAACGGTGAACCTTCGTCCATCCAAACACTTTCATATAACTTCGCCACTTTAGGCGCTCTTATAGGTAGGATGACACCATGGAGTAATGGACACCAAAGAAAGCGATTCATATCAACAACACGTTTATCATGTAAAAAATCAGATAAAAAGGTTTTTACTGCTGATGTGGTTGGTGCGGTTGGCGTACCTAAATTAACTAATAGCACCCCTGCTTTTTTATTATTCACAGTTATTATCCATTATTGTCTATAAAAAAAGGCGACCGATAAGGTCGCCTTCAATATAACAATAAATTACTGACTACGTAAGATTACGCTAGTGCTTTTTCGATCTCAGCGCTAACTTCAGCAACTAACTTAGTACCATCAAATTTAAGGTACTGAGTTTTACCTGCTTCAGCTTCTTTATTGTAGTAAGCGATAAGTGGCGCAGTTTGCTCATGGTAGATACCTAGGCGAGCAAGTACTGTTTCAGGTTTATCATCTTCACGAATAACAAGAGGTTCACCAGTTACATCATCTTGGCCTTCAACTTGAGGCGGGTTAAATGTAACGTGATAAGTACGACCAGAAGGTAAGTGAGCACGACGGCCAGACATACGCTCAACGATTACTTCGTCAGCAACATCAAACTCAAGAACGTAATCGATAGATACACCGTTCTCTTTTAAACCATCCGCTTGAGGAATTGTACGAGGGAAACCATCTAGTAGGAAACCTTTAGCGCAATCTTCTTGAGCAATACGCTCTTTAACAAGACCAAGGATGATCTCATCAGATACAAGTTGACCAGCATCAATTACAGATTTAGCTTGTTTGCCTAGCTCTGTACCCGCTTTAATAGCAGCACGTAGCATGTCACCTGTAGAGATTTGTGGAATACCATATTTATCCATGATGAACTGAGCTTGAGTACCTTTACCCGCACCAGGTGCACCTAAAAGGATGATACGCATTGTTTTCCCCTTAAAAAATAATCTTGGAATTTATACCAAACCTTACAAGTAAAAATGACAACTACTTATAAACTTAGGTATAAGTTTTATTTATAAAAATAAGTCGTGAAAGATACACGGAACTGATAAAGCTATCAAGTTTGCGATGAAAAAAGCAAAAATAACCGCTAAATAGAGTCTATTTCGTAACAATAAAAAAACAATGAGACCTTAGTGTAAAATGCATAGGTCTCATTGCGTTTATCTAGATTACGGTATTATCTATTATTTAGATAATAATTGATTCATTGCACTTAAAAATTGCGATGGATCATCTAAAGAGCCACGTTCAGCTAACATAGCTTGGCCAAGCAGCATTTCAACCCAACGACCAAATGCTTCTTCATCCGCTTCATCTGCCATTTGCTTGATAAGAGCATGTTCTGGGTTTATTTCAAAAATGTACTTCACTTCAGGAGCGGCTTGACCAGCGGCTTCTAGAAGTTTTGCCATTTGTGTTCCCATTTCAAAATCATCGGTTACAACAACAGCGGGTGTCGTTGCTAGTTTGAAGGTTGTACGAACCTCTTTCACTCGGTCACCCAAGTATGATTTAGTGCGCTCAACAACCGATTTGAACTCTTCTTCTGTTTCTTTTTGCTTTTCTTTTTCCGCTTCATCTTCAAACTTGCTTAAATCTAAGCCTGCTTTTGTGATTGATTGGAATTGCTTACCATCGAATTCAGTTAAGTAGCTCATCAGCCACTCATCGATACGGTCATACATTAGAACAACTTCAATGCCTTTTGCTTTAAATTGCTCTAGGTGCGGACTGTTCTTCGCCGCAGCATAGCTGTCTGCCGTTAGATAGAAGATCTTATCTTGTTCTTCTTTCATACGTTCAATATACCCAGCTAAGCTCATCGATTGCTCTGAACTGTCTTTATCCGTGGTAGCAAAACGCAATAAACCGGCAATTTTATCTTTATTCGCAAAATCTTCAGCCAAGCCTTCTTTTAGTACTTGTCCAAATTCTTTCCAGAAAGTTTGATATTTTTCATCATCTTTCTTCGCTGTTTTCTCAAGCATACCTAGTACACGTTTAGTACACGCGCTACGTAATGACTGAGTCACTTTATTATCTTGAAGAATTTCACGAGATACGTTTAGCGGAAGATCATTTGAGTCAATCAAACCTTTAACAAAACGTAGGTAACTCGGCATAAATTGTTCAGCGTCATCCATAATAAATACACGTTGAACATACAGCTTCAAGCCACTTTTGTGATCACGGTTCATCATATCAAACGGTGCTTTGGCTGGAATATATAGAAGGCTCGTGTAATCGTTTTTACCTTCTACTTTATTATGGCTCCACGTCAGTGGGTCAGCAAAATCATGAGATACGTGCTTATAAAACTCTTGATACTCAGCATCTTCAATCTCTGATTTACTGCGAGTCCAAAGCGCTTGAGCCTTGTTTACTTGTTCCCACTTTCCTTCTTTATCTTTGCCTTCTTCGTCTTTTTCTACAGACCAAAGGGAAACAGGAATACCGATGTGATCAGAGTATTTACCAATCACTTCTTTTAGGCGCCACTCACTTAAGAACTCTTTACCTTCTTCACGCATATGAAGAATAATATCCGTACCGCGAGTTTCTTTAGTAATGTCTTCAATTGTATAGTCACCCTCACCTTCAGAATGCCACTGAACCGCTTGGTCTTTCGCTACACCCGCTTCACGAGTACGGACTGTTACTGCATCTGCAACAATGAACGCAGAATAGAAACCAACACCAAACTGACCAATCAATTGAGAGTCTTTACTTTGATCATCTGATAGTTTTGAAAAGAAATCAGCAGTGCCTGATTTAGCAATTGTACCTAAATGCTCAATCACATCTTCACGGCTCATACCAATACCATTATCAGAAATGGTTAAAGTGTTTGCAGCCTCGTTAAAAGATAATTTAACACCAAGGTCTGCATTACCTTCATAAAGATCACCATTTGATAGTGCTTTGAAACGCAATTTGTCAGATGCGTCTGATGCGTTTGAGATTAATTCACGTAAAAAGATCTCTTTATTAGAATATAAAGAGTGGATCATAAGATGAAGTAGTTGCTTAACTTCTGACTGAAAGCCGCGTGTTTCTTTGTTATTAATTGTTTGTTCGCTCATCTAAAACTCCGAAAATAACAGAATATATTTAACTTATTAATTGAAATAAGGACATCAATACCTCAATTCAAGGTAAAGCAATGTAAAAAACACTGTTTTTTTGCTTTTTTTATACTATAAAATGCGTAATGATAAGTTTTGACATAAAATAGACATTCTAAAAATGATACTTGGATATCATTCATAAGAATCACCATTACTGAGTTAACAACCAATGAATATAGAAAATAACAAAATTATTATTGGCAACCGGTTTCTGTTCGATCCTAACGATAATAGCCTTATTGATACATTAAATGACGATGAGATTATTCGAATTGGGGGGAATGAAAGTCGTGTTTTAAGCCTACTTATTCAAGAACCAGGGAAGGTTGTTAGTCGTCATGAGTTACATGAGTATGTATGGCGAGATCAAGGATTTGAAGTCGATGATTCTAGTTTAACACAAGCTATTTCGACGCTACGAAAAATGCTACAAGACCCAACTAAACTACCTGTTTATGTAAAAACAGTGCCTAAACGTGGTTATCAATTTATTTCAACTGCCGTACATCAAGTCACGGATGATGTGCTAGAAAGCGCAGATGAAAATAATGATTTTTTAACGGATATCGATAACCCAACAATCGATCATCAAGAAGAATCACCTCAAGAGCTCACGGTGAATAGCTCCGCTAAAGAGCAAACTATAAATTCCGTAGCAAAAGAAAATATCACAACGAATCAGCCACAAGCTCACTTATCGTTACTTGGTACGCTAACTCTGATTATCGCTTTTATCTTGCCTATCATTGCTTATGTGAATCACACTCCAAAATCAGACGCATTTATACAAGTAGCAAAATATGACGACGTGCCTATTTTCGTTCCTGTTAACCACCCTAATATCGATAAATGGCAACCTCTGATTGAGCAATGTACTGTCTTTTATAATTCAAACCATGTTGATACGCTAAAACCAATAGAAGTTATTGCGACGAGTGGCCAACCAAATCAAATCACACTGAATTATATTCATAATGAAGAACACAGCGATCAAAGTATTAGTGTCCGATTATTGATTGATCAAAAAGAGGTAGATAAAGTATGTGGTTAAATAGCGAGCAACTTCCAATAGCAAAACGCTTTTTTCCCGTCGCTCTTCTTCTAATATCAATGTTAGGCAGTGGGTGGTTTTATTGGGAAAGCGACAGTAAAGTCGAACAACTATTAACATCTAAAGAATGGCAAAGTATGAGTACCGTTCGTATTGATACTGATTATGATGACATGGGCCCTTTAAAACGCGCTGATATTAAATCAAATGTTGTCTATCTGCCAAATAAGACTTATTCAAAATCATCTACACTGACACTTTTTAGTGGCCAATCTGAGAATGTCCTCCCATTAACGATTAATGTTATGGAAACGGGGAACTGGGATTACAGCGGAGATTACTTATTAATTGACCCTACTGAATTTAAGGATGTTACCGCCAATGATAATAAAGATTTTTCTGGTTCACAGAAAAAATTGATCATGCGCGTATTCAGAATGGATGCTCAACAAAGTAAACGTGTTGATGTGGTTAATGATAAAACATTATTACTGACCAGCTTAAATTATGGTTCAGGTATTCTATTTTCTCATTAAAATAGCTTTCGTTAACTGAACATCACAATAAAAATCCGAGATGGCAATCACCTCGGATTTTTATTGTCTAATCAATAGTCTTCTTACCCAATAATTGATGCTATTTTAGCTCAATGGAATTCAATACATTCCCATCAAAATCAAGAACAGACAAACAACTATCATCAAGTAAACCATAGCTCGGTTTTCCGTCTTCATTACGAGGAAAAGTCGTTGAACCCGGGTTAAAAATAATCTGCTCTCCTTGCCATTCAGCTACCGTAATATGCGTATGTCCATGAACGATAATATCTCCCTTCTTTAATAAAGGACGTTTGTCAGCATTATAAATATGACCATGTGTTAAAAATAATTTCTGCCCCGTAGGCAACAACACAATATTGTAATCAGACATAATAGGAAAAGATAACAGCATTTGATCGACTTCACTGTCACAATTCCCTCTCACTGCGATGATAGACTCTGCGTATTGATTTAATAATTCAGCTACGGCGATAGGGTTATGCCCTTCAGGGATCGGATTTCTTGGCCCAAAATTAATCAGATCACCAAGAAGAATTAAATGATCCGCTTTAGAAGCAGTAAACGCATCAATCATACGTTGAGTCGCAGTCAATGAGCCGTGTAAATCAGAGGCAAAAAATAATTTCACAAGAGTCCTTACAGTATTTAAGAGCCATTTCAAAGCTCAAGTATAAAGGAAAATTCAATGAAAGTTGCCAATCAGTGAACTCTATTTATACTTAACTTAGACGACAGTTATAAATATCTTGCAGGAGACGGGATGAAGATACTCATTACGGGAAGTACAGGGTTGATCGGAAAACAGTTACTGGATCACCTTAAAGGTCATGAGCTAGTGCTTCTGACGCGCAATATAGAAAAAGCTCAATTTTCATTAGCTCATTTAGCTTTGCCTCATGTTGATTTCATTTCGGATCTTTCTACACTTTCCGATCTTAATGATATTGATACTGTCATTAATTTAGCAGGGGAGCCGATTGCTGATAAAAAATGGACCCGTAAACAAAAAAAAATCATCTCTGATAGCCGGTGCAAGTTAACTGAGCAATTGGCACAACTCTGTCTTGCATCCACAACACCACCACGATGCTTTATATCGGGATCAGCCATTGGGTATTACGGGGATAATGGCCAAAAAGATATTGATGAGGAGACTAAGATAGTCTCTGCAGATTTTGCTCATCAAGTCTGCCAGCAGTGGGAAAATAAAGCACTACAAGCTCAAAGTAAAAATACTCGCGTTTGTATCTTACGAACGGGGGTCGTATTATCTCCTTTAGGTGGCGCCCTAAAAAAAATGTTATTGCCTTATAAATTTGGTTTAGGTGGCCCAGTTGGAAATGGAAAACAGTACCTATCTTGGATTCATATTGATGATATGGTTTATGGTATTTTGCATTTAATGACACAAGAAGAAAGCCAAGGTATTTATAACTTAACGGCCCCTCACCCTGTCTCTAATCGCTTATTTAGTCAAACTTTAGCAAAGACATTAAAACGGCCACACTTTCTATTTACTCCAAACATTATCATTAAAGGTATATTAGGAGAAGCTTCTGTTCTGCTAACAGACAGTCAACGAGTTCGACCAAAGCGACTCGTCCATGAAGGATTTAAATTTCGCTATTCTCGAATAGAGTCTGCACTCAAACAGTTATTAAGCTAAAAATTATAATGATTGGAAAAAACAATATTACAAATATGTTAACTCCAATCATTTTCACCAAAATCGAACATAAACAATTAAAAGAGATCACTCATCAATTTTAATTTGTACTCGAATTAATTAAGCCACTCCCCCTAATTCTACCAAAACCCTTCAGCTATAAGCATTCTCATTTAAAATAATTAACTGATGGATTACTCTATCCCAACAAATAAAAAATACAGAATAAACAATGGCATAAGCTTAAGTTTTGTGTATTTGCTTATTTGAGAATTAGATAGCATCATTAATGTTGTGATTTTTACAGTATGGTGATCATTGAGATTTGGATGATTTTTAATTATAGTACTAACGAATTATCAATACGCATATCTTGCGAAGGACTTAAAAATGAATCCCATACTGGAAGTTAAGGGACTGTACAAAGTGTTTGGTGAAGACACTGACCGCGCCTTTACAATGATTGATGAAGGTGCAAATAAGGAAGAAGTTTTTGAGAAAACAGGGTTAACCATTGGTGTTAATGACGTATCTCTAAGTATTCAAGAAGGTGAAATTTTCGTCATTATGGGCCTCTCTGGTTCTGGTAAATCGACCTTGGTACGACTTCTTAATCGCCTAATCGAACCTACCCAAGGCAATGTACTCCTAAAAGGTAAAGACATTGCACATATCTCTGAAGAAGAACTCCGCGAAGTTCGCCGCAATAATATCTCAATGGTTTTTCAAAACTTTGCCCTAATGCCGCACATGACTGTTATAGAAAATGCAGCTTTTGGTTTAGAGCTGGCTGGCGTAGAGATTGAAAAACGTAAACAATGTGCATTAAGTGCATTAGAAAGAGTTGGTCTTGATGTATACGCAGAATCTTATCCCGATGAATTATCAGGTGGTATGAAACAACGCGTTGGCCTAGCAAGGGCGCTTGCTTGCGATCCTGACATTCTATTAATGGATGAAGCCTTCTCTGCTCTTGACCCATTGATTAGAACAGAAATGCAAGATGAGCTTATCCGCCTACAAAATGATGATAAACGTACTATTGTCTTTATTTCTCACGATTTAGATGAAGCCATGCGCATTGGTGACCGAATTGCCATTATGCAAAATGGTGAGGTAGTTCAAGTCGGAACTCCTGACGATATCCTCAACAACCCCGCAAATGATTATGTTGAAGCCTTCTTTCGTGGTGTTAATGTCGCGAACGTCTTAACTGCCAAAGACATTGCTCGTAAAAAACCTGCCGCCATGTTTAAGAAATCAGAACATGATGGTCCAGCATCTGCTCTTCAATATCTAATGGATAATGACAGGGAATATGGCATCGTTGTAGATAAGAGTAGCCTCTATTCTGGCATCGTCTCTGTTGATTCTCTTCGCGAAGCACATAACGACAACAACTCTCTTGTCAGTGCTCAACTTACAGATGGTGTAACACTCAAACCAAACCAAGCTATCAATGATATTTTAGGCGTAGTGGCTAATGTTCCTTACTCTGTACCTGTGGTTGACGAGAGTGGTAAGTATTTCGGTGTTGTGACTAAATCACGACTGCTTCAGACGTTAGATAAGGGGTAGAACGATGTCATCAGAACAAACAAACAATGACCCATGGTCACAAACAGCACCAACAAGCGATGACCCATGGGGCCAAGTTGGCGATACATCAGCCTCGGCTGATTGGTTAAATCATGAAACTATCGAAGTAAATACTTTTGACCCCTTAAATCCCTTTGAGGAAGCCGTACTTCCTGTCGATGTTTGGGTGGAGTCTGGCTTAAACTGGTTAGTTGAACATGGTCGTCCATTATTTCAAGCCATTCGAGTACCGATTGATTTTATCTTAAGCTCTTTTGAAACGGCATTAGTATCAACACCAGCACCATTCATGCTTCTTATTTTATTTTTATTAGCATGGCAATTTTCGAACCTTAAGCTAGGGATCTCAACAGCAGCTTCATTACTCATTATTGGCCTTATCGGTGCTTGGTCTGAAGCCATGACCACTCTGTCATTAGTAATGACCTCTGTCTTTTTCTGCCTACTTATTGGGTTACCTATGGGGATTTGGCTGGCAAGAAGCAAAACCGCCGCAAAATTCGTTCGCCCAATCTTAGATGCAATGCAAACAACCCCAGCCTTTGTTTACCTAGTTCCAATTGTAATGTTATTTGGTATCGGTAATGTACCCGGCGTTGTTGTAACTATTATTTTTGCACTGCCTCCTGTCGTACGTTTAACCATTCTAGGTATTCAACAAGTACCAGAAGAACTAATCGAAGCTGGCCATTCATTTGGAGCCAGCAAAAAGCAAATGCTGTATCGAATTCAACTTCCACTAGCACTACCAACGATTATGGCCGGTGTTAACCAAACCTTAATGCTATCTCTATCTATGGTGGTTATTGCCTCAATGATCGCGGTAGGTGGATTAGGTCAAATGGTATTAAGAGGTATTGGACGACTAGATATGGGACTAGCAGCCGTCGGTGGTTTAGGTATTGTAATACTCGCTATTTTACTAGACCGAATCACTCAAGTATTAGGGGCAAACGCAGGTAATACTAAATTACGTTGGTATAACATGGGCCCTGTTTCTATCTTGCTAAATATATTTACTCAAAAAAAAGAACCAAAAACAGAACTACAACTTAAGGAGAAATAAGAATGATTAATTCATGGAAGAAAGCACTGACAGCGAGTATCGTTTCCACTCTCGCTCTATCATCAAATGTATGGGCAGAAAAACTCCCAGGTGAAGGCGTTACAGTGCAAGCTCTTCAATCTACAGTTGCAGAAGAAACGTTTCAAACATCGATTGTAAACCGAGCGCTTGAAGAGCTAGGTTATGATGTAAAACCAACAAAAGAAGTTGATTACAACGTAGCTTATACGTCGATTGCAAAAGGTGATGCAACTTTCCTTGCTGTTGGCTGGTTCCCTCTTCATGCGGATAAATACAAAATGTCTGGTGGTGATGATAAGTTCTATCGTCAAGGTCAATACGTGAGCGGTGCTGCTCAAGGTTACCTAATTGATAAAAAAACCGCTGAAAAGTATGGCATTACAAACATTGGGCAATTAAAAGATCCTAAATTAGCGAAATTGTTTGATGCTGACGGTGATGGCAAAGCAGATCTTACTGGCTGTAACCCGGGTTGGGGTTGTGAAATGGTGATCGAGCATCAAATTGGAACTTACCAACTTGAGGACACTGTCACTCATAACCAAGGTAATTATGCCGCAATTATTGCTGATACGATTTCACGTTACAAAAATGGTGAACCTATTCTCTACTATACTTGGACTCCTTACTGGGTAAGTGGCGTATTGGTTCCTAATAAAGATGTAGTCTGGTTAGAAGTACCTTTCTCATCACTTCCGGGGGATCGTAAAAATGTCGATACCACATTATCTAATGGAAAAAACTACGGCTTTGAGATGAACTCAATGCGTATTATCGCAAACAAAGAATTTGCGGCTCAAAACCCTGCTGCTGCTAAGTTATTTGAGATCATCAAACTGAACATTAATGACGTCAGTGCACAAAATATGATGATGAGTAGAGGAAAAAACAGCTCTGCTGACATTCAATCCCATGTGGATGGTTGGATAAAAGCAAACCGAGCACTGTTTGATTCTTGGTTAGCTGAAGCGAAAAAAGCCGCTATCTAAATCTAATAACGACATCCACTTAAATATAAACAAAGGCCGATGGGATCTACCATTGGTCTTTTTTATATCAAAAATCCAGCAATAGAAATACAGCGTTATTGTATAATATGGTCATCATTTATTAGGGATAAGAGTTAATGACACGAACTATATTCATTACAGGCTGCTCAACAGGCATTGGTTATACTGCAGCCCATCAATTACAAAAGCATGGCTTTAACGTTATCGCTTCTTGTCGTAAAAAAGAAGATATAGAACGATTACAAAGTGAAGGATTAACTTGCCTCTATTTGGACTATAGTGACCCACAAAGTATTACTGATGCTGTCACTGAAGTAATAAGACTTACTGATGGAAAATTATACGCATTGTTCAATAATGGTGCATATGGTCAAGCCGGAGCGCTCGAAGACCTACCCCGAGAAGCATTAAAAGAGCAGTTCGAGTCAAATTTCTTTGGTTGGCACCAATTAGTCACAGAACTGCTTCCTGTAATGAGAAAACAAAAGCAAGGTCGTATCATTCAAAATAGTTCAGTGCTAGGTATTGTAGCAATGAAATATCGCGGAGCTTACAACGCATCAAAATTTGCTATTGAAGGATGGACTGACACATTACGTTTAGAGTTATCAGAAACAAACATAAAAGTCAGCCTAATTGAACCAGGTCCAATTGAAACCAAATTCCGTTCTAATGCATTGAAAGCATTTAAAAAATGGGTAAACATAGATACCAGTTACCATAAAGAAAAATACCTTATTCAACAACAACGACTTGAAAAAGAACAATCTGGTAGTGCTTTTGTCCTCCCTACAGATTCTATTATCCCTCCCCTACTTCACGCACTTAACTCATCAAGGCCAAAAACTCGTTATCGAGTCACCTTTCCAACTCATTTATTTTCGGTTCTGAAACGATTATTACCAACAAAGTGCTTAGATATGATCTTAAATAAGAGTGATTAACCTAACTTTATAGTGTCATCGCTGTGTAATAATTAATAAATGTGAGAAAAGAGTAAAAATGTAATATTAGTGTCATATTAGAATCGTATATTCATTCTATCCGGTAGATGGTGTTTTTTCGGGGGGGAATATGACACTAGGTAAAATCAACTGGATCTGTGTGAGTGTTGCGGTTGCGGTATTCATACTGATCTAATAGCCACTTACACTTAGAAGAGCCACTATAAGTCAATTATAGTGGCTTTCTTCTTTCTATTTCCTTGAAAATCAATATAACTCCCCATATATCTATATGAAGAATACATACTGTTTTTAGGGAAAGATCATGCAACCAGAACATAGCGTTGAACTAAACGAACAAAACTTCCAACAAATTTTAGAAAGCTCAATGCAAACCCCTGTGCTAATCCACTTCTGGGCGCCAATGAGCCAAGAAAGTATTGCTGTTATTCCTGCCTTACAACAACTTTCCCAGCAATATGGTGATGCCGTAACTCTTGCTCTACTTAACTGTGAAGAACAGCAAGGTCTTGCACAACAATTTGGTGTTCAAACGCTACCAACGATTGCTTTATTTAAAAACGGCCAAGCGATTGATGGTATGGGAGGGCCTCAAACGATTGAAGCCATTCAAGATATGCTAGGTAAACATCTACCGAGCCAAGAAGAACTTCAATTAGGTCAAGCATTTAAACTGGTTGAAGAAGGTGAATATCAAGCAGCACTTCCTACATTACTCGCTCTTCTTGAACACTTTGGCGGTAATGGTCAAATAAAACTGCATATCGCACAGTGCTATATTGAAACCCAAGCATTTGATCAAGCAGAGGCTGTTCTTTCTGAAATATTAATGCAAGATCAAGACAGCAAATACAAAGAGTTAATTGCTAAGCTTGAACTACATAAACAAGCAGGAAGCAGCCCAGAAATCCAAGCATTAGAAGAAAAATATAACGCAGATCCTAGCAATAATGCGTTAGCTTTAGAGCTTGCGATTCAATACAGTCAAGTCAGCCGACAAGAAGAAGCACTAGATATTTTGATGGCAGCGTTGCTAAAAGATCTTAACGCGCAAGATGGTCAAATTAAGAAAACCATGATGGATATATTATCTGCTCTTGGTCAAGGAAATCCTGTCGCAGGTAAGTACCGTCGTCAACTTTATTCTCTTCTTTACTAACCTATTGAGTAGTAAACCTGTTGCTGTTATTTCTAATGGCAGCAGGTTAATCCTTTAATAATAGGACAATCATGGCCTTCATCACCTGGACAAGCATCGGCTAAATCTAATAATGTCTGCTTCATTCCTTTTAGTTCCTGAATTTTTTCTTCGATCTCTGCAACTTTTCCCAACGTTTTTGCTTTTACGTCTGCACTTCGACGATTAGGATTATTTGATAAACTTAATAGTTCTTGGCACTCTTCTAAGCTAAATCCAACTAATCTTGAACGTCTAATTAATTGTAATTCCTCTACCTGAATTTTAGTATATTGACGATATCCATTAGCACTCCTACTTGCTTCTTTTATCACTCCTTTACTTTCATAAAACCGAATGGTTTTCGCTGTTAGTCCTGTTAACTTCGCTACTTCACTAATATTCATAGTTTTATCTCATTTAATATCTTGACCTTCCATTTACTGTAAGGTTTATTATTCGCAATATCAAGAATAGTTAACGAGGTTATTATGAGTCAGGAATTTACTCTTCCATTGTCAGGATTAAACTGTGGTCGTTGCATAGCAAAGGTTGAACAAGAGCTTGCTAATAACCCAAACATATCTCAATACTCAGTAACCAAAACAGAATTAACTCTGATAACAACACTTCCTTATCAAAGCATCGTAGATATTATTGAGAAGCTTGGCTATTTTGTTCCTGAAGCAAACACGACACCACTGAATTCTGATAATAAACAAGACTCAAATAAACAGACTAAGCCGATTATCAAAACGACCAAGCCAACTCCCACGATAAATGATAAAACAACTCAATTAATACTATCAGGAATGACTTGTGCCAGTTGTGTCGCTTCTGTAGAAAGCATCATTTCAACAGTGGGTCATGTAGAATCAGTAACCGTTAATTTGGCTGAGCGAACCGCTCTTATTCACGGCAATATCAACGTAACAGAACTAATTCAAGCAATTGAAGCTGGTGGCTATGGTGCAGAATTAAGTTTAAATGAAGACCAACGTCGTGCTAGACAAAAAGAGTTATTCTTAAAAACCATTGCCACACATAAAAAAAACACCATCATCTCTCTTATCATAGGTGCACCATTAATGCTTTGGGGTGTCTTTGGTGGAAATATGCAAATCACCACAGTAAATGACCAATTGGCTTGGGGGCTTATAGGTTTAATTTGCTTAGGTTTACTGCTCACTGCCGGTAAGCATTTCTATGTGAACGCATGGAAAGCCTTTACCCACCATAGAGCAACTATGGACACCTTAGTCGCATTGGGAACCGGCTCTGCTTGGCTTTATTCTATGGCTCTGGTTATCTATCCTGAGTTTTTTCCACTGCAAGCTCGTCATGTTTATTTTGAAGCAACGGCAATGATCTTAGGTTTAATTACGTTTGGAAATTTAATAGAAACTAAAGCTCGTAATCGCACCTCTAATGCAATAGAAAAACTGCTAGATCTTCAACCACAAACCGCAACCGTATTACAAAATGGCCAAGAAATAACCCTGCCAATTGCTCAAGTGATTCAAGGAATGATCATTAAAATCAAACCGGGTGAGAAAATACCTGTTGATGGCTCAATCATCAGTGGAGAAAGCTACTTAGATGAATCTATGCTAACAGGTGAGCCTTTACCTTGTTTAAAATCCAAAGATGATACCGTTCATGCTGGCACCATTAACCAACAAGGAAGTTTTACTTTCATAGCAACAAACGTGGGTGAACACACCATGTTAGCTCGTATTATTTCAATGGTTCGCAATGCTCAAAGCAGTAAACCTAAATTGGCAAAATTAGCTGACCAAATATCATCGGTATTTGTCCCAAGCGTTATGATCATTGCGATTATATCTGCTTTAATTTGGTATAACTTTGGGCCAGAACCTACCTCTAGTTACATGCTGGTTGTTGCAACAACGGTACTGATTATTGCCTGCCCTTGTGCTCTTGGTCTTGCCACACCAATGTCGGTAACGGTAGGTATAGGTAAGGCCGCCGAGTTCGGCGCTTTAATAAAGGATGCTGATGTGCTTCAAACAGCAAGCACAATCGATACTGTTGTTGTTGATAAAACCGGAACATTAACCGAAGGTAAACCAACCGTAACCAAAGTGACTGCTTTTAATCATCATTCAGAAATGCATGTTATTTCATTAGCTGCAGCGGTTGAAAGCCACTCTGAACACCCTTTAGCTCAAGCAGTTATAAGCCATTTAGAGAACAATACTTGGCCTATTATCGACAGTAGTGAATTTATCGCTCAACTAGGATTAGGGGCTTCTGCTCTGGTTAATGGTGATACGGTTTATATTGGTAATCATACTTATCTAATGGAAAACAGTATTGATATACCAACCATAGCTATTTCACCATCAGCAACACCACTGTATGTCGCCAGTAAAGGTGAGTGTATTGGAGTTATCGAAGTCAGTGATTCCATTCGCACAGACTCAGCGTTAGCCATTGAACAATTAACTCAACTTGGTATTGATGTGGTTATGCTTACTGGCGATCGTAAAGAAACCGCTCAGTACGTTGCAAAAGAACTGGGAATTACCCAAGTGATTGCAGGAGTTCTTCCTGATGGAAAAGCTCAGGCGATTCAAACCTTACAAAACCAAGGCAAAAAAGTTGCCATGATTGGTGATGGTATTAATGATGCCCCTGCTCTCGCACAAGCGGAGGTTGGCATCGCCATGGGTAATGGTAGCGATGTGGCGATTGAAAGCGCCCATCTTACGTTGATGAACCACTCACTACTAACTGCTGTAAGCGCTATAGAGTTATCTAAAGCCACAATAAAAAACATGAAGCAGAATCTATTTGGTGCTTTTATCTATAACACTGTCGGCATTCCTATTGCTGCTGGTATTTTATTTCCATTTACTGGCATGTTATTAAGCCCAGTGGTTGCAGGGGCTGCAATGGCATTATCTTCAATTACTGTCGTGACTAATGCTAACCGACTACGACTATTTACTCCTCGTTCTCAACGAGTTACTCATAAATAATAAAGGAGCATCGCATGATTAATCTAATTGGTATTGCTCTAATTATTGCCATTATCTACTGGTTTTGGCTATCACCTAATTCAAAATAACCTTTGGAATCTTCACAATGAAAAAAGTAAAAACACTCACTTTAACTTCTCTAATGTTAATGAGCTCAACAGTATTTGCAGCAACTGAAGTCACCTCTTATAAATCCCCTTACTGTGGTTGCTGTACTGAGTGGGAAGAACATATGAAAGATAATGGCTATGACGTAAACACAGAGAAGCATGAAGATATGGCCGCAATAAAAGAAAAGCTAGGTGTCGATCCTCGCCTTGCCTCTTGTCATACAGCTGTAATTGATGGTTATGTATTTGAAGGACATATCCCGGCATCAGATATTAAAAACTTTTTAGCCGATCCTAGAGATTTTAAAGGTCTCGCTGTTCCTGGTATGCCAATGGGCTCTCCTGGCATGGAATATGGTGACCAAAAAGATAAATACCAAGTGGTTGCATTTAAAAAGAATGGAAAATTAGCGTTATTTAATACCCATAATTAGGGTCATATCAATAGATTGTCATGAATCATAAATGGTGTTGAATGATACCAATACCATTTATACCAATCGTGCTAAACAACTGATCATCCTAGCTAGTAGCTGGCTAAAATGCAAAAAAGCCGCATCATTTCTGATGCGGCTTTCTTAAAAGTGGTCGGTGAAGAGGGATTCGAACCCCCGACCCTCTGGTCCCAAACCAGATGCGCTACCAAGCTGCGCTATTCACCGAGCTGTTAACTAAAGACATTGTCCGTGTCAACGAGGGCTATAATACTGCTCAGGATTTTTTTGACAAGCATTATTTTCATTTTTTAATTTGTTCGCTTATTAATTCATCAAATACATGGATTTATTCAATATTTGTTTAATAATAGTACGTATAATAATTATAATCCTTCCAATATTATATGATCGTTTTAAGGATTCTTTATGTCACATTCTGATGAATTATCACTATTTCAAGAAATGATGGGCGATATAAAACCAATTACACAAGATACAGTGCTTCCTACTTCATCTCCGCATAAGGCAAATGAATCTCAACAAGCAAGAAAAGAAGCTGCACAAGCTTTAGCTGAAACAGACTCAGATTATTTATCTTTAGATACCGCGATTTTATTGCAACCTGATGATGTGATTGAATACAAACGTGACGGCATGCAAGATGGAGTCTATCGAAAAGTTCGTTTAGGTAAGTATGATATTCAAGCACGCTTAGATCTGCATAAACGAACGCTAAAACAGGCCAGAGATGAGATCTTACATTTTTTAAAGCAATGTCAAAAAATGGATATCCGTTTTGCCGTTATTGTTCATGGCAAAGGAGCTAAATCCAATCCTCCTGCTTTAATTAAAAGCCATGTTGCTCAATGGCTACCACAAATAAAAGAAGTCATGTGTGTTCACTCAGCAAAAACACAACATGGCGGAACTGGTGCTGTTTATGTGCTACTTAGAAAAAGTGAAGCTAAAAAATTAGATAATAGAGAAAAGCATCAAAAACGCAGCTCATAAAAAAAGCCTCCAAAGTTTTGGAGGCTTTTTCATATAAACATTAGCGCTTATTTATAAACAATCTCACCACGAGGTGCAAATTCATTCACATCAATTGGGCTATTTGTTTCTAAGAACTCTTTAAGTACTTCGGCATCAACAAAACCTGTATTTACA
The DNA here is from genome assembly GCF_028765525.1 of Aliivibrio sp. S2TY2. Lineage (NCBI taxonomy): Bacteria > Pseudomonadati > Pseudomonadota > Gammaproteobacteria > Vibrionales > Vibrionaceae > Aliivibrio > Aliivibrio sp. S2TY2. The sequence continues at coordinate 19,355 of NZ_JARACS010000001.1, read as the reverse complement.
TAACCTGGGTGATCTGAAATTTTAGGGTAACCATCACCACCTGCGGCATTGTAGCTTGGTACAGTAAAGCGATATGTGTTATCTAAACGCAATTGCTTACCACCAATAAACACATTTGATACTTTGCCATTCTCCACTGTCATCTTAATGCCTGCAAATTGAGCATAAGCACCAGAATCAACAGGTTTCGTTGCGACAACATTTAAGTAATCTAGTACTTCTTGGCCTGTCATATCAGCATAAGTAACGATATTTCCAAACGGTTGCACGGTTAACACGTCTTTATAGGTTACATCACCCATCTCAATTGAATCACGCACACCACCTGAGTTCATCACTGCAAAGTCCGCTTTAGCACGTTCCATATGAGATTGAGCAATTAAACGACCTAAATTTGTTTGTTGGAAACGAACCACATTACGGTCCCCTTCTAACTTTCCATTAGTTGATGCGATTTTCACATTCAACTGTCCTTGGCCTTTTTCTTGGTATGGTTTTAAGAATGCAAGTAATTCAGGATCTTGTTCAATCTCATTTTGGATAAATACACGCTGTTTTTTACCGTCGATTTTCACTTTTTTCTTTAAATTCACAGGAATAAGATCGTAACTTACCATCTCTAATTCGCCATTACGGAATTCAAAATCAGCTTTACCTACGTATTTACCCCATTCGTGCGCTTGAACAATCCAAGTACCGTTTTGCTGGTCTGGTTTACACTCATCACCTGGTGTAAAGTTTTTCTTAGCGACATTTGGGCCTTCCATACATACAGGCTCTTGTGAGTGACCACCCACAATCATGTCTAGCTCACCAAGCTCAAGTGAACGAGCTAAAGCAACATCACCTGGAGCGTTAATACCACGTTGACCATTTTCATAATGGCCCATATGCGTTACTGCAAAAATAAGATCCGGCTTTTCATTCGCTTCTAGCTCTGCAATGATTTTTTTCGCTTCTGCTTTAGGATCACGAAACTCTAAATCACCGATGTATTCTGGGTTACCAATTTTAGCCGTGTCTTCAGTTGTGAAACCAACAACAGCAATTTTAATACCTTGCTTTTCAAAGATTTCGTACGCTTGATATTTACGCTCACCCGTTGTTTTATCATAGATATTTGCTGATAGCATTGGGAATTCAGCCCAATCAATCTGCTTTTGTAGTACATCTAATGGATTATCAAATTCATGGTTACCAAGGGCAATTGCATCATAACCAATTTTGTTCATGCCTTTAAAATCTGGTTCAGCATCCTGAAGATCTGATTCAGGAACACCGGTATTAATATCACCACCAGAAAGAAGAAGAACGCTACCGCCTTGTGCTTGGACATCTGCTCGTAACTCATCAATCAGCGTTTTACGAGCCGCCATGCCATACTCGCCGTATTTATTCTGCCAAAAACGACCGTGGTTATCGTTTGTATGTAATACCGTTAGCTTATACGTAGTATCTTCTTGCCATGCATGCTCGGTTGTTGTTGCACAACCTGCTAGCGTTGTAACTAATGCAGCAGCAATCGCTGTTTTTAGAGAAAGACGTTCCATCATGTTTCACCATTCATTCAAGGGTAATAAACTAGACCAAATCAATCAATTACGAGTGGTTCAATCCAATAACCTGACCAAGTTTAAAAGAATTACGCTTTACTCTCACATTGATTTCATAAATATGTCTGTTAGATCACTAAAAATAACTCATAAATTACTAATAAATAATGAAACTAAAAACAATCGAATACAAAACACACAAAGCAAACGATTACCCAGCCAATGAGTTACAAATCAAAAAACATTTATGAATATAATAATAAATTTTTATATATTTTAGCCCAATCCAGTTAAGTTTTGTATGCACTTCCCGATAACAAATTAAGCCTTATAAAAATAATGAATAGTAGGCTCTATTTTTAGCAAAATTAACCCATGGATTTAGGTAGTATAATGAAACTAAAACATAAGCTAATAGGTGCAAGTGTACTCGCTGTCGTAATTACTGCATCTGCTTTAACTTGGCTTGCTTCAAGCCAGTTATTCGAACAAACTCGCAACGGAGTATACTCCCGAGCTGAAAGTGTTACTTCTGCAGCAACTACGGGGATCTCAAATTGGATTTCAATTAAAGCTGAAATCGCACATGCCACTAATGACTACACTCAAACAGAAAATATTATTTCATTTTTGCAGCTAAGTCGTAACGCTGGTGGATTTGATGATATTTTCTTTGGTACCCCTGCTGGGGAGATGTACCGCTCTCACCCTGAACGTAACCGTGCTGATTATGATCCTCGTCAACGCCCTTGGTATCAAGAAGCCCAGCGCGAAAATAAACAAATCATCACTTCTTCTTACCAAGATGCCATCACTCAATCACTATTAGTCACTATTGCTGAGCCAGTTTACAAAAACGGAACCTTCCTTGGGGTAATTGGTGCAGACGTACTGATCGACCAGTTAATCGACGATGTTATTAGCTTAGATGCAGGTAAAGATACTATCACTATGCTGATAGACAGTGACGGCACTTTCTTAGCCCATCCAAACAAATCATTAATCAAAAAAGAAGTAAATCGCTACTTTTCTGATATGACGCCGCAAAGTATTAAAGAGTCAATCAACAAAAATACTATCGAATTTGCTGAAATTAATGGAGACAGTAAGTTAGTGTATTTTGCACAAGTACCAAATACCCATTGGACATTTGCAATTGAAATGACACAAGAAACTGAAGAATCAGCCCACACAGCCCTTCTTCGTGAAATCATTTTATTAAGTATCGTGTTAACCGTTATTGTTGCTATCGGCGTAACAATGCTAGTTAATCTTTTATTTAGAGATCTAATCCGTGTTTCAGATGCATTAGCAGAAATATCATCAGGTGAAGGGGATTTAACACAACGTTTAGAACCACACAGTGATGATGAAGTAGGTCAACTGGCCGTTAACTTCAATACGTTTGTTGGTAATATGCATTCAATGGTTTGCCGTTTACGTGATATTTCAGTAACGCTAGCAAATCAAGCGAATTCTACTGCCGAAAGTGCTGAGGAACGCAATGTACGAATCCAGCACCAAATGGATGAAATCAATATGGTTGCTACTGCAATTAATGAAATGGCGGCAGCAACTCAAGAAATTGCAGGAAATGCAGATAACACAGCACAAACCGCAGAAGAAACAGTTACGGCATCAAATCATGGTGCTAAGCAAGTGAGTCAAAGCCAGCACTCTATTGATAACCTTGCAAAAGAAGTTGAAACAGCAACAGGGGTTATTGAAGAACTCCACCACAACGCTCAAAACATCAACACTATTCTTTCTACCATTCAAAACATTGCCGAACAAACAAACTTACTCGCGCTAAATGCCGCAATTGAAGCAGCACGTGCAGGTGAACAAGGTCGTGGTTTTGCTGTGGTTGCAGATGAAGTTCGAATTTTAAGTCAACGCACTCACGCCTCGACTCAAGAAATTCAGCAGATGATTGAAACACTGCAAGGAACAACACAAAAAGCCGTAGGGATTATGGAAGATAGCCAAAATCTCGCCAATACTAGTGTCGAAGATGCACAGTCGGCATCAGCAAGTTTGCTGCAAATTACGAATTCAGTAACTCAAATAAGTGATATGGCCGCTCAAATTGCGGCGGCGGCAGAAGAACAATCCTCAGTAACAGAAGAAATCACACGTAATACTGAAGCTGTTCGTGATGTATCAAATGAATTAACAGAAGAAACAAAACAATCAGTGATCCAAGCTTCAGGACTATCTGAACTTTCAAATGAGTTAAAACAAGAAATAGATCGATTCAAATTGTAAACTCATAAGAAACCTTCCCTCCAATAAAGACAGAATGTAACTTCACATTCTGTCTTTTTTTTTCAGAAAACAAAGATAAAACCGACCAAAAAGAAATTAATTCTGTTAGATATTGTAAAAAAACAACACACAATAGTTACGTGCTACACACAAGCAATTGATTAAATAACAAAAAATGACAACCCACCACTTTAACTACCCCTTTAGTGTAGTTTTATTTCGTAATTGATCCACGTCATATCGACATATTCATTCATAATTCATCATATCTATATATCAGAGATAATAGGAATCCTTATGAGCAAGATGAAGTTAGTCATCATCGGTAATGGCATGGTTGGTCATCGCTATATCGAAGATTTAGTAGATAAAACCGACGTTCAAAACATGGACATCACAGTGTTTTGTGAAGAGCCTCGTGTCGCGTACGACCGTGTTCACCTTTCTTCTTATTTTTCTCATCATACTGCAGATGAACTTTCTCTTGTAAAAGAAGGATTCTACGAAAAGCACAACATCAATGTTTTACTTGGTGAGCGTGCTATTAATATCAATCGTGAAAAACAAACCGTTTACTCAAGCACTGGCCGTGAGATTCAATACGACAAACTGGTTCTTGCAACAGGTTCTTACCCATTCGTTCCACCAATTAAAGGGAACGATGGTAAAGATTGTTTTGTTTATCGCACGATTGAAGATCTTAAATCTATCGAAGCGACGGCAAAAAACAGTAAAAGTGGTGTCGTTGTTGGTGGTGGTCTATTAGGCCTTGAAGCAGCTGGTGCATTAAAAGCACTTGGTGTAACGACTCACGTTGTTGAATTTGCACCGAAATTAATGGCAGAACAACTTGATCTTGCTGGTGGCAACCAACTTCGTCAAAAAATCGAACGCATGGGTGTTAATGTTCACACGAGCAAAAATACACTTGAAATTGTACCTGAAGGAAAAGATGCACGTAATGTCATGCGTTTTGCTGATGGTACTGAATTAGAAGCAGATTTTATCGTATTCTCTGCAGGTATTCGTCCTCAAGATAAACTGGCTCGTCAAATGGGTCTTGGTATTGCTCCTCGTGGCGGTATCGAAATCAATGATAACTGCCAAACTACCGATAAGAACATTTACGCAATTGGGGAATGTGCTTCTTGGAATCAAACCTTCTATGGCTTGGTTGCTCCTGGTTATAAAATGGCAACAGTTGCCGTTGACCACATTTTAGGTAATGACAGTAAGTTTCAAGGCGCAGACATGTCTGCAAAACTAAAACTGCTTGGCGTTAAAGTTGGCTCTATCGGTGATGCTAATGGTCGCACTCCTGGTTGTAAGAGCTACGTTTACCAAAATGAAGAACAAGAAGTTTACAAGCGTCTTATCGTTTCTGAAGACAACAAGAAGCTACTTGGTGCGGTAATGGTGGGAGACACATCTGACTATGGAGATCTTCTGCAACTTATGCTGAATGAAATCGACCTACCAGAACACCCTGACGCTCTTATTCTACCAGCACACGCTGGCGCAGAAAAACCAACACTAGGTGCTGACTCGCTTCCTGAATCTGCGGTTATCTGTTCATGCTTTGATGTAACCAAAGGCAAAATCGCTCAAGCGGTTGCAGATGGTCATCATACAATGGCTGATATTAAAGCGGTAACAGGCGCTGGTACCGGCTGTGGTGGCTGTATCCCTCTAGTTACCTCTGTACTTAATGCAGAATTAGCAAAGTCTGGTATCGAAGTTAAGAGTGACGTGTGTGAACACTTTGCTTATTCTCGCCAAGAGCTATTCCACCTTATTCGTATCGAAGAAATCAAAACGTTTGATGAACTTCTAGAAAAATACGGCAAAGGTTACGGTTGTGAAGTATGTAAACCTCTTGCTGGTTCTATCCTTGCTTCTTGCTGGGGTGAGCACATCCTTAAACCTGAACTAGTAAAACTGCACGATACCAACGATAACTTCCTAGGTAACATGCAAAAAGACGGTTCTTACTCTGTTATCCCTCGCATGGCGGGTGGCGAAGTAACACCTCAAGCACTAAGCGTTCTTGCTGATGTTGCAGCAGAATACAACCTGTACACCAAAATTACAGGCGCACAGCGTATCGGTCTATTTGGCGCTCAAAAAGATGACTTACCAGCAATCTGGAAGAAGTTAATCGCGGCTGGTTACGAGACTGGTCAAGCTTACGCAAAAGCACTTCGCATGGCTAAAACATGTGTTGGTTCAACGTGGTGTCGTTACGGTGTTCAAGACTCTGTAGGCCTAGGCGTAATGATCGAGAACCGTTATAAAGGCATCCGTACTCCTCATAAGATGAAGTTCGGCGTGTCTGGATGTACTCGTGAGTGTGCCGAAGCCCAAGGTAAAGACTTAGGTATTATCGCAACTGACGCAGGTTGGAACATGTATGTATGTGGTAACGGTGGTATGAAACCTCGTCACGCGGACTTACTGGCAAGCGATTTAGACCAAGAAACACTTATCAAATATATCGATCGTTTCATGATGTTCTACATTCGTACGGCTGCACCACTACAACGTACATCGGTATGGATGGATAACCTAGAAGGCGGCGTGGATTACCTACGTGAAGTCATCGTAGATAACAAACTGGGTATCAACGAGCAACTGGAACTGGATGTAGCAAAATTAGTGAACAACTTTGCATGTGAGTGGACAGATACAATTAACGACGAAACTCAACTTAAGCGTTTTGCTCACTTTATCAATGCTGATGAGCGTGATGAGAATGTTGTGTTTGTTTCTGATGGCCGTGAACAACACCGCCCAGCAACTTTTACTGAAAAACACCCAGAAGCAAAGGGTGACATCCTACACGTAGCAGCAACTGAATAAGAGCGAGAGAGTTAATTATGACTTCTAAATTCGTAAAAATCTGTCAACTAGAAGATATCATTCCAGGTACAGGGGTTTGTGCTCTTGTTAATGGTGAGCAAGTTGCCGTGTTTCGTCCATCAAAAGGCGAAGACGTACTGGCAATCAGTAATACTGACCCTTACTTCCAATCAAATGTTTTATCACGTGGTTTAATTGTTGAACACCAAGGTGAGCTTTGGGTGGCTAGTCCTCTAAAGAAACAGCGCTTTAACCTTACTACAGGTGTGTGCATGGAAGATGAGCAATTTAACGTTAAAGCATATAAAACTCGTGTTACTAAAGGTGCAGTAGAAATCTCAGCTTAGTTACTTACGTTAGATTTAATAGCTTAAAGGCTTGCTGTTTATCAACAGTTGATAACCAGCAAGCCTTTCACTATTCAATTTAAACTTTAATTTTTTATAAGGACACATTCATGTCTACTATTGACTTTAAACCAGCAGAATTTGTACAAACCATGATTAATGTTGGTGAAGCAAAAGTAAAAACAAGCACTCGAGATCTTCTAATACGAAGCACAATGGCTGGTATTATTTTATCTCTGGCGGTGGTAGTTGCTATTACGACCATTGTACAAACTGGTGTTGGTATCGTTGGTGCACTTGTCTTCCCTGTTGGTTTTGTTATTTTGAGTGTAATGGGCTATGACCTAGTAACGGGGGTGTTTGGTCTTGCTCCATTGGCAAAATTTGATAACCGTCCTGGCATTACTTGGGGTCGTATTTTCCGCTGCTGGGGTCTTGTTGGTCTAGGTAACCTTATTGGTTCATTAATTGTTGCTTATCTTGTTGCGGTTTCTCTAACAGGTAACTTCTCTTTAGAGTTAAACGCGGTCGCGAAGAAGTTTATCGCTGTATCGACAGGCCGTAGCTTAGGTTTTGAAAATATGGGCATGGATGGTTGGATCACGTGTTTTGTCCGCGCTATTTTCTGTAACCTAATGGTATGTTTAGGTGTGATTGGTAATATGACAGCTCGCACAGTGTCTGGCCGTGTAGCAATGATGTGGTTCCCAATTTTTATCTTCTTCGCACTAGTATTTGAGCACACAGTAGTAAACATGTTCCTATTCCCACTGGGTATGATTCTTGGTGCTGATTTCGGTATCGCTACATGGTTGAACTTCAACCTTATCCCTACTATTTTAGGTAATATTGTTGGCGGCCTACTATTTACTTGTATTCCTCTTTATCTTACTCACGCAAAAACAGCACCATCATTGGATGCTAAGTAATTAGTAACGAATAAAGTTAGTTATAACTCATTCAAATTAAATCACTCTTAATCAAGTATTAAGGGTGATTTTTTTTATCGACTCTTACATACTAGAGTAAAATAAAAACATAATGCAGGAATCTATTATGCCAAGTATTCAAGCTCAATCTGAGCAACACAAACAAACCGGACTTGTTTCTCTTGTTGGCGCAGGTCCCGGTGATCCTGAATTATTAACCATGAAAGGTTATCGCTTAATTAAAGACGCTGATGTTCTTGTTTATGACCGCCTTGTATCCAAAGAAATTTTAGCGCTTGCGAACGATAAAGCAGAAATGATTTATGTTGGTAAGAAACTTGACTTTCATTTCGTCCCACAAGATAAAATAAACCAAATACTGGTAGATAAAGCACAAGAAGGTAAACGTGTTGTGCGTCTTAAAGGTGGCGATTCATTTATCTTTGGTCGAGGCGGTGAAGAGTTAGAAACCCTGGCTGAAAACGGTGTTCAATTTGAAGTAATTCCTGGTATTACCGCCGCTGCTGGGGCTACCTCTTATGCTGGTATTCCCCTTACCCATCGAGACCATGCACAAAGTGTCCAGTTTATTACCGCTCATGTTCAAAAAGACGGAGCAGAAATTGAATGGGACGCTTTAGTTCGTTCAAACAATACCTTGGTTTTCTACATGGGGTTAAAGCAATCTCCACACATTTCAACCCAGTTAATTGAGCATGGATTAGCAGCAGATACGCCTTGTGCTATTATTGAACGTGGTACAACACAAAAACAAAAAGTATTTACAGGTACCATTTCAGAATTAGCTCAAATGGCAAAAAAAGCCATTAGCCCGTCATTAATTGTTGTGGGTAGTGTAACGACATTACATAAAAAACTAGATTGGTTTTCACCAAACTCAGCAAATACTGAATAAGCATTTAAACCAAACACAAAAAAGCCCAAGAAAGTTATCTCTCTTGGGCTTTAATTTATCTAGCTACTCTCAATATTATTTAATATCGATGTGCTCAAAACCTTTAATTAAATCATCTAGCGCTTTCATTTGTTTCAAGAAAGGTTCTAGTTGATCTAGCGGTAATGCTGAAGGACCATCACACAGTGCTTTATCTGGATTCGGATGCGCTTCAATAAATAGGCCTGCAATACCTGTCGCTAAACCCGCTTTTGCAAGTTCTACTGTTTGTGCACGACGGCCGCCAGACGCTTTACCACTTGGATCACGGTTCTGTAGAGAATGCGTTACATCAAAGATGATTGGGCTACCATTTGACGCTTTTTTCATTACACCAAAACCAAGCATATCAACCACTAGGTTGTCGTAACCCATGCACGAACCACGCTCACAAAGAATGATATTTTCATTCCCACACTCTGCAAACTTATCAACAATATTGCCGACTTGATCTGGACTCATAAACTGTGGTTTCTTAACGTTAATCACAGCACCAGTTCTTGCCATCGTCTCAACTAAGTCTGTTTGACGAGCAAGAAAAGCTGGTAGTTGGATAACATCCACCACATCCGCAACAGGCTGAGCTTGTGCTTCTGTATGAATATCCGTAATAATTTTAACGCCAAAAGTATCTTTCAACTCTTGGAATATTTTTAAACCTTCTTCCATACCAGGACCGCGGTATGAATGAATTGAAGAACGGTTTGCTTTATCAAAAGACGCTTTAAATACGTAAGGAATGCCTAATTTATCAGTAATTTCTACGTACTTCTCACAGATTTGCATTGCAAGATCACGAGATTCTAATACGTTCATACCTGCAAATAAGGTAAACGGCTTATCATTTGCGACATCGATATTGCCAATTTTTACTGTTTTTTGATTTTGCATTATCTTCACTCTTAATGGAGAACGGTAGGATGTTGTTGTAATAACAGTTGAACTTGCTCTTTCACCAATAGCACTGATGGATCATTTGGGCACTGCTCAATAAAATATTCTAAATCGCTTTTTGCAACTTCATTACAGTGTAGTTGTTGATAGATTAATCCTCTATCACGAATTTCAAATGGATCATCCGGCACCATAGTCAGTGCCAAATCACTGCATGTTAATGCAAACGCAAATTTTTTCTCTCGAATACAAGCCGTTTTAATCACCGCAAGTAAACGCCCAATTAAGGTCACATTATCAATCGACTCAAGGTGTACCGGCAAAATTTTTGCTAACGGACCACCGTAACCGATTAACCAAGCCGTCATTAAATGCTCACCGATATACTGACCATCAAATGGGTTTATATAGCGAGTTTCCTGATTTGGCCAATCCACTCTTAAAACGAGTTGAGTTGGGAAATTGATAGCGCTGACAGGAAGGTTTACATAGTCACAAAGATATAAAAATAGAGCACCCAAAGTAACTGGAATGCCTTTTTTAGTATCAATCACATGATCAATAAACGCGTTTTCAGAGTTAAAGTAGGTATAAATATCACCTTGATACCCCCATTCAACATAAAAAAGTTGAAGTAACCGCTCTAAACGTTGTTCGTCATTGAGTTCATGAGCTAATACTTGCTCTGCTTCTACGCACATTTCTTGCAGTTTGGTGTCAACCCATTGCTTTTGTATGCTTGGATTAATAGCAACATTAAGTGCTAAAGCGCCTTCAACAAGACTCAAGCTTTCTAAATTTTCACCAAATAACTGCAACATGATTACCCCAGAAATGTTGGCACTTTAGTCACGGCTATCTTAGCTGCAACCATTAGCCAGCCTAACGCGCCAAGAAAAGCAAAGGTCTTAAATACTTTATTTTTACCATTGTTTAGCGTGACAAAAGCTAAAGCGATATAAACCATTACACACGTTAGTTTTTCTGTTAACCAAGGCGCTGAACCTGTAAATGGAATAAACCCAGTAATAAAGATAAGCGCAATACCACTCAATAGCATTGCAGAGTCAACAACGTGAGGCACTCGCTTTAAAAACGCTTTATTGCGAAGGTCTGAATCAACCATCATCAATACGTAACGAACGACAAATAATAATACGCTACAAGCGATCATAAATAGATGAATGTGTTTAACAGCGGTATACATGAATTATCCTTTATTCTCTGTGTTTACTGTCCATTGACCCAAGGTTACTCGGTCATTGCCAGCATAATCTTTCTCTGTTTTAACATTAATGAAGCCATACTCGATAAAGTAATCACGTAATTGATTACCTTGCTCAAAGCCATGCTCCATCAATAACCAGCCGTTATCAATAAGATGTTGACGACTGTGATCAATAATATGAAGTAAATCAGCAAAGCCTTCTTGCTCTGCTACCAAGGCCGTTTGAGGCTCAAATCGTACATCACCTTGAGATAGATGAGGATCATTACCGTCAATATAAGGAGGATTACTGACTATAATATCAAATTGGTCTTCCTGAGAAATTGGAGTAAACCAACTGCCCTGCCGAAATTCGGTATTAGTAATGTGATTATCTTTTGCGTTTCCTCTTGCTAATTCAACCGCATCATCTTGATAATCGACACCCATTACCTTCAGTTTTGGTAGCTCAGAGGCAATCGCAAGAGCAATAGCTCCAGTACCTGTCCCTAAATCCAAGACACGACTAGACGACTCAGTAAGAAGATCTAAAGCAACTTCAACTAAACGCTCTGTATCCGGTCTTGGGATCAGTGTTGTTGGTGATACTTTAAGTGGTAATGACCAGAATTCACGATATCCCACAATATAAGCAATAGGTTCACCAGCAAGACGTCGTTCTAGTAAAGCATCAAAATTACTCAGCTCTTCGTCTGATACCACTTTTTCTGGCCAAGTAAGTAAATAACTTCTTGGTTTACCAAGAACATGACACAACAGCACAGCAGCATCAACTTGAGGGGAATCACTCCCCTCAAGTACTAATGATTGAATTGAGCGTTTCAGCAACGCTTCAATAGATAAGCTCATTAGTTATTTTCAGCTAATGCAGCAAGTTGGTCTGCTTGATACTCCAGAACAACAGGTTCAATCAGCGAAGCTAAGTCACCTTCTAGCACTTCGTTTAAGCGGTAGATAGTTAAGTTGATACGGTGATCAGAAACACGACCTTGTGGGTAGTTGTAAGTACGAATACGATCAGAACGGTCACCAGAACCTAATAAGTTACGACGCGTATCAGATACTGCTTCAGCACGACGAGCTTGTTCAGCTTGAATAATACGAGCTGCCAGAACCGACATCGCTTTTGCTTTGTTTTTATGTTGTGAACGCTCATCCTGACACTCAACAACCGTACCTGTTGGTAAGTGAGTAATACGGATTGCTGAATCAGTGGTGTTAACGTGCTGACCACCCGCGCCTGATGCACGGAAGGTATCAATTTTTAAATCTGCTGCTTTGATTTCAGGAAGATCCGCTTCTGGAATTTCAGCCATTACAGCAACAGTACATGCTGAGGTATGTACACGACCTTGAGATTCAGTTTCTGGTACACGTTGCACACGGTGACCACCTGATTCAAATTTCAGTACGCCATAAGCGCCATCACCGCTTACTTTTGCAATCATTTCTTTAAAGCCACCTTGCTCAGAAACATTCGAGCTCATGACTTCGATGCGCCAGCCCTTTTTCTCTGCAAAACGTGAATACATGCGGAAAAGGTTACCAGCAAATATACCGGCTTCATCACCACCCGCACCCGCACGAATTTCTAAGAAACAGTTACGTTCATCGTTTGGATCTTTTGGTAATAAAAGCACTTGCAACTCATCAGTAAGGCGCTCAATAGCTTCCTTAGCTTCTTTAATCTCTTCTTGCGCCATTTCGCGCATTTCAGCATCATCTTCTTGCGCCATTTCTTCAGCAGCAACTAAATCTTCTTGAGCTTGTTCGTACGCTTGGAAGCACTGTGTTACTTCTTCTAGTTGAGAATATTCACGCGATAAAGCTCGGAATTTATTTTGATCACCAATAACGCCTGGATCACCTAATAAATGCTGAACTTCTTCATAACGCTCAACCAGCGTTTCTAGTTTTACTCGAATTGATGCTTTCATAATAGTATTTATTCTTTTCTTTATGTTGGTAGCGAATGCTACACTTAGTTGTCTAGACCAATACTTTGACGTATCACAGTAAGTTTTTCTGACTCACCATTTTTGGCGGCCTTCTGCATAGCAAGTGTTGGTGCATGAATGAGTTTATTGGTTAATTTATTACTTAATTCTGCCAAAACTTTTTCTGCATTTTGACCAGAAGCGAGCGCTTGAATACTTTTTTGCAATAGCTCAGTTCGAATCGCTTCTGAATTATCACGGTATTCACGAATACTTTTAACAGCTTGACGCGAGCGGATCCAAGTCATGAAGCTTGCACTTTCTTCACTGACAATAGCTTCGGCTTGAATCGCTTCAATTTTTCGTTGCTCAATGTTGTGATCGATGATCGACTTAAGATCATCAACAGAATACAGATAGGCATCATTTAACTCAGCCACTTCTCCCTCAATATCACGAGGGACCGCAATATCGACAAACAACATTGGCTGATGTTTGCGTTGCTTTAAAGCGCTTTCAACCATCCCTTTACCAATAATTGGCAATGGGCTAGCGGTAGAGCTGATAATAATATCGGCTTTTGATAAATGTTCTGGGATTTCTGGAAGACTAATAACATCCGCATTAAATTGCTCTGCAAGCCCCATAGCTCTTTCGCGAGTTCGGTTAGCAACAATCAATTTTTTACAACCGGCAGCATCTAAATGCTTAGCAACTAACTCAATGGTTTCGCCTGCCCCAACCAAAAGGACCGTTGACTCAGCAAGGGATTCGAAAATTTGACGAGCTAAAATACAAGCGGCATAAGCAACAGATACCGCATTACCGCCAATATTAGTTTCTGTTCTGACCCGTTTGGCTACAGAAAAATCACTTTGAAATAGTTTTTCAATAGTCCCCTCTACTGCATTACGCTCACGCGCATCAGCGAAGGCTTTTTTTACTTGACCTAAAATCTGTGGCTCACCTAATACTAATGAATCTAAGCCACAAGAAACACGCATTAAATGTTTTACCGCCGCTTGTTCTTCATAAACATAGATGCTTGGCATCAACAGCTCTAAAGAAACATCGTGAAATTCAGCTAACCAGTTAATAACATAGCCACTACTGATCCCCATTTTCACTTCGCAATAGATTTCAGTTCGATTGCAAGTCGATAGAATCACGCCGCTTTGAATCGCATCACTGTTTTTTAGTTCATCTAATGCTCTAGTTAATTTATCTGGAGAGAAAGCAACTCTCTCACGTAAATCAACTGAGGCTGATGTATGATTGATTCCAATAACAAGCAATGACATTCGGCAAACAGACCAATAAAAAAATAACAAGGGCGGATTTTACTTGATGCCGCCCAATTTTAAAAGGCATAGGGGCTATCAGGAGAGAAATTAGTGAGCAATAAGCACTATTTGTATCCAAATATTCAAACAATTTGCTACAATCTGATACCTACTTTAGATTAAACATGAGATTTTTAATGACGCTTCCTCATTTTACTCGCTTTCCATTAGTTGTTCTTATCTTTACTCTTTTTCTGAGTGCTTGTTCTAGTGTTCCTTTAACGCCACAACAATCGACTAATTGGAATAAACATCAAACTAAACTACAAGAAATAAATGAGTATAAAGTCACTGGAAAAATTGGCTATAAATCCCCAGAACAACGTCATAGCTTAAATTTCCAATGGACTCAAAACCAAGACAATAGTGAGCTGTTATTAACCACATTTTTAGGCCAAACGGTTCTCAAAGTTTCAATGAATCAAGGCAATACCATTGTAGAAACGGGAGATGACCAAACTTTTGAAGGTACAGACCCTGGGCGACTTATCTACGGTCTCACAGGTCTTAATATGCCGATTGCTTATCTTGGTGATTGGATAAAAGGATTACCTACCGCAGCTGATGACTTTCAATTAAATGAATTAAATACCATAGAGCACTTATCAAAGCAGGTTGGACAAACTAACTGGCATCTACGCTATAACAGCTATAGCGATAATGAACAGCTCCTATTGCCAAATTCAATGACGCTTACTCAACAAAACACCACAATTAAAATCATTGCTTCAAATTGGATTGTTTCTCAATGATAAAAAATTACTCAATGATAAATACCTCTACTCGCTGGCCTTCTCCTGCGAAACTCAACTTATTTCTTTATATTAATGGCCAACAAGAAAATGGCTATCATGAACTTCAAACTCTATTTCAGTTCATCGATTTATGTGACTACCTAACTATTACGCCTAATAAGACCGGTAAAATCACCTTATCTCCAGATATCCCGGGAGTTAAAACAGAAGATAATTTGATCTGGAAAGCAGCAACTCTTCTCCAGCAGCATACTTCATCCGTGCTCGGTGCTCATATCGAAATAGAAAAAGTACTTCCTATGGGAGGAGGTATTGGTGGTGGTTCTTCTAATGCTGCAACGGTTTTAGTTGCTTTGAATTTCCTTTGGCAGTTGAATTTGCCCAACAATGCGCTTAGTGAGTTGGGCGTAAGATTGGGGGCAGACGTCCCTATCTTTGTTCACGGTTTTTCTGCATTTGCAGAAGGTGTTGGCGAGAAATTACAACCAGCCAACCCTAAAGAGTTATGGTACGTATTAATTAAGCCAAACGTAAGCATTGCAACCGTTGATGTCTTCACCCACCCTGATTTGATTAGAAATACACCAAAACAGTCACTTAATGCACTTTTAGACGCTCCATACGAAAACGATTGCGAAAAAATTGTCAGAAGTGTGTATCCAGAGGTTGATTACCAACTTTCATGGCTGTTAGAATATGCGCCATCAAGATTAACCGGAACAGGCGCTTGTGTTTTTGCTGAATTTAACAGCGAAAAAGAAGCACAAGAGGTTTATTCCTTAATCCCTGATAATGCAACCGGATTTATCACTCGAGGTATGAATACTTCGCCACTCAACCACAAACTGGAAGAGTATAAATCATTATGCAAAATATAAAATTCTCACAATTTGGACGCAACCCTGAGGTTTCCACCGTGCCTGACATGAAGCTATTTGCTGGTAATGCAACTCCTGAACTAGCGCAACGTATCGCTGATCGACTATACATTTCACTTGGTGACGCTACTGTCGATCGTTTTTCTGACGGCGAAGTAGCTGTTCAAATTAACGAGAATGTACGTGGTAGTGATGTTTTCATCATTCAATCTACATGTGCCCCTACTAATGACAACATCATGGAATTAGTAGTAATGATCGACGCACTTCGTCGTGCTTCTGCTGGCCGTATCACTGCGGTAATCCCATACTTTGGTTATGCTCGTCAAGATCGTCGCGTACGTTCTGCTCGTGTACCAATCACTGCAAAAGTTATTGCTGATATGCTTTCAAACGTTGGTGTTGACCGCGTTTTAACTATCGACCTTCACGCTGAACAAATTCAAGGTTTCTTCGACGTACCAGTAGACAACATCTTCGGTACTCCTGTACTGCTTGATGACATGCGCACTCGTGGTCTAGAAAATCCAGTTGTTGTTTCTCCTGATCTAGGTGGTGTTGTTCGTGCTCGCGCAACAGCAAAAGCATTAGGTGATGTTGATATCGCTATCGTTGATAAACGTCGTCCACGTGCAAACGTATCAGAAGTAATGAACCTTATTGGTGATGTTGACGGTCGTGACTGTGTTATCGTTGATGACATGATCGATACTGGCGGTACATTATGTAAAGCAGCTGAAGCACTTAAAGAACGCGGTGCTAAACGTGTATTTGCTTATGCAACTCACGCTGTATTCTCTGGTTCAGCAGCAGAAAACATTGCAAACTCGGTATTAGACCAAGTTGTGGTTACTGACTCGATTACTCTATCTAAAGAAATGGCAGCAACAGGCAAAGTAACTGAACTAAGCCTTTCTCGCATGCTAGCTGAAGCGATTCGTCGTATCAGCAATGAAGAGTCAATCTCTGCAATGTTTGATCACTAATCAAACAAAAATCTATTCAAACGCCCTGCTATATGCGGGGCGTTTTTGTATTTGGATTTCTTGTGTTAATATGGCGCGCCTTTTTAATGGGACATACTAATACCATTAATTTTCTTTCGTTTCTTTTATACGAATAAGTTTATTAATGATATTGGTATCCAAATAGAGAGATAAGCCTTTGAGTAATCAAATCAAACTTCTTGTTGGACTAGCAAACCCTGGTCTTGAGTATAAAAGAACTCGCCATAATGCAGGGGCATGGGTCGTCGAAGAGCTAGCTCGTATGCACAACGTTTCACTGCGAGAAGAAGCTAAGTTTTTCGGGTTAACAGGTAGGATCCAAAGCAATGGCCAAGATCTTCGCTTATTAATCCCAACAACATTTATGAATTTATCAGGTAAAGCGATTGCTTCATTAGCTAAGTTTTACCAAATAAAACCAGAAGAGATTTTAGTTGCTCATGATGAGCTAGATCTCCCTCCTGGGGTAGCAAAATTCAAAAAAGGTGGTGGTCACGGAGGTCATAATGGCTTACGAGATACCATTACTAAATTAGCCAATACGAAAGAGTTCTATCGACTCCGTATTGGTATTGGCCACCCTGGCCACAAAGATAAAGTTGCCGGTTTTGTTTTAGGAAAAGCGCCTACCAAAGAGCAAGAGTTAATCGATGCTGCTGTAGATGAATCTACACGCTGTTTAGATATCTTGCTTAAAGATGGATTAAGTAAAGCACAAAATCGTTTACACACATTCAAAGCTGAATAACACAGATAAGGTTTACATCATGGGTTTTAAATGCGGAATCGTTGGTCTTCCAAACGTTGGTAAGTCAACACTGTTTAACGCACTAACTAAAGCGGGAATTGAAGCGGCAAACTTCCCTTTCTGTACAATTGAACCAAACACAGGTGTGGTTCCTGTTCCAGATCTACGTTTAGACGCATTAGCTAAAATCGTAAATCCAGAGCGTATTCTTCCAACGACAATGGAATTCGTTGATATCGCAGGTCTTGTAGCTGGTGCATCTAAAGGTGAAGGTCTAGGTAATAAATTCCTAGCAAACATCCGTGAAACAGACGCTATTGGCCATGTTGTTCGTTGTTTTGAAAATGAAAACATCATTCACGTAGCTGGTAAAATCTCACCGATTGAAGATATCGAGATCATCAACCTTGAGCTTGCTCTAGCTGATTTAGATTCATGTGAACGTGCAATCTTCCGTCAAACGAAGAAAGCAAAAGGTGGCGATAAAGACGCTAAGTTTGAAATCTCAGTACTTGAAAAACTGCTGCCTGTATTCACAGAAGGTGGAATGGCTCGCACTGTTGAACTAGCAAAAGAAGAAATCGCAGCTGTTTCTTACCTGAATTTCTTAACACTAAAACCAACAATGTATATTGCTAACGTTAGTGAAGATGGTTTTGAAAACAACCCATTCCTAGATATGGTTCGTGAATACGCAGAAAAAGAAAACAACGTAGTTGTTCCAGTATGTGCAGCTATTGAATCTGAGCTTTCTGAACTAGATGATGAAGATCGCGAAGAATTCCTTGCTGATATGGGCATCGAAGAACCAGGCCTAAACCGAGTGATCCGCTCTGGTTACGAACTACTAACTCTACAAACGTATTTCACTGCGGGTGTAAAAGAAGTTCGCGCTTGGACTATCCCAGTAGGAGCAACTGCACCACAAGCTGCAGGTAAGATCCACACAGACTTTGAAAAAGGCTTTATCCGTGCAGAAGTTGTTGGCTATGATAACTTTATTGAATTTAGTGGCGAGAGCGGCGCTAAAGAAGCCGGCAAATGGCGCCTAGAAGGAAAAGATTACATCGTTAAAGATGGTGATGTAGTGCATTTCCGCTTCAACGTATAATAAAAAAGGCCAGCAAATTTGCTGGCCTTTTTATTACTTGTCTATATTTCAAACAGTTAAAAGCTATTATTCTTCTCACTGCTCATCAGTACCACTTCTTGTTTTCAACTCTTATCCCTATTCTTTTGCTCTTATTCACTCTTATTTGCATATAAAAAGTACGCTTTGATTAAATTCCGTTCGAACAATCAAAGATTTCATATTTTTTTCAAAAAAGTGTTGACGCATAAGCCTCTGATACGCATAATGCGCTCCGTCCTCACCGATAAGACGGAAGAGAGACGAGTTAGAAATAAATAAACAATTTGGCTACTTAGCTCAGCTGGTTAGAGCACATCACTCATAATGATGGGGTCACAGGTTCAAATCCCGTAGTAGCCACCATACAACTTTTAATTGATTTACCAATCGTCAATTAAAATATAGAATAACTACTCTTTGTAGATTAAGTGACTATCAGTCCTTAATAATCAAACAGTAGAACGCGGACGTGGCGGAATTGGTAGACGCACCAGATTTAGGTTCTGGCGCCGCAAGGTGTGA